>JBFWXO010000039.1:0-59441 GCA_050187355.1 Vicinamibacterales bacterium
CACGTGGTCGGGGCGCGTGGCGTCCTCGGCACGGGGCGCGTCCGACGTCGTGCCGCCGGCCGTGCGCAGGGTGTCGACCGTGCTCATCGGGGGCCCGCCCGTGGTGGACGTGCTGCCGGCCGGTCGATGGCGCGTCCCATCCCTGCTCCTTCCTCGAATATGACTCGATATTCTCGGTGGTCGCCGCACGGCACCCCGGCCGCGCCGTCGCTGGGTGCGGCGCCGCCTCGTGGCCTTCGCGGCCGGGCGATGCGCATCGGAACGGGGATCGTACCACAGGGGCCCCGTGCAATCGTGGGAGGCGCCGGTGGAAAGTCTGTGCGATCGGCGCACGCGCGGCCCCGTCGCCGCTGCGCTCCGCGGCAGCGCCGCGCGCTGGCGCGCCGGGATGTGCCGGACGAGACGATGGCCGAGGCGGCGGGCCTGCCTGCGCATCCGCGTGCCACGGGCCCGCGGGCGGCCGAACCACTGCGCACCCGTTGTACGATGCTGGCAGCCGACCTGACGTCGCCGGGGCTCCTCTGATGACACATCGCGTCCGCTCGCCGCTGCTCTTCGCCCTCCTCGCAGTGCCGATTGCCGTCATGCTGGGCTCGGCCTTCCGCAACCAGCTGGCCGAGGTGCGCGTCACCCTGGACCCGGACAGCCGGTTCCAGACGATCCACGGCTGGGAGACCGTCGCGCAGGCGTCGGTCAACGAGCTCGCGAAATACGACAACAAGCAGGAAGTGCTCGACGAGCTGTTCGACAAGGCGGTGGAGTTCGGCCTAACGCGGCTACGGCTGGGCGTGCCGGCCTCGATCGAGAACGTCCGGGACTTCAAGGCGGAGCTCGCGGCGGGACGGATCACCCGCGAGGAGGAGCGCTGCGCCCGCTACTCGACGGTCAACGACAACGACGACCCCTTCGTGCTCGATCCGAGCCGGTTCATCTGGACGCACCTCGACAGCCAGGTCCGGGACGTCGTGCTGCCGCTGGCGAGCCGCCTCGAGGCCCGCGGCGAGAAGCTGTGGGTGAACGTCCAGTACACGGCGTTCACCGACCTGCTGTGCCGCGGCTACGGCTACGACCACGACCGGCCCGAGGAGTACGCGGAGTTCGCGCTCGCGGTCTACCAGCATCTGCGCGACACGTTCGGCATCGTGCCCGATTCCTGGGAAATCATGCTCGAGCCCGACAACACGCAGATCTGGACGCCGGAGCGCCTCGCCGACGCGACCGCCGCCGCGTCGCGCCGCCTCGTTGACGCGGGCTTCACGCCGTCGTTCGTGGCCACCGGCGTGACCAGCGCGTCCAACGCGCTGCCGTACTTCGCGCCGCTCTGGGCGAAGACCGAGCTGCGTCCGTTCGTGCGGGAGCTGTCCTATCACCGCTACTCCGGCGCCACCGCCGAGACCATCGCCGCCATCGGCGACTTCTCCCGCGCGGAGGGGGTCGCCACGGCGATGCTCGAGAAGCTCAACGCCGGCGCCGATGAGCTGTACCAGGATCTGACTGCCGGCAACGTCTCGGCCTGGCAGCAGTACGCCCTCTCGTGGCCGGGCGTGGACAACGGCGACCACTACTTCATCCTCGATCCGTCGAAGCCGCCGGGCGAGCGCGCGCTGCTCTCCTCGAGCGGCTGGTACCTGCGGCAGTACTTCCGGGCCCTCCGGCCGGGCGCGGTCCGGATCGGCGCGTCCAGCAGCGACAGCGGCTTCAAGCCGGTCGCGGCCGTGAACACGGGGGACCGCATGGCGGTCGTGGTGCGGGCGATGCGCGCCGGCATCCTCACCATGACGGGCCTGCCGCCCGGCACCTACGTGACGTCGTGCTGGACCGACCGGGCCAGCTGGGATCGCGACAGCGACCCGTGCGCCGGGACCGTGGACGTGGACGACCGCGGCGAGGCCGTCGTGATGATGCCCGACGCCGGCGTCGTCTCGGTCGTGCGCACCGAGAATGTCGAACCCTGATCCCTGGCGGGGGCGGCGCCTGGCCGTCAGTCTGTGGATCGTCCTGGCGCTGCACTTCGCGACCAATATCTCGCGGGAGCTGTACCCGGCGCTGACGCTGGCCGAGCACGGGTCACTCGCCGTCGACGAGTACGTCGGCCTGCACCCCGACATCTTCGTGGCCCCGTCGGGCCGCGCCTTCATCAACAACAATCCCGGCGCCTCGGTGGTGGCGGCGCTGCCGCTGTTCCTCGCGCGCCCGCTCCTGTCGGCGGCCGAGGCGGCGGGGAAGCGGCGCCAGGCCGCGGCGAACGGGCAGGTGTCGGCCGTGTACGACGACCCGCGGCCCAACCGCCAGCGCTTCTTCCGCGAGGCCCGCGAGCGGGGCCTCGATCTCAAGTTCGGCGTCGCGGCGGCAGTGTCGGCCGTCGGCGTCATGGCCCCGCTGACGGCGCTGCTCGGCTGGCTGATGTTCCGCGTCCTCGGGGATGTCGGGATGGCCCCGGGCCGGGCGGCGATGTACGGTGCGCTGAGCGTGGTCGCCACCCCCGTGTTCTTCAGGACCGCGTATCTGAACCACAACCATCTCCTGGGGATCGCGGTGTTCGCGGCCTTCGTCCTGCTCTGGCGGGGACGCGCGACGACGGCAACGCTCGCCGGCGCGGGCGCCCTGGCCGGGGCCGGCGTGACGATGGACTACAGCGGCGTCGTGCCCGCCGCCTTTCTCGCCTGGTGGGCGGTGATCGAGACCCGGTCAGCCGCGGACGAGCCCCCGGGCGCGGCGGGTCTCGTCCGCCGCGCCGCGGCATTCGGGGCCGGCGCGGCGGCGCCGCTGGCGGCGCTCCTGGCCTATCAGTGGTGGGCCTTCGGTGGGCCGCTCACGCTCCCGCAGTCGCTCATGCCGCCCACCGAGTTCAGCGTCTACGGCTACAGCGGCATGAGCCTGCCGCAGGCCGACCTCGTCGCGGCCAACCTCTTCGACCCGCGCTTCGGGCTGTTCGCCTTCGCGCCCATCCTGCTGCTGGCCGTTCCCGGCGCGTGGCTGATGCCGTCCTCCTGGTTCACCCGCCGCCAGACCGCCGCCGTCGCGGCGCTGTTCGCCGGGTTCCTGCTCTTCTGCAGCGCGAACCAGTTCGCGCGGCTCCAGTGGAACACGGGCCTGCGGTACCTCCTGCCGCTCGTGCCGTTCTGCTTCCTCTACGCGGTGCCCGTGCTCGAACGGCTGCCCGCGCTCCTGCGCCGGTGGCTGCTCGTCCTGGCCGTGACGGAGGCCTGGGTCCTCGCCATGGCGCGTGAGAGCGTCCCCGAGTCGCTCCTGCGGATCTTCGTGGCCGGTCCGGAGCTGCCGTGGCTGACCGTCATCGGCAAGACGGCGCCGCAGTACGTGCCCTTCCTCCAGGGGGCGCCCTCGGCGCTCCCGTTCCTGATCCTGGGGGCGGCGGCGGTCGCGGCCCTGTGGTGGCCGCCCCGCGCTGCCGAAACCCAGTAGTCACCGATGCCATCGACCCGCTCCCGCGCGCTGCCCGCCCTTTCACCGGCTTGCACGTCCTGGCCGCCGGCCTCCGGCCGCCGTGCCGGAATCCGCCGATGAGCGCCCACACCCGGCGCACGGCCTGCCGCGCCTGCGGGACGCCCTTCGATGCGCCCTTCCTGGCGCTCGGGCCGATGCCGCTCGCCAACAACCTCCCGCGCTCCCGCGACGAACTGGCCGCCCAGGCCCGCTATCCGCTCGACGTCTGCGTGTGCCGGGCCTGCTCGCTCGTGCAGACGCCGGACGTCATCGACCCCCGCGTGCTCTTCGCCCACTACGTCTACCTGACGGGAATGTCGGAGACGATGCGCGTCCACAACCGCGCCTACGCGGCGCACGTGGTCGAGCTCACGGGAGCCGGGCCGGGGGACCTCGTCGTGGACATCGCCAGCAACGACGGCAGCCTGCTGCTGGAGTTCCAGCCGCACGGCGTGCGGACGCTCGGGATCGAGCCGGCCGCCAACGTCGCCGAGATCGCCCGGGGGCGCGGCGTGGACACGGTGACGCGGTTCTTCGACGAGGCCGCCGGCCGCGACCTGCGCGAGGCGCACGGTCCCGCGGCGGCCGTGCTGGCCAACAACGTCCTGGCGCACGTGGACGATCCGGTCGGCTTCCTGCGCGGCGCGGGGCGGCTCATCGGCCCGCGCGGCCTGGTCGTGGTCGAGGCGCCGTATGTCGCCGAGATGCTGGATCGCCTCGAATACGACACCATCTACCACGAACACCTCTCCTACTTCTCGATCGGCGCCCTGGCCCGCCTCGCCGACGAAGCCGGACTCCGGCTGGTCCGCGTGGACCACGTGCCGATCCACGGCGGGTCGCTGCGCGCGCATTTCGGACACCCCGCGGCGTGGGAGGGGCACGGCGCCGCCGTCTCCGATGCGGTGGCCCGCGAGCGGGCCGAGGGCTTCGCGGACGCGGGCCGCTACGAGAAGTTCGCCGAGGCCGTCCACGCCCATCGCCGCGCCCTGCGGACGCTCGTCGGCGAGCTCACCGCCGCCGGGCGCGTGGTGGCCGGGTACGGCGCGCCGGCCAAGGCCACGACGCTCCTGAACTTCTGCGGCCTCGGGCCGGAGGCGGTCGCGTTCACCGTGGACCGCAATCCGCTCAAGGTGGGGGCCTACGTGCCGGGCGTCGGCGTGCCCATTCTCGAGGTCGACGCCCTCGCCAGCCGGCGTCCCGACTACGCGTTGATCTTCCCGTGGAACCTGGCGGCCGAGATCGCCGCGCAGCAGCAGGGGTACCGTGAGCAGGGCGGGCAGTTCCTGCTGCCGCTGCCGGAGCCCCGGCCGTTCGAGACGGCCGCGGAGGGGAGGTCGCAGTGAGGGTCGTCATACTGGCCGGAGGCAAGGGCACGCGGATCGCCGAGGAGACCGTGACCCGCCCCAAGCCCATGGTGGAGATCGGCGGCCGGCCGATCCTGTGGCACATCATGAGCATCTACGCCGCGCACGGGCTGAACGATTTCGTCGTCGCCTGCGGCTATCGCGGCGAGCTCATCAAGGAGTACTTCAACAACTTCTTCGTCCACCACAGCGACTTCGCCATCAACCTGAAGGACGGCACCCGCGACGTCCTGAACGCGGGCGCGCCGGACTGGCGCGTCAGCGTCATCGACACCGGCCTCGACACGATGACGGGCGGCCGCGTCCGTCGGCTTCGGCCCCTGCTGCAGGACGGCACGTTCATGGTCACCTACGGCGACGGGCTCGGCGCCGTCGACCTCCGCGCGCTGCTGGCCTTTCACCGGGCGCACGGCCGGCTGGCCACGGTCACGGCGGTCCGGCCCCCGGCGCGGTTCGGCAATCTCGCCCTGGACGGCGATCAGGTCCGCGAGTTCGCCGAGAAGCCCCAGGCCGGCGAGGGCTGGATCAACGGCGGGTTCTTCGTTTTCGAGCCCGCCCTGTTCGACTACATCGCCGACGACGCGACCTCGCTCGAGCAGGAGCCGCTCGAACGCATCGCCGCCGACGGCCAGCTGATGGCCTACAAGCACGAGGGCTTCTGGCAGCCCATGGACACGGTCCGGGAGCGGCAGCTGCTCGAGTCCCTGTGGGCCAGCGGAGGTGCGCCGTGGAAGGTGTGGTGAAGTCCTGGGAGGGGCGCCGGGTCTTCGTGACCGGCGCCACCGGGCTGCTCGGAGCGTGGCTGGTGGACGAGCTCCTCCGGCGCGGCGCCGAGGTGGTGTGCCTCGTCCGCGACTGGCTGCCCGACACGCACTTCGTCCGGGCCAATCTGGCGGCGCGGACGACGGTCGTGCACGGCGACCTCGTCGATCACCCGCTGCTCGTGCGCGCCCTGAACGAGCACGAGATCGACAGCGTGTTCCACCTGGGGGCGCAGACGATCGTCGGGGTGGCGTCGCGGCATCCGCTGTCGACCTTCGAGTCGAACGTCCGCGGCACCTGGAACCTGCTCGAGGCGGCCCGCGCGTGCGGCCCGCGCATCGCGCGCGTCGTGGTGGCCTCGAGCGACAAGGCCTACGGCCAGCAGGAGGTGCTGCCCTACACGGAGGCGACGGCGCTCGAGGGCCGCTTCCCGTACGACGTCTCGAAGTCGTGCGCGGACCTCATCGCCCTCTCCTACTTCCACACCTACCGCCTGCCGGTCGCGATCACGCGGTGCGGCAACCTGTTCGGCGGCGGCGACCTGAACTTCAACCGCCTCGTGCCGGGCACCATCCGCTCCGCCGCGCGCGGCGAGCCGCCGGTCATCCGCAGCGACGGGCGCTACGTGCGGGAGTACTTCTACGTCCGCGACGCCGTCGACGCCTACCTGGCGCTGGCCGAACGGGTGCCCGACCTGGCGGGGCATGCCTTCAACTTCGGCAGCGGCGACACCTACACGGTGCTGGCGATGGTGGAGAAGATCCTGGCCGTGATGGGGAAGACGTCCCTCGTGCCCACCGTGCTCAACCAGGCGGTCCACGAAATTCCCGAGCAGGCGCTCGACTGCGGCAAGGCGAAGACCGTCCTCGGCTGGGAGCCGACGTTCCGGCTCGAGACGGGTCTTCGCGAGACGGTCGACTGGTACGAGACGTACCTCGCCCAGGGGCATCCCGTCCGTCCCGCCACCGGCCCCGTGGACGCGTGAGGCCCACGCCGCGACGGCCGCCGCCGCCGACCCGGGCGTGATAGGGTTCCGGGCGGAGGCACCGATGGAACGTCGTGACGTACTCAAGGCCGGAGCAGCGGTGGTGGTGGGGACCGTGGCGGGGCGCGATCGCGCCCTCGCGCAGGCGCCGGCGCGCCCGGCGTCCCAGAGCCGATCGCTTGGCGTCCACCCCCTCAGCCCGGCCCTGGACGGCTGGCAGGGGACGATCCTGGAGGTGACGTATCCGCCGGGACAGGTCGGCGCGTCGCATCAGCATCCCGGGCCGACCTTCGGCTACGTCGTGCGGGGGAGCATCCGCTGGGCGATCAACGGCGAGCCCGCCAAGGTGCTCGGGCCCGGCCAGTCGTTCTTCGAGCCGATGGGGGCCGTGCACTCGACGTCGGCCAACGCCAGCGACACCGAGCCGGCCGTCATCGCCGTGGTGATCCTGGGCAAGCCCGGCGAGCCGCTGTCGAAGCCCGCGACGGCCAGGCCCGGCGGCGCGTAGCGCCCGGCGGCCGGGCGGTCAGAACGTGCGCGCGGTGGGCACGGGCCACCACCGCACCTGCACCTTGCCGACGATGTAGCGCTTCGGGACGAACCCGAAGTGACGGCTGTCCTGGCTGTTGTTGCGGTGGTCGCCCATCACGAAGTAGTGCCCGTGTGGCACGACCTGCGGGCCCCAGTCGTCGTGGCTCTGGTACTCGGCCGGGACGTACTCGCTCGGCATCGGCACGTCGTTGACGTAGACGCGGCCGTCCACGATCCGGACCTGGTCGTCTTCCTCGGCGATGACCCGCTTGACGAACATCTTGTCGGGGTCGAGCGGGTAGTAGAGCATCACGATGTCGCCGCGGCGGGGGGACGAGATCCGGTAGATCAGCTTGTTGACGATCAGCCGATCCTGGTCGTCGAGCGTGGGGGCCATGCTCAGGCCCTCGACCCGGGCCACCTGGAAGACGAACGTCACGATGACGACGGCGTACAGCGCGGCGGAGGCCAGCGTCTTCATCCACGCCCAGAACTCCTCGTGCCACGCGGCCAGCCGATCGGCCCGCGTCGGCGGCGCCTCGGCGGGGATGAAGCCGGGGCCGGCCGGGGGCGCCGGCGGCGCGCCGAAGCCGCTGAGGGGCACGGCCGTGAAGGTCTGGGGGGCCGCGTCCGGCGCGGGCGTGGAGGACATCGGCGCGGCCGGGAACGCACCGGCCCGCGCGTCGAGCGGGAACGCGTGCGTCGTGCCGGCGGCCGGCTGGTCGCCGCCGTGCGGGCCGGCGGGGGCCGATGGAGCGTCGTCGAGGGGAGCGGGGAGGTCGGCTGAGTCGCGGTCGGACGGCTCCACGGGCGTGGACTCCTCGAGTGTCAATACGAACGGACGCCGGACGGCGTTTCGCGGCGGCCCGGTGCCTTCATCCTACCCGAACGCCGCGGCCCGCTCCCTGTCACGTACGAAAGGCTGAGCGGGCCGGACGCGCCGGGCGCGGCAGGCCCCGGGGCCGAGTTACAATCGTGGGGCTCGGGACCCCGCCATGTCCCGGGAGGGGAGCGGCATGATTCGCCCGTTGGTCAACGGTTTCGCGCTGACGTTCAAGCACCTGTTCCGCCGTCCGATCACGGTGGATTACCCCAACCAGAAGGTGCCGATGTTTCCCCGGTACCGCGGCAAGCAGGTGCTGATGCGCGACGAGCACGGGATGGAGAAGTGCGTCGCCTGCGGGCTGTGCTCGGTGGCCTGCCCGGCCGACGCCATCTATCTCGAGGCGGCCGAGAACGACGGCACCGTCATGGCTGGCCCCCGCTATGCGGCGGTCTACCAGATTCACAAGACCCGCTGCATCTTCTGCGGCTACTGCGAGGAGGCCTGCCCAGTCTCGGCCATCTTCATGGGCAAGGACTACGAGCTGGCCGTCTACAGCAAGGACGACTTCGTCTGGGACAAGACGGAGCTGCTCGTGCCGCCGCCGGCGGGCGTGAGCGGTCCCCAGTCCGCCTAGCCTTCCGCCGCGGCCCGGTGCGGCGGCGGCGCCCACCCCGATGCCTCGTGCCCCATTTCTCGACGCCCTGGCGTCCCGCGTGCTCGTCTGCGACGGCGCGATGGGCACCATGCTGTACGGCAAGGGCGTCTTCATCAACCGCTGCTTCGAGGCGCTGAACCTCACCCAGCCCGAACTCGTGCTCGACGTGCACCGGCAGTACGTGGCCGCCGGGGCCGACGTGATCGAAACCAACACGTTCGGCGCGTCGCGGCTCAAGCTGCGCGCGTTCGGCATGGGCGATCAGGTGCGCGAGGTGAACCTCGCCGGCGCCCGGCTCGCCCGGGAGGCCGCCGGCGACGAGGCCTACGTGGCCGGGGCCATCGGGCCGCTGGGCGTGCGCATCGAGCCGTGGGGCAAGACGGGCGTCGACGAGGCGCGCGACTACTTCCGCGAACAGGCGGCCGCCCTCGCCGAGGGAGGCGTGGACCTGCTGATCCTCGAGACCTTCCGCGACTGGCACGAGGCCGCGGCCGCCGTCGATGCCGCGCGCGAGGCATGCGACCTGCCGATCGTCGCGCAGGTGACGTCCGAGGACGACGGCAACAGCCTCGACGGCACGCCGCCGGAGCAGTTCGGCCCGGCGCTGATGGCGCGCGGCGCCCGCGTGGTCGGCGTCAACTGCAGCGTCGGGCCCGCGCCGATGCTCGACACCATCGAGCGCCTCGCCGACGCCTGCGGCGGCGCCCCGCTCTCCGCCCAGCCCAACGCCGGCAAGCCGCGCGACATCGAAGGCCGGAACATCTACCTCTGCTCGCCGGAGTACATGGCGTCCTACGCGCGGCGCTTCATCGCCAGTGGCGTGCGCCTGGTGGGCGGCTGCTGCGGCACGACGCCCGAGCACATCCGCCAGATCGCGCTCGCGGTGAAGCAGCTCGCCCCCGACGACGGTGCGCGGCGCGGCGCGACGCGCCATCGGGCCGTCACGGTCGGGACGCCGCTGGCCCAGCCGCCGGTGCCGCTCGCCGAGCGGTCGGCGGTGGCCGCGAAGCTGGCGTCGGGCGCGTTCGTCGTCGGCGTCGAACTCGCGCCGCCGCGCGGCCACGCTCCGGCCGGCGCCCTGGAGGAGGCGCGCCTCGCTGCCGCGCACGGCGCGGATCTCGTGCTCGTGTCCGACACGCCGCGCGGCGGGGCGCGGCTGGGCGCGCTGGCGATGGCCGTCCTCATCCGGCAGCAGTGCGGGATCGAGCCCGTGCTCCAGTACTCCTGCCGCGACCGCAACCTGCTCGGCATTCAGTCGGACCTGCTGGGCGCGCACGCGATGGGCGTGCACAACATCATCGGCATCACGGGCGACGTGCGGCGGATCGGCGACTATCCGGATGCGACGGCCGTCTTCGACGTGGACTCGGTGGGACTGACGCACGTCCTGAGCCGGCTGAATCACGGCCTCGACATCGCGGGACAGCCGATCGGCGCGCCGACGGCCCTGCTCGCCGGCGTGATGGTCAACCCGGCGGCCGCCGATCTGGACCGCGAGCTGCGGCGCTTCGAGTACAAGGTGGAGGCCGGGGCTGAGTTCGTCCTGACCAGGCCCCTCTTCGACGTCGCCGCTTTCGAGCGCTTCCTGGGACGGATCGCCCACCTGAAGGTGCCGGTGCTGGCCGGGCTGTGGCCGTTCGACTCGGTGATGAACGCCGAGTTCATGGCCAACGAGGTGCCCGACGTCGTCGTGCCCGACGCACTCGTCGCGAGGATGCGGCAGGCGGCCAGCCCGGAAGCGGCGCGCCTCGAAGGCGTCCGCATTGCGCAGGAGCTCCTGGCCGCGCTCAGGCCGATGGCCGCGGGCGTGGTCGTGTCGACGCCGGACGGCCGGGCGGGGCGCGCGCTCGAGGTGGTGCGCGGGGGCTCTGGAGCGGCCACGACAAGCTGATCGGTTCTGGTATAGTGCGTTCTGGCCCGAGGAGGGTCCCAATGGCCTTGTTCAGCGATCGGTCGACCGACAAGTACCTCGGCGCAGACGCCGCCACCCGTGCGTTGTCGTCGACGGCGGTCGAGAACGCCTTCGTCGAACGGGTCTACGAGAAGCTGTCCGGTGTCTACGACCTGACCTTCGGCCCCACGCTCCACCCGGGCCGCCTGCAGGCGCTGGATCGCATGGCGATCGACGCCGGCGCCTCGGTGCTGGAGGTGGGCGTCGGTACGGGCATCAACCTGGGACTCTATCCCCGTGCCTGCCAGGTGACGGGCATCGATCTCTCTACGGGCATGCTCGACAAGGCCAGGGAGCGCATCCAGAAGAAGGGCCTGCGCAACTGCCGCGTGATGGAGATGGACGCGGCGGCGCTGAGCTTCGAGGACGACACGTTCGACATCGTCTACGCGCCCTATCTCATCAGCGTCGTCCCGGACCCGGTGGCGGTCGCCCGGGAGATGCGCCGCGTGTGCCGCCCCGGCGGCCGCATCGTCATCCTGAACCACTTCAAGAGCGACAACCCCGTCCTCTCCCGGATCGAGACGGCGATTTCGCCGATGACCGTGCACATCGGCTTCAAGTCCGATCTGGATCTGTACGGGTTCCTCCGGCAGGCCGAGCTCACGCCCATCTCGATCCAGAAGGTCAATCTTCTGTCGATGTGGTCGCTCGTGACCTGCGTCAAGGACGCCTGACCGCGCACGCCCGTCCGGGCCGCCCGGCCCTCGTCAGCCCACGAACGAGGCCGCGTCAGCGGCCCCGCCCGCCGGCGCAGCCCTAGGTGGTCGCGAAGGGCGTCTCGAGCGATCGGCTCTGCGGCGTCATGAGCGCCGCGCCGTCCTCGGTGATGTACATGTCGTCCTCGAGGCGGACGCCGAACTCCCCGCGGATGTAGATGCCGGGCTCGTCGCTGAAGGTCATGCCCGGCGCGAGCGGGAGCGTGTTGCCCTTCACGAGGTACGGCCACTCGTGGCCGTCCATCCCCATGCCGTGGCCGACGCGGTGGGTGAAGTACTTGTAGCCGGGGCCGTAGCCGGCATCCTCGATCACCTTGCGCGCCGCCGCGTCCACGGCTTCGCACGGCACGCCCGGCCGCGCGGCCTTGAGCGCCGCGGTCTGGGCCGCGAACTCGATCTCGAACACCTTCTTCATCTTGTCGGTCGGCCGACCGAGCAGGAACGTCCGGCTGATGTCGGACTGGTAGCCCTCCACCGCGCAGCCGCCGTCGATGAGGATGATGTCGCCCTCCTTGATGACCTGCGGCGTGATCGAGCCGTGGGGCAGCGCGGAGTACTCCGCGGTCTGCACCGAGGCGCCGCCCGGGTAGCCGAGCTTGTCGTGCGCGGCCGAGATCAGCCGCTGGAAGTCGTTCTGCGTCATGCCCGGGGCCAGGGCCTTCCACGCCGCTTCGTAGGCCTTCAGGGTGACGGCCGACGCGTGCTTCATGAGCGCCAGCTCGTGCTGGTCCTTCACCGCGCGGCACCCCGCCGTCACCGGCGTGCCGCTGGCCAGCGTCAGGCCTGGCGCCGCCTTCGCGAGCCCGTCGGAGAAGACGTGGCGCACGGTCTCCTCGATGCCGATGCGCCCGGTGGCGATGCCCCGGTCCTTGAGCCCCTGCGCGACGCGCGCATACGGGCTCTCGTGCTCTTCCCACGTCCGCACGTCCGGCGTGCCCGTGAACGGGCTCGTCGCGAACTGCTCGCGCGCCCGGTCCTCCTCGAAGGCCGGCGTCACGACGAACGGCTCGCCGGTCCTCGGGATGACGAGGCTGAACAGCCGCTCGCTCAGGCCCCAGCGGATGCCGCTGAAGTACACGAGCGACGTGCCGCCGGTGAGCATCAGCGCGTCGAGGCCGTTCTCGGCCATCAGCCGCCGCGCTCTTTCGACGCGGCCCCGGCGCTCGTCCTTCGTGATCGGCGTGGCCGTGCCGCGCATCGACGGCAGGGACGCGATCGAGGGCGGCAGGGCGGCGCCGGCCTGCCCGGCCTCGGCGACGGAGAACGGCGACCCGAGCGACCCGGCGGCCAGGGCGCCGGAAGTGATGAGCGAACGGCGGGAAATCATGGGCGGCTCCTTCGCGTGACAGTCTACCGCGCGCCCGCCCGGGAGCCCGGTCGGCGACCCGCGCGGGTGGGACGGCGCCGGGACGGACCCGGTCCCCGCCTAGCGGCCGAGGGCCTCGGCGATCCAGCGGGCGGCCACGTCCGCGCCGTCCACGCGGGGCCGGGCGGCGGGACGCGCCGAGGCGGCCAGTCGGTCGAGCGCCTCCTGCCAGCGGCCGGCCAGGAGCTCGGGCTGCGGCAGATAGGCGCAGCGGACGATGCCCGGCATCTCCTCGACGAGGACCTCGTACTCGACGAAGTGCCCGCGGTCCGTGTACAGCACGGCCGTGTCGTTGGCCGCGCACTCGCTCACGATGCCGTAGCCCGGCTTCGTCACCACCACGTCCACCGCGGCGACGACGTCCTCGTAGCGCAGGCCCATGGCGTACATCGCCGGCTCGTCCAGCGGATGGAGGGCCCCCCGCGGCGCGGCGGCACCGGCGGATGGTCGGTCCGGTCCGAACGGGACGCTCGCGCTCACGAGCAGTGTCCAGCCGCGCGTGCGGCTGAGCGCGTCGAGGTCGATGCCCGACACGCCGTAGCCGCCGAACGAGACGAGCGCGAGCGGTCCCGCGGGCAGGCCGAGCCGGGCACGCGTGTCGTCGGGAGCGTGGCGGGCCCGCCGGGCGATGAGCGGGAGGTCGACGATCTCGGGAATCGTGGCGAAGCCGCCGTGCAGCGGCAGACGGAACGCCCGGCCGGCGCGCCGATACACGTCGCCGATCGCGTCGGCGGCCGGTCCGCCTCCGGGATAGCCGCGGAAAATCCAGTCCCAGGTGAAGTTGCCCAGCGCCATGGCCGGGATCCCGGCCAGCCGGGCGGCGTCGAGGCCCAGGGGCGGAATGTCGGCCATGACGAACGCGGCCCCGAGGCGCTCGAGGTACGCGGCCTCGCGCGCGGCGAGCTGCGGCAGGTCGCGCACGTAGGCATCCGCGCGGCGGACGGTTTCCCCGGCGTCGAGGCTCAGGCTGTCACGCTGGACCACGCCCGGATCCGTGTCGAGGGGCTCGACGACGAGCGGCGCGCGCGCCGTGAGGTCGAACAGCCAGCGGGGCGCGGCCGTCCGGACCACGATCGGCCGTTCCGGCGCCAGCGCCGCCAGCGCGTTGATGACCTCGATCGAGCGCGAGGCGTGGCCGAAGCCGTGCCCCGAGATGTAGTAGACGAGCGGCCCGCCCACGAGCGCCTACGCGTCGACGTCCTGGGGGCCGTGCGCCAGCACGGGGGCCGCCGGCGCCGCCGGCCGCGGGCCCAGCGCCGCCGCCAGCACGTCCTCCACGGTCTTCGCGAAGACGAACGTCATGTCGCGCCGGAGGTCGTCCGGGATGTCCACGAGGTCCGACTCGTTGAGGGCCGGCAGGATCACGGTCTTCACCCCGGACCGCCGGGCCGCCAGCACCTTCTCGCGAATCCCGCCCACGGGCAGCACCATCCCGCTCAGCGTGATCTCGCCCGTCATCGCCACGTCGGCCCGCACCGGCCGCCCCGTGGCCGCCGACAGGATCGCGGTGGCCATCGTGACGCCCGCCGAGGGGCCGTCCTTGGGAATGGCGCCGGCGGGAACGTGCACGTGGAGATCCCGGTTGCGGAGGAAGGCGGGATCGACGCCCAGGGCGCCGGCCTGCGCGCGGATGTGGCTCACGGCCGCCCGCGCCGACTCCTGCATCACGTTGCCGAGCTGCCCCGTGAGGATGATCTGCTCCTTGCCCCCGGGCAGCAGCGAGGCCTCGATGAACAGCACGTCGCCGCCGGCCTCCGTCCACGCCAGGCCCGTGGCCACGCCGGGCGCGGAGGTCCGGAACGCCACCTCGCGCTTGAAGCGGGCGGGGCCCAGGTAGTCCTCGAGCGCGGCCGCCGTGACCACCGTCGGCTCGACGCCGGCCGGATCGGGGGCCGCCGCGACCTTGGCGGCCACCTTCCGGGCGATGGTGCCGATGCGCCGCTCCAGGCTCCTGACGCCGGCTTCCCGCGTGTGCTCGCCGATGATGGCCTTCAGCGCGTCGTCCTCGAACGCGACGGCCCCGGCGGCGAGCCCGTGCTCGGTCAGCTGGCGGGGAATCAGGTAGGTCCGCGCGATGTGGACCTTGTCCTCCTCGGTGTAGCCCGACAGCTGGATGATCTCCATCCGGTCGAGCAGCGCCGGGTGCATCGTGCCGAGCTGGTTCGCCGTGGCGATGAAGAGTACCTTCGAGAGATCGATCGCGACTTCGAGATAGTGGTCGCGGAACGTGTGGTTCTGCGCGGGGTCCAGCACTTCGAGCAGCGCCGCCGCCGGATCCCCCTGGATGCCGGCGGCGAGCTTGTCGGCCTCGTCCAGCATGAACACCGGGTTCATCGACCCTGCCTGCTTCAGCGCCTGGACGATGCGCCCGGGCATTGATCCGATGTAGGTGCGGCGATGTCCGCGGATCTCGGCCTCGTCCCGCACGCCGCCGAGCGAGAGGCGCACGAACTTCCGCTGCATCGCCCGCGCGATCGACTGTCCGAGCGACGTCTTGCCCACGCCCGGCGGGCCGACGAAGCAGAGGATCGGGCCCTTCATGTCGCCCTTGAGCTTGCGAACGGCGAGATACTCGACGATGCGATCCTTCACCTTGTCGAGGTCGTAGTGATCGGCGTCCAGCACGGCGCGCGCCGCCACCGGATCCAGCCGGTCCTCGGTCGTCACCGCCCATGGGACTTCCAGCACCCAGTCGATGTAGGTGCGGATCATCTGCCCTTCCGCCGCGCCGCCGGCGCCGCCCATGCGCGACAGCCGCTCCACCTCGCGGTCGACCTGGGTGCGGACGGCCTCCGGCAGGCGGGCGTCGGCGATCTTCTTCTTGAGGTCCCCGAGCTCGGTGGACTCGCCCTCGCCGAGCTGTTCCTGGATGGCCTTCAGCTGCTGCCGCAAGTAGTACTGGCGCTGCGACTCGGACATCTCGGCCTGGGCCTGCGACTCGATCTTGCCCTTGAGCTCGAGGACCGACACCTCGCGGGCCAGCATGCGGTGCACGATCTCGAGCTTCTTGAGCAGGGGATCGGCCGCCAGGATCGACTGCTTCTCGGACGCCGACGCGTCCAGCATCGAGCCGAGCAGGTAGGCCAGGCGCAGCGGGTCCTCGATGCCGAGCACGATCTGCCGGACCTCGGCAGAGGCGCCCGTGGCCAGCGTGACCGCGCGCTCGGCCAGTTCCCGGATGCGCCGCTCGTACGCTTCGGTCTCGACGCCGCCCTCGAGCCGCTCGGGCATCGGCTCGACGGTGGCCTGGATGGTCGTGCCGGTCTTGCTGACCGTGAGCACCCGGACGCGGGCGAGGCCCTCGAAGATGATGTTCAGCCCGTGCTCGGCCCGCGCCATCTGCCGCACGACGCAGATCGTGCCGACCGACTCGAGGGCGTCGGGATCCGGCTCCTCCGCGTCGTTCTTCTGCACCACGAGCAGCAGCATCCGGTCGGTCGTGAGGGCCGTGTTCACCGACTCGATCGAGGCGGGCCGGTTCACGGCCAGCGGCTGCAGCGTGAGCGGGAACGCGACCGTCCGCCTCAGCGGCAGCACCGGAAGCGACGTCGGGAGGGGCGTTGGGGTCTTGGCGTCGGTCATGGGCTGGGGCCGGCGCCGCGGCGGCGCCTGACCGCATGATACGCGCGCGACCGGGGCTTCGGCGCTAAGATCCTCGGATGGCCCTCGACGAACGCGCCTTCTTCAACGAACGGCCCGAGCAGCGCACCGGCCGTTTCACGTGCCCGCGGTGCCGGCGGACGAACGACTACACCCTGCGCTGGGTCCGGCGCACGAAGAAGGACCGGCTGCCGGGCAACGCCGACGAGCGCGACCGCGCGAAGTTCGCGAAGCTGCGGGATCACCTGATTCGCGTGGACGACGAACTCACCTGTAAGACGTGCGGCAAGCGCTTCGAGATCCCGTCGATGCACTCGCTGGTGTTCGTGGACCAGATCGAGGGCCTCCCGCGCGTGGACGACGAGGACGACGCCCCGGACGCGCCGGCGGCGGGGACGGGGCCCGGCGCTAGTACAGCCCAGGCACCAGGCGCCAGCGCACCCGGCGGCAATACGCCGAGTACGCCGGCCCCGCGGCAGCGGCGAGGCTACGCTCCTCCCAAGGCATGGCGATGACGAGGTAGGCCGTCGACACGACGGCCGCCACGGCGCGGTCCACCGTCAGGGGCGCCGCGCCGAAGACGATCAGCACCCACCCGAGGTAGATGGGGTGGCGCACCATCGTGAACGGCCACACCACGCGGATCGTGGTCGGCGTGGCCTCGCCCGTGGCCTGGCGGATGCCCGCGAGCTCGCGCGCGTCGAGGACCCGGGCTCCGGCCACGCTCAGCGCCACGCCCGACGCCTGCAGCCCCAGCAGCAGCCACGACACCGGGGCCTCCGCCGTGTACAGGACCCCGGGCACGCGCTGCCAGGTGGCGCAGACGAGCGCGAGCAGCGCCGAGGCGATCCAGACGTAGGACGACCGCTCGAGCCGGGGCGGGACCACCTGCCGCCACCGCTCGCGGAGGCCCGTCCGGACCATCAGGCTGTGGTGCACGGCGAAGACGGTGAACGTAGCGACGTTCCACGCAATCGCGCCGGCGATCGACGCACGCGGTGGGCCGGGCTCGTCCAGCACCGCGTAGTAGAACCACGCAGCGTAGCCGAGGGAGGCCGCCGCACCGAGCGCGCCCAGCCAGGCCACGACGATCTCGACGCGCGATGCGGACGGCATGGTCATGGGGGGCGGCGTGGCGCCACGTATTATAGGAAGCTCGCGCGTTCGCCCGCGCGTTCCGCCGTGACCCCGCCCCGCATCGTCATCTCCGGCATCGGTGTCGTGTCCACGTTCGGCGTGGGACGCGAGTGCTACTGGGACCACGTGTCCCGGGGCGTCAGCGGCACGCGCGCCGTCACCGGGTTCGACGTCTCCACCTACCCGTGCCAGGTGGCGGCGGCGGTGCCGCCGGTGGACATCTCGGCGGCGGTCGAGGTGGACGGCGAGGCGGCCGAGGGGTGGACGTCGCGCGCCGACCCGAAGCGGTATTCCCGCGCCGCGCTGTTCGGCGTGCTGGCGGGCCGCGAGGCGTGGCGCGATGCCGGCCTTCGCGTGGACGAGCCAGGCGCCGGGGTCATCGTGGGGACCGGGGGCGGCGGCATCGACATCACCGAGCACGGTTATCGCGAGTTCTTCACGAACGGCGGCCGCCACGTGACGCCGTACGCGATCGCGATCGGCATCTGCGGGATGGTCTCCAGTGAGATCTCCATGTCGCTCGGTCTGCACGGCATCAGCCACGTGCTGTCCACGGGCTGCACCTCGTCCACCGACGCCATCGGGTACGCCGTGGCGCTGCTGCGGGCGGGCGAGGCCGAGGTGCTGCTCTCGGGCGGCGTCGACGGCTGCGTCCTGCCGGGCATGCTCTACGGATTCGGCCGGATGCGGGCCGTCTCCACCCACTACAACGACCGGCCCGCGGAGGCGTCCCGGCCGTTCGATCGCGGGCGCGACGGCTTCGTGCTGGGTGAGGGCGCCTGGATGATCGCGCTCGAGCGCGAGGACCGGGCCCGCGCCCGCGGGGCCCGGATCTACGCGAGCGTGGACGGGTACGCCTCGACCTGCGACGCGTACCATCGCGTGCAGATGGACCCGGACGGGCGCGAGATCGTGCGGTGCATGGAGACGGCGCTGGCCCGTGCCGGGTGCGCGCGGGAGCAGATCGGCTACGTCAACTACCACGGCACCTCCACGCCCCTGAACGACGCCGTGGAGGCGCGCTGCACGCGGCTCGCCTTCGGCGCTCATGCGGATCGGCTCGCCGGATCGTCGACCAAGTCCATGATCGGCCATCCGCAGGGGGCGAGCGGGGCGGCCGGGGTCGTGGCCACCGCGCTGGCGCTGTCGCGGGGCTTCCTGCCGCCCACCATCAACCTCACGGACCCGGATCCGGCGTGCGACCTCGACTTCCTGCCGGTCACGGGACGCGCCGAACGCGTCGAGGCCGCCCTCTGCAATTGCCTGGGCTTCGGGTCCAAGAACAGCGCCCTCGTGCTGGGCGCCATCGGGTGACCTGATGGATCGCGCCGACGACGTGGTGGTCGTGGGCGGCGGCCCGGCGGGGGCGCTGGCCGCGCTGCTCCTCGCGCGCCGTGGGTACCGCGTCCGCGTGTTCGAGCGCGCCAGGTTCCCCCGGCCGAAACTGTGCGGGGACACGCTGAACCCCGGCGCGCTGGCCACGCTGGCCCGCCACGCCGACACCGGGCCCCTCCTCGCCCGCGGGCGCCCGCTCCACGGCATGCGCCTCTCCGGCACCGGCGGCCCGGCCGTCGAGGCGCGCTACCCACGGGGCCTCGCCGGTCTCACCATCGTCCGCCGGGATCTCGACGACGCGCTGCTGCGGCAGGCCGCCGCCGCCGGCGCCGCGATCGAGGACGGCGTGCTGGTGCGCGGCGCGGCGCCGGGCGCCGGCGTCGTCGACGGCGTGATCGTGGCCACGGCGCGCGGCGACCGCAGGCACCAAGCCCGGCTGGTCGTTGGCGCGGACGGCCGGACATCGGCACTGGCCGGCGGTCTGGGCCTGGCCTGGACGCCGCGCCGGCCGCGGCGGTGGGCGTTCGGCACCTACGCCGAGGGCGTCGATGGCACGGCGCCCGACCTCGGCGAGATGCACGTCCGCCGCGGCCGCTACCTGGGACTCGCGCCCGTGGCGGACGGCGTCACCAACGTGTGCGTCGTGGTGCCGCGGGCGGCGGCCGCGCGGTTCACCTCCTCGCCCTGGGAGGCGCTGCGCGCGGCCCTGGCCGACGACCCGGTGCTGTCAGCCCGGCTGGCAGGCGCGCGCCCGGTGGCGCGCGTCGTCTCGCTGGGCCCGATGGCCCGCGAGATCCGTGCGGCGGGAGTGCCCGGCCTGCTGCTGGCCGGCGACGCGGCCGGGTTCATCGACCCCATGACGGGCGACGGACTGCGCCTGGCGATCGACGGGGCCGTGCTCGCGGCCGATCTCGCCGCCGAGGTGCTCGAGGGGCGCGTCTCGCGCCACCGGGCCTCCGATGCCCTGACCCGGCGCCGGACCCGGGCCTTCGCCGCGAAGTGGCGCTTCAACCGCACCGTCCGCCGTCTCGTCGACGCGCCGGCCGCCGTCCGTGCGGCCGTGGGGCTTGCCGAGGTGTGGCCGGGCCTGGCGCAGGCCCTCGTCGGCTACGCGGGCGACCTGGCCCTGGCCTGAACGCCGATGCCGGTGAGCGCCATCATCGCGTGGGGTACCCTGGCCGCCGTCCTTGCCGTGATGGCGGGGGAGGCCGCGCTGTCGGCCTACAACGCCAGCGTGCTCCGCGCGCGCGGCGCTGTCGAACCGCCAGGCGACGTCTACCGCACGATGCAGTGGGCCTACCCGGCCGGCTTCGTCGCCCTGGCCATCGAGGGCGCCGCGACCGGCCCCGCGCCGGCCGCGGTCCTCGCGGCGGGTCTCGTCCTGTTCGGCCTGGCGAAGGCGCTCAAGGCCTGGGCGATGGCCGCCCTCGGCTGGCGGTGGTCCTTCCGCGTGCTCGTACCGCCCGGAGTGCCGCTCGTCGCGACGGGGCCGTATCGCCTCCTGAGGCATCCGAACTACGTGGCCGTGGTCGGCGAGATCGTGGGGGCTGCCGCGATCGTGCGTGCGCCCGTGACCGGGGCCCTCTTCCTCCTTGGCTTCTGCTGGCTCCTCTGGCGCCGGGTCACGATCGAGGACCGCGCGCTGGGGCGCGACCCGCTAGCATGAACAGGATGCCGTCCGACGTGCACCGCGCCCCCGCGACGGTCGAGCCCGTCGCGCCGCGCGGCATTGCCGTGATGGACGGCGCGATCCTGGCGCTGGCCGCCGTGGCGGTGTCGGTGGCCCTCACGGGCGGCTTTCGCGAGGACGTGGCCGGGCTGCGGCTGTCGGTGACCTCGTGGCCGCGCGTGGCGCTTCTGGCCGCCGGCCTGCTGGTGGCGCGGCACGCGTGGTGGAGGTGGCCGCTGCTGCCGGTGGCGGTCTGGCGCCGGTTCGCCGCCTGGCGGCGCGACGACGTGGGGCGCGTCACGTGGTCCGTGACCGTCACGACGCGGGTCGGCGTGCTCGTCATCGGCCTCCTCTCGGTATACGTCTACGGCTACCCGGGCGGCCGGGCGCCGTTCCGCGTGGGCGAGGGGGAGTTCGTGAACCTGCCGGCGCGCTTCGATGCCGGTTGGTACATGAACATCGCGTCGGTCGGCTACCGCTACCAGCCCGACCGGACCGACGTCCAGCAGAACCTGGTGTTCTTCCCGGCATTCCCCTTCGCCATGCGTGGCCTGTCGCTCCTGCTGGCGCGGCAGGTCGCGTGGAGCGGGGTGCTCCTGTCCGTCCTCGCTTTCGCCGGCGCCCTCCGCTACCTCTTCCGCCTGGCGCGGGAGCTCATGGACGAGGAGCGTGCTGCGGCCGCCGTCACGTTCCTGGCGGCGTATCCCTTCGCCCTCTTCTTCAGCGCGCCGTATACGGAGGGGCTCTTCCTCCTTGCCATGCTGGGGGCGTGGTGGCACGCCCGGCGGGACGAGCGCTGGGCCGGATTCGGATGGGGGCTCGTCGCGGGCCTCACGCGGCCGAACGGCTGCCTCCTCTCGGTGCCGCTGGCGCTGTCGGCGCTGCTGCCCCTGTGGCGGGACGGACGGCTGCGCCGGCCGGCCGGAGGATGGTCGGCGTTGGTCGATCGCCTGGTCGTGGCCGCGGCGCCCGGCATCGGCATGCTGATCTACTCGGCGTTCGTGTACGAGCGCACGGGCGATCCGTTCATGTGGATCCGTCTGCAGGCCGCGTGGGGGCGCGAGCACCGCGGCGTGGCCGGATTCATCGAGGGCGAATGGCAGTCCCTGGCCGATGCCGGCCTCTACGATTACGCCACCCGCGACGTGCCGAACTTCCTCAACGCGCTCGGCGCGGCGCTGTCGGTGGCCGCCGTCGTGCCCGTCTGGCGGCGGTTCGGACTGCCGGCCGCCAGCGTCATCGTGCTGAACCTGGCGCCGTCGGTCGCCACCGGCGGCTGGCTGTCGGTCGGGCGCGCCACGGCCGTGCTGTTCCCCGTGTTCCTGTGGCTGGGCAGTGCCGTGCCCGCCCGCCACCGCCTGTTGTGGGTGGCCGGGTTCGCCGCCTTGCAGGCGTTCGCCGCGTCGATGTTCTTCACCTGGCGGCAGCTGTTCTGAACGGGTCGGCGACGGCCGCGCGGCCCGTCCCGTCGTCTGTACGTCAACCCGCGGCGAGGCCGTATACTGGCCTCGTCCTGGCCCGCGTGATGCTGTCTCCCGTCGCACTTCGCCGCTGCGGTGCCGTCCTGGCGATGTCGGTCGCCTGCCTGGCCGCGCCCGGCCCCTGGCAGCCCGCCGCGCAGGCGCAGCGCGCGGCGGATCCACGCGAGGCGGCGGCCGACGCGCTCGACCACGGCCGCTACGAGCAGGTGCACGGGACGCTCGCCCAGCTGCCGGCCGACGACATCCCGGCCGCCGTCCTGCGCGCCCGGGCGTTCGTGGCGGTGGGGAAGTACGCCGAGGCGGAGCAGGCGCTCCTGCCGGCGGCGACGCGCAACGTCACCGGCGACGCGACGGTCGAGCTCGGCCTCGTGCAGCGCATGCAGGGCAAGCGCGAAGGCCTCCGGGCCCTATCCATCGTCCTGTCCCGCGATCTGCTCGCGGGGTCGGCGGCCGAGTACGTGCGCGCAGGGCGGGCCGCCCAGGCGCTCGGCCGGCTCCAGCAGGCCAACGACTTCTTCCGGCAGGCCGTCGCCCAGGCGCCGACCGACGTCACCGCGAACGTCGCCTGGGGCGAGCTTTTCCTGCAGGGGCACGAGCGCGCGGAGGCCGCGCGGTCCTTCCAGGCGGCCCTGCGAACCGATGCCGAGCATCCCGGGGCGCTCATGGGACTCGCGCGCACCATGGCCGAGGAGAACCCGCCGGCCGCGCGGAAGCTGGCGGCGCAGGTGCTGTCGATCAACCCGAACGCGGCGGACGCGCGGGTCCTGCTCGCGGAGCTCGCGCTCGACGACGTGAAGCGCGACGAGGCCAGCGAGGAAGTGGCCAAGGCGCTGGCCGTCAATCCGAACCACTTCGTCGCGCTGTCCCTCAAGGCCGCCATCGCCTGGCTCGAGCGCCGGCCGGAGGAGGTCACGGCCGCGACCGACGCCGTCCTGAAGCTGAACCCGAGCTACGGCGAGGTCTACCGGGTGATGGGACAGGTGGCCGGCCGGAACTACCGCTTCGAGGAGGCGGCCGAGTTCGCGCGGCGGGCGCTCACGATCGACCAGTCGAACTGGCGCGCGTTCGCCGACCTCGGCGCGCACCTGATGCGCACGGGCGACGAGCGCGGCGCCCGGCGGGCGCTCGAGACGGCGTTCCGCGGCGACCCGTTCGATCGGGTCACCTACAACCTGCTGAACCTGCTCGACACGCTCGACGGGTTCGAGACGATCCGCGAAGGCGACATGGTCATCCGCCTGCACGCGGACGAGGCCGCGGTGATGCGCGAGTACGTGCCCGCGCTGGCCCGCGAGGCCCTGGCGTCGCTCTCCAAGCGATGGAACTTCACGCCGGCGGGGCCGATCCTCATCGAGATGTTCCCGCGGCACGACGACTTCGCCGTCCGCACGCTCGGCCTGCCGGGCATGATCGGCGCCCTGGGCGCCTGCTTCGGCAAGGTGGTGACGCTGGACTCGCCGCGCGCGCGGCCGCCGGGCGAGTTCAACTGGGGCGCCACGCTCTGGCACGAGCTCGCGCACGTCATCACCCTGCAGCTGTCGAAGCAGCGCGTGCCCAGATGGCTCACCGAGGGGATCTCGGTGTGGGAGGAGACGCGCGCCCGCCCGGCCTGGGGCCGCGAGATGGAGGTGACCTTCGCCGGCGCCCTCAACGCCGGCCAGGTCATGAAGCTCCGCGACCTCAACGCCGGGTTCAGCAGCCCGCAGCTCATCTCGCTGGCGTACTACGAGGCGTCGCTGCTCGTGGAGCACATCGTCGCGCGCTTCTCGGAGCCGTCGCTGCGCGAGCTGGTCCGCGTGTTCTCCGAGGATCTCGACACCGAGGCGGCGGTCACGCGCGTGCTGAAGGTCGACCTCGACGACCTGCAGGCCAGCTTCGACCGGTTCCTCGACGAGCGCTTCGGGCGCCTGCGCCGCGCCCTCGCCGCGCCGCAGGGCTTCGACCCGTCCGCGCCCGTCGACCGGCTGCGGGCGGCCGCCGCCGCGAACCCCGGAAGCTTTCCGGTGCAGATGGCGCTGGGCCTGGCGCTCGAGAAGGGCGAGCCCGACGCCGCGCTCGACGTCTACCGGCGGGCGGCCGAGCTCGTGCCGATCGCGACGGGGAAGGAGAGTCCCCAGGCGCGCATCGCGGCGCTCCTCACCGCGAAGGGCGACACGGCGGGCGCGGCCCGCGCGCTGGAGACGCTGACGACGGCCGACCATACCGACGTCGCCTCGGCCCGGCAGCTCGTCGGGCTGCTGAATCCGGACACGGACGGACCGCGCCGCCAGGCGGCGCTGGCCAAGGTGGTGGCCATCGACCCGTTCGATGCCGCCTCCCACACCGAGATCGGCCGGTCCGCGCTCGAGGCCGGACGCCTGCCGGAGGCCATCCGGGCCTTCCGCGTGGCGGTGGCCGCCGGCCCGCAGGACCGGGCCGGCGCACACGCCGACCTCGGCGAGGCGCTCGAGAAGGCCGGCTCCAAGGCGGACGCGAAGGCCCAGGCCCTCCAGGCCCTCGAGGTCGCGCCGACCTACGTCCGCGCCCAGGAGCTGCTGCTCCGCCTGGTGGAGTCGCCCCAGTGACGGCCGAGGGCGGGGAGCGCCGGCGTCGCCGTGCCGGTGGTCCGGGCCCGATGCTGGCGGCGCTCCTCGTGCTCGTCGTGCCGGCCGTGTCGTCACTGGCCCGCGGGGCCGCGGCGCAGCCCGGGGTCTTCAAGGAAGAGCGCTTCGCGGGCCTCCAGTGGACGTTCGTCCGGGTGAAGTACACGCCCACGACGGGCGACCTGGCGATGCGCACGCGCTTCGGATTCTGGGACGACCCGTGGGCCATCGACGGTCCGGCCGCCGACCAGAACCTGTCGCGGCGCGTGCAGACGGCGACGGCCATCGAGGTGGGCGAGCCGCTCGCCATGGCGCTCGACGATCCGCGCCTCTGGCAGTATCCCTGGCTGTACCTGGTCGAGCCGAGCAACGTCGTCATGAGCGACGCCGAGGCCGCCACCCTGCGCGAGTTCCTGCTGCGGGGCGGCACGCTGACCCTCGACGACTTCCACGGGTCGTTCGAGTGGGAGCTGACCACGCGCTGGCTCGGCAAGGTGTTCCCGGACCGGGAGGTCGTGGAGATCGCGCCGCCGCACCCGATCTACACCTCCTTCTACCAGCTCGATCGCTACCCGCAGGTCCCGGGCGTGGGGTCGTTCCTGAACGGCCGCACCTGGGAGAAGGGCGGCTATACGGCGCACCTGCGCGGCATCCTGGACGACACGGGCCGTCCCATGGTGCTCATCAACTGGAACACCGACATGGGCGACGGCTGGGAGTGGTCCAACGCCGACGAGTATCCCGGTTATCTGAAGTGGACGTCGGTCGCCTACCAGATGATGATCAACGAGATCGTGTACACGCTCACGCACTGACGATTTGCAGCGGCTAGCGGCTCGCGGCTAGCGGCTAGAAAGCCGGACGCCGGAATGACTGGGACCGAGCAACAGCACGGAGAAGACCTCGCGGGACGGGTGGCCGCGGGGCGCGCGAAGATCCTCGAGCAGCTGCGGCTGGTCATCGTCGGCCAGGACGACGTGGTGGACCAGGTGCTCATCGCGCTCTTCACCGGCGGCCACTGTCTGCTCACGGGCGTGCCCGGCCTGGCGAAGACGCTGCTCATCAAGACGCTGGCGAACATCCTCGACCTGAGCTTCAAGCGCATCCAGTTCACGCCGGACCTGATGCCCGCCGACATCACGGGCACCGAGATCCTCGACGAGGCCGACGGCGTGCGCGCCCTCCGCTTCGTCCGGGGGCCGATCTTCGCGCAGATCCTGCTGGCCGACGAGATCAACCGGACGCCGCCGAAGACGCAGGCGGCGCTGCTCGAGGCGATGCAGGAGTTCCACGTCACGGCCGCCGGCCGCACCTACGCCCTCGACCGCCCGTTCTTCGTCCTGGCCACCCAGAACCCGATCGAGCTCGAGGGCACCTATCCGCTGCCCGAGGCGCAGCTGGACCGCTTCATGTTCAACGTGACGATGTCGTATCTGTCTGAGGACGACGAGGTGAAGGTCGTCACCGATACGACCGGCGGGCGGCGGCCTCAGCCCGTGCACGTCCTGAGCGGCCAGGACGTGCTGGCGTTCCACGACTTCGTCCGCGAAGTGGTCGTGGCCGACGACGTGGCCCGTTACGCCGTCCGGCTGGTGGACGCCTCCCGGCCCGGCCGTGGTCCGCGGCTCGACTTCGTCGAGAAGTGGGTGAAGTGGGGCGCCGGGCTCCGCGCCTCGCAGGCGCTCATCCTCGGCGCCAAGGCGCGTGCCCTCATGCACGGGCGCTTCCACGTCTCGGTCAAGGACATCCAGGCGCTGGTCAAGCCGATCCTGCGCCACCGGGTGATCCCGAACTTCTACGGCGAGGCCGAAGGCATCACGCCCGACATCCTCGTGGACCGCCTCCTGGGCGCGATCCCCCCGCCGGCGAGCGGGCTGTGAGGCCATGGCGGCACCCTCACGCTACCTCGACCCCGGAGTGCTGGCCCGGCTGGGCACGCTCGACCTGAAGGCCAAGACGGTCGTCGAGGGCGTGCTCACGGGGCTCCACCGCAGTCCGCGCCGGGGGTTCAGCGTGGAGTTCGCCGAGTACAGGCAATATCTTCCCGGCGACGCGCTCTCCACCATCGACTGGAAGGTGTTCGCGCGCACCGACCGCCACTTCGTGAAGAAGTTCGAGGAGGACACGAACCTCGACTGTCACCTGCTGCTCGACGTCAGCGGGTCCATGCAGTACGGATCGCATGCCGTGACCAAGCGCGAGTACGGCTGCTACCTGGCGGCGGCGCTGGCCTACCTGATGCACCACCAGCGCGACGCGGTGGGCCTCATCGCCTTCGACGAGGACATCGTGCAGCGCGTGCCGCCTTCGGCCAGGAGCGGCCACCTGCGGACCATCCTCCTGGCCCTCGAGCGCCTGCCGTCGGGCACGCGGACCAACGTGGCCAAGCCGCTCGGCGATCTCGCGAAGGTCCTGTCGAAGCGCGGCCTCGTCGTCGTGATCTCGGACCTGCTGGACGAGCCCGACCGCGTCATCCGCGGCCTGAAGCACTTCCGCCAGCGCGGCACCGACGTCATCGTGTTCCACCTCCTGGACCCGCAGGAACTGTGCTTCACGTTCTCGGACGCGGCGCGGTTCCGGGATCCCGAGTCGTCCAACGAGGTGTTCGCCGACCCCGCGGTCGTGCGCGAGGGCTACCTGGCCGCCGTGCGGGGCATGGTCGAGACCTACCGGCGCGAACTGGGCGGCGCCGGCGTCGACTACCACATGCTCGACACCTCCCATCCGCTCGACGTCGCGCTCATGTCGTACCTGAGCGCGCGGGCGCGGAGCTAGCGGCGCATGTTCGGACTCGGCTTCCTGGCGCCCGCGTTCCTGGCCGGCCTCCTCGCCGTGGCCGTGCCCGTCGTGCTGCACCTGTTCCACCGGCGGACCGACCGCGTGGTCGAGTTCCCGGCGGCGCACATGGTGCCGGACGCGCCGGTCCAGCAGCGGGAGCGGCGGCGGCTCCGCGACCTCCTCCTCCTGGCGCTGCGCGTCGGCGCGCTGGTGCTCCTCGCGCTCTCCTTCGCCCGGCCGTACGTGCAGGGCGCCGGTGACGGGCTCACCGGCCGCACCACCATCGTGGCCGTGGACGTCTCCCTCAGCACGTCGGCCCCCGCGACGTGGAACGAGGTGCGGCGGCGGGCGCTCGCCGCGGTGGACGACGCCCCGGCCGCCGATCTCGTCGGCGTCGTCGCGTTCGACGACCTCGGACGCATCGTGGCGCCGCCCTCGGCGAGCCGCGACACGGCGCGTTCGGCGGTCGAGGCGCTGGCGGCCGGCGCCGGCGGCACGAGCTACGCGGCGGCGATCGGCACGGCCGTCGATGCCCTCGGCGGCGCGTCGGGGCGGATCGTCGTCGTCACCGACCTGCAGCAGCGCGGCTGGGCGGGGCGGGATCAGGTGACCGTGCCCGGCGGCGTGGAGGTACGCGTGGACGCCGTGCCGCCAGCCCCGGGGAATCTGGCGGTGACGGCGCTGCGGGCCGGCGACGCCGTGACCGCGGTCGTCCAGAATTTCGCGCCCGGCCCGCGCACCACCATGGCGAGGCTCACGGTGGACGGCCGGGAGGTGGGGCGCGTCAGCGCGGCGCTCGCGCCGCTGGCGGCGGCGGAAGTGCGGTTTCCCGGCCGGACGCCGGCGCGCGGCGTCGCCGCAGTGGCCATCGACGACGCCGACGGATTCCAGGGCGACAACGTGCGCTACCGCGCGCTCGACCCCGAACGTCCCCTCCGCGTCCTTGTGCTCACGGCCGATCCGCCCGAGACGGCGACGACGGGCCTGTACGTGCAGCGCGCCCTCGAGGCGGCCGGCGACGCCTGGCCGGTCGACGTCGACGTCCGCGATGGCCGCCACTTCAGCGCCGCCGACGGGCCGGCGTTCGACGCCGCCGTCGTCGTCGGCACGCGTACGCTGGACCGCCGCGGCCGCGCGCGGCTGGCGTCGTACCTGCGCGGCGGGGGGCGCGTGCTGCTGTCGCTCGGGCCCGACGTCGACATTCCCACGCTCGCCGAGACCCTCGGATTCCAGTTGCGGGTCGCGCCGGACCCGGTCGCGCCCAGCCCGGACGACACGGCCATCGTCGCCTCCGATCGCCGCCATCCCGTCTGGCGGCTCCTGGCCGGCACGCGCTCCGCGCTCGGCCGCGTGGCCATCGGCCAGTACCGCCACGTCATGGACGAGGCGGGCTGGGACGTGCTGGCGCGCTTCGCCGGTGGCGCCATCGCCTTTGCCGAACGCCGCGTCGATCGCGGGACGCTGCTGCTCTTTGCCTCGGACCTGGACAATCGCTGGAACCGCTTTCCGCTGGAGCCGGGGTTCGCGCCGTTCATCGTCGAGTCGGCGCAATACCTCACGCGGGGCGTGCGGCCGGCCACGTCGTTCGTCCTCCCGGACGTTCCCGCGGACGTGCCGCCGCAGCCGGGCGTGCACCGGGCCGAGGCGGCTGGCGGCGCTCCGTCGCCGGCGATCGTCGTCAACGTCGATCCGGCCGAGAGCGACCCTTCCGCCATGACCGCCGAGGCGTTCACCGGCCGCGTCCAGACGGTCGGGGTGCCCGATGGGCCGACGCTCGACGAGGACGCCCGGGCCCGCGAGGAGCGGCAGCGGCTGTGGCAGGTCGGCCTGGCCGCGATGCTGGCGCTCCTCGTGATCGAGAGCCTGGTTGGGCGGCAGCGTCGGCCGCGCGTCGTGCCACGGAGCGGGTAGGATACGAAGAGCGGCAATTGCAATGGCGGACGAGCTGACCACGCTCCGCGCGCTTCTCGATGACATCGCCCGGCGGCGGGCGTCACTGGCGTGGCGTCGCGGGTGGGCGGCCGGCGCCGTGGCCGCCGCCGTGGCCCTCGCGGGCGCGCGGGTCGCCGTCGCTCTCGCGGCGCCCGACGGGCTGGCGCTGCTGGCCGTGGTGGGCATCGGCGTGGTCGTGGCCGGCCTCGCGCTGGCCGTCGCGCTCGCCGGCGCCAGGGCGGCCTCCACGCCGCTGCAGGTCGCGCGCCTCGTCGAAGAGCGGCTCGGCGGGCTCGATGACGTCGTGGCCACGGCCGTGGACTACGCAGCGCGGCCGGATCATCGCCCGGCCATCGCCGACCAGCTCGCGGCCTCGGCGCTCCGGTCCGCCGGTCCAGGTGCGGCCGACGCCGTCGTCGACCCCGACGCGTTCCGTCAGGCCACGCGCCGCGCGTGGGCCGCCGCGGCCGCCCTGGCCGCCGCGGTGGCGCTGCTTGCGGGACCGCTCGGTCGCGCGGGCGAGGTCGCCGCCGCCTACCTGCTGCCGTCGAGCCTCGCGCTCACCGTGGAGCCCGGCAACGTGCGGGTGCGCGCCGGACGGCCCGTGACCATCACGGCGCGCATCGACGGGACGACGGCCGTGACGCCGCTCCTCGTGGCCGGTGAGGGCGCCGAGCCCGCGCCGATGCGGCTCGAACCCGGCGGGGCGTTCGTGGCGACCGTCCCCGACGTGACGGCCTCGTTCGAGTACCGCGTGGTGGCCGGCGGCCGCGAGTCGCCCGCCTACACCGTGACGGTGGTGCACCCGGCGCGCGTCGAGCGGATCGATCTCGACTTCACGTTCCCCACGGCGCTGGGGCTGGAGCCCCGGCACGAGGACGACGGCGGGGACATCTACGCGCCGGAAGGCACCACGGTCCGCCTGACGGTCACCGCGGACCGGGCCGTGGAGTCCGGGGCGCTGCTGATGGGTGATGGCACCCGGGTGGCGCTCGACGGCGGCGGGCGTGTCGCGGCGGCGGATCTCACCGTCTCGGCGGACGGGTCCTACCGGGTGGCGTTCGTCGACGAAGACGGCGTCGAGATGCCCGACGACACCGAGTACTTCATCCGCACCTTGTTCGACCGGCCCCCCGACGTCCGGATCCTCCGGCCCGCGGGCGACCGGCAGGTCACGCCGCTCGAAGAGGTCCTCATCGAGGCGCGCGCCGACGACGACTTCGGCGTGCGCAGCTTCGACCTGGTCCTGCAGAAGCCGGGCGACGCCGAGGTGGTCGTGCCGCTGCGGGGCCCCTCGAGCGCGCTGACGGTCAACGGCGCCCACACGCTGTACCTCGAGGACCTCGAGGTCGCGCCCGGCGACGTCGTCAGCTACTACGTCAGGGCGCGCGACATCGGCCGCGGCAAGCCGTCGTCCGAGACGCGCAGCGACATGTTCTTCCTCGAGGTGAAGGCGTTCGACGACGAGTTCGTCGCGGCGCAGAGCCAGGCGATGGCGGCGAGCGGCCAGGCCCAGGGCGTCCTCGATCTCGCCGCCGCGCAGAAGGAGATCGTCGTCGCCACCTGGAAGCTGGACAGCCGGGGCCGCCGCGCGAATCGCGACGCCTCGGCGGCCGACGTGCGCGCCCTGGCGGCCGCCCAGCGGGCGCTCGAGCAGCGGGCCGCCAAGGAGGCCGGGAGCCAGCTCCAGCCCGCGAGCCCTGGCGGGCCGCGCCGGCGCGGCGGCCAGGCCACCCTCAGCACGGTTGGCGACGACCCGATCGGCCTCGCCATCGAAGCCATGCGCCGCGCGGCGACCGAACTGGACCGTGCGCGGACCGGTGCCGCCCTGCCGCACGAGATGGAGGCGCTCAACCAGCTCCTGAAGGCGGAAGCGGACGTCAAGCGGCGCCAGGTGGCGCGCCAGCAGAGCGGCGGCGGTGGGGGCGGGAGTCGCCAGTCTCCCGACCTGTCGGCGCTGTTCGATCAGGAGCTGCGCAAGCAGCAGGAGACCACCTACGAAACCCCGGATTCGGCCGAGACCCGGCAGGACGAGACGCGCCAGGACGACCCGCTGGCCGCGCTGCGCGAACTGGCGCGCCGCCAGGAGGCGCTGAGCCGGGAGCAGCGGGATCTGGCGCACCAGCAGGACGGCCTGGACGCGGAGACGGTGAAACGCCGGCTGGAGCGCCTCACGCGCGACCAGGAACAACTGCGCCGGGAGCTCGAACGACTGGCGCAGCAGCTGCCGCAGCCGAGCGCCCAGCGCGAGTCGGACTCCCAGGGCGCGCGGCGCGATGACGCCGCCCAGGCAGGGCAGAAGCAGGGGACGGGCGGACAGCCGCAGACCGCAGGGGCGCAGGGCGCGTCGCCGGAGTCGGGGCAGTCTGCCGGACGCGACGCCGCCGGCCAGGCCTCGGAGGGCGACCGCCAAGCCCTTCGCGACGCCGTCTCGGAGATGCGCCAGGCGTCGTCCGGGCTGCGCGAAGAAGACGCGGCCCGGGCGAGCCAGAGCGCCGCGCGGGCACTCGAGCAGATGCGGCGGGCCGAGGACGCGCTGCGGGGGTCGACGGCCGAGGACCTGCAGCGCCGCCTGGGCGACGTGCAGCTGGAGGCGCGGCAGATCGCCGAGGCGCAGCGCCGCCTGACCGATCGGGTGGCCCGCGGCGCCACGGCCGAGGCACGCGCCGATGCCCGGCAGGCCGCCGGGGAGCAGGCGCGGCTGGCGGCGCGGGCCGAGCGTCTGAAGGAACGCATGCGCGCGCTGGCGCGGCAGGCGCCCGAAGGCGATGGCCGCCGGGCCCTCGACCAGGCCGGGCGCGAACTCGAAGCCGGACGCGCCACCGACCTCATGCGCGAGGCCTCGCGCGCGCTGGCCGGACCGGACCGGACGGAGGCGGCGTCCGGCGCGACGGGGGCGTCGCCGCCCACGAGCCAGCCGTCCTCGCCCAGCGCCAGGACCGGGACATCCGCGGACGACGCGGCCCGGCTCGGCGCGGAGGCCGCGCAGGCGCTGGACCGGGTGGCCGATCGCCTCGACGCGCGCCGGGACGCCGACGGTCCCGCCGCGGCGCGCCTCTCCGACGACCTGACGCGCACGCGCGACCTGCGCGAGCAGCTCGCGCGCATCGATCGGGCGCTGGCCGATCTGAAGGCGACCGAGGGACGGCCGCCGGCGGCTGGTGCCTCCGAGGGCCGGGGGCAGGAGGCGGGAGCCAGCGGCGCCCGCGCCGATGGCGAGGTCGAGCGGCTCCGGCGCCAGCTGACCGAGGAACTCCGGCAGGCCCGCGAGCAGGTGGACGCGCTCGGGCGCGCGTCGGCCGAGATGCGCGGCGGCTCGACCCCCGAACAGTGGCAGCCGAGCACGTCGGCGCCCGGCACCGAGGCCTTCAAGCAGGATTTCGCGCGGTGGGACACGCTGAAGCAGAACCTGCTGCTCGCGCTCGAGAAGGTCGAGCGGGGCCTGTCGGACGCGCTGCGCCAGCAGGAGACACGGGATCGCCTGAGCGCGGGCCGCTCCGAGGCCGTGCCCGACGACTACCGGAAGCTCGTGGACAAGTACTACCGATCGCTCGCGGCGCCGCGGCGGCCGGAGCGGTGACCGGATGCGCTTTGCCGTTGCGTTGCCGTGGTGGGGCTACGCGCTCGTCGCCGGCACGGCCGTCGCCGTGGCGGTCTACACCTATGCCGGCGCGTGGCTGCCGCCGCGCCGTCGCGCCGTCCTGATCGTCCTGCGCGCGCTCGCGCTGCTGCTACTGTCCGCGGCCGTGCTCCGTCCCGTCAGGGTGCTGCCTCCCGCGGCCGCCCGCGATCGCCTCGTCCCGATCCTGGTGGACGTGTCGCGCAGCATGCGCGTGGCCGACGGGCAGGGGCCGGCGCGGATGGAGCGCGCGCGCCGCGTCGCCGCCGACCTCACGCAGGCGCTCCAGTCGTCCGTGCGCACCGAGCTCTGGGCGTTCGGCGACGGGGCCGCCCGGGCCGCCCTCGGCGACCTGCAGGCCTCGGCCGGCCGGTCCGATCTCGGTGGCGCGCTCAAGACCGTCGCCGAGCACTACCGGGGCCGGCCGCTCGGCGGCGTCATCGTCGTGTCCGACGGCGGCGACACCGCGTCGGCCGATGCCGCCTCGCTGCCCGCCGTGCCGGTCTTCACGGTGGGCGTGGGCGAGCCGCACATCACGAGGGACCGTGAGGTCCTCGCGATGTCGGCCGGCGAGCCGCGCCTCGCGGACTCCACCGTGGACGTCCACGTGTCCGCCGTGAGCACGGGCTTCGGCACCCAGCCGCTCGAGCTCACGCTCTCGGCCAACGGCCGGCCGATCGACGTGCGGCGCCTGTCCGCCGCCGACGGCGCGCCCGTTACGGCCGTCTTCACGGTGTCGCCCGACCCGAAGGTCCCCACCGTCTACCGGGTGGACGTCCCCGTGGCGCCGGGCGAGATTGCCAGCGAGAACAACACGCGCAGCGTGCTCGTGGAGCCGCCGGGCCGGCCGCGCCGGCTCCTCCTCGTCGAAGGCGCGCCGGGATACGAGCACACGTTCCTGAAGCGCGCGCTCGCGCGCGACACGAGCCTCGACGTGGACTCGGTCATCAGGAAGGGCCAGACCGACGACGGCAAGCCCACCTTCTTCGTGCAGGCCGCGGCGTCCAGGGCCGGCGCGCTCGCGGCCGGCTACCCGCGCACGCGCGCCGACCTCTTCGCCTACGACGCGGTGGTGTTCGGCAACGTGGACGCGGCGTCCTTCTCGAAGGAGCAGCTCGAGGCCACGGCCGATTTCGTGGCCGTCAGGGGCGGCGGCCTGCTGGTGCTGGGCGGGCGGTCGTTCGATCGCGAGGGCTTGGCCGGCACGCCGCTCGACGAAGTGCTGCCCGTGGACATGTCCGATCGCCGCGCCACGGTCGCCCGGGCGTCCACAGGCGAGCCCGGCGGCGGCGCCGGCGTGCGGCTGACGCCCGACGGCGCGGACCATCCGGCGACGCGCCTCGGGGCCTCGGCGGACGAGGCCGCGCGGCGCTGGGCCGCGCTGCCGCCGCTGGCGGCCGTCTCGGCCGTGGGCGGCCCGCGGCCCGGCGCGCTCGTGCTCGTCACCAGCGGCACGGCGACCGACGTGCGGCCGCTCGTCGCGGTCCAGCGCTACGGCCAGGGCCGCGCCATGGTGTTCGCGGGCGAGGCCTCGTGGCACTGGCGCATGATGCTGCCGGCCTCCGATGCGACCTACGATACGATCTGGCGTCAGATGACCCGCTGGCTCGCGCGCGGCTCGCTCGATCGCGTGTCGGTCGTCGCGCTCGGCAATCCCTCGCCGGGTACGGCCGAGACGGTGGCCGTGCTCCTGCGCGACGACGCGTTCCAGCCGGTCGACGACGCCGAGGTCCAGGTGGTCGTCACCACGCCGGGCGGGGACGAGACCCGGCTCACGGCCACGCTCGCCGATGCCGCCGACGGACGCTACGAGGTGCCCGTCCGCTTCGAGGACGCCGGCGTCTATCGAGTGGCGGCCGATGCGCGGCGTGGCGGCGAACGGCTGGGCACGGCCGAGCGCACGGTGCTCGCCGGCGGCGCCGACCCGGAAATGGCCGACCCGCGGCTGAACGAGGCGGTCCTGCAGCGGTTGTCGGGACGGACCGGCGGGGAGTACGTGCGGCCGGACGGGCTGGACGCCATCCCGGCAAAGCTCGCGGGGGCCAGGGTGGTGGACGGGCCGCCGGAACTGCGCGATCTCTGGCACGGGGCGTGGAGCCTCCTGGCCGTGATCGGGATCCTGGCCGCCGAGTGGACGCTCAGACGCCGGATGGGGCTCGTATGATGCGCTGGTCGATTCTCGCCGCTCTCCTGGCCTGCGGGCCCGTCGCGCCCGCCGCCGCGCAGGGCGCCGCGCCGGCCCCTGCCCGCGACGGCCGTTGGGCGATCGTGGTCAGCGGCGCGTCCGGCGGTCCCGCGTACGCCAAGCAGCTGGCGACGTGGCGCGAGGCGATTCAGGCCGCGCTGACCGGGCGCTTCGGCTTCACGCCGGCGCACGTCCTGCAGCTCGTGGACGAGACGGCGCGCGAGGCCGGCACGCCGGCCACCGCCGAGCAGGTGCGCACGCTCTTCACGTCGCTCAAGGGGCAGGTGGGGAAGGACGACCTCGTGCTGCTGGTGCTCCTGGGGCACGGCACCTTCGACGGGCAGCAGGCCAAGTTCAACTTGGTGGGGCCCGACCTCACGGCGGCCGAGTGGCGCACGCTGCTCGACGGGCTGCCCGGGCGCATGGTGGTGGTCAACACGACCGAGTCGAGCGCGCCGTTCATGGAGGCGCTGGCGGCCAAGGGCCGCATCGTGATCACGGCCACCGAGACGGCGGCGCAGAAGTACGCCACCGTGTTCCCCGAGTACTTCGTCAAGGCGCTCGGCGACGCGCAGTCGGATCTCGACAAGAACGGCCGCACGTCCATCTGGGAGGTCTTCTCGGCCGCGAGCGGCGCCGTGGCCCGCCATTACGAGGAACGCGCTCAGCTCACCACGGAACGGGCCATGCTGAGCGACACCGGTGACCGGACGGGCGTGCAGGCCTCGGCCACGGGGCCGGTCGGCACGATGGCCCGGTCGTTCTTCCTCGATCGCGACGTCGCCTCCGAGAGCGCCGATCCCGAGGTGCGGGCGCTCATCGAGCGCCGCCGGGCGCTCGAAGCCGAAGCCGAGGCCCTCATCCAGCAGAAGGAGGGCGCGGATCCGGCCGCCTGGTCCGCCGAGTTCGAACGGCTGATGATCGAACTGGCGCGCGTGTCGCGCGAGGTCAGAAGCCGGTCCTGACGCCGGCCGTCACGACCGTCCGTCCGCCGGACCGCTCCACCATTCGACGCGCTGCCGTTCGCGGCGGCGGAAGACGAACACGAGGATCACGCCCGTCCCGAAGCCCGCGGCATGGGCCCAGAACGCGACGCCGCCGGCCAGTTCGCCCGACTGCGCCGGGCTCAGCGTGGCCACACCGCTCACGAACTGCATGAGGAACCACAGGCCCAGGAGGAAGACGGCCGGGATCTCGACGATCGTGAGCGGAAACGGCACGAGCGTGAGCACGCGGGAGCGGGGGTAGAGGACGAAGTACGCGCCCATCACGCCCGCGATGGCGCCCGACGCGCCGACCATCGGCACGGGGGAGTCCGGCGCCGCGAAGGTCTGCGCGAGTGCCGCGCCGATGCCGGCGAGCAGGTAGAAGGCCACGAAGCGCCCGTGGCCCATGCGGTCCTCGACGTTGTCGCCGAAGATCCACAGGTAGAGCATGTTGCCGGCCACGTGCATGAAGCTCGCGTGCACGAACATCGACGAGAAGACCGACGTCCACGCGAACTCGGCGGGCACCAGGCCGAACGTCTGGACGAAGGCCTCCAGTTCGCGCGGCGCCAGGCTCATCTCCCGCAAGTAGACGAGCACGTTGGCGACGACGATGGCGGTCGTGACCACAGGCGTCGTGCGCGAGGGGATGACGTCGCGAAGTGGAATCATCGGGTGCCGCGTCCGCCGCCCGGTGCGCCCGTGCGCCGGTCCGCGCCGCCGTGTGCGCGGACGTGGATCGCGGGCCGCCGTCCGCCGCGCGACTCGCGGCGGGCAGGCCGGCCGCGCCCCTAGTATCGCGTATGCTGGGACGCTGTCCCAAGGGGACGCCTCCTCGTCATGCGCTGCCGATTCTGTAAGACCGAGATCGCCGACAAGGCCCTCATCTGCTACCGATGCGGTCGGGCGACCGCCGACCCCCGCGTGGCCCCGCCTCCGCCGCCCCGCGGGCGGCCTTGGCTGGCGCTCTCGGGCATCGCGGCGGCGGCCGCCGGCCTCGCGGCGGCGCTGCCGGCGGTGGTCCCCCACGACGCGCTCTGGGGCGGCTGGGCTGCCGTGGCCGTGGTCGCGGCCGGTGCGGCGGCGGCCGTCTGGCGGTCGGCCGGGCGGCGGTCATGAGGCGGCGGGCGCGTGTGGCGCCCCCCGACGGCGCACGCTATGATCGGACCGCCCATGGGTGACCCCCGCCTCGAAGTCAACGATGGCCTTGGCAAGCGCGTCATCCCGATCGACAAGCCCACGACCACGATCGGCCGGCGGACGGAGAGCGACGTCCGCCTCGTGGGCAGTGACGTCTCGCGCGAGCACGCCGAGATCGTGCGGGACGACGGCGGCTTCCTCCTGCGCGACCGCGGATCGCGCTATGGCACCTACGCCAACGGCGCGCCGGTCACCGAGCACCGCCTGACCCACGGCGACCGGGTGCAGTTCGGCCGGACCGGCGGCGCCGAGGTGGTGTTCCTGACCGACGCCGCGCCGTCGGCCACGGCGACCTCGTCGGCCGGGACCGCCGTCGGCGACATCCGCCAGATGGCGACGCTGCTCGAGGGACTCCGGGCGCTCGGATCCGGGCGCGTCCTGGACGAGGTGCTGGCGCTGGTGCTCGACGCCGCCCTCGGCGTCACGGGCGCCGAGCGCGGCTTCATCATGCTCGCCGGCGATGATGGCTCGCTCGACCTGAAGCTCGCCCGCGCGCGCGGCCGCGTCACCCTGCCCGGCAACCGCTTCGAGACCAGCCGGAAGATCCCGGAAGAGGTCTTCGCCACGGGCGAGCTGAAGGTGGTCGCCGACCTGCTCGAGGGCGACGTCGAGGCCCACCAGGGCACCATCCAGCTCGGCATCCGCCACGTCCTGTGCACGCCCCTCAGGAACGTGCGCTACCTCGACCGGCCCGACCTGCCCGCGGAGACGCGCGCCATCGGCGTGCTGTACCTGGACAGCCGGGAGAAGGGCCAGCTGCTCTCGACCGCCACGCGCAGCGCGCTCGACACGCTGGCCAACGAGGCCGGGGTGGCCATCGAGAACGCGCGCCTCTACCGCGAGACGCTGGAGAAGGCCAGAATCGAGCACGAGCTGCGTATCGCGGCCGAGATCCAGCGATCGCTCCTGCCGCAGGGCCGCCGCGAGGGCCCGCACTTCCAGGCCATGGGCGCCTCGCTGCCGTCGCGCTCCATCGGCGGCGACTTCTTCGACTACGTCGAGATGGACGACGGCGCGGTGGGCATCGTCCTCGGCGACGTGGCCGGCAAGGGCCCGGCGGCCGCGCTCCTCACCGCCAAGATCCAGGGCCTCTTCTCGGCCCAGGCCGGCGGGAACACCCCCGCCTCGGCGATGCGGCTGGTCAACCAGGGCCTCCTGAAGCGGCAGATCGACGCCCGCTACGCGACCGTCTTCTACGCCACGCTGTCGGAAGACGGCGGCCTGGCCTTCTGCAACGCGGGCCACAACCCGCCGCTCGTCGTGGGCGCCGCCGGCGCGCGTCCGTTGAACGGGAGCGGGATGCCCGTGGGCCTCTTCGCCGGCGCCACCTACAGCGACGAGCAGGCCCACCTGGATCCCGGCGACGTGCTCGTGGTCTACAGCGACGGCGTGACGGAGGCGCTGAACCCGGCCGGCGAGGAGTTCGGCGAGGCCCGCCTGATCGCGGAAGTCACCCGGCACCGGGCCGCGCCGCTCGGCGACCTGCTCCAGCAGATCGTGACCTCCGTGCAGGCGTTCGCGGCCGGCGCGTCGCAGAGCGACGACGTCACGGTCATGGTGGTGCGCTACCTCGGCTCGCCCGGGTCGAGGACGGGGGCATGAACGAACGCCTGATCTACGACTGGAACGCCGTTGCGGCGCCGCCGCGGCCCGGCCCGGTCATGCTCGACGACGAGACCCTCCGCGACGGCCTGCAGTCGCCGTCGGTCCGCACGCCCTCCATCGACGACAAGATCCGCATCCTCCACCTCATCGACGCGCTGGGCATCCACACGGCCGACATCGGGCTGCCCGGTGCCGGCGTCGACGTGGCGCGCGACGTGGAGCGGCTGGCCCGCGAGATTGCCGGCGCGCGCCTGAAGGTCGCCGCCAACTGCGCGGCGCGGACCCACGTGGACGACATCCGCCCGGTGGCCGAGATCCAGCAGCGGACGGGCGTGCCGCTCGAGTGCGCGTGCTTCATCGGGAGCTCCCCGATCCGCCAGTACGCCGAGGGGTGGACGCTCGACTGGCTGCTGCGCAAGACCGACGACGCGATCACGTTCGCCGTTCGTGAAGGCCTGCGCGTCATGTACGTCACCGAGGACACGACGCGCGCCCACCCCGACACGCTGCGCGCCATCTACCGCTGCGCCATCCACGCGGGGGCGTCCCGGATCTGCGTGGCCGACACCGTGGGCTTCGCCACGCCCGCCGGCGCCCACGCCGTGGTCCGGTTCGTGGCGAGCGTCGTGGCCGAGTCCGGCGCCCCGGTGGGCATCGACTGGCACGGCCACCGCGATCGCGATCTCGCCGTCGCCTGCAGCCTCGCGGCCTACCAGGCGGGCGCGACCCGCCTGCACGGGGCGGCCCTGGGCATCGGCGAGCGGGTCGGCAACACGCCGATGGACCTGCTGCTCGTGAACCTGGTGCTGCTCGGACACCTCGAGCGCGACCTGCTGCCGCTGGCGGAGTACTGCGAGACCGTTTCGCGGGCGTGCGGCGTCCCGATGCCCGACAACTACCCCGTGCTGGGCCGCGACGCGTTCCGGACGGCCACCGGCGTGCACGCGGCGGCCGTGGTGAAGGCCGCCAAGAAGGGCGATCGGGCGCTGATGGACGCCGTCTACTCGGCGATCCCGGCGGGCCTGGTCGGCCGCGAGCAGGAGATCGAGATCGGCCCGATGTCGGGCCGATCGAACGTCACGTACTGGCTGGAGAAGCGGGGGATCGCGGCCACCGACACCCTGGTGGACCGGATCCTCCAGCGGGCGAAGCGGGCGTCGGCGGTCCTCACCGACGCCGAGATTCGCGACGAGATCCGGGCGGCCGCGCTCAGCGCGCGCTGACGGCGGCGCCTACGGCCGCTGGGCGGCGGGCACGTAGTCCCGCGCGGGGTAGCCGGCGTAGATCTGGCGCGGGCGGGCGATCTTCTGCTCCTCGTCGAGGAGCATCTCCTCCCACTGGGCGGCCCAGCCGACGGTGCGGGCGATGGCGAAGAGCACCGGGAACATGGCCATCTGGAAGCCCATGGCCTCGTAGATGAGGCCCGAGTAGAAGTCCACGTTCGGGTACAGCTTCCGCTTGATGAAGTAGTCGTCCTCGAGGGCGATGCGCTCGAGTTCGAGCGCGATGTCGAGCAGCGGGTTCTTGCCCGTGACGTCGAACACCTCGTACGCCGTCTGCTTGATGATCCGCGCGCGCGGGTCGTAGGACTTGTAGACGCGGTGCCCGAAGCCCATCAGGCGGCCGTTGCCCTCCTTCACGCCCTTGATGAAGGCCGGGATGTTGGCGACCGAGCCGATCTCCTGGAGCATCTTCAGCACGGCCTCGTTCGCGCCCCCATGCAGGGGGCCGTACAGGGCCGCCGCGGCGCCCGCCATGGCGCTGTAGGGATCGACGTGCGAACTGCCGATGCCCCGCATGGCGCTCGTGGAGCAGTTCTGCTCGTGGTCGGCGTGCAGGATGAACAGCACGTCGAGGGCGCGCTCGAGGACCGGGTTGGGCGCGTACTTCACCTCGGTCATCTTGAACAGCATGTTCAGGAAGTTGCCGGTGAAGCTCAGGTCGTTGTCCGGGTAGACGTACGGCCGGCCGATGCTGTGCCGGAACGCGTAGGCCGCGATCGTGGGCACCTTGGCGATGAGTCGCACGATCTGCTTGCGCCGCGAGGCGGCGTCGAAGATGTCGCGCCCGTCCGGGTAGAAGGTGGACATGGCGCCCACGGTGCTCACGAAGACGCTCATGGGATGGGCGTCGTAGGTGAAGCCCTCCATGAACTTCTTGATGTTCTCGTGCACCATGGTGTGCATGGTGATCTCGTGCGTCCAGGCCGCGAGCTCGGACGCGTTGGGCAGCTCGCCGTGCAGGATGAGATACGCCGTCTCGAGGTAGGTGCTGTGATCGGCGAGCTGCTCGATCGGGTAGCCCCGGTACATCAGGATGCCCTTGTCGCCGTCGATGAACGTGATCCGGCTGCGGCACGACGCCGTGTTCATGAAGGCGGGGTCGTAGGTGGTCAGGCCGAAGTCGTCGTCGCCCGACTTGATCTTGCGGAGGTCCATCGCCTTGATGGTCCCGTCCGTGATGGGCAGCTCGTACTGCTTGCCGGTGCGATTGTCGGTGATGGTGAGCGTGTCGGCCATGGCGTGCGGGGCTCGGGGCCCGGGGCTCGAGGGCTGGGGCCCGTGGAACTGGCGGCCGGTGGCCGCGGTCATTCGTCGTCGTGCTCGTCTTGCGACCCGGCTGGCGGTCCGGGCACCCGATAGGTGCCGGTGGCCCACCGGGCCTGGTCTTCGGTCTGACAGCGGCGGCTGCAGAAAGGTCGCCACCGCGGGTCCACCGGATGGCGCCGGCACACGCAGCACATCTGCGGACCGTCCATCCGACCCATTCTATGCCACTCCCTGGAATCGGCGCGACGGACTTCGGCTTTGAGCGGCGGTCACGAATGCGCCGGACACATGGAACGCATGCCTGGCACTGGACGACCGCGTGGTGCGATCAGGAGCCGTCCGGGGACGCCGAGCCGGAGTGCCGGACGTCCCGCGCCGACACCAGGAAGATGACATCCTCGGCGATGTTCGTGGCGTGATCGCCGATCCGCTCCAGGTGCCGGGACACCAGCACCAGGTCCAGCGCCGGCTCGATCGTGGCCTGGTCCCGGGTCATGTAGGTGAGCAGCTCGCGGAAGATCTGGGATTTCAGGGCGTCGAGCTCGTCGTCGGCCGCGAGGACGGCCTCGGCCAGCGCGGTGTCGCGGCGCACGAAGGCGTCCAGGGCGTCGCGGAGCATCCGCTGCGCGATCGCGCCCATCCGGGGCAGGTCGATGAGCGGCTTGACCGGCGGGTGGAGCAGGTAGCGCTTGGCCGCCTCCGCGATGTTCACGGCCAGGTCGCCGACCCGCTCGAGATCCGTGTTGATCTTCACCGCCGCCACGATGGTGCGGAGGTCCGCCGCCATCGGCTGGTGCAGGGCCAGCAGCTTGAAGCAGCGGTCGTCGATCTCGATGTGCAGCTCGTTGATCGGCTCGTCGCCGGTCAGCACCTGCTCGGCCAGCGCGGCGTCGCGCGAGACCAGGGCGTGCACGGCCTCGCGCACCCGCTCCTCGGCGAAGCCGCCCATGGCGAGCAGCCGCTCCTGCAGCGTGCCGAGTTCTTCCTGGAAGTGTCGGACGACCCGTTCCACTCTGGTGCCTCCCCGGTCAGCCGCAGCGGCCCGTGACGTAGTCTTCGGTCAGGGTTTCGGCCGGCGCCGTGAAGATCTTGTCGGTCCGCCCGTACTCGACCAGCCGGCCGAGCCAGAAGAACGCCGTGTAGTCGGACACCCGCGCCGCCTGCTGCATATTGTGCGTCACGATCACGATGGTGTACGACTTCTTCAGGTCGTAGACCAGCTCCTCGACGCGCTGTGTCGCGATGGGGTCGAGCGCCGAGGCGGGCTCGTCCATCAGGAGGATGTCCGGCCGGACCGCCAGGGCCCGGGCGATGCAGAGCCGCTGCTGCTGGCCTCCCGAGAGCGCCAGGGCGGACTCGCCCAGGCGGTCCTTCACCTCGTCCCAGATGGCGGCCGCGCGGAGGCTCTCCTCGACGCGGTCCGCGGTCTCGGCCTTGGTCCGGGCCAGCCCGTTCACTTTGAGGCCGTAGGCCACGTTGTCGAAGATGGACTTCGGGAACGGGTTCGACTTCTGGAAGACCATCCCGACCCGGCGCCGGAGCGCCACCACGTCCACGCCCGGCGCGTACACGTCCTGCCCGTCGATGGTCACCGACCCCTCGACGCGGGTGCCGGGGATGATGTCGTTCATCCGGTTCAGGGTGCGCAGGAAGGTGCTCTTGCCGCAGCCGGAGGGGCCGATGAACGCCGTGACGCGGTTGGCGTGGACGGTCAGCGAGATGCCGTCCAGGGCCCGCTTGTCGCCGTAGTAGAAGTTCAGCGACCGGACGTCGATCTTCACCGGCGCCTGCTCGGCCGCCGGCGGCGGTGTCCGGACGAGGCTCGACAGCCGCGGCGGCGCGGGAGGGGTGCCCGCGGTCATGCCCGGCTCCGGCGCTGGAAGCGGTCGCGTACGACGATGGCGGCGGCATTCATGGTGAGCAGGAGGGCCAGGAGCACGAGGATCCCCGCGGCAGCATTCTCCTTGAACGCCGCCTGGGGACGCGAGACCCAGTTGAAGATCTGGATCGGGAGCACGGTGAAGGGAGACCAGACGCTGTCCGGCGCGAACGGGATGTAGGTGAGGGCGCCGATGGTGATGAGGGGCGCCGTCTCGCCGATGGCCCGCGACAGCGCCAGGATGAGGCCCGTCAGGATGCCGGGGAGCGCCATGGGCAGCACCTGGTACTGGATGGTCTGCCACTTCGTGGCGCCCAGCGCGTACGAGCCCTCGCGGATCGAGGTCGGCACCGTCCGCAGCGCCTCGCGCGTCGACAGGATCACCACCGGCAGCGCGAGCAGCGCCAGGGTCGCGGCGCCCGCCAGGACGCTCCGGCCCATGCCCATGGCCCGGACGAACAGGCCGAGTCCCAGCAGGCCATAGATGATCGACGGCACGGCGGCGAGGTTGGCGATGTTGATTTCGATGAGCCTGGCGATCCGGCTCCGGCCGCCGTACTCCTCGAGGTAGGTCGCGGCGGCGACGCCGACGGGCAGCGCCATGAGCCCCGTCAGGGCGATCACGAACAGGCTGCCCACGACGGCGTGGTAGATGCCGGCGTTCTCGGCCCGGCGCGACGGGAAGCTCGTGAGGAACGTCCACGTCAGGCGGTCGGCGCCGTCCTCCCAGAGCCTGGCGAGCAGGGCGCCGAGCGCGGCCATCGTGGCCACGAGGACGACGAGCGCCGCTGCCTGGAACAGGAGGTCAGCCCGCCGCCTCGCGGCGGAGGAGCGGGGCGTGTGGGGGGCCGCCACTAGGTGTACTCCTCGCGGAAGCGCGCGCGCAGCCAGCTGCTGGCCAGGTTCAGGCCGAACGTCATCAAGAAGAGCAGCATGCCGACGGCGAAGATCGTCTGGTACTCCAGGGTGCCCTGCGGCGTGTCGCCCAGGCTCACCTGGACGATGTAGGCGGTCATCGTCTCGATGGGCACGAACGGATTGGCGGTGAAGCGGGGCTGCTGGCCGGCGGCGATGGCCACGATCATGGTCTCGCCGATGGCCCGGGAGGCCGCGAGGATGCACGCCGCGGTGATGCCCGAGAAGGCCGCGGGCACGACCACCTGCACGGCGGCCTGCATGCGCGTGGCCCCCAGCGCGTAGGCCCCTTCCCGCAGTCCGCGCGGGACGGCGCGCAGCGCGTCCTCGGAGAGCGAGCTGACGAGCGGGAGGATCATCAGGCCCATCACGATGCCGGGGCTGAGGGCGTTGAAGCCGCTCAGGCCGGGAATCCAGCCCTGGAGCAGCGGCGTGACCACCGTGAGGGCGAAGTAGCCGTAGACGACGGTCGGGACCCCGGCCAGGAGCTCGAGCGCGGGCTTCACGACGCGCCGCGCGCGGTCCGGCGCGTACTCGCTCAGGTAGATGGCGCAGAGCAGGCCCGCCGGCACCGCCACGGCCAGCGCGATGGCCGAGACCACCACCGTGCCGAGCACCAGCGGCAGCACACCGAACCGCTGCGTGGCGAACAGCGGCGTCCACTCGGTGCCCGTCAGGAACTCCAGCACGGGCACTTGGCGCAGGAACGACGCCGTCTCGGCGGCGAGCACGGCGATGATGCCCACCGTCGTGCCCACCGACAGGAGCGCGCACGCGAGCAGCACCAGCTCGATCGCCCGCTCGCCCCGCCGCACGATCATGTCCGCTACTTGCTTTCCGCCGACAGCAGCTGTTCGATCGTCAGACCGACCTGCGAGCCGTGCTGGGCGAAGGTGGAGCCCACCGTCCGCGCGGCGAAGCGCGCCGTGACCAGCTGGTATCCCCGGTCGCCGAGCGGCACGTAGCCCACTTCCTGGGCGAGCGCACCGCCCTTGGCAAGGTAGAAGTCCGCGAACTTCTGCACCTCGGGGCGCGCCAGGGCCTTGGTGGAGATGTAGATGAACACCGGCCGCGACAGCGGCTGATAGGTGCCGCCCTTCACGGTCTCCACGGTCGGGAGAATCGGGCCGGCGCCGTTGTCGGCCTTGCCGTCGTCCACGCCGACCAGCTTCAGCGTGGAGGTGTTCTCGGCGTAGTAGGCGTACGGCATGAAGCCGAAGGCCAGTTCGTCGTTCGCGATGCCCTGCACGAGGACGTTGTCGTCCTCGCTGGAGGTGTAGTCGCCGCGGCTGGCGCCTTCCTTGCCGTTCACGGCCTGCGTGAAGTAGTCGTAGGTGCCCGAATCCACGCCCGCGCCGAAGAGGTGCACCTCGCGATCCGGCCAGCCGGGCCGGACCTGCGACCATCGCATCACCTTGCCCTGCGCCTCCGGGGCCCAGAGGGTGTTCAGCTCCGCGACCGTCACCGAGTCCACCCAGGTGGCCTTCGGGTTCGCGATCACGGCGAGCCCGTCGTAGGCGATCGGCAGTTCGATGAACTCGACGCCGTGCTCTCCGCAGGCCGCGATTTCCGTCGCGGTGATGGGCCGCGACGCGTCGCTGATGTCGGTCTCGCCCCGGCAGAACTTCTGGAAGCCGCCGCCCGTGCCCGAGATGCCCACCGTCACCCGGACGCCGGGCGTGGTCTTCTGGAACTCCTCGGCGACGGCCTCGCTGATGGGGTACACCGTGCTCGACCCGTCGAGGGTCACCGTCGCGTCCCCGGACGCGCCGGTCGCGCCTGTCGCCGCCGGGGACTGCCCGCCGCCGCAGGCTCCGGTGAGGAGGGCGGCCGCCAGGGTCCAGCTCAGGGCGTGTGCTGTGGACTGTGTCATGCCGCCAGCGTAGTCGTCGCCGATTTCGCAGCAGTTTCCAGTGTGTAAATTCAGCGTTAACGGCCGGTATCGCGCGCCGCGGCCTTGGCTTTCCGCGGTGTCAGTCCCCGCCGCGCCGGCGTCGCCGGCGCCTCCTGGCCCTCGGAGTCGTCGACGGGGCGCGCCTGGATCCGGATCGGACGATCCAGCACGCGGGCCAGGGGATCGAGCTGCCTGGTGGCCGCCCACACCTCCAGCTCCGCGTCGCCCCGCACCTCGAGTTCCACGCCCAGCGTGTCGGCGCGGGTGCTGACCGTCAGCCGGCGCACCACGCCGTGCCGGCTGCGGTCGAGCGACTCGGTCAGCCGCAGGATCGCGCCCAGGACGCGCACGGCCCGGCGCAGGGCGCTCGGCAGGTCCTCGTAGCCCTCGTGCCCGCGCCTCGGCTCGGCCCGGCGGTGATACCGGGCGGCCAGGGCGATGACGTCGATCTCGTAGGGCTCGAAGCCGCGCAGGTCGCCGTTCTTGATGAGGTAATACGAGTGGCGGTGGTGGCGCTCGTAGCTGATGTGATTGCCGACGTCGTGCAGCAGCGCGGCGTACTCCAGCCACTCGCGCTCGCGGTCGCCGAGGCCGTGGACGGCCTTCAGGCCATCGAAGAGGCCCAGCGCCAGGCGCGCGACCTGGCGGGCGTGCTCCTCTTCCCAGCCACAGCGCTCGGCCAGCTCCACGACCGACCGGCGGCGGACGTCCGGGATCTCGTCCACCTGGCGGATGTGGCGGCGGTTGCGCTGGATGAAGTCGAGCACCAGGCCTTCGCGCAGCGCCAGGTCGCAGAGCGTGATCTCCGAGGCGCCGAGGGTGCGGAGGAGGGTGTCGAGCAGCACCGCCCCCGCCACCACCAGGTCGGCGCGGCGCGGGTCGAGCGCCGGGAGCTCCAGGCGGCGCTCGAGCGGCAGGGCGCACGCCAGCTTGCGGACGCGCCGGATGGCCTTGGCCGCCACCCGCAGGTTGCGCACCTCCGCCGGCGCCGCGCCGGTCTCCACCGCCGTGGCCACCGACCCGAGCGAGAGGATCGTGCCCGAGGTGCCGATCACGCGATCGAAGCCCGCCGCGACGACGTGGGCCAGGTAGCGGTCGGCGAGCGCGCCGATGTGGCCGACCAGGCGGCGCTCGTCGCGTCCGCTGAGCGGGTCCGACGTGACGAAGCGCTCCGTCAGGCGGATGACGCCCATCTTGAAGCTGCGCGCGTAGCGCACCTGGTCGCCCGCGCCCAGCGTCACCTCGACGCTGCCGCCGCCGATGTCGATGACCACGGCCGGCCGGGGCGTCTCCACGCCGTAGACGGCCGCGAGGTGGATGAGGCGCGCCTCCTCGGTGCCCGTGATGATGCGGGGCCGGATGCCCGTCTGCGTCTCGATGGCCCGCAGCAGCTCGCCGCCGTTCTCGGCCTCGCGCGTGGCGCTCGTCGCCGCGGCCAGGATCTCGTCGACCTGGTGGGAGCGCGCAAGGCGCTCGAACTTGGACAGCGCCTGCAGGGCGGCCGTCATGGCGCTCCTGGTGAGGCGGCGGCCGTCGAGGCCGCCGGCGCCGAGGCGGACCATCTCCTTCTCGCGGTCGATCACCTCGAAGGAGAAGTCCGACCGCACGCGCACCACGATCATGTGCACCGAGTTCGTCCCGATGTCGATGGCGGCGAGACGCATGCGCGGGTGACGGCTATAATGGGCGCCTTTCCGACGCCCGGGCGGTTGACCCGCGCAAGTATGGCACGACGATCCCCGATCGATCTGCTCGAGCCGCGTCGAGCGGCCCTGGCGGCGGCGCTGCCGCCGGCCCTCCACGGCGATCACGGCGCCGTGCACCAGGCACGGGTGGCGTCGCGGCGCCTGCGCGAGCTGGTGCCCGTGTGGCCCGGGCTCGACGACCGCGACGCCCGCCGGGCGCGCAAGCGCCTCCGCCGCGTGACGCGGACCCTCGGGCGCGTGCGCGAGCTCGACGTGAGCGCCGCGCTCTACGAGCAGCTCATCCAGGATGCGCGGCCGCACCCGCTGGCCCATGCCGCCGTCGAGCGCGCCCTCGCCACCGCCCGGGCCGCGGCCCTCCGCGCCGCCCGGCGCGCCTGGACGGCCCGGGCGACGGCGCGTCTGTGGGACGCGGTCGCCGCGCTGGACCTCGCGCACGGCGCGATCGAGGCGGTCGGCGCGGCCGCGGCCGCGCGCACGGTGAAGCGCCAGCACCAGACGCGCGAGGCGATCGCGCACGTCGGCGTCCTGTACGAGCCCGAGCGCCTGCACGCCGTGCGCATCGCCGCCAAGCGCTGGCGCTACGCGCTCGAGATCGCGAACGACGTCGGCCGCAGCCGGGCCGCCACCGCGCTTCTGGCGCGCCTCAAGGCCCTGCAGGATCGGCTCGGCCGCGCGCACGACCTCCACGTGCTGGCCGAGCACCTGCACGAGGTCGAGGCGCGGCTGGTGAGCCGCTCGCGGCCGGCGGCCCGCGATCTGCGCCAGCTGATTCGCCGGATCGACGCGGAGTGCCGGCAGCTGCACGCGGCCTTCCTCTCGCACCACGCGGACGTGGCCGCCGTCCTGACGGCGGCCGGCGGAGGCAAGCAGGGCGGACGACGGCGGACCGCGGCGTGACTTTCGCGGCGACGTCCTTCGAGCTGTACCTCGTGCGCCACGGCGTGGCCGCGCTCCGGGGGCCTGACTATCCGGACGACGCGGCGCGTCCGCTGACGCCCGACGGCGCCGAGCGGTTCCGGCAGGTCGTGCTGGGGCTGCGGGCGCTCGGCGTGTCGGTGGACGTCGTGCTCTCCAGTCCCTTCGAGCGCGCGCGGGAAACGGCCGAGATTCTCTGCGCCGGGCTCCGTCCCAAGCCCAAGCTCCTCGTGACGGCGGCGCTGGCGCCAGGCCGAAAGCCCGCCGAGGCCTTCGCGGCCGTCGAACAGGCGGCCGCCAGCGGACGCCGGTCGTCGCGCTTCGCGCTCGTCGGCCACGAACCGGACCTGGGCGAGCTGGCCGCGCGCCTCCTGGGCGCGAAGGGCGCCGTGGAGTTCAAGAAGGGCGCGGTCTGCCGGATCGACGTGGCGCGGGCGATGCCGACCGGCCCGGGCACGCTGCGGTGGTTCCTGCCGCCGCGCGTGCTGCGAGGTCTGGCCGGGTGAGGCAGGCGGTCGTCGTCATCAACCCGATCTCCGGCACCGGCCGCGCGTGCCCCGGAGGCGCGGCGGAGGTCGAGCTCGCGCGCAGGACGCTGGCCGGCGCCGGCTTCGAACCGGACGTGGTCGTCACGCACGGTCCCGGGCACGCCACCGCGATCGCCCGCGAGGCCGCGGCCCGCGGCGCCGCCGTCGTCGTGTCGTGGGGCGGCGACGGCACGATGAACGAAGTGGCGCGGGCGCTCGCGTTCGGGGCGACCGCCCTGGCGCTCGTTCCGGCCGGGTCCGGCAACGGCCTCGCCCGCGATCTCGGCGTTCCCCTCGACCCGGCGCGCGCGCTGGCCATCGCCGTGTCGGGACCGCGCCGCCGGATCGACGTGGGCGACGTGAACGGCCAGTACTTCTTCAACGTCGCGGGCGTGGGGCTCGACGCGCGGATCGCGCGGGCGTTCGCCGCCCGGTCGGGCCGGCGCGGGCGTCTCGGCTACCTGCGCGTCGGCGTGTCGGCCGTGCTCGGGTACCGCGCCAGGCCGTACGACGTGCGGTGGGACGGCGGCGAGGCCTCGCCCCGCGCCCTCTTCATCGCGCTGGCCAATTCGCGCCAGTACGGCAGCCACGGCTGCATCGCGCCGTCGGCCGTGCTCGACGACGGACGGCTCGATCTCGTCATCGTGGGCGAGCAGCCCCTGGTACGCCTCGTCCGGCGCCTGCCGGCCTTCTTCCTGGGCCGCCTCGGACCGGCCGCCGACCTCCGGATGGAGACCTTCACCGAAGCGTCGATCGCGGGACATTCGGCGGGAGAGCTGCACCTCGACGGCGAGCCGCATGTCTTCGAGGGACACCTTCGCGCCCGCGTGCATCCGCGTGCCCTCGACGTCATCGTGCCGCCACCTCGACCGTAGCGTGTCAGCGAAACGTTACGCTGAATTTACAGGTGAGGCCCGGCCGGTCGGGGCACGATCACGAGCAGTGGGAGAGCCGATGAAGACCTTCGAACTGGCCCTTCGCAAGGACGAGCACGTGCGCCGATTCGAGATTCTCGTCGATGCCGAGGGCTGGCGGGTGGTCGAGCGCGCCGACAGCACGGTGGTCCGCGAGGCGCGGTTCAGCGACTGGCACCGCGTGGAGCGGGCCCGGCGGGCCTTCGCCGTGGAGATGACCACGCTGCGGCGTGAGGGCTGGCTGGACGCGCGCTGACCGCGCTATTCCACGAACCGGTAGCCGAGCCCGACGACCGTCTCGATCTGCCGTCCGGCGGCGCCCAGCTTCGCGCGGAGCCGGCCCACGTGAACGTCGACCGACCGCGTCTCGATGAAGTGGTCGTAGCCCCAGACGCGCTCGAGCAGCCGATCGCGCGACAGCACGCGGTTCCGGTTGTCCACCAGGTAGCGCAGCAGCTCGAACTCGCGGCGCGTGAGCTTCACCGGCGTGCCGTCCACTGCCACCGCCACCGCGTCGAAGTCCGCCACCAGGTGCGCGCCGTGGTACACGGCCGCCTGCGGCTGTTCCGCGGCGCGGCCGCGGCGCAGCGCCGCGCGCACGCGGGCGGCGAGCTCGCGCACGCTGAAGGGCTTGGTGACGTAGTCGTCGGCGCCGGTGTCGAGGCCCGAGATGCGGTCGCTCTCGCTCGTCCGCGCCGTCAGCATGATGATGGGCATCGTCGCCGTGGCCGGCCGCTGGCGCAGGATGCGGCACACTTCGAGGCCGCTCAGGACCGGCAGGTTCAGATCCAGCACCACGAGGTCGGGCGGCAGCTCGGCCGCCGACTTGAGGGCCGCGTCGCCGCTGGCGGCGGTCTCGACGTCGATGTCGCCGCCGCGCTCGAGCGTGTGCTTGATGAGCTCGGCGATGTCCTGCTCGTCCTCGACGACGAGCACGCGGCGGCGGTTCGGCCGCGCCGTCGGCACGGCCCGGAGCGGGGACTGTCGCGCGCCGGAGGCCGGTGCGGCCTCGAGCGCGTCCGAGGTCCGAGGGCCCGCGTCCGGGTAGGGCGGCATCGCGTGGAGACGCATCGCCTCACGCTAGTCCCGCGAGATTTCTACCCCGTGACGCGACCGTTAATTCTGGGTTACGCCCCGATGACGGCGGTCACACCACCGTGCCCGGCGGAATGACGGCGCCCTTGGGCACCACGAGGATGCCCTCGCGGATGTAGTAGTTCTGCCCGTCGGCTTCCTGCAGGCCATCGGCGTTGACGAGTCGCGCGCCCGCGCCGATGCGTGCGTTCTTGTCCACGATGACGCCGTCCAGCTCCACGTCCGGTCCGATCCCGAGCGGGATGGTGCGGCCGTCGCTGCCCGGAGCCTGGTAGGTGTCGGCCCCGAGCAGCACCGAGCGGCGGACCCGGGCGCCGGAGGCGATCGTCGTGCGGATGCCCACCACCGAGTCCTCCACGGTGGCGTTGTCGATGTAGCAGCCCTCGGCCACCAGCGCCCGCTCCATGCGCGAGCCCAGCACCCGTGACGGCGGCAGGAACCGGGCGTGGGTGTAGATGGGCCGGCGGTGGTCGTAGAAGCTGAACGGGGCCCCGGGCTCGGTCAGCATGATGTTGGCGTCGTAGAAGGACCGGACGGTTCCCACGTCGGCCCAGTAGTCCTTGTGGAGGTGAGCGATCACCCGGTAGCGGTTGAGGGCCGACGGGATGAGCTCGCGGCCGAAGTCCACACCGGCCTCCTGCTCGAGGAGCTCGAAGAGGACCTCGCGCGTGAAGACGTAGATGCCCATCGAGGCCACGAACGGGCGGTCGTCCTCGAGCTGCATGAACGTGGCGCCTGCCGGCACGCTGCGCCCGATCGCCGCGAGCCGCTCGGCGTTCGGCTTCTCCTCGAACTGCTGGATGGCGCCCCGCCAGTCGAAGGTGAAGATGCCCATGCTCGTGGCGTCCTCCGGCGACACGGGCAGGGCCGCGATCGTGACGTCGGCCTGGCGCTCCACGTGGGCGTCGAGGATCTCGGCGTAGTCCATCCGGTACAGGTGGTCGCCGGCCAGGATCAGGTAGTAGTCCGCGTCGTGCCGGGCGAAGTGCCGCGCCGCCTTGCGGACGGCGTCCGCCGTGCCCTGGAACCAGGCCGTGCTCTCCGGGGTCTGCTCCGCGGCCAGGATCTCCACGAAGCCGTCCGAGAACATGTCCATCCGGTACGTGCTGCCGACGTGGCGGTTGAGCGACGCCGAGTTGAACTGCGTGAGCACGAAGATCCGCCGGAGGTCCGCGTGCAGGCAGTTGCTGATCGGGACGTCGATGAGCCGGTACTTGCCGCCGATGGGGACGGCCGGCTTCGAGCGGAGCTGCGTCAGGGGGAAGAGACGGCTGCCTTGGCCGCCGCCGAGGATCAGGGCAAGAGTGTCCCGCATCACCGGGGCAGTGTAGTCCCTCCGGCACCCGCCGCCAACGCGCGCGCGCCCGCCGCCGCTACCAGAAACCGAGCAGCCGCCACCAGGCGAGGCCGACCGTCAGCCAGATCACGAGGTTCGCGGCGCCCACCCACGCGCCGGTCTTCCACCAGTCCTGCAGCGTCACGTAGCCGGTGCTGAAGAGGATCGGGCCCGTCGTCGTGCCGTAGTGCGTGAGGCCGGCCGGCAGGTTCGTGAGGCACATCAGGCTGTAGACGGCCAGCATCGGCGGGACGCCGACGCCGATGAGGACCGTGGCGAATGGCGGAAAGAGCGCCAGCATGTGCGACGTGATGCTGGCGAACGCGTAGTGGGTCACGAAGTAGAGGACCAGCACCAGGAGCAGCACCACGAACCAGCCGAGGCCTCCGAGCAGCGCACCCACGCCGGTCGCGAAGGCGGCGGGCACCCCCGTGTCGTTCAACAGCTGGCCCATCTTGAGCAGGCCGCCGTACCAGATGAAGACGTCCCAGGCCGTCCGCTCGGCCACGATGCCGTCCCACCGCAGGGTCCCCGTCACCAGCATCACGCCGAGGCCCAGGAGCGCCACGAACGTCACGTCCAGGCCGTGCAGGCCCGTCGTCAGCCACAGCAGGCCGACGCCCGCGAAGACGCCCAGGGTGATGGCCTCGGTCCGCCGGATCGGGCCCAGCGCCTCGAGCTGCCGCGCGGCGAACTCGGCTGCCTCCGGCGTGCGCGTGACCTCGGGCGGCACCACGCGGTAGACCACCCACGGCACGACGAGGCACGAGGTGAGCCCGGGCAGGAGCGCGGCCACGAGCCAGCCGGACCACGTCACCTCAACCCCCGCGAACTTCGCCGCGAGGCCCGCGGCGAGGACGTTGCTGGCCTGGCCCGTGAGGAACATGGCGCACGCGACGGCCGACCCCTGGTACATCGCCGCGACGAGGAAGCGGCCGAGCCGGGGCGCCGTGGGGCCGGGCGTCGATTCGAACAACTCGGCGATGCTCCGCCCGATCGGCAGCACCATGCCGGCCGATCGCGCGGTGATGGACGGCACGCCCGTCGCGAGCGTGATGTCGGTCATGACCAGGGCGTAGGCCACGCCGAGCGAGCTCCGGCCGAAGCGGCGGATGAAGAGCAGGGCGATCCGGCGCGCCAGGCCCGAGTCCAGAATCGCGCGCGCCATGAGCATCGCCGCGACGACGAGCCAGACGGACGGCTCGGCGAAGCCGCCGAGCGCCTCGCGCATGGGCACGCCGTTGGCGGCCATGGCCGTCAGGCCGAGCACGACGAGAGCCGCGCCCGGCATCGGCTGGATGGCCATGCCCGCGATCACGGAGACGAAGATGGCCGCCGTGCGCCATCCCTGCGGGGTGACCGACGCCGGATGGGGAAGCAGCGTCAGGGCGGCGAAGAGCGCCACGACGGCGGCGAGGCGGTCGAGACGGACCGACGAGTCGGCGGCGGACATGGCGCGCCATTGTAGTCGCGCCGTTCGGTGGGCGCGCGGGATCAGCCGGCCGGCGGCGGCGCGGCCTGCACCGCGCGGGCGACCTTCACGAGATCCCGCGAGGTGCCCTCGACGTGCCCGAGGGCGTGGACCGCCGCGTCGAACACCGCGTCGAGGACGGGGTCGGCCGGCCGGACGAGCCGGTAGTGCATCCAGACGCCGTCGCGGCGCGCCGAAACCAGGCCCGCCCGCCGCAGGTAGGCCAGGTGACGCGAGACGGTGGGCTGGGACAACCCCAGCCCGGCGTGCAGGTGGCAGACGCAGAGCTCGCCGCCCGGCGATGCCGCGAGGCTGGCCAGCAGCCGGAGCCGCGTGGGATCGGCCAGGGCCTGGAAGAGCGCCGCGAGGGGAGCGGCGTGCTTCACCCGGGGCGTGGGCTGGACGTCACAGCAGGACGACATATTCGTGTTGACAAATATACTACGCCGCGGCATCTTATATTCGTCTGAGCGAATATCTGGTGCCCACGCACCCCACGGAGGAGCGAGTCCCATGAGCAGCGCGGCCGATCTCAAGAGCACGGTCCAGGCGAAATACGGCGAGGCCGCCAAGCGGGCGGCCTCAGGAGGGCTCGCGATTGGCTGCTGCGGCAGCCCGTCCGGATGCGGGCCGGATCCCATTACCTCGAATCTGTACGACGCGTCGCAGCAGGCCGGGCTGCCGATGGAAGCGGTCGCGGCCTCACTCGGCTGCGGGAATCCCACGGCGCTGGCCGAACTGAAGCCCGGAGAGGTGGTCCTGGACCTCGGGTCCGGCGGAGGCATCGACGTGCTGCTCTCGGCCCGCCGCGTCGGGCCCACGGGCAAGGCCTACGGCCTGGACATGACCGACGAGATGCTCGCGCTGGCCCGGGAGAACCAGGCGCGGGCGGGCGTCGAGAACGTGGAGTTCCTCAAGGGCGAGATCGAGCACATCCCGCTGCCGGACGCCTCGGTGGACGTCATCATCTCCAACTGCGTCATCAACCTGTCCGGGAACAAGCCGCGCGTCCTGCGCGAGGCCTTCCGCGTGCTGAAGCCCGGCGGCCGCTTCGCGGTGTCCGACGTGATCGTGAAGGGCGACGTGCCCGCCGACATCCGCAAGAACATGGAGCTGTGGATCGGCTGCGTCGCCGGGGCGCTCGAGGACGTGGAGTACCAGCAGCTCCTGGCGGGCGCGGGCTTCGAGGGGATCGACATCGAGCCCACCCGCGTCTACAGGGCCGAGGACGCCCGGGCCTTCCTGGCCGAGGCCGGACTGGACCGACCGGGCCTGGCCGAGTCGATCGACGGCCGCTTCATGAGCGCCTTCGTCAGGGCCAGCAAGCCCGGTGGCGAGGCGACCGAGGGTTGCGGCTGCGCTCCCGGCTGCTGCTCGTAGACCGGCCCTCCGGGGCCGCAAGACGACACGAGGCGCCTGCCCCGGATCGGGGAGGCGCCTCGTGGCGTCTGGATGCGCGTCGGTCCGTCCGACCGGACCGCTAGAAGCTCACGCGCAGGGCGAGCTGCACCTGGCGAGGCGTGCCGAGGCCCACGGTGCGGCCGACGGTGCTCGTGACGCGGCCGAAGGTGCCGGCCGCCGCCGCCGAGTACGGCTGCCCCGGCTGCAGGCGATTGGCCTCGGTGGTCGCGTTGGTCGGCAGCGCCAGCGGCAGGGTCCCGACCGGGTTGGCGAAGTTGACCGTGTCGAACAGGTTGAAGATCTCGGCGCGGAACTCCACGTCCCGTCCGCCGCCGAGGCCGAAGTGCTTGGCGAGGAAGAGGTCCGCCTGCTTGAAGGCCGGTCCGTGGATGGAGTTGCGCTCGAGGTTGCCGAACGTGCCCGGTGCGGGCGTGGCGAACGCGGCCGGGTTCAGGTACAAGAGTCCGCCGCTCTGGATGAAGGGATCCACGCCCGGCACCAGGTCCGGTCGGCGCGTGTTGCGGGACGCGCCGCCGCCCGGGACGTTGACGATGGCGGTGCGGCCGGCCGCGGGGTTGGTGTAGATCGTCCCCGCCGCGTCGCGGTAGACGATGTCCGGCCGCACGATGAGCACCGGCACGGGCAGCCCGCTCCGGGCGTTCACGATGCCGCCCACGTCCCAGCCGCCCAGCAGCGCCTGCGCCAGGGCCGGCGCGTCGTTCCCGAACGTGCGCCCGCGCCCGTAAGGCAGCGAGTAGAGCAGCGACAGGTTGAACGTGTGGCGCACGTCGAAGTTGTTGTAGCCGTTGTCGTAGTCGAAGTCCGCGATCGCCTTCGCGTTGTTGCCGGCCGTCGTCGCCTCGTTCGAGCCGCCCGTGTTGCCGTAGCTCTTGCCCAGCGTGTACTGGACGTTCATCGACAGGCCGCGCGCGGAGCGCCGGTTCAGGGAGAGCATGAGCGAGTTGTAGGCGTCGTGCCCGCCGCTGGTCTTGTAGTCCACCTCGGCAAAGGGGTTCTGCACGCCCGTCACGTTGCCGGCGCCGTCGCGCTGCACGATCGAGAACTCGCGAATCACGAAGGCGGCGTTGGCCGGATTCGGATTCGTCGCCACGTCCACCACCCGGTTGGCGACGCTGCGCAGGAAGAGGTTGCGGCCCTGGCTGCCGACGTACGCGGCCGTCGCCGTGACGTTGCCGCCCAGTTCCTGCTGCACCGAGGCCGTGTACTGGTAGATGCGCTCCGGAATCGTGTAGTCGTTCGAATACGCCCGCGGCTGGAACGAACGGTTGTTCGGGTTGTTGACGAAGTTCGCGACCAGCACGTTGGGATCGACGGGGAAGGCCAGCTGCGGGCCCGAGGTCAGCGTGGAGCTGATGCGGTCGCTCTCCACCGGCTGGATCTGGTCCTCCGTCTGCCCGGGGCCGACGAAGATGCCGGCGCCGGCGCGGAACACCGTGCGGCCGGGCGCCCACGTCATCGAGACGCGCGGCTGGACGTTGTTCTTCTTCGACGTGTAGAGGGGCGTCGTGTTCGGGTCGATCGCGCCGGTGTCGATGTTGAACTTGACGATCAGGTTGTCGCGCTCGGAGAGCGGTGTGTAGTAGTCGTAGCGGACCCCGACGTTGAACGTCAGGTTGCTGGTGGCGTGCCACTCGTCCTGGGCGAACGCCACGAAGTAGTTCTGCGTGGTGTGGCGGTCGCCCGTGGCGCCGTTGTTGAACACGCTGGGGGCGCTGACGTCGCCGAGGTACTGGATCGACGACGGCTGGTTGGCGAGGAACGCGGTCACGTTCGGGAACGTGTAGGTGATGCCGCCCTGCCGGTCGGTGGCCATGCGAATCGCCCTGACGTCCACGCCCACCTTCATCAGGTGCGAGGCCGCCACCCGGGACAGCGTGTCGGCGACGGTCAGCGAGAAGGGGTCGTAGGGCTGGCCGCGGCCGTTGGTCGCGCTGTTGGCGCGGACGAGGCCGCCGGGTACCGTGATGCCGGAGGATGCGCCCTGTCCGGCGATGCCGGTGTTGGCGACCGAACCGCTCAGATTGATCGCGAGGTTGCTGAAGTCGATGCCGTTGACCGTCGGCGCGACGCCGTTGATGCGCGACGGCGCGGCGTTGTAGCCGACCTTGAACTCGTTCATCCAGCTGTCGTTCAGCGAACCCTGCAGGTTGAAGACCGCGTTGGAGGGGTTGTCCGTGATCTTGACGAGGCGTCCCGACACGCCTTCAGGCCGGGTGTCGGTGCCCTGGTCGTGGAACACACGGACGTAGGCCGACCACCTGTCGCTGGCCCGGTAGTCGAGCCGGACGCTGCTGGCGTTCTCGCGCACCCTCTCGTCGCTCTGCAGCTGGTAGATGTCGAAGTCGGCGTTGGTGGAGGCGCCGGGCAGGAGCACCGCGCCAGCCGCCGTGAAGCCCGGCCGGAGCAGCGCCACCGACGGGACGGCACGGGCCCAGGCGGCGGCGCTCGGGGCGGCCTCGACGAAGTTCACGCCCGCGTTCAGCCGGTAGCCTTCGTAGCTGCCGAAGAAGAAGGCCCGGTTCCGGGCGAGCGGGCCGCCGATCGATCCGCCGAACTGATTCTGGCGCAGGGACGACTTGGGCAGCGTCTGGATGACGCTGCCGTCGAGACTGCGGGTCGAGTCGAAGTAGTTCGGCGCGTCCAGCGCGTCGTCGCGGCGGTATTCGAACAGCGCGCCGTGGAAGGCGTTCGAGCCGGACTTCGTGACGACGTTCACCTGGCCGCCGGTGCCGGTGCCGAACTCCGCGGGATAGTTGTTCGACTCGACGCGGAACTCCTGGACGTTCTCCAGGCTCGCCTGGAGCTTGAACGGCGACGGGATCTCGCCGTTGATGTTGCCGGGCGCGGAGTCGATGATGGCCGAGCCTTCCACGCCGTCGTAGCGGATCACGTTCTGCTGGTTCGCCCGGCCGCTGAACCGGACGTCGTTCCACGTGCCCGTGCCCGCGTTCTGCGATCCCGGCGCCTGCAGCATGAGCTGCGACATCTGGCGGCCGTTCACCGGCAGGTTCAGCACCTCGCGTTCACTCACGTTGACGCCGATGCGCGCCGAGCTGAGGTCGATGGCCGTCGCCTGGCCCACCACCGTCACCTGCTCGGTGACGCCGGCCGGGGCGAGCGTCAGGTCGATCGAGAACTCCTGGGCCGCGGCGAGCTGGAGGGCCGTGAACGTCAGGTCGTCGAAGCCCGCGACTGTGGCCGTCAGCGTGTAGACCGACGGCTTGAGTCCGGTCAGGACGTAGCGGCCCTCGCCGTTCGAGACCACGCTGCGCTCCTCACCGGTGCGCTCGTTCCGGGCGACCACGGTCGCGCCGGGGACTGGCGCACCCGTCTTGTCGAAGACCGTGCCCGTGAATCGCGCGTCGGCCTGTGCCCACGCCGTGCGCGGGGAAAGGCCGAGCGCCAACAGCAGCGCGAGCGCCGCCAGCTTCCAGCGTGTCATCCTCGTCATGTCTCTCCTCACTCGGTGACCGTCTGCGGCTCCACGAAGCGGTAGCCGACCTTGAACACCGTCTCGATCACGGGGCCGGAGGGCCCCAACTTCCGCCGGACGCGGCGGACGTGCACGTCGAGCGAGCGGGTCACCCGCCCCCAGACGTGGGTCATCAGTTCCTGCCGCGGGACGACCCGTCCGCGGTGGGCTTCCAGGTGCGCCACGAGCGCGGCCTCGCGGCGGGTGAAGCGGTCGCGCGGCGCGCGCCGCCGGGTACCGTGCTGTCCGTCCGCTGGTGCCGGTGTCCCGGGCCGGTCCCCTGCCGACGCGTCGTCGCCCGCCGCTGGCGGGCGCTCACTGTGGATATCCATCGCCACCTCGTCCATGCGCCCGGAGCGGGCGCGGTCAAGGCCTCGGGCGTCCGCACGCCGAGACCGGGAGCCTGACGGGGTGAACTAGAGCCGGAGGGGGAGGGAGACGGTGGCCGCGGCGCCGCGGGCCACGAGGGGCCGCGCGCACGGACGGGGGAGGAGCGCCGCCGGCGGCGCCTCGCAGGTCTGGCTGCGGGCCGCCACGGCGACATCGACGGTGCCGTCGGCCGCCTGTTCCGTGCCGTCGGCCAGGACAAGCGCCTGGTCGAGCGCGCACGCGATGCGGCCGATGGGTGTCA
>JBFWXO010000040.1:0-58288 GCA_050187355.1 Vicinamibacterales bacterium
ATCCTTCACGGCCGCCGGGCACAAGCTGCACGTGTCGCAGTCGGCCATCAGCCGCCAGATCCTGCTGCTCGAAGACGAACTGAAGACGCCCGTCTTCCTGCGGATCGGCCGCCGCATCCGCATCACGCCCGCCGGGGAGTCGCTGCTCCAGTTGAGCCATCGCGTCTTCCAGGATCTGGCCGACACCGTCGCCGGGATCGGCGACAGCCAGGAAACCCTGCGGGGCACCGTCCGCATCCTGGGCGGCATGACGGTCTGCCTCTACGTCATCCCCATGCTGCTGTCCGAGTTGACGCGCCAGCACCCGGGCATCGACGTCAAGATCATCAACGCCAGCACGGATCGCTGCATTCAGCACCTGCGCGCCGGCACCGGCGATCTGGCCCTGCTCACGCTCCCCATCAGGGACGCCGACATGGTCACGGTGCCGGTACTCCAGGAGGAGCTGCTGGTCGTGACGGGGACCAAGCACCCGCTGACGAAGAAACGCAAGGTCAACGCCCAGGACCTCGCCACGCAGCCATTCGTGCTGTTCGAGTCCGGCTCGAACACCCGCCGCGTGGTGGACGAGTTCTTCGCCTCGGCCGGCATCGAGCCGCGCATCGTGATGGAGACCGAGAACGTCGAGATCCTGAAGGCGCTGGTGCGCCACGGGCTCGGCATCACGATCGTGTCGTATCAGTCCGTGGCACGGGACGTCGCGAGCGGCCACCTCCACTGCGCCCGCATCGAGGGGCGCCCGCTCATCCGCGAGACGGGCTGGGTCTACCCGAAGATGAGCCGCATCCCCCGCGCCGTCGACGAGGTGATCAAGGCGTTCGAGAAGGTCCGGCCGCGCCTGCGCCTCTCCCCGTAGCGGGGGGCGCCCGCACGGGGACTGGGCCGGCGGTTCGCGCCGCCGACGCCCGCGCCGGAAACGCTCGCGGCTACTTCGCGACGGCTGCTGCCCCCGCCTCGGCCACGACGCGGCCGAGCGCGGCCACGGCATCGCCGATCTCGGCAGTGGTCAGGGTGACGAAGCTCAGCCGCATCGTCCGCGAGTCCGGGGACTCCGTGTAGAACGGCGCGCCGGGCACGAAGGCGATCCCGGCCTCCACCGCCTTCTCCAGGAGCGGCATTGTGTCGTAGCCCTCGGGCAGGCGGATCCAGAAGAACATGCCGCCCTTCGGCTCCTGCCAGGTGGTGCCCGGGGGCATGCTGGCGCGCAGGGCCTCGGCCATCGCGTCGCGCTGCGCCCGGTAGCGCTCACGAATCGTGGGCACGTGCCGGTCCAGGAACCCGTCCTTCACGATCTCGTACACCACGCGCTGGTTGAAGCCGGGCGTGTGAAGGTCCGCCGCCTGCTTGCCCGACAGGATCTTCGAGTGGAGGGCCCGCGGCGCGACGAGGAAGCCCAGGCGGAACCCGGGCGTCAGGACCTTCGAGAAGGACCCGAGATAGACGCAGCCGTCGGGCCAGCGCGACGTCATCGACGGCGGCGGCGGCTCGTCGAACCAGATGTCGCCGTACGGGTTGTCCTCGACGATGGGCACGCCGGCCTCGGCGGCGGCGGCCACGATCTGGTCCCGCCGGGCGTCGCTGATCTGGCCGCCGGTGGGGTTCTGGAAGTTCGGGAGCAGATAGGCGAAGCGGGTCCCCGGCGCGCGGGTGGCCAGGCCGCGGATGCTCTCGGGCGTGGGGCCGTCGTCGTCGGCCTGGAGCGGCACGAACACCGGCTCGTAGGGGATGTAGGCCTGCAGCGCGCCGAGGTAGGTGGGCTGCTCGACCGCCACGGGGCTGCCCGCGTCGACCAGCACCTTGGCGACCAGGTCCAGCCCCTGCTGCGATCCGGTCGTGATGAGCACTTGGTCGGCCCCGACGGTGTAGCCCGGGCGCGAGAGCCGGCCCGCCACCCATTCGCGAAGCGGGGTGAAGCCCTCGCTGGCCGCGTACTGCAGCGCGGCGGCCGGCGCGTCGGTGAGCACGCGCTCGCAGGCGGCGCGGATGGCTTCCACCGGGAACGTCAGCGGTGAGGGCAGGCCCCCGGCCATCGACTTCACGCCGGGCCGTTCAGCGACCTTCAGGATCTCGCGGAGCACGGAGGGGTGCATTCGGTCGCAGCGTCGGGCCAGGGTCCACGGTGTCATGAGTGCCTCGAAGTCGCTCAGATTATGCCGCGCAAGCCGGGCCGTCACAACGCGTCAAGGGCCGGCTGACGTCACATCCCCTGAGCACATCAGTGCAATTCGATCATTCTATTTCGCATCTGGACCCGCGGTGACTACCATGCGGCCGATGTACTCTCGGAGGCCCGTCATGAGTCCGACCCCTGATCGCGTCATCAGCATCGCCCTCAGCGACGCCGAATGGCGTGCGTTCACCGCGCTGCAGCCCGAGCCCGTGTCCTGGCTGAAGTCCCGGATCCTGGAGTCGATCGCCACCGCGAAGCCGGCGCCGCAGGGCGCGGCGCGTCCGGTGTCGGAGAGGAACTAGCGCACGCCGGCGGCGCCGGCCCCCGCGCCTACTGCTTCGACGGCGGCGGCGGCTGGCGCAGCGTGTACGAGGTGCGGTTCCACACGCTCAGGCCCTCCCGCTTCACCTTCACCTCGATCTTGCGCGTGCGCTTCAGGGGATCGGGGTTGCTCGAGTAGTAGCCCACCACGTAGTAGTCGCTCGTCTCGGCGTCGATCCGCTTCAGGCCCTTGTCGAAGTTGTTCTGGTTGACGATGGCAATGCCGCCCGTCTCGTCGGCGAGCACGCGGAGGCTGTCCTGCGTCTTCCGGATGTGCTGGGCGAAGTCCGACGGGTCCACCGTCTCGTCCAGGTCCTGCCCGGCCACCAGGCCGCGCGGATCGATCGTGTAGAAGGTGGCGTTGGCGCGGTTGGCCGCACGGGTCAGGTCGGCCAGTTCGCGCGCCAGGTCGGCGTCGGCGAACTGCTGCCCCTGGTTGAACTGCCGGTTCATCTCCTGGCCTTCTTCCGGCGTCTGGCCGAAGCGGCCGCCGTACACCGGGTCCTCCCCCATCCGCTGCTTCTCGAAGGGGTTGAAGTCGAAGCCGTTGCTCACCCAGACGACGGCCTTGCGCCGGTTCGTGACGCGCTCCAGCTGCGTGACGATGTCGCGGGCGGTCGAGAAGGCGACATGGGCCCGGTAGCGGACTTCGGCGGGCCCCTGGGGCCCGTCCTGCCCCTGGATGATGTCCGAGGGCTTCAGGCCGTTGCCGGTGATGCGCTTGATCGACTCGGTGAGCACCTTGCGGTCGTAGGTCAGGTCGATGGCCAGTGACGAGGGGCCCGTGGACACGATGCCGAACATGTCGCCCTCGTGGACGAGCGTGTTCGAGATGCGCTTGAAGAGGTCGCGGATCCGTCCGGTGTTGCGGAAGTCCAGGTGCAGGTCGTCGACGATCAGCAGGAAGATGCGGCCGGCCGCGTCGTTCCTGGGCCGCGCCGTGGGGAGGATGATGCCCTCCTGGGCGGGCGGCGGCGGGGGCGCCTGCAGGTTGAGCACGCGGCCGCCGTGCACCAGCGTCATGGACGCCAGTTCCTGCTTCACGCCGTCCTCGTAAATCTCGATGTCGTCCTTGGTGAGGTCCGCCACGAACTGGTCGCGCTCGTCACGCGCGATGAGATCCGTGGTCACCAGGTCCACCGACGCGCGGAACACGTTGTCGGGCCCCGGGGGCCGCCCCTGTTGCTGACCGGCCGCCGGCTGTTGGGCCTCGAGCGCGGCTGACGACGCGAGGAGCGTGCCGAGCGCGAGCCCGGCACCGGCGAGGGCGAGGCGGCGATAGGTCATGGGCATCAGTATAGACACAGTCGTCGGCCCGGCGGCCGGGCCTGACGCCCCGGCCCAGGCGGGTCAGCTGTCGGCGGCGTCGAGGGCGTCGGCCAGGTCGTCGAGGTCGCGATCCACGGTCGGCATGCCCGCGAGGACCGCCTCCGGCGTGGTCCATCGATCCGGGTCGATGGCGTCGAGCCGCTGGCGCCAGCCCGCCACGACGTCGGGCGCCGCGGTACTGGCATCGATTCGGGCGCCGAGCGCCTGATGGCGGCTGCGGAGGCTAGCCGCGATGCCTCTCCCGAGCAACTGCCCCAACAGGTCGGAGCCGGGACCGCGGCCCGGCGGCGGCCCCTCGGGCACCGCGGGCTCGGGCATCACCGCGCGGGCCGGCGCCACGGTCTCGCCACCCCGGTCGCGGACCGGCTCGTCCGGGCGGCCCTGCTCCACGCCGGCGTCCTCGTCGGCGTCCGCCGGCCGTGGCCGGCGCCGCCTGGGCGGCAGGGGTGCCTCTACCTCCACGGGGGTCATCGACCCGACGTCGAGGATATAGGTCCAGTCGAAGTCGATATCCGGGTACTGCTCCTCGAGGGTGCGCATGGCCGCCTCGTCGAGCGGCGGCCGGCCGATGCGCAATCCCGGCGCGGTGCGGTACCAGTAGAGCACCCTCGGCGGCTGCCCGGGCGCCGGGACATGGAGCAGGAACGTGTTCTCGTAGCCCCGGCGATCCGCCGTCAGTCGCAGGTACGGCACGGGTCGCTAGCGGCGCTTGCCGGCCGGCCGCTTGCCCGCCGCCGGTTTCGGCGCCGCCGGCTTGGCCTTGGCCACCGGTTTGGCCGTCTTGGCAGGGCCCGCCGGCTTGGCGGCAGGCTTGGCCGAAGCGGGCTTGGCCGAAGCCGCCTTCGCGGCGCCAGTCTTTCCCGCGGGCTTGGCGGACGCGGACTTTGCTGACGCCGGCTTCGCCGCCGCGGCCTTGACCGGGGCGGCCTTCGTGGCCGGGGGCTTGGCCGCCGGAGGCGCGGCGGGCACGGCGCCCTTGGGGCCAGCCGCCGGCTTCGACGGCGCGGCGGCGGCCTTGGCGGCGGGTCGCGAAGCCGTGGGGGTGGCTGCGCCTTTGACGGCCGGCGCGGCCGAGGCCTTCGGGCCGGGCGCGTCGGTCGCCGGTTTCGGGTCGGCCGCCGGCGCGGCCGCGGCTGCCGGCTTGGCGCCGGTGGCGGGCCGCACCGCGGCGGGCTTGCTCGCGGCGGCGGGCTTGACCGCCCCACCGGGCTTCGACGGCGCGGCGGCCGTGCCCGGCGCACCCGCGGCCGCGGCGGCCGCGGCCTGACGCGCCGCCGACGACTTGGCGGCGGCCACGAACTTCCCGAGCGCCGCCTTCTGGGCGGCAGTCCGCACGGGCCCCTTGGTTTCCGGCGTCTTCGACGGCGGCGGCGGGGGCGGCGGTGGAGGGGGCGGGGGCGGCGGAGGTGGCGGAGGCGCCACCTTCAGCTTCGGCGTGCCGCTGAGGCCCGCCTTCCTGGCGGCGGCCAGCGCAGCGTCCGGGGCCTTCTGGATCAGCGTGAACCGCATCTGGTCCAGGTGCGGGTGATAGGTCCACAACTCGGCGACCGTGACGTTGTGGTCCTTGCAGAGACGCCGCACCGTGTCGAGCGTGTGCGGCGGCACGTACAGGTGAAACGGCACGCGCAGACGGCTGAACGGCCCCCACTGGGCCAGCGCCTCGAGGGAGTTGACCGACTCGCCGGTTTCCACCTCGATGACGGACTCGAGCCGCCGCGCCTTGTCGTTCGAAAGCAGGATGACGTCGGGCGTGAACTCCGACGTGCCGATCACGATGGACGTCGGAGGCTCCCCTCCGACGTTGGCCACTGCGTCGTGCTTGCGCTTGTGGCGCGCCTGCAACAGTCGGATGATGCGGTCGTGCTCGAGCTGTTCTCGCACTGGCCGGACGAGGATGGGCACGCTGCCTCCGGGACACCCGCCGGATCGAGGCAGGTGAAAACAAACCCCATAATATAGCACGCACGTGAGACAAGAACCCCACATCCTGCGTTCTTAAGGGGCCGGTACAATCCGGCCTGGTCCGATCCATGTCGCTTGCGCATCTCATCGGCGTTCCCCTGGACCTCGGCGGCAACCGCCGCGGGGTGGACATGGGCCCCTCGGCCATCCGCATTGCGGGCCTCGCCGACCAGTTGACGGCGCTGGGCGTCACCGTGACCGACCGGGGCGACGTGCCCTCGCCCATACCCGAGCGGAAGGGCCCCGGCGACCCGAGCAAGCGCTACGTGAGGGACATCGCCCGGGTGTGCCAGAAGCTCTATCAGACCGCGCTTGCCTCGCTCGGCGAGGGCGCGCTCCCCATCGTGCTCGGCGGCGATCATTCCCTCGGCGCCGGATCCGTCGCCGCCAGCGCCGCCTGGCTCAGGGCGCAGGACAAGGCGCTGGGCCTCATCTGGGTGGATGCCCACGCCGACATCAACTCCCCCGCCACGTCGCCGTCGGGCAACGTCCACGGCATGCCATTGGCGGCGCTCCTCGGCCGTGAGCCGCAGGAGCTCGCGCGATTCGCGGGCCCCGAGCCCTCGGTGCGCGCCGAACACGTGGTCCTGGTCGGGATCCGGAACCTCGACGATCGCGAGAAGGAGATCGTGCGGGAGGCGGGCGTGCACGCCTTCACGATGAAGGACATCGACCGTCTCGGGATCGGCGAGGTGATGGACCGCGCGGTGGCCGCCGCCTCGGCCGGCACCGGGGGCATCCACGTGTCCTTCGATCTCGACGCCTGCGACCCGGCCATCGCCCCCGGCGTCGGCACGCCGGTCAAAGGGGGGCTCGACTACCGCGAGGCCCACTTCGTGGCCGAGGCCGTCGCCGAATCCGGCCGCATGGTGGCGCTGGATCTCGTGGAAGTGAATCCCGCCCTCGATCTCCGCAATGCCACGGCGGAGCTGGCGACCGAGCTCGCGCTCTCGGCCTTCGGCAAGCGCATCCTCTGATCCCCGCCCGTCCGGGGAACCGAATCCGGCGTGCTAGAGTCCAAAGCCACGTGGCAGCCGCGCTGCGCCTGCCGCGTGAATCGTTTCAAGGAGCGTTGCGAGTGACTCAGCGTCGTGCATACATGGGGGCCGCGATCGTCGCGGTCGTGGCGGTGGCCGCCGGCATCGTGGCCGCGCAGGAACAGCGCGTCAGCCCCCACGAGACCGTCAAGGGCACCATCGATGGCGCCAACGTCAGCATCACCTACGGGCGGCCGGCGATGAAGGGGCGGAAGATCTTCGGCGGCCTGGTGCCCTACGGCCAGATCTGGCGCACGGGCGCCGACGAAGCGACGGTACTGGAGACCGACAAGGCCCTGATGTTCGGGCCGATCCACGTGAACCCCGGGAAGATCTCGCTCTACTCCCTCGTGGACGAGAAGTCCTGGCGCCTGGTGCTCAACAAGCAGGTGGGCCAGTGGGGGACCGACTACAACCAGAGCCAGGACCTGGGCCGCGTGCCCATGCGCGTGGAGAAGCTGGCGGCCCCGGTGGAACGCCTGACGATCTCGCTGGACAAGAACCCGGCCGGCAAGGGCGGGGTCATCGTCATTCAGTGGGAGACGACGAAGGCGTCGGTGGTGGTCACGATGATGTAGCACCGGCGGGGCGGATCCGTCCGCCCCACCCCGATCCCGGGCTCACAGATACCCGCACTCGATGAGGCCTGCCCGAATCGACTCCAGGTGCGGCTCCGGAAGATCGGCCGGCTCGCGCTTCGATCTGTCGATCGTGGCGCCTCGATAGTCGGGCAGCATCTTCTCGTTCGCGACGCCCTGCAGCATCCCGGACTCGTAGGGTATCCCGAGAAATTCACAGATCGACAGCAGGGTCGACTCCGGCGCCGCCAGCAGGTCCTCGAACTTGAGCGTCAGGCTGCGCGGGCGCGTCCTGAAGAACCTGTAGCACTCCACCGAGTACAGCCACTTCCGGCAGGCCGTCTCCATCGGCTGCCCGGTTCGCCGGACCTTCGAGTTCACGCACGCCCGCCCGTCGCGCAGGATGAACACGACCGCCTGCGCCCGCAGGTGCTCGTTGAACAGGACGTCGCGCACGTCGAAGGGCCCCGCCGCCGCCGGCCGGACCGCGGTCTCGAGCGAGAGGACCTGCTCGGTCGTGATCTTGTTGCCCCAGATCTTCGTGGGATGCCGCGCGGCGTCCGCCTGGCAAGCCCTCATGAACGCCCCGACGCGGCCGTCGAACGTGGCCGGCGTGCCTGATGGCAGCGCCTTGCCCATGAGGCACGACTCGGCGTGCTGTTCGAATGCGACCTCGAGCTGCGAGTGGTAGTCGAGCAGCGCCGCCAGGAGGCTGGTGCCCCCGCGGCCCGCGCCGACGATGAGGAATCGGAAATTGCCGTTCACGACCGGCTCACGTGCGGTGCCGCCGTCCTGGCGGGACTGCGGGATGGGTCACGGCGCGGCGGCACCCCGGAAGTATCGCATGGCGCTCGCGCGTGTCCGTGCAACCGCAGGCACCGGGCATGTCGCCAGGGCGGACCTGCGCCCGCCCACGTGCGCCTCCACCCGTCCAGCCGCCGAGCACTATGACGGTCGCCGCCCGGGAGCGGCACTCCGGGCATCGCGAGGGCTCGACGACAAGTGCGTGACCGTGTTCGACGCGGGCCGGCTGACCTGCGGCAGGTTCGCCGCTGAGACCTGATTCCTGGCGCCTCCGTCGTGTCGTCCGACCCTCGTCACGTGGGGACGCCCTGGCAGGTCACGCGCGGGCGAGCGCCGCGTTGAAGATCCCCAGATAGTGGCGGTACGCCTCGGGCGCGGCATCCAGCAGCCCCCGCATCACGGCGTCCGGCGCCGTCGTGGTGCCGGAATCGACTGTCCGCTGCGCGTGTCGCGGCTTCGGGCCATGCCAGTGGACGATCGCCGCGTCGGGGTTGATGCCGAACGCCGGCCGCCAGTTCAGCGTCTGCGGAAGGGGCTCCCACTCCCCCTCCCGGATCGCGCTATTGAGGGCCCCCTGGTCGTAGATCGCATTCGCCTGCGGGAACTGGTAGTAGCCGTCGCGTTCCAGCACCTGCTCGATCGCCGGCATTCTCGCGCGCATCGCGGCGGCGTTCATCAACATGACGCCGGAGTTGAAGCCGGCCCCCCACTCCGAAGGCGATGGACGTCGCACGTCCCTCATCTCAGGCGCGGCCGCCAGGAGGGACGGACGGTACGCACTCAGGTCCACTGGCCCCGTGAACATCACGTCGCAGTCGGTGAAGAGCACGTGCGTTTCGGAGACGGCACTTTCCGAGGCCGGCACCGCCAGGCACAGGTAGAACCCGCGGGCCGCCTGCGGGCTGTAGCCGGTGCCGGCGTTGCGCTCGCGAACGTCCTCGGCGTCGAGGCGCGCCCGAAAGGCCACCCGTGTGGGATGGATGCGGACGCCGCGCGACCGGAGCCACGCCGTCAGGCCAGTCTCACCGTCGCCGTCGTACAGGCAATGCGGCTCGAGGTGCGGAGCGTGGTCGGCAGCCGTCACCACGGCCACCTGGAGCATCTCGCCGAACCACGTCGACGCGTACTCGTTGAAGGCGAAGAACCACTTCACGGCGGAATCACTGGGCCGGCCCCTCGGGGTTCGTCCCGCGACGGTGCCAGGACCGCTGGCGATTGGTGGGCCGCGTGGGGATCGAACCCACGACCACCTGATTAAAAGTCAGATGCTCTACCACTGAGCTAGCGGCCCGTCGCAGTCGATTCTACCTGTTCCGCCCGCCGTACGACGGGCCATGGAGATGGTGCTGATGAGTCGCGCTGCGGGGGCTATGAACGCGGACACAACCGAACCTCCAACTGCAAGGGGGGCAGTTGAGGCGCACCGTCCGTTTCGCCGCAGCGTCTCGCGAACCGCGTCGAGCCACCCCAAGGACGGCAACGCGTCCTTCGGAACACGGACGCCGGACCATTCGCTTGGACAGCCTTCATTCGGTGGCCCATCGATCGCGACGCGCGGCGACCTGGACCATTTCGAGAACGCGATGCCAGCATCGTCAATAGCCAGCCGTCGAACGCCCGGAAGACAGCACAACGACTGCAGCGGGCACCGCCACGATCGGAAGCCTGCAGCAAACGCCGTCGAGAACTGCAGCACGCGATTCACCGGGCGGCGAACGCCATCCCATTGGACTTCGCTGCGGCCTGCCCAGATGACCCGACTGCTGCCAGTGGAACGGCACTCGGCCCGAGCGGGCGAACGCTATACTTGGCGCTGGAATGGCCACCCGCCGAAGCTCACGCACACTGGAGCAGCGCCGTGTGTCCGCTCCGACGCAACGCATGTGCGCGCAGCGAAGCGCCTCCATCGGCTCTCGCGGAGCTGAAGACTGTCATCGATGACGCCTGTCACACTCATCGTTACGCTGCACGGTCACGATCCCGTCTATGTTTCAGCGCTTGCAGCGCTCTATGCATCCATTCGCACCCACACGCAGGCGGCGCTCGACCTCTGGATTCTGCACGACAAGAGTGTGCCTGCGGATCGCCTGTCGGCACTGACCACCTTCATTCGAGAGCGGGACACCGTCCACTGCGTAGATGTCGACGAGCACCCGGCGATCGCGCGCGTCGGAATCGAGTTTGGCTGTCCGCCGTATTCCCCGGCGGTAATCTGGAGACTCTACGCAGCCGAACTCTGCGGAGCAGACCGGGCAATCTTGCTGGACGCCGATCTGCTCTTCCTGTCGGACATCGCCTCGATCTGGAACGTCGACGTTGAGGGGGCACCGCTCGCAGCCTCGCTACGCGGCAAGCCGTGGCCCGCGGAGTATCACTCGATGATCCGGACACCGCCGCAGCGGTATTTCCGCATGGGTGTGTCGTTGCTCAACCTTGCATACCTTCGGGCTGACGCAGAATTCACGACCTATCGCGAAGAGTTTCTCCGAACGCGGCTACCGGCGATCAATGCCCTCGTGCCTCTCCAAGAGCAGTCGGTCTTCAACTATTTCTTCAGCCACGCCGCCGTGCCGCTGAACGTCAATCTCTGCCCGGTCGCCCACTTCGACACTGAGGATCCGTCTGCGCGCGACTCGATGCTCGAGCGCATGAGTCGGTACACGAACTTGATTCTCGACGTGAAGGGCTGGCAGGACCGCTCGCCTTTTGACGCCTTCTATTGGTGTTACTTGATGATGACGCCTTGGAAGCAGGAGGCGTACGCGCATTTGGATCGTCAGCGACGCAGAGCCAGAGCCACGGAGGCGGAACAGACATCCGCGCTGCCGCAGTCTCCCCCCGGATAGGCGGCCGCTACCGCGGTGGGCGCGGAGCCGTGCGAGTCGGCGCCGCCGGCGCCTTCACATCCAGCAGCCGTCGCGTCGCCTCGTGGGCCGGCGCGGTGAGCACCACCTGCGGATCGCCGGCCTCCACCACCACCCCGTCGGCCAGGACCACGACCCGCGTGGCGAAGTCGCGCACGAAGTCGTCGTCGTGCGAGGTGAGGAGCAGGCTGCGGCCCGTGGCGACCAGCTCGCGCAGCGTGCTCCCGAGTTCGCCGCGGCGCGCGGGATCCAGCGACGCCGTCGGCTCGTCCATCAGCAGCAGCTTGGGGTCGGCCGCCAGCGCCCGGGCGATGGCCACGCGCTGCGCTTCGCCGCCCGACAGCTCCCGCGGCAGGGCGTGCTCGCGGTGGGCCACGCCCAGGTCGGTCAGCAGCGCGCGCGCCCGCGTGGCGGCCTCGGCCGGCGACGTCCCGTAGACGTGCACCGGCGCCAGGCAGATGTTCTGGACGGCCGTCAGGTGCTCCCACAGGCAGTGGAACTGGAACACCATGCCCACCTTCCGGTGCAGCGCGTCGTGGTGACTCCCCTGGCCGTCCAGCACCAGGCCGTCCACGTCGATGGACCCGGCGCCGAAGGGCTCCAGGCCGGCGATCGCCCGCAGGATCGTCGTCTTCCCGGACCCCGACAGGCCCATCAGGGCCACCAGCTCGCCGCTGCCCACCGTCAGGTCCACGCCCTGCAGGATGCGGCGGGTGCCGCGCAGCAGCTCCAGGCCCCGAACCGCCAGCACCGGGCCCGCGCCGCTCACAGGGCCGGCGCCGCCCATCGCCGTTCGAGCCGCGCGGCCAGGCGCGCCAGGGGCCACGACATCATGAGATACATGGTCGCGCAGAGCACTCCGGGAATCGCCCACGTGCCGAGATTCGCCGCGAAGATCTGCGTCTGCTTCGTCAGCTCCACCACCGTCAGCACCGACACCAGCGACGAGTCCTTCAGCAGCGCCACGAAGTCGTTCGTCATCGGCGCGAGCGCGTAGCGGAACGCCAGCGGGCCCCGGACGAGCCGCAGCGTCTGCCAGGTGCTGAGCCCCAGCGTGCGGGCCGCCTCGAGCTGGCCGCGCGGGACCGCCTCGAGCGCCGCGCGGTAGATCTCGGCCTCGTAGGCGGCGTAGTTCAGGCCCAGGCCCAGCAGGGCCGCCGCGAACGGCGGGAGCCGGATCACGGCCGCGAGGCCGTAGTACAGGACGAACAGCTGCAGGAGGACGGGCGTGCCGCGCACCACCTCCACGTACGTCGTCAGGATGGCCCGCGTGGCGGCGCGTCCGTACACGCGTCCCACGGCGATCGCCGAGCCCAGGGCGACGGCCAGCGCCATCGAGACGCACGACAGCACCAGGGTGATCACGGCGGCGTTGGCCAGCGCCGGCAGGTACCGCCGCGTCAGCACCCACGTCGACGGCCGCGCCGGCCGCCCGCCGCCCGGGGCCTCGAGCAGCGAGTCCTCGCCGGCCAGCACACGCTGGTACATCGCCGGCTGGTCGTCGTTCCACACGTTCCACTTCCGGAAGATGGTCTCGAGGCGTCCGTCGCGCATGCCCGCCCGCAGCTCGGCGTTCACCCGGTCCAGCAGCTCCGTCCGGTCCTTCGCCATGAGCACGACGTAGTAGCCGGCCGCCACCGGGCGCTCGATCGTCGCCAGCCCGCCCCCGTCGGCCCGGTTCATGGCGCGCTGGGCCAGCACGTTGTCCAGCAGCACGGCGTCCACGCGACCGAGCAGGAGGTCCGAGTACGGATGGACGTCGTCGTCGTACGACACCGCCTCGATGCCGTAGGTGCCCCGGGCGGCCGAGAGGATCTCCCAGGCCAGCGTGGCGGCGAGCGTCGCCACCTTCTTGCCCTGCAGGTCGGCCAGGGAGCGCACCCGATCCCGGTCGGCGGCACGGACCGTCAGCACCTCCTGGAAGCGGTAGTACGGCACGCTCACGCCAAGTTCGGCCCGCTTGGCGGGCGAGTCTTCCAGGCCGCTCAGAGCGATGTCGAAGTCGCCCCGCTTCACCGACTGGTCCAGGGCCGTGAACGCGGCCTGGACGAAGACCGGCCGGCGGCCGAGCGCGGCTCCCAGAAGCTCGGCAATCTCGACGTCGAAGCCCCGCATCACCGACGGGTCGTTCGCGTCGGCCTCGACGAACGGCGCCCCGCCCTCCGCGTCGCCGCCCCAGCGCAGCACGTCGTCCTGGGCCCACGCGGCGCTCGCCGCCAGCAGGAGGCTCGCCGCCCAGACGGAGGCCCGGATCCTGGCCAACATGGCGACCGAGTATACGGCTTCGCACGCTGACGGGCAGAACGCGGCCTCGAGCGGGGCGCTGACCGGTTCTTCACGATGCGACACCGCCGGATGCGCTTAAGATGAAGGACGATGTCAGCCAGCACCGCTGAATACCGCGCGACGTCCGCGACCACGGACGACGGCTGGTTGTCGCACCGGCGCCTGGTGCACGTTCGCGACGTGCTGCGGGAGCTCATCGCCCGCGACGTGCGCCTGCGCTATCGGGGATCGTACTTCGGCTTGGCGTGGACGCTGCTCAACCCCATCGCCGAGCTCGTCGTGCTCACGTTCGTCTTCGGCGCGGTCCTGCCCCTCAGCATCCCGAACTACTCGGCGTTCCTGTTCACGGGCCTGCTGGTCTACACCTGGTTCCAGACCTCGCTGTTCAACGCGACCGTCGCCGTCGTGGCCAACCGCGACCTCGTCCGCCGGCCGGACGTGCCGCTGGCCATCCTGCCCATCATCAGCGTCGCGAGCACCCTCCTGCACTTCGTGCTCTCGCTGCCGGTGCTCTTCGGGCTGCTGGCCTGGCACCACATTCCGCTGACGGCCGCGCTCCTGGCGCTCCCCGGGCTCATCGCGGTGCAGTTCGTCTTGATTCTCGCCCTCTCCTACCCGCTGGCGGCCGTCCACGTGTGGTTTCGTGACACGCAGTACTTCCTGAAGGTGGGCCTCCAGCTGCTCTTCTTCCTGACGCCCGTGTTCTACGAAACCAAGACCGTGCCCGAGCAGTTCCGGACCCTGTACCGGTTCAACCCCATGGTCTCGATCGTCGACGGCTACCGCGACGTCTTCGTCCGGGGCGTGGTCCCGCCGCTGCGCACGTGGGTCATCCTGGCCCTGGTCTCGTCCGTGCTCCTCGCGCTGGGGCTCACGATCTATCGCCGGGCTAGCTGGCGCTTCGCGGACGAGTTGTGATGACGACCGCGATCGAGGTCTCGGGGGTGTCCAAGTCGTTCCGGCGCTACCGCGCCGATCGGCCGCACACCCTGCAGGAGGTCCTGGCAAAGGGCCTGAGCGGCGTGCGGAGCCGCGAACATTTCTGGGCGCTGCGGGACGTGAGCTTCCGCGTCGGCCGCGGCCGGGCGGTCGGCGTCATCGGCACGAACGGCTCCGGGAAGTCCACCCTGCTGCGGCTCGTCGGGGGAATCGGGCGGGCCGACGCCGGTCGCATCGCCGTCGCCGGCCGCATCGGCGTCCTGCTGGATCTGGGATCCGGCTTCCACGGCGACCTGACCGGCCGCGAGAACGCCATCGCCGGCGGCGTCCTGAACGGCCTGACGCGGGCCGAAGTGCTCAGGCGCCTGGATGACATCATCAACTTCGCGGACATCCGGCCGTTCATCGACAATCCGATGCGCACCTACAGCAGCGGAATGCAGATGCGCCTGGCGTTCTCGACCGCCATCCACACCGATCCCGAGGTGCTGCTCATCGACGAGGTGCTGGCGGTGGGAGACGGCGCCTTCCAGCGCAAGTGCCTCGCGCGGATCTCGCGCTTCAAGGAGCGCGGCGTGTCCCTGCTGCTCGTGTCCCATGGCATGGGCAATGTGCAGGAGATGTGCGACGAGGTCATGTGGCTCAACGGCGGCCAGCTGATGGCGCACGGCCCCGTCGCGGACGTGGTTCGCGAATACACCCTGTTCCTCCGGCGCGGCTCGGTGGTCCCGGTCGCCAAGCGCATCGAGGCCGACCGCAACGACGGCGACGCCGACGAGGCGGCAGACGAAGCGGCGCCGGGCGTGCGGGTGCGGAGCCTCGGCCTGCTCGACGAGTCGGGCCGGCCGGTGGAGCTGCTGCCGGCGGGGGCGCCGGTCCGGATTGCGATCGACTTCCACTCGGTGACGCCGGCGCCGCTCTTCCGCGTGCGCCTCACCCGCGAGGACGGCCTCGTCTGCCTCGACGTCCGGACGGACGAGGCGGTCGAAGGCGCCCGCGCGGCGTCGGGCGACGGCCAGGTGTCGCTGGTGCTCGATCGCCTGGACTTGAACAGCGGCCGCTACCGTGTGGACCTGTGGGCCTACGCCCGCGACTGGATCCAGGTGGACGACCACTGGGTGACCACGCTGCCCGTGCTGGGCGACGGTCTTCGCGAGGCCGCCCTGAACGCCCCGCACCGGTGGGAGGCGACGACGGCGGCCGCAGCTACCGAGCCGCCGCGGCAGCGGGACGGCGTGCTCCGCTAGGGCGGCTGGACGATTGGCTATGAGCACCCACATCCGACTCCGGTCCGGCGCGACGCTCGACCGCACGATCGACGATTACGATCGCAGCCGGCCGGCCATCCGGAAGCGCCACCTGCGCTCGGTCTGCTACGCGCCGTTCCTCAGCATGGACTTCGACGCCACGGGCGCCATCCGGCTGTGCAACCACTCCCATTCCGAGGTGGCGCGGATGGGGCCCGCCACCTCCGTCATCGACGTGTGGCGCGGCGCCGCCTACCAGCGCTACCGCGACGAGATGCGCGCGTACGTGCTCGACGAGCACAACTGCAAGCACTGCGTGCGGCAGTGCGCGGCGGGCCCCGGCTCCCATGTCTTCGCCACCGAGCAGTTCGATGCCAGCGCCAACGACGACGCCACGCCGGCGTATCCGAAGCGGCTCATCTTCCGGCTGAACAGCACGTGCAACCTGGCGTGCGTGATGTGCGACGGCCTCACGTCGTCGCGCATCCGGCGCGAGCGCGATCGCCACCCGATCATCCCGTCGGCCTACGGAGAGCGGTTCTTCCAGGAGATGGAAGAGATCCTGCCGCACGTGGAGCACATCGAGTTCTACGGGGGCGAGCCGTTCCTCGTGAAGGAGCACGTCCGCATCTTCGAAATCCTCGCGAAGGTGCGCGCGACGTGCACCATCTACGTCAACACGAACGCCGTGTCCCTCCATCCACGGGCCAAGCAGTACCTCGAAGCGCTGAACTTCAAGACGATTGCGGTGTCGATGGACGCCGTCCACCCCGAGCTGCACGCCGAAGTCCGCGGGGGGCTGCGGAGCGACCTGTTCTACGACAACTTCGACTACCTGCTCTCGCTGCGCGACCGCCGGGGGCTCGCCGTGATGCTGAACGTCACCGAGCACCGGAAGAACTGGTTCGAGCTGCCCGAAGTGTTCCGCTTCGCCGAGCGCAAGCGCGTCTACCTGCACATCAACACCTGCATCCACCCGCACAACGTCACGCTGTACACCCTGCCGACCGACCAGTGCCAGTACGTGCTCGACTATTTCGAGCGCCAGCGTGAGGTGCTGCTGGACGAATTTCCCCGCTTCAGCAACCTGGCCAACTTCGACTTCCTGATCTCGCTGGTCCGCGCCGAGATCGCGTCCCGCGGCCCGGACTGGCGGCCGGTGATGACGAACCTGAACGTCGCGACCGACGGCCTCCTGGCGGCGCCCCGGCCGGGCGTGCGCCCGTTCGACACGCCACAGGCGGTGGCCGGTGAGGTCGAGCGGATCGGCCGGATGCTCGATCCGGACACGGCCGCGCGCCTGCTCCGCGATATGCTGGTCAGGCTGCGAGCGCTGGCTCACGTCGACGACTGGAGGGCGGTGGCTCGCACGACGGAACGAGCCATTGGAGCCAGGCACCAGTCAGCGTCGGCCTGAAGCCGCCGTGACGGGCGCGCGCCGGCCCCGGTGGGCGGCAGCGCTGGCGGCCGTCCTCCTGGCGCCGCTCGCGGCCGGCCCGGCCTGCCGGCGTGCTCCCGAACCGGCCGAGGCCAAGGCGGCCGCCATCAAGGCTGGCGACGCCGCGCTGGCCGACGCCCAGTACGGGAGCGCCGCCGACGCCTACGCGCGGGCCGTGGCCGTCGATCCGCTCGACGGAGATCTCCGGTTCAAGCTGGCGCGGGCGCTCGAGAGCAGCGCGCGGTGGGACGACGCCGCGCGCGAGGCCATGCGCGCGGCCGACCTGATGCCGGGCAACGCCGAGGCGCGGCTCATGGCCGCGCGGCTCGTCCTGGTGCAGGGCCGTTTCGACGATTCGGTTGCGTTGACCAACGGGCTGCTCAACGACCGGCCGGACGATCCGGCCCTGCTCATCCTGTGGGCGACGGGAACGGCGAAGCTGATCAACACCGCATCGGCGCTCATGGAACTGGGGCCGACGGGCGGGCAGGGGACCGAATACGAGCGGGCCTGCGCGCGCGTCCGCCCGCGGGTCGCCCCCGAGCAGGATCGCGCGGCCGAGGCGGCCCTCCGGCGGGCCGTGTCGCTCGCTCCGGAGTCCACCGACGCCAAGATCGCGCTGGTGAACTACCTGTGGGCGACACGGCGCGCGGAAGACGCCGGCGACCTGCTGCGAACCCTGGCCGATGCGCTTCCCGGACATGCCCTCCTGAACGAAGCGGCCGGCCACTTCTTCCTGGCCCGGGGGCAGGCGGAGGCCGGCGAGCGATACCTGGAGAACGCCGCGAAGGCGGGCTCGTTCGGGCGCGCGGCCCGCCTGGTCCTGCTCGACCGCTACCTGGCGACGGGCCGCTACGACGGTGCCCTGGCGATGCTCGACGGCCTGGGCGACACGCCGGACGAGGGTGGCGCCCTGGCCGCGAAGCGGGCCACGGCGACGCTCGGGCTGGGACGGCTCGAGGACGCGCGGCAGCAGCTCGACGCGCTGATCGCCCGCTACCCGACCCACGCCCGGGCGCTCGCGCTCCTCGCCCGGCTCGAGCTGCAGAGCCAGCACGTGGACGCGGCCGTCGACGCGGGCCGGAAGGCGATCGCCGCCGATCCCGGCCTGTACGACGGGCACCTGGCGCTGGCCCAGGCCCTCGACGCCCGGGGCGACGCGGACAGCGCGTTCGACGAATTCACCGCCGCCCTGCGCGTGCGGCCGGGCGCGGTGGAACTGGCGCCGGCGCTGGCACGGCTCGGGCTCGCGACCGGCCACCATGAAGCCGCGCTGGTGCACGCGACCGACGCCACGACGGCGAATCCCGGCGACCGCCAGGCCCGGCTGCTGCGCGTCGAGGCGTTCATCCGCACCGGCGACTATCGGCGTGCCACGGCGCAGCTCGCCCGCGACCTGGCGGCGACGCCTGCGTCCCCGGACGTCCTGCGGCTGCAGGCACTGCTCGCCGCGGCGCAGGGCCGGTTCCAGGCGGCGCGGGCGGCCTATCGGTCGGTCCTCGCCGTGGCGCCGGGTTCCATGGCCGCGCTCACCGACCTGGTCGATCTGGAACTCTCGCAAGGGGACCTGGCCGAGGCGCGGCGGCAGGCGGACGCCGCCGTGGCCGCCCACCCGGCCGACGCCGGCGCCCTCCGCCTTCGGGCGCTGGTGCAGCGCGCCGGGGGCGACACGGCCGCCGCGGCATCCACGGTGACGCGCGCGCTCGCGCTGAAACCCTCGGACACCGACAGCGCCCTGCTGCTGGCACAGCTGCACGTCGCCGCCCACCGGCCGGAGGAGGCGCGTCCCCTGCTCGAGGAGGTGCTGGAACGGCGGCCCTCGTCGCTGGCCGCGCAGCTCGCCATGGGCGACACGCTGGAACAGCTGGGACGCGACGAGGAAGCGCAGCGCCGCTATCAGACCACGCTGGCCGAACACCCCGACTCGGCGCGGGCCGCGGCGCGCTTCGCGCTGCTGGTGCTGGCGCGCGGCGGCAGCGCGACGCTCGCACTCGGCGTGCTGACCGAGGCCCGGCGGGTCATCAAGGACGACGCGGAGCTCGACGACGCGCTCGGCTGGGTCTACGTGCAGATGGACCAGCCGGCCGCGGCGCTCCCCCTGCTCGAGCGCGCGGTCCGGGCGCGGGCCGACGACCCGGCCTGGCAGTACCACCTCGGCGTGGCGTACGCCAGGGCGGGACGCGTGTCCGCGGCCCGCACCACGCTCACCCGGGCCCTCGGCCTTGCCTCGGACTTCCCCGAACGCGCCCGGGCCGAGGCCGAGCTCGCCGCCCTGTCCCGCTGAGCCCGCCCAGGTGGCGGTCCGGCGGCGCCGGGCGTCGGCGGCGCGACATCGCCCGACGCCCCTCGCGAGGCTCCCTGCCACGCAGCCGGCGGCAACCACGGGCAGCGCGAGTCCGGTGCCCCCCGGTCCAGTCACACTCGCGCGACGGGTTGCCGATTGGAATGAATGTTGGACGCTCGCCCCGGGGGACTGTCATGCACATCAACTCGACCGGACGACATCAGGGCTGGGACATTCGCGACATGGCGCTGGATCGCCTCACGCCGGGCCGGCGCGGCGACGTCACGAGGACGCCGGGTGGCCCGGACCGGGCCGGCGAGACGGGCGTCTACAACCGTGGAGGCTGGGCAGCTCCCGCGATGCCCGTCGTCCGGGATCGCGTCAGCCTGACGCCGTCGCCCGTGCCGACGCCGGGTGAAGAACTGTCCGTGCCGGTCATGCCCGTGCGGCGGCCGGGTGGAGAGACCGTGGTCGCGGCCCCGCTGCCGCGGCCGGCGGGCAACTCGCCCGACGCCTCGCCCGTGGATCGGCCCGCCGGTCAGACGATCGGCGCCGCCCCCGTGCCCCGCGCGGGCGGCGAGACGATCGGCGCCGCCCCGGTGCCCCGCCAGCCCGAGCCGCCGGCGCCGGAACCGCCCGTGGGGCCCGGCAGCCCTGCCCCGGGCGGCCCCGGACTGGTCGTGACCGCCGCGCCCGTGCAGCGGCCGCGGCCCTGACCTGGCCACCGGCCGAGCGGCGTGTCCGACCCGCGCTGCCCGGGAGTGGGGCTCGCAGGTTTGCCACCGTCGGACGGCTGCGTTAGTGTGGACTCGATGCCTCGGCCTGCCCGCCCGGAGGTGGCCATGACCGTTCGAGTTCCGCGGAGGGGCGTCCTGCCGCTCCTGTGTCTGAGCGTGTCGCTGGTCGCGTGTAGTTCGTCCCCCCTCGAACTCGGCGCGACCAGTGCCGACCAGCCCACGCCACAAGTGTCGACGTCCCTCTCGCCGTCCGTCACCGCGATGACGCCCACCTCAGGTCCAGTCGGCACCACGGTGACGATCAGGGGCGCCGGCTTCGACCGCCGCAACAACACCGCGACGTTCGGCCAGGGCTACATCCGCCAGCTCGACTCGGCGGACGGCGCCACGATCACGTTCACCGTGCCCGACGGTCTGGACCTGTGTCCGCCTGACACGACCGCGCCGTGCGCCGGGGCCGTGCCGCGCACCAAGCCCGGCGACTACGTCGTCGCGGTGATGATCGGCGGCAAGAAGAGCAACGCGCTCACCTTCACGGTCACGCCGTAGCCGGCCGCCCGGCGGACGACGTCACTCGGAGTCGTCGCGCCCGACGGCCGCGGCAATCCGTGCCCGCATCTCGTCCACGGGGTACACGGTCGCCAGCTCCGCGAACGGCCGGCCGGGCGCGAACGTCTCCCACTGCTCGCGCAGGCTGGCGTCCCACTTCGCGGCGAACGCCTCGTCGAGCCGGTACCGATCGACGATCCACCGCTGCACGCTGGCGACCTCCCGGAAGAACTCCTCGACGCGCCGCTCGGCCAGCAGCCGGCCCACGACACTCTCGCCGTGCCGGCGGTGGTAGTTCAGTTTCCGCGGCGAGTAGGCCACGTCGCCTCCACGCATCGCCTCCGCGAAGAACCGCCAGTCGCCGGCAATCCGCATGCCCGGCAAGGCCGCCCTCGTCGACGGGTCGAGGTCGAACCGCCGGAAGACCACGGCGCTGGCGCTGAGGATCGTGTTCTTCACGCCGAACCCATCCCGCACCTCCTGGCCCGCGGGCACGCAGTAGGGAGACGACCACTTCGAGGCCGACAGGCTGCGCAGGTACGGCGTGCCGGTGTAGTCCCCCACCACGTCGCCGTGCGCGTCCCAGACCTGCGAGTTCGCGTAGGCCACCCGGACCTGGGGATCGCGCAGCAGGCCCACCATCGTCTCGAGGAAGTCGGGGGCGCTGCCGTCGTCCGACTCCGCAATCCAGATGAAGTCGCCCCGGGCCTCGTCGAGGCCGCGCAGCCACTGCACGAAGGTCGACCCCGAGTTGGCCGCGTTCGCCAGGACGCGCACGTCGGCCCGCGAGCGATAGGGTGCGAGCACGGCCAGGCTGTCGTCGGTGGAGGCGTCGTCGAGCACCAGGATCTCGACGTCGCGGAACGACTGGCCGACGATGGTCTCGAGGCGCTGCGGCAGGTAGCGGGCGTGGTTGTAGTTCGGCACGATGACCGACACGGTCGGCCGCCGGCCGGCCACGCGGCGGCAGGTGGCGAGGAGGGCCGGCGCCGTGACGTCCACCGTGCAGCGGGCCTCCACCTGGGCGCGCGCCGTCTCGCCGAGCCCCTGCCGGCGCCCGGCGTCGTCGAGCAGCGCCAGCGCGGCCGTCGCCATCGCGCCCACGTCTCCGTGCGGAACCACCACGCCGGCCCCGGCGCCCACCACGTCCGGCATCCCGCCCGCGCCGGCGAAACACACCGACGGCACGCCGCAGAGCCCGGCTTCGAGCACCACCAGCGGAAACGGGTCCTCCCTCGAGGGCAGGAGCAGGACGTCGGCCGCCCGCAGGTAGGGCGCCACGTCGTCCTGCACGCCCGTGAACGTGACCGGCAGGCCCTCGGCCGCGGCGCTCGCCAGGAGATCGCCCCATCGGCCCAGCGCGGGATCCCGCTCGTCGTCCGGGAAGCCGCCCACCCACACCAGGGCGACGTCCTGCTGCCTGCCGCGCGCCACGATCTCGCGCGCGACCCGCAGGAAGAGGTCGGCGCCCTTCCGGAACGGCATGCCGATGCCGCTGCCCACCACGAGGAAGCGCGCCTGGGGCATCCCGAGGGCAGCGCGCGCGGCCGGGCGATCCCCGGGGGCGAGGGGCGCCAGCGACGGGCGCGGCACGATCGACGCCGGGACGGTCGTGGCGGCGCCGGGCGCCACGCCGTGGACGGCCAGGAGTTCCTGGCGGACCGGTTCGGCGCAGGCGATGAAGTGGGCGCTGGAGGCGAGGACGTCCGGCATCCACTCGGCCGCGTAGCGGGCGATGCTCGACGCGAGCTCGTGCACCTGGGTGACGACAGGCGCGCCCAGCGCCGCGACGGCCCGGAGGGCGCGGCCGGATGCCACCGAGTTCGCCAGGACGAGCGCCGGAACCTCGCCGCACAGATCGAGCAGCGCGCCGCTGAGGTCGTCGTCGCCGGTCGTCGCGGCCACTGCCTCCAGGTCGGTGAGCAGCATGGTCTCCGCGAGGGCTTCGAAGCGCGGCAGCCACTCCCCACCGGCCAGGCACACCACCGCGCACCGGATCGCCGTGTGCCGGCGCAGCCAGGCCAGCTGCTCGAGGAGGACGAGCTGCGCGCCGCCCCGGCACGCGTCGTGTGAGACGACCAGCAGCGTCCAGTCCGTGCGAAGGGCGTTCACGGCGGCCGCCGTGCGGGCGAGGTGCGCGTAGCCGTGCCGCCGGTCCGGCTCCAGGTAGGCGGCCTCCGCCCATTCGTTCCAGGCGTTGACGAACACCAGCCGGCGGTCGCGCCGCGGTTCGGCCAGCGTGGTCCGGCACGCCGCCATCAGCCACCGGCCATACGCGGCGGCGGTCGCGCCGAAGTACGTCGCCCCGGCCCCCGGTCGCCTGGCCTCGTTGTCGAAGCCCGCGCACGCGGACCGGAACAGCGTGTAGGACGGCGCGGCGCGGCCGAGACGCCAGCGCCACATATCGCGGTACCGGTACACGGTGCCCGCGTAGCCAGGGTTCACTGCCGTCCGCGAGTCCGTGATCGGCGTCGGCAGCGGCCGCCCGGCCGTGTTGGGCGGGAATTCTACGACCGCGTCGAAGCCAATCGTGGCCGGGTCGAGCGTCTCGAAGGCGTCGGTGGCGACGAGGAACAGGTCCGGCAAGCCGGCGCGGCGCCGGTGGTCGCGCCAGCGGGCGATGGTGGCCGCCGGGTCCTTCAACAGCCCCGCCCGGTAGACCAGGAGCACGGGCCGGCCGTCGATGCGGAGATAGCGCGGGTGTGCCAGGGCGGGCTCGACGTCGACGATGAACGCGGCATCGCGGTCCGGCGAGTGCGCCTGCTCGAGCAGCACCTCGTCCTCGTGCCCGTCCCACCGGCGGGTCCAGTGCTCGTTGGCCCAGCAGACGCAGAACGGGAAGTCGATTGCGTCGTCCGCCATGAACTGTTCGAGCGGCCGCTCGAGCACGCGACGCCCGCCGAACCAGTAGTAGTAGAAGCAGAAGGCCGAGACGCCGAACAGCCGGGCCAGCGCCACCTGGCGCCGCTGGACCTCCGGCAGTCGCAGGTCGTAGAAGCCGAGCTCGCCGGGCAGCCGGGGCTGATCGTGCCCGACGAACTGCGGCGCGGCCTTCGACACGTTCGTCCACTCGGTGAAGCCGCGCCCCCACCAGACGTCGTTCTCGGGAATCGGGTGGAACTGCGGCAGGTAGAAGGCGACGACCTGCACGAGCGGATCGCCCTCCACCGTAATCGCCTCTTCAAGGGCGACGAAGTCCCCGGCGCGGTGCCCCATCGCAACGCCGATCCGCTCCGAATAGACTGCCTGGGCTGCACCGGCAGGCACAGCCGCAGGGGCTGGAGGGGTCAGCATCCGAGGGGCAACCTGCGACAGTGGTTTCGGAGTGGTGGTGCCGACGCTCGCGGACGCTACGGGCCGCCGCACGAAGAGTCGGGCGCCCGTGATGGCGAGCTCCTCGGCTGGCATGGACCGGAAGGGCTCGCTCAGGGCGGCGGCTTCCCCCGCCTCGGGCGCCGGGTGATTCGACCACCGCTCCACCCGGTCCACCTGGAATCCCTGGCGGCGGAACGCGCCGACCCATTGCGAGGCGCGCAGGCGGTTGGCGCCGTGCACGAGGGCGGCGCCCTCCGGCTCGGCCAGGAACGCATGCGGGGAGGACACGGCTCCCGCATAGAAGCGATGGTCCACGAGATCGACGAGGTGAATCCCCACGCCGCCGGGCGCGGTCGCGCGATACAGCGCCGGGAGCGCCACGTCCGGGTCCACGTGCTCGAGCAGCGAGAACGACACCACCAGATTCGCGACGGCTTCCGGGACCGGCCACTCGCCGGCGGCCGACACGAGGTGGATGAGGCGCGCGGGTGCCAGGCCCCGCTCGTCGCCGCGGGCGAGCAGGTCGAGGTCGAACCCGTCGAGGCGCTCGGCCAGCATTCGCGCGGGCGTGGGCGGCCTGTCGATCAGGCGCGCGGACTCCGTGACGAGCCAGCCCGCGGCCGTCGCCAGATCGCGGGCGGCCCGGGCCGGATCGGACACGGGGTGCTCACTGACGACGTACGCGCGCTCGGCCCCGAGGGCCAGCAGCAGGAACGCCAGCGTGTACGGACTGTCGTAGTCGGCGCTCAGATCCACGACGGTCGCGCCGCGAAGCTGGAAGAGGTCCAAGGCTCCGAGAATCGGGCGCAGGAGGTCACGGTAGCGATCGATGGCGAGGGGCGTGGGGTCCATCCGGCTCGACTGAATGCCGCGCCGCCGCCACCGGATCCGCGTGCCAGGCGAACGCGCGCCGCGGGGCACGCGGGCGTCCGAGAATACCACCGAAGCGTCCAGCCGCCGTGGGGACGGCCTACCGCTGCCGGAGACGCTCCATCACCGCGTAGTCGAAGCGCCCCGGCGTCTCGGTGGGGTCGCTGCCGGCGTCCGGGGGCGCCCACGGCTGGTCGAGGGCGCCTTGATCCCCGGCGTCGGCCTCGGCGCAGAGCTGGCGATACATCCGACACAGGGCGGTGGAGGCGCGAACCTCGAGCAGGTCCGCGAACGTGAAGCGGCTGTGGCGCAGCTCCGGCCGCACGACCGCGCGCACGCGGCCGATCTGGTCGCCCGTGGGCGCCAGGCCGATCCGCGCGGCCACGCGCTCCACCTCGGACACGGGGTCGCCGTGGTAGCGCTGGTAGTGGGTGACGACGCGCGTGGCAGGCGCGGTCGATCGGAGGAGCGCTTCCGTGTAGGCGCGCCACAGCGCCAGCCCGAACGCGATCGTCGAACCGTTGCGCATCCGCAACGACAGCGCGACCTCCAGCGGGTTGCGCACGCAGACCACGACCGTCATGGCCCCGACGAGCCGCTGCCAGAACGGCAGGGTGAGGCTGTTGCGGGGATCCTTCCATCCCCAGGGGTCGTGGCCGGCGAAGCCCGCCAGGTGCGCGCGCGCGGCTTCCGCGTAGCGGGCGACGCGCGGCTCGTCGTCGAGGCCCGCGAGATCCGGCGGGTAGTCCCAGCCTCCGCCGAACTCGGCGAGGAGCTCTTCGTTGACCTGCACGATGCCCTCGTGCTCCCAGTGCCCATCCGGATTCGTGGGACCGGCCGGGAGCATGGCCTGCTCCGGACCCAAATACAAGCCACTCAGATTCAGGAGCCGCGCCATCAGCGAGGTGCCCGAACGATGCATCCCCGCAATACACACTGGCATCTCACCACCGCCTTTGCTTCGCGCCCGCGCCAGCCCGTCGACGGCCGGCGCCTACGCAGTGTACCCGTGCGGCGGGCCCGGACCGCGACGGCATGTAGAATCACGTCGGCACGAGGCCCTGCGGCCCCGGAGACGCCGTCACGGAACCGGCCAGTGGCTCCCCACGTGAACTGCCTGATCATCGGCGCCCAGAAGGCGGGCACGACGGCGCTGGCCCGATTCCTCGCGGAGCATCCCGACATCTGCGTGGCGCCGGCGAAGGAAGTGCACCTGTTCGATTCCCCGGCGTTCGAGGACACGCGCGAGTACTGCGACGCCCGCTACGCGGAGGCGTTCCCGAACTTCGCCGGACAGCGGATCGTCCTGGAAGCGACGCCGATCTACATGTACCTGCCGGTCGCGCTTCGGCGCATTGCCCGGTACGACCCCGCCATGCGGCTCATCGCGATCCTGCGCAATCCCTCCGAACGGGCGGTCTCGCACTACGCGATGGAGCGGCGCCGGGGCCGGGAGACGCTGTCGTTCGAGGCAGCCATCGCCGCGGAGCCCTTCCGGCTGTGGTACGGCCGAGGCGATCTGAAGTGGGGCTCGGCGCCGCGGGCGCGGTCGTACCTCCACCGCGGCTTCTACAGCCGGCAGATCGGGGAGATTCTGCGCGTGTTCCCGCGCGAGCAGTTGCTGCTGCTCCGGATGGACGACCTGCGGCACGACTACGAGGCGACACTGGACGCCGTCTACCGCTTCCTGTCGGTCTCAAGGCCGGCCGCGCTGCCTGCGCCGCGCGAGATCCGGCCGAACGTGGCGCTCTCGGCCGGGGCGCCGCCGCCGGACGACGCGGCAGGCGATATCCGGCTCGCGTCCTGGGTGCCGTCCCTGCTGGCCGCCGTCTATCGCCGGGAAATCACGCGGCTGGAGCGGCTCATGGAGACCGACCTGAGCGGCTGGAGAACCCCGATCCATTCCCGCTGACGGCGGTTGGCCCGGCCGTCGGCCGCGGGTGCGGAGAACGGAGACCCGCGCGTCAGATGACGGGACGCGCCTGCCGGGCCTCGAGCGCGCGTTCGTAGAGCGCCATGTCCCGGGCGTGGCAGGCGGCGATGCGCCGCTCCAAGTCCGGGTCCACCTGGTGGCCTTCACCGGGCGCGAGGACCGCGTTCACGCGCTCGGACGGGATCTCGATCTCGAGGTAGCGCCTGGCGAAATACGCGAGGTCGTCGTCGTAGTGCTCCGTGATGCCGACGAAGTCGAAGTTGTCGATCGGGAAGCCCCACAGGAACTGGGCGTACACGTTCCGCATCTCGTCGGACAGGCAGAACCGCTCGAGGCTCCACCGCTCCTCGACGACCCGCCGGTGCAGCGGCGGCGCTGCCGCGGGGTCGTAGGCGCGGAGCCAGTAGTGGTAGTGGGACAGCACCCGCTGCACCGGATGTCGCAGCCACGTGACGAACGTCACGGGACGCGCGGAGGCGAGCAGCAGGTAGCGGATCGGCAGGAAATGCCCGTGAATACAGTCGATTCCGTCGAAGGCCTGGCTGGCATGGGCCAGGCAGGCCTCGATTGCCGCGCGCTGGCGGACGCCCGGCGGCGTGTTCAGGGGGTAGGTGCCGTAGTCCTCGAGGATGGCCGGCCCGAAGCGGCGCCGGAGCGCGGCCTCGAAGCTGCGGCCGGCGGTCTTGGGCATGTGGACCGAGACGATCAAGGCGCCCCCTGAAAAAAACGCCGGAGGGCCACTGGGGCCCTCCGGCGATTCTGACATCGCACCGGCCGTCGCTCAGGAGCGGCCGGCAACGTCTGCGACTACTGCTGGTCGAAGCGGTTGAAGCCGTCCAGATCCCGGCCGCGGCCCCACACCGAATAGACCGGGCGGTACTCCGCCGCGGCGGCGTTGCGGTTCAGGCCCGTGAAGATCCAGCCCGTGCCCACCGGCGAGTGCTGGCGCGCCCGCAGGTAATCGCCAGAGTTGTTCGCCGTCCAGTTGGCGGTGCTCGTCGCGCCGCCGGTCTGCCACACTTCCCACCCGGCGTTCGCGTTGCCGTTGAAGTCGTCGTCGATGCCGAAGATCATGCGAACGGCCTGGCCCGGGTTGAACCAGAACGCCGTGATCATGCTGTGCTGACGATCGTTCGCGCCCACCGCCGTGTAGAAGAGCGTGTCGGGGTTGTAGGCGAGCAGCTTGCGGGTCGTGTACTGGATCGTCTGGCCCTGGAACGTCGCGGACTCAGTGTAGGGCACTGGGAAACCGTTGCCCTGTGCCACGTTCCAGAAGAAGTCCACCTTGTCGCCGGCACCGCCCAAGGCGTTTGGCGAGGGCGTGTTGTGCACGACCGCCGCACCCACCACGCGCTGGTCGGCGCGGGCGCAGGGGTTCGCCCCACCCGGCACCGGGCACACGGCGTTGCCGCTCGTGAACTGGTACGAGGCAATCGTCCGGTCCACGAAGTTCAGGGTCGTCGAGTCGTCGAAGATCCAAGACACGCGGAAGGTGTTGTTCAGCCCCGTGCTGGTGACGATCTGGTCGCCGATGTACATGATCTCCTTGGCGTTCTCGACCATGGCCGGGCTCCAGCCGTCGGGGAACGTCCACGTGTTGAACGTGGCGCCCGCGCAGTTGCCCATCGAATCGAGGTCGAGACGGACGAGGGCGTGCGTGAGGTAGCCGCCGATGCTCGTTCCGTTGAACGAGAACACGTTGAAGCTGATGTAGAACCACTTGTCGCTCAGCGACACGCGCGGGTAATCGAGGAAGGCGTTGGTCAGGCCGAAGAACCCGGGCGTGACGGTGTAGGAGCAGGAGTTGGTGATGAACGCGTCCGGGCTGATGTTCAGCAGCACGCGGTTGAAGTGATTGGTGGCCGAGCCGACGTCGCCGATGCCCATGCGCTCCCAGATGAACGTGTCGCCGCCCTTGTCGTAGATCACGTCCTGGTCGCAGCAGAAGTCCGGCATCGCCGGGCCGTAGGTTTCAGGGTCGATCAGCGTGAACGACGCGCCACCGTTGGACGAACGGGCCGCGAACCAGTTCCACGTCTCGAACACGTGCTTGCCGTTCTGCGCGGCGGCAGGCTCGCCGACGCTCGAGGCGAAGCCGGCCGGCGGATCGATCTCGGTCACGCGGAAGACGTTCATCGAGCCGTTGGCGCCGGGCGGCACAGCGGACGCCCCGATGAGGTTACCGGCCACCTTGGGATTCAGGGCCGACAGGCGCGGCGCGGGCGTGGCCGGCACACGCGGATCGGACGCCGGCAGGGCCGCCGCCCGAGCCATGAAGGCGCGCTCCCGGGCTTCTTCGTGTGCCTGGCGGGCGGCCTGCTTGGCGGCCGACATCGCCTTCGGCGTGCCGGCGGCGTGGAAGGTCTCACCGCCGCCCGAGTTGGGCTGCGCGACGCCGACCTGGGCCTGGATCTGGCCGGTCGGCTGTGCGGTGATCTTGGCCGTGCCGAGGTTCACCGTGCTCTGCGACTGGCCGAACGAACCGAAGATCAGATAGCCCGCAAACGCCACGCCGCCGAGGACGGCGGCGATGCGCCAGGGTCGTGACTGTCTCGTCTGTCTCATTCCACACCTCCGAAAACCGACTACCGTTTTGGCCTCTCGCTCAGCTGCTTCTGCCTCAGGGACTGCGCCGCGAGGCCTCTCACCGCGCCGTCCTCATCTCCCAGGGCCCGCTCCAGCAGGTAGCGGGCTTCTTCACCGTCCCGCTCGCCCAGCACGATGGCCGCGGTCTCGCGCACCTCGTGGTTCGGATGCTCGAGCAGTTCGCCAACGAGCGCCGTCGTCCCGGGGCTGGACCCCAGCTCGCCCATGAGGGCGATCGCCTCTCCGCGCACGAACGGATGCTCGTCGTTCAGCGCTTCGCGGATCGCCGCGACGCCTTCGGGCGTCATCTGCAGCGCAAGCGTCTGGATCGCCATGATCCGCACGTTGAAGTCCGGGTCCTTCGTGAGCCCGATGAGCGACGCCTGCGTGGCGCCGGCGCCGAAGGCGCCGTCCGCGGTCAGGCGCGCGACGTTGTCGACGGGGCCCGGGTCCGTGGTCCACGACGTCGTCAGCGGAGCAGCCGCACCGTCGACGGCGATGACGGCCGGGCCGCCGCAGCCACCGGCGGGGCACGCCGATGCACGCGGAGCCGTGGCGCCTGCCAGCCACATCGCCACCCCGGTGCGCGTCGCGGGCCGTGCGCGGTACACGTAGTTGACGTCCACGTCCGACAGCAGGAGGTGCAGGACGTAAGACAGGGTGGCGTCGTGCACGTCAATCGACACGCGCTCGGTCGCCTGCTCGAGCCCCACGATCTTCGATCCCGTGCGAAGGGCGATCTCGCGAAGCACGTCGGCCAAAGGCACGTTCGCGGCCGTCACCGACAACCGATCGCCGGCCCACGACACCACGACCGCTGACTGGCCGAACGCGGAAGCCTGCAGCGCGCACACCATGACCAGCGCGCCGATCGCTGCGAAAATCCACTGGCTGGGCTGGTTCTGTCGACAGGTGTGATCCATGTCGTTCCGCTGTCGCCTGTAATAGCGACGATTGGGGAAGAACCTCATTACGCGGGCGCTAGCGTATCGCGGTATCTCGTTGATTCCAAGTAATTTCGGAGATACTGACGGTCGAATTTGTCTGGCTCGGTAAAGTCTTTTTTCGTGTTTTCCAGGGACTACATTCGTACTCGTTGCAGCCAGACAACTTCGCGGCCCCCGACTTGTCCGGCTGCCGCTTGTCTTCTTGGCGGCAGGCTGGTCGGCCTGTCGCAGCCGTTCACGAACAGGCGCGCTGCTGCCCTGAGCCTGCGTCACCGAGAGGTCTTCCCCCGCAAGCGCGGTATTCGAGAGCGTAAAATCGCGTCCGGTGTCGGTCACGCACGCGTTCCTCGTCACATCCGCGAACTGGTTCGACGTGGTGAGGTTCGCGGCGGAGCACGATCCCGCCGGTGAGCCGACGCTGCAAGTCGCCGCGGCCGGCGCCGCGCACCCGCTGTCCCAGGTGCGGTTCGACGAGTTGCGCGCGGTGCACCACACGCTCGGCGCCTGGCGCGAGACCCTGACCACGGTCGAACCGCCGCCTGGCGTGGCGCGCGCCCTCGACGCCCTGGTCACCCTCAGCCGAGCGCTCGTGCGCGACCGCGCGGAGGCGATCCTGGCCGGGACGGTCGACGGCTCCCCGGACAGCCTCGCGTTTCCGGGCCTCGACCATCCGCTCCTCGCCACCGAGACGCGCGCGCTGACGCTCCTCCGCAGCTTCCTGGCGCTCGAGCACTCGCCGTCGCTCCTCGGCTGGACGCGCGAGCTCATCGCGGCGCCGCAGGCCGCGGACGCTGTCCGGCGCCGCGCCTGGCTCCGCCTGCTCCTGCAGAAGTTCGCCGTGGACGACGACGTGCCCGAGGTCCGCGCGTGCCTGGCGTCGGTCTATGCGAATCCCGGCGAGGTGCCGGCGCTCCTGGCGGCCGAAGCGGCGGCCATCGACGCCAGCGGGCTGCCGTCGCTCGCCAGGCTCGCGGAGACGCTCGCCATCTCGCGACCGCCTCGTTCCACGGCGTGGCGGGCGCGCGGTGCGCGCCGCCCTGGCCCTGCCGGCGGTGCGGCCGACATCACGGTGCTGGTGCCCGCGTATCGCCACGCGGCCTTCATCCAGGCGACGCTCGACAGCGTGCTCGCGCAGACCTACCCGGCGTTCCGGATCGTGGTGGTGGACGACCGGTCGCCGGACGACACGGCGGAGCGCGCCGCCAGGCTCGACGACCCGCGAATCACCGTCACCGTGAACGAGACCAACCTCGGACTGGGCAACAGCGTCCTGGCGGCCCTCGAGCGCATCGACACGCCGTATGTGGCGCTGCTCAACTCCGACGATCTCTTCGCCGAGGACCGCCTGGAACGCTGCCGCGCACGGCTCGAGGCGTCGCCGGCCGCGCAGGTCGTGGCGACCGGCGTGGTCCCCATCGACGTGGACGACCGGCCCCTGACGCCGGACACGGTGCGCCCGCTGTTCGACGGACGCCGCATCGCCGACTGGGTCCGGTGGCATGCCGACACGGGCCGTGTGCGGCCCGGGGCGGACCTGGTCGCCGAGCTGCTCGAGCGCAATTTCCTGGTGACCAGCAGCAACATCGTGGCGCGGACCGCCTTCCTCCGCGCCTGCGCCCCGGCCCTGCGCGGCCTGCAGTTCTGCCTGGACTGGCAGGTGTTCCTGCTGGCCGCGGCCGCCGGCGGGCTGGAGTACGACCCGGCGCCCATGCTCGGCTACCGGCTGCATCCCTCGAACACCGTGTGGTTCGACGCGGACCGCGCCGTCGTCTACCGGCTCGAAGCCAACCGCGTCCTCGCGGCGGCCCTCGAGGCCGTGCGACCCGCGCCGGGCACGGGCGGTGCCGCCACGGCGGCGTTCCTCAGTCACCTGGGCCGCGCCGCCCGCCACTCCGAGGCACATGGCCTCGCGATGACGGCGGTCGAGGTGCTGTCGGGCCAGGGCCTGGAAGCCGCCTGCACGGAGTCCAGTGAGGTCTACGCCGCCGTCCGGGCGCTGCTCGCGCCGCCGCCCGGCGCCGGGAGCACAAGCCTGCAGGACACCGAGCGTCTCCGGACGCTCGCCTGGCGTGCCGCGGCCGAGGTCGCGCGCGAGGACGCCGCCGTCGCCTGGCGCGCCGAGGGGGCGGCGCAGCGCGCCGCGGCCGACCGGGCCGCGGCCGACCGGGCGCAGATGGCCGCGCTCGACGACGAGCGGCGGCGGGCCGACGAACGCGCCGAGCGCCTGCAGGAGGCCCTCGACGGCGCGAGGGCGGAGGCGGCCAGGGCCGCCGCCGAGACCGAAGCCCGTGCGTCGGCCGCGGCCACCGCCGCGGCGGCCGCGCAGGCCGAGGCCATCGCGCGCGTCAAGAGCGCGCCGGAGTGGCTGCTCGGCGACCGGCTGTGGAACCGTCTGCACCTCGGGCGGATTGGCGCTCCGACGGTGCGGGCGCTGCACCGATGGCGCGACTGGCGCAATCGCACGCGCCTCCGGCTGCAGGGCCTCGCTCGCCGCGCCGGCCTCGCCCGGCCCGGCGCGGTCGTAGCCGCGTGCTGGAGCTTCCCCATCCACTCACAGACGTTCGTCTACCAGGAGATGACAGCGCTGGCCTGGACGGGCCTCGACTGCCACGTGTTCTGCTGCGACACCAACCCCCGGACGGAGTTGCCCGCCGCGTTCGCGGGACTGTGGGATCGGCGGCTCGTGATGCAGACCGACTGGGCGCGCGGACAGGCGGACCTCGCCCACTTCCGCCGCACGCGCCCGGACCGCGTCGACGCGCTGCTGGCCAGGCTGGCCGAGGCGACCGGCCGGACGCCCGACGCGCTCCTGCAGGAGTCGATCGTCCTCACGGGCTTCACGTTCGCCCGCCACGTCGAGCTGGCCGGCACCCGCTACCTGCACACCTACTTCTTCTACGATCAGTCGTTCATCGCCCTGATGGCCGCCTGGCTGCTGCAGATCCCGCGGGGCATCACGGCCTACGCCGATCACATGATGGGCGACTACGTCTTCAAGCTCGTGCCGCTGCACCTGGAGACGGCCGACATCGTGGTGGCCACGAGCGCCCGCATCAAGCGCGAGCTCGGCGAGATCGGCGGCGGGCGCTTCGACGACAAGATCATCGTGAAGCCCAACGGCATCGACGTGACGCGCTTCCGCCACGTCCCCGCCGCCGACCGGCTCGCGCTGCCGGGCCCGCCGCAGCTGGTGGCCGTCAACCGCATCGAGCCGAAGAAGGGCCTCATCCACCTGGTGGACGCGGTGGACCTGCTGCGCACGCGCGGCCTCGCCGTCACGGTGAACATCGTCGGGGGCGTGGACACGAACACGCCGACGAGCGCCGCCTGCCATCGCGAGCTCGTGGACCGCATCGCGGCCCTCGGCCTGCAGGAGGCGGTCATCCTTCACGGCGTGAAGCAGCAGCACGAGTTCGCGCCGATCGCAGCGGCCTCCCGCCTGTTCGTCGCGCCGTACGTGGAGGTGGGGTCGGGGGACAAGGACGGCATCCCGACGGCCGTGCTCGAAGCGATGTCCACGGGGCTGCCGATCGTCGCCACCGACGCGGGATCGATTGCCGAGGCGGCCCGCGACGGCCTCGAGGGCGTGATCGTCCCGCAGCGCGATCCGGCGGCCCTGGCCGAGGCCATCCACCGGCTGCTGACGGACCGTGACGCCTACGTCCGGCTCGCCGACGGCGCCCGCGAACGGGCCGTCACGGAGTTCGACATCCACGTCACGGAGCGGCGGCTGCACGATCGCATCCGCCCCTACCTGGACGCGGGCAGCCCGCCGGGCCGCTGAACCCTCACCGGGCCCGGCCAGGCCGCTCGCGGATGACCCGCCGGTAGACCTCGACCGTCTGTCCGGCGACGCGGACGTGGTCGTGCGTGGCTTCGAGCGTGGCCCGGGCCGCCTGGCCCAGGCGCTGGCGCAGCGCCGCGTCGCCGACGAGCCGCTCGACCTGGGCCGTGAACGACGCCGCGTCCTCGGTCACGGCCAGCAGGCCGTTCTCGTCGTGGCGGATGAGCTCCGGCATGCCGCCCTGGTTCGCGCACACGATGGCCCGGCCGGCCGCCATCGCCTCCAGGCACGAGTAGGGGCAGTTCTCCCACAGGCTCGGCAGCAGGAAGATGTCGGCGGCGGCCACGAGCGGACGCAGGTCGCCGAGCGGCAGCGGACCCAGCCAGTGGATCGAGCCCTTCAGCGGCCGCGACGCAAGCGCGGGCAGGAGCGTCTGCTGGACGTAGCCGAACAGGTCCGCTCCGGCAAGGACGAACGACACGTCGTGGCGCTCCAGGATGTGTCCGGCGATCTCGGGCAGCAGGTGAATCCCCTTCCGCCGCTCCATGCGCCCGGTGAACACGATCGTCAGGGCCCGGCGCGGCACCTGGTACTTCTCGAAGACCGCCACCGGTCCGGCCGACTGATCGAACCACCGGACGTCGAGCCCGTTGGTGATCACGGCGATCTCGCGCAGCACCCCGAGCTTGTCGGTGACCTCGTCGGCCAGGAACCGCGAACACGACGTGAGGGCGGTCGCGTGGCGGAGCGCCGGCTGTTCCAGGGCCGCGCAGGCTTCGATGTCGAGCCGCCGGACGTCGTACGACCCCATGATGAGCCGCGACGGCGAGTGGAGGCGCACCACGCTCGGGATGTCGAGAAGGCGCGTGACCAGGGCCCCCTCGGCGCCGCACTCCGGCATCTCGACCACGTCGAAGGCGTGGCGCCGGTGCAGGGTCCGCAGGCCCAGGTACATGCTCCACGCGTTCTGCAGGCGCTGGCGCGTCCACCACAGCCGGAACTTCCCCAGCCCGTTGAACAAGTCCATCATCGGCCCGCTGGCCCAGAACCGGTGGACGTGGACGGCGCCGTCCTGCTCGGACCTGAGCGGCGTCGGCTCGCGCGCACCCGCCAGGACGTGGACCTCGTGACCAAGGGCCGCCAGGCCGCGCGCGTGGTGCCAGGTATAGGAACCGATGCCGCCGAAGCCGGTCTCCGGCGGGTATTCGAAGGACAGGAGCGCGATGCGCAGGGGTGGGCCTGCCCCGGACGCGGGAGAGTGGAGGGGGTCTTGGGCCATGGCGTTCATCGAGACGCGGTCATCGTCGGGCCGGAATGGGCTCGACGCCGGGAAAAACCCGGGCCGTGAACGACGGGAACGTGAGATCGACGGGAGGCGCGGGCTGCAGATCGGGCAGGAACCGGTAGAGATCGATGCGCCGGACGGGGCTGGCCTCGACGTCGAACGACCGCACGCGCTCGAACTCGGGGCGGCCGAGCGCCTCGATCAGCAGCCGGTCGGACCCCGTCTGCCAGTCGCCGCCGATCTCGACGGCCACCCAGCGGCAGCCCGACGCCTGCTGCACGAGCGCGACGACGTCGGCCGGCGTCTGCACCCGCAGCGTCTCCCGCCAGGTGAAGTCCGCCTCCTGCCGCATCTCGCCGAGGAACCGGCTCGAGAGCACGACACGACGCTCGAATCCGGGGTCCATCGCGCGCACGTAGAAACTGAAGACGCCATCGTACACGCCGCTGTAGAGGACGCTGTCGGTCGGTCCGTTTTTTCGCAAGAAATCGGCGACGGCCTCGATCCCCGACACGCGCTTGAGCGGCGTCGCCAGCGCCGTGGACACGGACCCGCCGAGCAGGAGGGCCACGGCCACGGCCGCCGCGGCGGAACGCCAGGAGCCCGCCCGATCCGTCACCCACCTCACCCCGACGAAGCCCGCCAGCACCAGCAAGGGCGCGCAGATGACGGCATACCGCACGTCGCGGGCCGGCAGGACCGCCAGGCAGAGGGCGGCGGCGGTCATCGCCAGCAGCAGGCGCACCGTCACCCGGCGCAGGGCCGCGGTGGAAACGCCGGCCAGGACGCCCACCGCGCCCAGAGCAATCCAGATCCACGTGACCCCTCGCGGGGCCAGCTCCGCGTAGTAACGCCAGTTCGTGGGATCCACGAGCCGGGCCAGCGACGGTCCCTGCCGTGCGAATTGTTCGGGCAGGACCAGGGCGGCGACCGCCACCGCCGCCCCGACGCCGGCGGCCGGCACCCAGAGCACCCGAGCGTCCAGGTGGCGCAGCGAGAGCAGCATCCAGGTCATGGCCATCGGCACGACGATCGCGCCCGGCACGTAGGTGACGATGGCCGCGGCCGTGAACACGGCGAACCACGTGCGGTCGCGTCGGGCGCCCGTGTCGATCCAGGCCTGGCAGTGATAGAGCGCCGCCAGGCCGAGCGCGGCCGCCGGCACGTTCAGGAGCACGGCGTTCGAGAACTGGACCATCCACGGCAGGAGCACCGTGCAGGCGCCGGCCCATCCGGCCAGCGGCCCGATCCAGCGCCGTCCCCACAGCATGGCGTAGCCGCCCATCGCCGCCGCGCAGAGCAGCACGAGGCCCTTGGCGACGTAGGCCGACGGCCCGGTCGCCCCGAACACGGCGGCCTCGGCCAGGTGGAACAGCGGCGGATAGGCGCCGAGCACGATGACGGGATAGCGAGCGAAGTAGCTCAGGGCGTAGTCCAGCGGGTGCCGGGGCATCGCCGTCAGCAGATCCCAGAAGAACTGGCCCGTGGCCGCGTGCCGGGGCGAATCGCCCTGGAACCAGAGCCCGTCGTTGGCCGCGTGCCACAGCCCGATGAGCAGCGTGGCCAGCACCACGCCCAGGGCCTGGCCCCACGGCGACTCGGCGATGGCGGCGAGGGCCGGCGGCCCGAGGGGCCTGGGCGTCGATCCGGCGAGCGTCATCGCGGGTCGCGACCTTGCCAGTAGCGCGCGTAGATGCGGTCGTACGGAATGAGCGGTTCCGGCAGATCGAGGTGTGCGAGGCGAATGTCCTCGGGCACCCGCATGAGCGTGCCGCTGGCGCCGCGCGGGCGCTTCACGAGCAGCCGCGCGACGTGTGGCGTCACGGCGGCGAGCAGCCGCAGGGGCCCCGAGCGGAGCGCCCACCGGAACGCCCCCCGCGTATCGCCTGCCCAGTACGAGACGCCGGCCAGGTACAGCGCGAACTGCCCCTGCGATCGTCGCAGGACCGCGGGGGTGATCGACGGCGTCCGCTCCGCCAGGCCCTTCATCACCGCCAGGCGCGAGCGCCACATCGTGTCGCAGGCGGACGACATGCTGTCGTCGCGGCGGCGGTAGGCGACGAGCGTGGCGGGCACGACCACGACGGGATGCGCGGCGGCGACGCGCAGGGCCACGTCCCAGTCCTCGCAGCCCTGGCACCCGTTGTCGCGCAGCACCGGGTCGTAGCCACCCGCCGCTTCGAGGGCGTCGCGCCGGAAGAGCGGCACGCTGGCGCTGCCCGTGAAGTTCACCTCCACGAGGCGATCGAGCACGCGTCCCTCGACCTGCCAGCGCGGCGAGCGATCGAGCACGCGGCCGGCCACGTCGATCCAGGCCCACCAGCAGTAGGCCATCGCGGCGTCGGGCGCGGCCGCGTCGAGCGCGGCCACCTGGCGCTCGATCTTGGTCGGGTCCCACAGGTCGTCGGCGTCCAGGGGCGCGACGTACTCGCCGCTCGACTCGGCGATGGCCAGGTTGCGGGCGGCGGCCACCCCCTGGTTCGGCTGGCGGAGCAGCCGGATCCGTGGATCTTCCGCCGACAGTGCCTGGACGATGCGCGCGGTGTCGTCGGTGGACCCGTCGTCCACCACGACGATCTCCATCGCCTGGAAGGTCTGTCGCATCGCCGAGCGGCACGTCGCCTCGATGAACTGGTCCGCGTTGTACGCGGCGATGACGACGGAGACGCGGGGCACGGACATGGACCTGGAACGGCTACGATACCTGAGGCGGCCGTGGGCTGCCTGGCGGCGGCGGTTCGTCGGGACCTGGCCGCGCGCCGGCGCGGAACACGCGCACCGCGCGCTCGGCGATCCACCGGGCCGACCGCCCCGGATGCTTGAGGCCGTCGGCCACGAACCGGCGCCGGTCCTCCGCCGAGCATTCCCGGAGCCATTGCAGGACGGGCACGTGGAGGCGCTGCACCGCCAGCGCCATCGACGAGTAGCGGCGCCGTGGCACGACGCCGCCGAGACCCCGCACCCTGGCCAGGACGCCCGGCCAGAGCGCGGCCGTCCATCCGGCCCCCGCGGCGGCATCGAACAGCGCGAGGCGCGTCGAGGCCGGGCAGGCAGCCACCACGTCGGCCCGCACGGCGACGGCGGGCGACGCGGCGCCGGTTTCCAGCACGCAAGGACGGGCCATCACCGGCGGCAGGACGAGCTGCGGGGGGGGGCCGTCGTCGAGGATCCAGCCTGCCACGAGGCCCAGGGCGGACTCGCGGTCCAGCCACGCCACGATCGCGTCGAGCGCGACCTGGTCGACCGCGGCGCCGGCGTCGGTGAGGACGACGCCGGGGGCGCCGCCGGCCACCGCCTGCCGGGCGGCGTCGAGCGCGGCGGCCTCGGCGTCCCGGGGGCAGACAATCACCGGCCAGGCCCGCCTGTCCGGGACGACAGACGCCCGTCCGTTCCCGGCGCCCGTCATCGACGGCGAGACGTGCACGGTCGGGAGGGGCCGAGCGGAGAGACCCGCCTTCCACGACAGGTGCTGGCCGACGATGGACGCGCTGTCGCACACGCGCCGCACGGTGGCCGCGGCCGCGGTGCCCATGGCTCGCTTCGTCTCGCCGGAGGCCGCCAGCACGCGGCCCAGGGCCTGCGCCAGCGCCTCGGCAGTGGAGTCGCCGGCAATCCAGCCCGACTGGCCATCCACGATCAGCTCACGCATGCCGCCATGCGGCGACGCCAGCACGGGCAGCCCCGTGGACATGGCCTCGATGCAGCTGTACGGGAAGTTCTCCCAGCGCGAGGGCACGACCGCCGCCGACACGTCCGCCAGGAGCGTGGCGACGCCCGCGCGATCGACGGAGCCGTGGAACCGCACCTGCCGGCGCACCGCCCGCGGCAGGTGGCGGCGCATTTCGTCGGCGACGGTGGTGCCGCCGGTGACCGCCAGCGGCGTGTCCCCTCCGACGAAGTCGAACCGGGCCGCCGGGTGGGCGGGCGCGACGGCGGCGATGGCCTCGGCCCACTCGATGACGCCCTTGCGGGGCTCGAGCCGGCCCACGTGGCACACCGTGGGCGAGGCCCAGACCTCGGACGCTCGCTCGACGAGCGGCGTATCACCACGCGGATAGGGCACGACCCTCACCCGGGCGGGATCCAGGGCGTAGCGCGCGATCGTCTCGTCGGCGATGAAGCGGCTCGGGCAGAGCACGGCGTCGGCGGCGGCGATCGAATAGGCCTCCAGCGCCGCGGCGGGAGCGAAGTCGGCCACGGTGGTGTCCCAGCGATTGGCCGCGAAGATGCGCTCGGTGGGCGAATGCACGTGCACGACGCAGGGCGGGCGGACGGACGGTCCGAGCCCGGCCGCGCGCCGGAGCTGGAAGTAGGCCAACGGCGCCTCCCACTCCTGTGCCTCGATCACGTCGACCGGTTCGTCGACGACGAGTTGCTCGACCAGGTGCGCGGCCTGCCAGGCGAAGGCCTGGGTCGGATAGGGCGAGGCGAGCAGGGCGGCGGCCACGAGCGGCGCATGGGCGGCGGGCGCGCCGCCGAGATCCGTGAACTCCGGGGCGTCGTCGAGCGCGACGCGGTGAACGATCAGCCGGCCATCGACGCTCACGTCCCGGCGCCGGGGCGCGCCGTCCCAGCGGTGGGCGACGACGTGCACGCGTTCGCCGGCCTCCGCCAGGAGCCGCGCGGCATGCTGCACATAGGTGCCGATTCCCCCCGGTGGATACGCGGCCGGTGGAAACTCCCGGCAGATGAACACGTGAGTCAGGCGGACTTCCTCCTACCGCGATGCCAACTCGCGCTCATCTTGACACGAACCGGACGGGAATCGGGACGAAGTTCGGGACCAACCGACGGGACGTCGCGATGATGCGCAGCCGCGGTAACGGTGCGGGCGCGATTCGACCGCGCCGCTCAGCGGCCGCCCGCCACCACGTCGCTGACGCGGCGGTACTTCACGGGCCGTCCGCCGCGCAGCGCCGGCCGGTATCGCCAGGCCTTGACCGACTGCAGCAGCACGGCGTCGTAGACACGGCTGACCGAGACGTAGATCCGGGCGTCGGTGACGCGGCCCTGCTCGTCCACCAGCATGTCCACCGCGCCGAGCGGCGTCCCGGGCTCGGGCGCCCCGCGCGAGCCCCACCATCCCGACACGGCCTGTGCGATCGGCTCCGGAGGCGTCACGTCGGCATCGCGCCAGTCGTAGACGAAGAAGTCGATGGGCGTGAAGGGCGGCGGCTCCGTCGGAGGGGCCGCCGTGCCGGCGGCCTCGGCTGCGCCGTCCGTTCTGGACGGCGCTTCGACGTCGCCCGCGACCGGCGCGGCCGTCTCGTCCGTCGCGGCCGGCGAATCCGGCCGCGCTTCCGGTGGCGCGGCGGGCGACGCGGCCGGCGCGACGATCGCGCCCAGCGCCGCGAGCGGCGATGCCGTCGTCACCAGCGCCGTCGAGTCGTGTACTGGCGCCTCGGAGGTCGCCGAGTCAGCCGGATGCCTGGCGAGGAGTTCTTCGACGGACGGCGCGGGCCGGCTGGGGGCCGCCGGACCACGGGACCCACCGTGCGACGGACCGTCGAGCGCCGCGCCCGTCAGCGTCAGGAAGCCTTCGCCCAGAGCCCGCAGGTCGCCGAGCGTGGTGTCGCCGGCCGTGAGATCGGGGTCGGCCAGCACGCGCCCGAGCCTGGCGAAGCGATCGTGGGCCTCGTCGAGACGGCCCGCATCGAAGGCGCCGCGGCCGTCTGCGTAGAGCTGCCGCGCCACGCGCGGCAGCTCCTGCCGCCGGGCCTGGTCGAACATGGCGCGCACGCGAGGGGACGCGTCCGCCTCCGTGAGCACGAACTCGGGCGCAAGCTGGAGCAGGGCGGCGGCGGCCGCCTCGGCCTCGGCCGGGCGGCCGAGGGCCATGAGGCAGAGCATGCGGTGCCGAGCCACCGTCAGGCGCGCGGGCTCCGGCAGGTCGGTCCGACCGAGCGCATCGAGCGCGACCAGCGCGTCCTCGTAGGCGGCCGACGCATACAGGTCGAGCGCCGCCTGGACGCCGGGCTGCGCCGCGGCGGGTACCGAGAAGCCCGACAGCGCGAGGACCAGGACCATCGTGAGGGCGTTGCGCATCACCTACCTCCGCAGATCCGCCGCGAGCCGGTTCGGTCCGGATGCGCGCACGACGAGCGACTGGACCCGCTCCCCCAGTTCCGGATGGCGCAGCACGACCTTGTGGGGACCGAGCGGCAGCATCAGGTTGGCCAGGGGCGTCTCGCCCACGCGCCGTCCGTCCACGACCACCTCGGCCCAGGGCGACGCGTTGACGTGCACGGCGGCCGTGGGCACCTCCACGACGAGCGGCGTGACCTTGCCGGCCGACACCACCGCCTTGACCGACGCGCTGAAGCCGAGCCCCGCGTTGGCGAGTTCGAGCACGTGACCGCCCGCGCTGAGCATCAGGCGATCGGCGTCGCTCGACCCGATGACCTCCCCCTTCTCCATCACCTGCACCGCAAACGGCGCTTCGATCCGCAGCCAGCCCGACACCGGGCCCGCCGGCGCGGCCGGCCGCGCGGCCGGCGGGTCGAGGACCAGCGCCAGCGTCTCGCCGCCGGCGAGCGCGATCTCATGTTCGGTGGTGCGGCCGCGATCGAAGGTCACGCGCACCAGGTGCGGGCCGGCTGCGAGCGCCTCCCGCGAGAACGGGGTGGAGCCCGCCAGCTCGCCGTCGATGAGGACCTGCGCGGCGGCCGCGCCCGTCTCCACGCGGAGGGTGCCGGTGGTCGCCGCGCGCTGGGCGGGACCGGGCAGCTCGACGTGCCGGGTCCACCGCTCGCCGGGCACCAAGTCCGTCTCGAACCGCTCCGGCGCCCCGCCGGGGCCGAGCACCTCGATCAGGTGGCGGCCGGCGGCCACGAACGCCGCCAGGGGCGTCGTGCCCTCGACCCGCCCGTCCACCAGGACCTGGGCGCCGCTCGGGTGCGAGGAGACGACCATCTCGCTCACCTCGCGGGAGCCGCCCACGAGCGAGTACCCGATGTAGACGGCCTGGGCGAGGATGACGAGCGCGAAGAGGGCCAGGATGCCGAACATCTCGCGCGGCACCGGCGTGGCGGCCTCGGCGGCGAACCCGGGGCCGGAGGGCCGCGGGTCCACGGCGTAGGCCACCGGCGCGGGCGGCGCCGGGGTCCAGGCCTCGTCATCGGCCCCGGCCGGGTCCGCGAACGCGTCGTCGAGCGGGTCGCCGGGCCGTGGCAGGTCGGTCCAGGTGACCTCGGCGGCATCGCCGCTCCGCCCGAAGCCCCACGGATCGAGGTGATCGCGAACGTTCGCCGCCGTCGTCGTGGCCATCCCCTGCCCCCTCGCCCGGGCCGCCCAACGACCCGTTCACCCACAGCAAGCGACAGTGGCCGGCAAAACCCCTCAGCGACGCTCCGGCAGGGCGCCCGTGCTACGATTCCTGGTTCTCACCCACGCGTCCCCGTCGTCCAGAGGCCTAGGACGTGGCCCTTTCAAGGCTAAAACACGGGTTCGAATCCCGTCGGGGACGCCAGCCTTCGCCGTGGGGTAGGTTCGCAGTCACCCGCCGGTGCCGGAAGAGGCTCAGGGTCGGCCGGCCCGCTGCACTTCCAGGACGCTCAGCCGCTCACGCATCGCCGACAGCGCTGCCGCCTGCTCGGCGAGCGCCGCCGCCTGGTCGCGGACCAGTTGCTCCAAGTTCGTCAACCGCTCCTGGACCGCCCGCGGCAGCGCCGCCGGAGTGGTCGTGCCGCCGCCGGTAACGACCGGCGCCGCCACCGTGCCGAGTTGGCCGTTCGCGTCCACGAAGACTTGCACGGCCGGCCCGCTGAGCGCCGCGCCATGGATCCCGGCGATGAAGGTGCGGTTCTGGCCGACGCCTCCGCTGTAGGGCAACCCGATGCGGATGGTGTTGGTGTCTGCCGTGGTGCCGTACACGTTCGATCCGAGGAACACGTTGAACGAGCCCGTCGTGGCGTTGGCGCCCGCTTGAAAGCCGAACGCGGCATTGTTGGCGCCGCTGCTGTTGTTGGCCAGGGCCCCCACGCCACCGGCCGTGTTCCAATGGCCTGTCGTGTTGCCGTAGAGCGCCGTGTGGCCATTGGCCGTGTTGTAGAACCCAGTCGTGTTGGCGCGGAGTGCCTCGTTGCCACTGGCCGTGTTGAAGGAGCCCGTCGTGTTCGCGTAGAGCGCGGCCTTGCCGGCGGCAGTGTTATAGGAGGCCGTGGTGTTCGACCACAGCGCATCTTCCCCGGTCGCTGTGTTGTAGTTGCCGGTGGTATTCCAATGAAGGGACCACGCGCCGCTCGCGGTGTTGTGGATGCCCGCGGTGTTGTGGTTGAGCGCGTTGTAGCCGAGGGCCGCGTTGTAGTACCCGGTCGAGGCCGACACGAGCGCACCCAGTCCGACCGCCGTGTTCGCGGAGTTCTCGATCAGATCGGGTCCGACGGCGACCGGACGGGCGACGCCAGGGGCCGCCGCGTCCCGAGACCTCGCCGCGCCCCTGTCGTCAGGCACCGCCGTCGACACCCCGGATTCCCCCACCAGCCCACCGGCGGTCCGGCCGCCCGGGCTCAGCACCACGAATCCATCGCCCAGCCGCCGACCAGGATCACCGACGACCACGCGAAACGCGCCGGCGGTGGCCAGCACCGACTCCGGCGCCACGACTTTGACCTCGGTATCGGTCGCCCCCGGCAGGACCACGGTGGGCCGCCCGTCCACCAGCACCACGACGTCGGCGCCGAGGCCGGTCCCGGTGATCGTGAGCACGCCGGCCTCCACGTCCAGGGCCGTGCGGTGAATGGCGGGGGCGGCGCCGGGCTGCGCGGAAACGACGGACACAGACAGAGCCAGCAGGGCGACGCCGGCGAGGACTCGACGCATGGGGGAACCTCCAGGCCGGGGAGTCTGGCTCAGCCGTTCAGTTACGGCAAGCGCCAGTTTCGTCACTGGCGTCGGCGTCCAGTCCCACCGTTCCCACGCGTCGACAAACGCCCGCGCCTTCTCGGAGGCTGGCTCGATCAGGCTGCCTGGAACCACCCCGCCAGTCGAGAGACCCGCCAGAGGTTCAGCGCCGGCCGGCGCGCTGCCCCTCCAGGACGCTGAGGCGGTCGCGCAGCGCCGAGAGCGCGGCCGCCTGGTCGCGGACCAGTTGCTCCAAATTCGTCAACCGCTCCTGGACCGCCCGCGGCAGCGCCGCCGGAGTGGTCGTGCCGCCGCCGGTAACGACCGGCGCCGTCACCGTGCCGAGCTGGCCGTTCGCGTCCACGAAGACTTGCACGGCCGGCCCGCTGAGCGCCGCGCCATGGATCCCGGCGATGAAGGCGCGTGACTGGCCGCGATTGCCGCTGGGATCGAACGGCATGCCGATACGAATCGTGTTCGCGTCCGCCGTCGATCCTGAGACGTCGGTGCCGATGATGATGTTGTAGGTACCGGTGCTCAGGTAGCTGCCGGCGCCCAGGCCGATGCCGATGTTGGAATCGCCTGAGCCCGCATGCAACGCGCCGTAGCCGACGGCCGTGTTTCGCGAGCCGACGTTCGAGCCCAGTGCCGCCACACCGAGGGCGGTGTTCAGGCTGCCGGTAGTGCTCGAAGAGAGCGCGTTGACACCCACGGCCACGTTCAATCCGCCTCCCGTATTCGAGTACATCGCGTGGTCGCCGACCGCGGTGTTCTGATACGCGTCGACGCTCTGGTTCATGGCCAGCCGGCCGAGGGCCGTGTTGAATCCCCCCGTCCGGTTCTGGCCCAGGGCTTCCGCGCCCACCGCGGTGTTCTCCACGCCGGTGGTGCTGCTGGCCATCGCCAGTGCGCCGATGGCCGTGTTCCACGCACCTGTCGTGTTCGAGTAGAGGGCCGAGGCGCCGCTCGCGGTGTTTCGGTGGCCTGTCGTGTTGAGCTGCAGTGCCGCATATCCTGTCGCGGTGTTGTAATCACCTGACGTGTTGTAGTACATCGCGGACACACCCATCGCCGAGTTGCCTTGCCCGGTCGTGGTCGAAAACAGAGCCGACGATCCGATCGCGGTGTTCACGGTAGCCGACGTCGACGACGTCAGCGCCTGGTAGCCGACTGCGGTGTTGTGGGTACCGTTGCTGTTCGCGTAGAGCGCGCCCTTCCCGATTCCGGTGTTGTAGTTGCCCGACACGTTCGACCACAGGGCGTCCTGACCCGCCGCCGTGTTGTAGCTGCCGATGGTGTTTGAGTACAGCGACCAGGCGCCGCTCGCGGTGTTGTGGATGCCCGCGGTGTTGTGATTGAGGGCGTTGTAGCCGAGGGCTGCGTTGTAGTACCCGGTCGTGGCCGACACGAGCGCGCCCAGACCGACCGCCGTGTTCGCGGAGTTCTCGATCAGGTTGGGTCCGACGGCAACCGGACCGGCGACGCCAGGGGCCGCCGCGTCCCGAGACCTCGCTGCGCCCCTGTCGTCAGGCGCCGCCGGCGATACCCCGGATTCCCCCACCAGCCCACCGGCGGGCCGGCCGCCCGGGCTCAGCACCACGAATCCATCGCCCAGCCGCCCACCAGGATCGCCGACGACCACGCGGAACGCGCCGGCGGTGGCCAGCACCGACTCCGGCGCCACGACTTTGACCTCGGTATCGGTCGCCCCCGGCAGGACCACGGTGGGCCGCCCGTCCACCAGCACCACGACGTCGGCGCCGAGGCCGGTCCCGGTGATCGTGAGCACGCCGGCCTCCACGTCCAGGGCCGTGCGGTGAATGGCGGGGGCGGCGCCGGGCTGCGCGGAAACGACGGACACAGACAGAGCCAGCAGGGCGACGCCGGCGAGGACTCGACGCATGGGGGAACCTCCAGGCCGGGGAGTCTGGCTCAGCCGTTCAGTTACGGCAAGCGCCAGTTTCGTCACTGGCGTCGGCGTCCAGTCCCACCGTTCCCACGCGTCGACAAACGCCCGCGCCTTCTCGGAGGCTGGCTCGATCAGGCTGCCTGGAACCACCCCGCCAGTCGAGAGACCCGCCAGAGGTTCAGCGCCGGCCGGCGCGCTGCCCCTCCAGGACGCTGAGGCGGTCGCGCAGCGCCGAGAGCGCGGCCGCCTGGTCGCGGACCAGTTGCTCCAAATTCGTCAACCGCTCCTGGACCGCCCGCGGCAGCGCCGCCGGAGTGGTCGTGCCGCCGCCGGTAACGACCGGCGCCGTCACCGTGCCGAGCTGGCCGTTCGCGTCCACGAAGACTTGCACGGCCGGCCCGCTGAGCGCCGCGCCATGGATCCCGGCGATGAAGGTCTGGTTCTGCCCCGCGCCACTCCCGCTGTCATACGGCAGGCCGATGCGGATGGTGTTCGTGTCGGCCGACGTGCCTACCACATCCGCCCCGAGGAACACGTTGTAGGACCCCGTCGTCGCGTTGAGGCCTGCCCGTCGGCCGTGTGCCGTGTTCCCGCTCCCAGTGCTCTGGAAGAGCGCTGCTTGTCCACTGGCTGTGTTGTGGGAGCCCGTCGAGTTCGAGTAGAGCGCCAGGTAGCCAGTGGCCGTGTTGAAGTTGCCCGTCGTGTTCCAATAGAGTGCGGCGGACCCGCCGGCGGTGTTGTAGGAGCCCGTCGTGTTCGAACCGAGCGCGGAGGACCCATTGGCGGTGTTGTAGGGCCCCGTCGTGTTCGACGCGAGCGCGTCGGCGCCACTGGCCGTGTTGTAGTCCGCCGTCGTGTTCTTGCCGAGCGCGTTGACGCCACTGGCCGTATTGAAAGACCCGGTCGAGTTCGCCGTGAGCACCAGGACGCCACTGGCCGTGTTACCGGAGCCCGTCGTGTTCGCGAAGAGCGCCTTGAAGCCGTCGGCCGTGTTGTTGACCCCTCCGGTGTTCAAGGCGAGAGTCTGCGCGCCACTGGCCGTGTTGGCGACCCCGACCGTGTTCGAAGCGAGGGCCCCAGCGCCATTGGCCGTGTTGAGCTGCCCTGTCGTGTTCTCGTAGAGCGCGCTGACGCCACTGGCCGTGTTGGAAGCGCCCGTCGTGTTCGAGAAGAGTGCCAGCGCGCCACTGGCCGTGTTGTTTTGCCCCGTCGTGCTCGAGTAGAGCGCCGCGTACCCGCTGGCCGTGTTGAATTCGCCGGTGGTATTCGCGTAGAGCGCGGCCTTGCCCGTCGCGGTGTTGTACCACGCGGTGGTGTTCGACCGCAGCGCATCCTCGCCGGTCGCCGTGTTGTAGCCGCCGGCGGTGTTCCAATGAAGCGCCCACGCGCCGCTCGCGGTGTTGTGGATGCCTCCGGTGTTGTGGTTGAGCGCGTTGTAGCCGAGGGCCGCGTTGTAGAAGCCGGTCGTGACCGACCCGAGTGCGCCCAGGCCGACGGCCGTGTTCGCGGAATCCTCAATCAGGTTGGGTCCGACGGCGGTCGACAGCGCGCCGCCGCCCGTCGGTCTTTCGATTGACGGGCGCGCGGCGCCGGTGTCTGGCCTCGCGCCGGATGCCCCGGGCTCCGCGACCAGCCCACTCGCCGGCCGGCCGCCCGGACTCAGCACCACGAATCCATCGCCCAGCCGCCGACCGGGATCACCGACGACCACGCGAAACGCGCCGGCGGTGGCCAGCACCGACTCCGGCGCCACGACGCGGACCTCGGTATCGGTCGCCCCCGGCAGGACCACCGTGGGCCGCCCGTCCAGCAGCACCACGACGTCGGCGCCGAGGCCGGTCCCGGTGATCGTGAGCACGCCGGCCTCCACGTCCAGGGCCGTGCGTTGAATGGCGGGGGCGCCGGCGGGCTGCGCGGAAACGACGGATACAGACAGCGCCAGCAGGGCGACGCCGGCGAGGACTCGACGCATGGGGAACCCTCCAGGCCGGGGAGTCTGGCTCAGCCGCTTGATCAGGCGCAAGCGTCAGTTTCGTAACTCGCTTCGGCGCACCATTCCCGCGCCCCGGCAAGCGCCCGCGCCCGCCCGAAAGCTGGACCAGTCAGGCTGACTGGGACCAACCCGCCAGCCGCCGCGCCTATCCACTCGTGGCGAAGCCCGTCGGGGACGCCATCGCGTCTGGAGCGAGGACGCGGCTCACCCTCCCGCTTCGGTAGAGCCGTGGGTCGGCCACCCCGTCCGGCCGGTGCCTTCGGCTGAGCCCGGCTCGAATCCGGTCGGGCGACACGGGCATTCGAAATCGGCCACGCTCGACCAATGTGGCGTGTGCGGCAGCAGAAGAGGACCGTATAGTAGCGGTCGGCCATGAGCAACTCCCCCAGTTCGGCCGACAAGCCCCGATCGCCGATGACGTTCCGGCTGCTGGCAACCTGCGTGGCCGTGGTCACACTCGAAGCCGGGTTGCAGGTCGCGGCCGTTGCCGCTTGGTTCCTGAACCGCCCGGCGACGCCTGTCACGGACCAGGCCGACGGAACCATCCTGTGTGTCGGCGATTCCTACACCTTCGGCATTGGCGCCACCTCCGCACAACGCTCCTACCCGGGACAGCTCGAAGCGAGGCTGCGCCCTTTGGGCCACGGCTGGCGCGTCGTCAACGGCGGTTGGCCCGGCCGGAACTCTCGCGAGCTGGTCGAAGCGCTCGACCACGACCTGTCGGCGGCTCGTCCCGAGATCGTCTACGTGCTGGTCGGGACCAACGACCTCTGGACGCGCCCGCCCCGGATGGACGCCGCCAGCGACGCCAGGGACTCGGCGCGCTTTCGCTGGCGCTGGCGCACGGGACGCTTGCTGTCACTGATGCTATCGGCGATTCGGTCGGATGGGATCACGCGGGCAACCAGCAAGACGCCGGGGGCGGACCCGCCCGCCAGGAAGGGGGCGCCCTGGCCGCCGGTCAGTAACGCCAACGCACCGGCGTACCGCGCCGCCCATCAACTCTATGAAGATGCCATGACGCTGGCGTCGACCGGCAAGCGCGACGAAGCCGTGGCGGCCGTGAACGCCTTGCAGGTGGCCCTGGAGCGCTCCGACTCGGATCCGGACATCGGCGTCCTCTTCCTGCGTGCCGCCGCAGGCGCTGGAGAGAACGACCGGGCCATGGCGTCTTCCCGTCAGCTGGCCGAGCGGCGTCCGTCCGGCGCGGAGTTCAGCCGCATCGTGGCATGGGAGAGCTTCCAGCGCCGAGACCTGGACGCGGCCCGGGCCGCCAGCGCGCGCGCCGAGGAGCTCAGCCGGGCGTTACCGGCCGCGTATCGTGCCTTCGTCCTGCGTCAACAGGCCCTCATCGCCTTCGACGCCGATCGGGACGCCGCTCTCGAGGCCGGGCTCGAGGCGCACCTGGTCTCGGCGGACGCAGATGAACTGCGCCTGCTGTTCATGCGTGATACGACGAGGTTCACGCCTGCCGCAGTCGGTCAGGCGCTGGACCGCATCACCGCGCGCACGGCGGTGCCACCCGACACCCGTCGCGCGATCCTCGCGGTGCTGTCCGAGGCGCAGCAGCCCGCGTCCGCCGTCGCCGAGACCCTCGAAGCGCACCTGCATCTGGCGGCGTCCAGGGTCCGCGAGGCCGGTGCACAAATCGTGTTCCTGTCCTATCCGTTCCAGTCGGTGGCCAACCGTTCGGCCCGGCGCGTCGCGCGAGAGCTCGGCGCCGGCTGGATCGACGTCGAGACAGAGATCGAAAACCGCCTCCAGGACACTCCCCGTGGCACCCTCTTCGTCGCCGACGGGCACCTGAACGACGCCGGTTATGGCATCGTGGCCGCGCTCGTCGCGGCCGACGCCGAGCACCGGCTGCTCAACCGCCCGGCCCCGCCGCCCGTCGTCGCCCGGTGGCGCTTCGACGTGAGGGGCGAGGGCAACCAGGCGAGCGTGAAGGAAGCGGGAGATGTCGCGGGCACGGTGAGCGTCGATATCAGGACAGTTGCGACACCGGCCCTGTGGGACGTGCAGCTCCGCCGGACGAACCTGGCGCTCGAACGGGGCGTCGAGTACGAGGTGACGCTCCGGGCACGAGCCGATCGCGAGCGCCACATCGCCGTCGGCGTCAACGACCACGCGTTCCAGAGCATCGGGCTGTTCCACGAGGTCGTCATCGGATCGGACTGGCTGGACATTCGACGGACATTTACGGCCAACAGCACAGACCCTGCGGCTGAATTGCACCTGGACGTCGGCGGCGTGGCCGTGTCCGTCCAGGTCGCCGATATCCACCTGCGACGTGTGGCGGACGGCAAGGAAGTCCTGCCGGGCGAACCGTGACCCGGCACGGCCCGACGGACGTCGAGCCAACTCGCCGTCAGGGTGCGTCCACGGCACGCGGAGAACGATCGGTCGGCACCAGTCCGTGCTCGCGCAGCTCACGCGCAATGGCCTTGCCCATGAGGCGGTAGCCTCGCGCGTTGTGGTGACGATCCACCGGCCAGTAGTAGTCGCCGCTCGTCACCGGTGTCAGGACGCCCTCCGATTGATAGCGGGCGAGAAGATCGATCGCCTGGGTGGGCCGCGACGCCTTGACCGACTCGACGAGGGGCCGGAAGGCGGCCTCGTAGAGGCCGTCCTGCACCTCCCCCTGCATGGGATGGAAGACGACCGCGAATTGCGCGCCTATCTGCCGGGATAGCGTCGCCAATGCGTCGATCCCTGACGCCAGGTGCGCTCGCGCCTCAGCCTCAGCGTCCGCCTGCTGTGCCGGCGTCAGAAGCAGCCACGACCGGCCGAGCACGTCGTGGACCACGTGCCGGGTGATGAAGCTGATGCCGTAGAGCCAGTCCCACCACGGTCCACGGTTCGCGAACGCCCTCCCGTCCGGCCGGAATCGTTCCATCCCCCCGCGAGTCATGACGTCGGCCACGTCGCTGTTGTTCACAACGACGACGACGATATCCGGTCGAAACGGCGCGAGCTTGTCTCGAAGGAGCACGTATTCGAGTAGCACATCGCTGCCACCCACGCCCGCGTCGATAGCCCGCAGCACGCGTCCGTCCGAGAGCGGCGAGAGCTCGCCTTCCACGACGCGCACCCAGGTCTCGGCGTAGTCGGCGCCGACGCCCTCGGTGAAGCTGTCCCCGAGGGCGAGCAACCGGTACTCGCCAACCGGCTTCTCGACGGGGACTTCCACCTCCGGAAGGCCGAGGGAGTTGGTCTTCCGGATCTGCGTGAACTCGGTCCGCACCTCCCGCTGGGTGCGATTCCTCCCGAACGTGTGGTACCAGACCGGCTGGTCGTACGTGTAGACGGATCGGTAGACGGGATTGCCGTTCCGCTCGCTGTACGTCGCCCGCATACCGGCCACGCGAAGGACGCCCTCCAGCGCCAGCAGCATGATGGTCGTCGAGGCCACAGCCATCGTCGCCGGCCCGAGGTAAGCCCGGCCCCGGATGGAGGCCAGCAGCAGCGTTCGCACGACCCAGGCGGCCGCACAGCCAACCGCCAGGAGCAACAGGACGCCGGTCGCGGCCGTGGACGCGCCCTGGCGGAGGCGGACGACCACGGCGACGGCCAGGAGCACCGCCACCAGTGCCAAAACACCCTCGGGGCGCCTGACGTGACCGCGCACCTAGCGCTCCCCCATCACCTTGACGACCACCCGCTTGCGCCGCTGCCCGTCGAACTCGGCGTAGAACACCTGCTCCCAGGGGCCCAGGTCCAGGTCGCCGTCGGTGATGGGCAGGATCACCTGGTGGCCCATGATGGTCCGCTTGAGGTGGGCGTCGGCGTTATCCTCGCCGGTCTGATGGTGCCGGTACGGTAGGCCTGCCGGCGCCAGCTGCTCGAGCCACTGCTGGAAGTCGTGGATGAGGCCGTCCTCCCAGTCGTTGACGTACACCCCGGCCGTGATGTGCATGGCCGACACCAGCACCATGCCGTCGCGAATGCCGCTCCGCTCCACGATCGCCCGGACCTGGTCCGTGATGCGCACGAACTCCTGGCGGGCGGGCGTCTCGAACCACAGGTAGTCGGTGAAAGTCGGCATCTCGGGCCTCCGGCGGGGCGGTCGGCCTATCATGGCGCACCCGCCCGGCCCCGGGGGCCCCGGCGTCGGCGGGCGCCCGCCTCCCGGCCACCTTTCACCTTGCGACACTCGGCACGGCCACGTTACTGTCATGGGCGCGGCTCGGGCCCGACGATCAGCCCGAAAGGGGACGACATGAGCAATCAGCACACGAGACGTGAGGTCCTTCGCGGCGGCCTGGCGGCAGCGAGTCTCGGCGCCCTGGGCGTGCCCGAGTGGGTGCTTCCGGCGCTGGCCCAGGGTGCCACCGTGGTGCCGCTCCTCGACTTCCCGGAGAACTTCAACGCCAACCCGGCGCCCGATCGGCGGCTCTACGACACGCGCACGCTCGAGTCGTTCACGACGCCGAAGGATCAGTTCTTCACCACCCAGCACTACGGACACCCCGTGGTGGATCCGGCGACCTTCAAGCTCTACGTCGGCGGCCTGGTGGCCTCGCCGAAGAGCTTCACGCTGGACGAAGTGAAGAAGATGCCGAAGACGGACGTGATGTTCGGCTTCGAGTGTTCGGGCAACCGCGCTCCGGCCCAGGGCCTGTGCAGCAACGGCAAGTGGACGGGCGTGTCGCTGGCGACCCTCCTCAAGTCGGTGGGCGTGAAGGCCGAGGCCCGCGAATTCGTCTTCCTCGGCGCCGATCACGGCGCGGAGGAGGTCGAGTGGCGTACGCAGAAGTACAACCTCGACCAGCAGTTCGGCCGCAGCCTGCCGCGCGAGCGCGCGCTCTCGCCCGAGCCCATCGTGGCCTGGGCCTACAACGACGAACCGCTCACCCGCCACCAGGGCTTCCCGCTCCGCCTCATCGTGCCCGGCTACTACGGCGTGGGCAACGTGAAGTGGCTGCAGGAAATCCAGGCGCAGATCGACCCCTACATGGGCAAGTACCAGGCCCGGTGGTACCGCACCGTGCGGGGCCAGATGATCAACGGCGAGCTGAAGTGGATGGAGACCGCCGTCACCACCATGCGGCCCAAGTCGTTCATCGCGCGCGTGACGAAGGAAGGCGGCGCGTACACGCTCACGGGCGTGGCCCTGAACGACGGGTCGGCGTTCAAGTCGGTCGAGGTGAAGATTGACGACGGCCCGTGGCAGCCGGCCGTGTGGGACAAGCAGAACACCAAGTACTCGTGGAAGCTCTTCCACTTCGACTGGAAGGGCGCCACGCCCGGCGAGCACACCCTGGTCTCGCGCGTGACGCTGGCCGACGGCGAGGTGCAGCCCACGGAGAAGGAGCTCGAGAACAAGAAGTCGTTCCTCGAGCACAACGCGCAGCACGTGCGGCGCGTGATGATCAGCTGACCCGGCGCCGGGGCGGGGCGCCCCGGTTCACCGCCACTCACCGCACCGACGGGCCGCGCGGGATCTCCCCTCGCGGCCCGCGTGCTGTACGGCGGGTCAGCGGGCGGCCAGCGTCGTGTCGAAGACGGCGGGCAGATCGCTCCGGGTGGCGCGGAGGATCTCGAGGATCGCCTGGCGATCGGCCGCCGCCAGGTGCGCGTACCGCGTGTCGGCGGGCGGCGAGGTCAGCACCGTCCACAGGCGGCGATAGACGGCCTGGCGTACCGCGGGCGGCATGCCGGCGAACGCGGTCGAGTAGATCGTGTAGCTGAGCGGGTACCGCATCAGCCGTCCGTCCAGCTTCAGGTCGCGCAGCGATCGCCCGGCCGGGTCCTTCGGCCCCTGGGCCTGGAACCACTCCGCGAACCCGGAGTTGCCCTTGATGGTGCCGAGCGGCACTTCGTCGACGAACAGCAGGTAGTCCACCAGTTCGTCCACCGCGTCCTTGACCCTCGGCGTCAACACCGGCTCGTCGCCGGGGGCGACGGGCGCATCGGCGGACGCGCCCGCGACCAGGCGGTGCTCCCAGGCCGTGCGCGTCATCAGGTTCATGGCGTGGAGCTGGTGTTCCAGCACCACCAGGGCCACGATGTCGCTCGTCGGCCGGAGGTACTGGTCGATGTCGCGGACCAGGCCCGTCCCCGCCAGCGTGGTGCGGAGCGCGGGCGCCGGGGTCTGCTCCGGCGGCGCCGCGCCAGGAAAGATGAGCGGCTGGTTCCCCATGTGCCGGGGCGGCACCTTGTCGCCGGTGACATACCACCCGCCGTACCGGCGGTTGAGCGGCTCGCGATGATCGCTCACGCCGCCGTCGGCGTACGCGCTGTCGGACTTCCGTGGGAACGTCGTGAGGACGAACACGCCGGGGACGGCACGCGTGTCCCACGACAGGTGGCACGACAGGCACGTCTCCATGCGCGACGCGCGCGGGGCCGCGCCATCGGTCTGCGACAACTGGTAGAAGACGGTGCCGAGCCGCGGGTCCTGGGCCGCGAGTTCCAGGAGCGGCGCGCCCCGGATCCAGGCGACGGCCACGTTGTCGCCGAAGTAGATGGCTCGCGGATTGTCGGGCTTGATGTAGGACGCCTGCAGGCTCGTCCCCGAGTAGACCAGCGTCTGCGAGCTCGGGTCCAGGCCCAGCGCCTGCAGCACGGACTCGAGATAGCCGTGCGTCGGGTCGAACGTGAGGCGCAGGTCCCCGCGCTCCAGCCGGGCGTTCAGCTGCGCCACCGCGTCGGTCGGCGCCGTCGAGCTGTACCTGATGTTCGGGTGGTAGCGCGAGTCCGGGAACGCGTCCGACCGCTGCGCGGCCAGGCCGGCGGCCCCGAGCCAGAGCGCGGCGGCAGCGGCGGCGAGTGGCGCGAACGGCGGGAGGCGCATGGAATTCGACGTCCTGGGCGGCGGCGGTGGTGCCGCTATCAGTCTACGCCCAGTGGCGGCCGCGGGCGCGCCCTGAACGGCGAACGGGCGGGCCCGCCGCGTGGCAGACCCGCCCGTCGAAGGTCCGGCGTCCCGTCCGGGCCGCCGCGCGACGCTCTAGGCGGCCGCGGTCGCGGCCGGCATCGACAGCACCCTGTCGAACACCTGCACCGCGCGCCGCATCTCGTCCATCGTGCCCATCGAGATCCGCGCGTGGGTCTTCTCGTAGGGCGGGAAGTCGCGTCCGACGAACACGCCTTCCTTCGCGCACGCCTCGCGGAAGCCCTTCGCGGGACGCTTGATGTTCACGAAGATGAAGTTGGACTGCGAGTCGGTGGGCGTGTAGCCGCGATCCGCGAACCACTTCATCGTGAAGGCGCGCACCTCGGCGTTCCGCGCCCGCTCCCCGTCGATGTAGGCCTGGGGCACGGCCAGCGCCGCCTTCGCGCCCTGGAGCGCCATGATGCTGATGGCGTCGATGCCTTCCCAGGCGGCCATCTTCCTGATGGTGTCCTTGTGCGCCACCGCGTAGCCGATCCGGAGGCCGGCCATGCCGTAGCACTTCGAGAAGGTCCGGGCGACGATCACGTTCGGGTGCTCGATCGCCATGGGCACCATCGTCTCGTAGCCGGGCATCGTGACGTACTCGAAGTACGCCTCGTCCACCAGGATGCTGGTGGACGGCGTCTGCTTGATGACGGCCGTGAGGAACTGCCGCGTGTCGGCGCCGCCGGCGGCGGTGCCCACCGGGTTGTTGGGGTTGCAGTAGAAGACCAGCCCGGCGCCCTTGGCCGCCGCCAGCATCTTGTCGAGGTCCATCCGCAGCTGGCCGTCGAGCGCGACGCCCGTGATGGGCCGGCCCTTCAGGCGGGCATGCGACGCGCAGTCCTCGTACGCGGGCGTGGCCACGGTGAGGCCCGCCGTCTTGGACGTGGTGATCTCGGTCACCGTGCGCAGGATCTGGGTGGATCCCGCGCCGAGCAGGACGTTCTCGGGCTGCACGTTGTGCCGCTTCGCCACGAGCCGCGTCACTTCGTCGGCGGCGGCGAAGGCGTAGCGGCCCGCCTCGGGCATGCTGCCGGTCACGGCGGCCAGCACGTCCTTGTGACAGCCGAGCGGGTTCTCGTTGCTCGAGATGATGATGGGCGCGGCTCCGGCCTCGGCGTGCAGGTCCACGCCGAGCAGGCCTCCTTCGCGGCCCCGGCCGCCGATCCACAGGCCCGCGGCGCCGGCGCCTACCGTGTGCACGAACGAACGTCGCGAGAGCGACATGGCAGCCTCCTTGGTCCTCGACACGGTTAGCGCCCCGCCTGCTGCCGGGACGTGGTGGACGCCCCGCCCAGCACCTGCTTGAAGACCGCCACGGCGCGCTGCATCTCGTCCATCGTCCCGATCGAGATGCGGCAGTACTTCTGCTCGAACGGCGGGAAGTCACGGCCCACCAGGACCCCGGCCGCGCGGCACGCGTCCCGGAAGCCCTTGGCCGGCCGGTTGATGTTCATGAAGAGGAAGTTGGTCTGGGAGTCCGTGCCGCTGATGCCCATGTCCTCGAAGGCCTTCACCGTGAAGGCGCGGACCTCCGTGTTGCGCGCCCGCTCGGCCGAGATGTGCGCCACGTTGGCCAGCGAGGCGACGGCGCCGGCCAGCGTCAGCGTGCCCACGCCGTTCTTCAGACGGTGCGTCTCCAGCGCCTCGATCGCGCCCGGATCGCCGATGGCGTAGCCGGCCCGCAGCCCGGCCATGCCGTGCGCCTTCGAGAAGGTGCGGGCGACGAAGAGGTTGCGCGTCGAGAGCGCCATCGGGATGGCGGTCTCGTAGGTCGGATCCGTGACGTAGTCGTGATACGCCTCGTCGATGAGGATCACGGTGTCGGGCGACGCCGCGTGGATGGCCTTCACCGTGTCGGCCACGGCAGCCTTGCCGTGGACGGTCGCGGTGGGGTTGTTCGGGTTGCAGAAGAACACGAGGCCGGCGCCCTTCGAGGCCGCCACCAGCTTGTCCAGGTCGATCTTGAGGCCCGCGTCGAAGTCCACCTCGCGGACCGGCGTGCCGATCTGCTTCGCCGTCTCGCGCGGCGCCTCGAACGAGGGCCAGGCCGTGACGAGCGGCCGGCTCGCCGACGTGAAGGCGCGCACGGCGCTGGTCAGGATCTCGCCCGAGCCGGCGCCGAGGACGACGTTCGCGTTCCGCGCGCCGTACTTCTTCGCCAGCGCGCCCATGAGCGTGTCGTCCCGCTGGGTGGCGTTGCCCGGATAGCGGGCGGCCTGCGGATAGGCGCCGGCGATGGCATCGACCACGTGCTGGCCGGGGCCGAGGGGATTCTCGTTGCTCGAGATGCGGATCAGCTTTGCCGCTGCGGCCCCCATCTGGGCCTCCACGTGGCCGGCCCTGTGGGCCTCGCGGCCGCGTGCCGAGATCCAGCCGAAGTCGGCCTGGGTCTCGCGCAGTCCGGTAAAGAGCCGCCGACGGGACAGCGACATAGGGTCTCCTCCTGCGCCCGCGGGCGCCGATGCCGACCTGGTGCGGGAACGAACGGCAGCATGTTACCGCCGGGAGCGCCCGAGGACACGCTTTTCTTGCGGCGCCGGAGGGCCGCGCGCTCCCCGCCTAGCGGGGCGCTTCGGCCACCACGAGCGCCATCCAGCGCCCGTCCGGGGACACGGCCAGCCGCGACAGCGGGCCGACGCCCGGTTCCGAGAGCAGCGTCCACCCAGCCTGGCCGGGGCGCCACCAGTGGACGGCCTCGCCGGCCGTCATGAACAGCGTGCCATCGGCGGCCCAGGCGGTGTCGCGATCGCCGCTCCCCTCGACCGCCGGCACCAGATCGCGCACGTCGCCGCTGGACGGCACCCATTCGCGCACCATCCAGCGCCCGGCCACACGCTGCACGAAGGACAGCGTGCCCGTCGGCCGCCGCTGCAGCGACCGGCCGACGTCGCGCGCGATCGTCGTGGCGCGGCCCGTCGCCGGGTCCACCACCTGGAGCGTGGGCGGCGACCCGAGCACGTAGACGGCCAGGCGCCCGTCGTCGGCCCACGCGTGGTACCCCGCCGGCTTCACGTCCTTGGCGATGAGCGTTCCGGGCGTGTCGCCGTCGCCGATCGTCCACACGCGCTGCGTGCCGTCGGCCTCCACCTTGATCACCGAGACACCGGCGTCGCCGGGCATCACCGACGGCGAGTACTCGGACTCGGACGTGTGCGTCATCTGCCGGATCTGCCGGGTCTGGATCTCGAGGAAGTAGATGTCGGTCTGCTTGCCGTCGCGGCGCGACGTGAAAAGCATGGCGCGCCCGTCGGCGCCGAAGAACGGCTGATTGTCGTAGCCGCCGGGGTTGTCGGAGGCCACGCGCGCCGGGCCCATCGCGGGCGCGGGCAGCAGCCGGATCGGCGCCTGGTAGATCTCGGTGGCGGGCGGCGCGGGCGCCTGGCCGGCGGACACGACG
>JBFWXO010000041.1:0-56489 GCA_050187355.1 Vicinamibacterales bacterium
CGCCTGCCTCGGAGTCGTTTCCCGTGGTCACTCGTTCTCGTCCCCTGAAGTGGGCGGCGGCCGCTGCGTGTGTCGTCGCCGCGCTCGCCCTGGTCCCGTCCGACGCCCTGGCCCAGCGCCGTGGGCGTCCCGCGCGCCCCGTTCGCGGGCGCGTCGTCGTTGCCGCGCCGCGCGCCGTCGTCGGTTTCGGCTACGGCTACTACGATCCGTTCTGGGGGCCCTGGGGCTGGGGGCCATCGTGGTCGCTCGGCTTCGGCTATCCGTTCGGCTATCCCCCGTTCGGGCCCGCCTTTGCCGGCGCGGCGGCCGGCTCCGCCCGCCTCCGCGTGTCGCCCACCAGCGCCGAGGTCTACGTCGACGGCTACATGGCCGGCGTCGTGGACGACTTCGACGGGTTCTTCCAGCGGCTCGACGTCGCCCCCGGCGAACACGAGCTGACGTTCTACCTGGACGGCTTCCAGACCGTCACCCAGCGCGTCCTCTTCCAGCCCGGCCGGACGCTCGACATCCGGTACGACATGCAGCCCCTCGCCCCGGGCGAGACGTCGGGACCGCGGCCGGTCGCCGCGGCGCCGCCCATGCGTCCGGGCGAGGCCCCGCCGAACGGTCCGCCGCCGATGGTCCGCGGGCCTCGCGACCGCCGCGGTCCGGGTCCGGATCGCGAGCCGCCGCCCCCGCCCGACCAGGCGTTCGGCACGCTGGCCGTCCGTCTCCAGCCGTCCGACGCCACGCTCTTCGTGGACGGCGAGGAGTGGGCCGCCCCGGAGGGGCCCGGCCCGATCCTGATCGACCTCCCGGCCGGCACGCACGAGGTGGAAGTGCGGCGTGACGATCGCGTGGTCTACCAGCGCACCGTGGACGTGCGCCCGGGGCGCACCCTTCCACTGAACGTGAGCGTGCCGCGATGAACGCCTGGTTCCGCGCCGGCGTTCGCGCCTCGATGGCCGCATGTGCGCTGGCGGCGTCGGCCGCCGCCTACGGCCAGACCCCGCCGGCCTCGTCCGGCGGTCCCCTGGAGATCTCCACCCTCGAGAGCGGCGTGGTCGCCGCGCCCGAGGTGCGCGTCACCGAGATCAACGGCCGCTCCACCACCCTCGCCGGCGGCTACGTGGGCTGGGAAACCGAGCGCCGGCTCTTCATCGGCGCGGCCGCCTACCTGAACACGAACCGCTCGGACACCTTCGAGACGCAGTACGGCGGCGCGCTCGTGCGCTGGACGTTCCTCGCCGACCGTCCGGTCGGCGTCAGCGCCGGCGTGCTGGCCGGCTTCGGCACCGCGACGCTGTCGCGCCCGTTTGGCGAGGTCTTCGGCGCGCCGCGGTTCGGACCGCCGGTGGCCGCCTTCGGGCGCGAGGGCCGCGTGCGCATCGACCCGACGGCGTCGCTGACCGCCGCCACGCCCGTGCGCGTGCACGACGACTTCGTGCTCGTGGAGCCGCAGGTGAACCTCGTCTGGACGGTCGCGCCGTGGGTTCGGCTCGATGCCGGGGCGAGCTACCGCGCGGTGGGCGCGTCCGACCTGCTCGATCGCCACCTGCGCGGCGTGGCCGGCACCGTGGCGATCCGCTTCGGGAAGTAACGCTCGACGCGGGCCGCGCCGTCGGGGCGCGGCCCGCCGTCCACCCGCGCGCTACCGCGGGGCCGCCAGCGCGCGCGCGAGCACGGCGTCGCGGCCGTAGATGTCCTCGGCGAACACCACCTCGCCCGTGGCCGGGTCGATGGCGGCGGTCAGGTAGAAGAGCACCACGTCGATGGGCTGGGCCAGATCCACCCGCGTGTTGTCGGCGCCCGACATGGCCGCCGCGACGCGCGCGTCGGACCATCCCGGCACGCCGTCGAGCGCCCAGGCCGCGAGCCGCGGCGGATCCGCCACCCGGATGCAGCCGTGGCTGAAGTCCCGACGGTCACGCGCGAAGAGCTCGGCCGCCGGCGTGCCGTGCATGTAGACGCTCTCCCGGTTGGGAAACACGAACTTCACCAGGCCCAGGGCATTCGATCGCCCCGGGCGCTGCCGGACCCGCAGCGCGCCGTGCGCCAGTGCGTCGAGGGCCGCCGGCGTCTCGGGCACGACGGGGGCGTCGTCGCCCTGGCCCTCCACGATTTCCATCCGCTCACGCGCGAGGTAGCCGGGATCCGTGCGCGCGGCCGGCAGCACCTCGGCGTCGAGGATCGACGGCGGCACGTTCCAGTACGGCCGGAAGATCAGGTGGTCCATCGTCTCGACGAACACGGGCGTCTCGGTGGTGGCGGCCCGCCCGACGATCACGTCCATGGTGAATGCCGGCGCCGCGTTCAGGCGGCCGGCCTCCCAGGCGGCGAGCTGGAACATCGGGATGTTCACGGCCACCGTGCGGCGGCCGCCGAGGTCAGGCAGCCAGCGCAGGCGCTCGAGCGCCAGCGCGATCGCGGTCGCACGCTCGGCGGGCGACACCTGAAGCGCGGCGAGCGTGCGCGGGCCGAGCCTGCCGTCGGCCTGGAGTCCATGGCGGCGCTGGAAGTGGGCGACGGCGTCGGCGGTGGCGGCGTCGTAGGTGTCGCCCGCCAGGGCGCCGGACGCGGCCAGGTCACCGAACGCGGCCAGCCGCGCGCGCAGATCGTCGGCGCCGGGCAGGGTGTCGCCGACCTCGACCGTGCCGCGCGGCGTCGGAGGGGCTGGCGGCGGGGCGTCCGCGAGGGCGCGATACCGGCGGAGCGCGCCCACCAGGCCCTGATAGACGGGAAACGGCGGCGCCAGCCGGTCCAGCATCGCCGCGACGTGCCCCTCCGACCCGGCCTCGGCCAGCAGGCGCGCGAAGTCGTGGGGCTCCTCCCAGGTGGAAAGGCGAAGGCCGATGGTCCGTGGATCGACGCGACCCAGGTGCAGGTCGTGCATGTACCGAAGGGCCGCGAGCGAGAGCTCGACATCGGCGCGGACGGCCTCACCCCGGCCCTCGCCCGCGAGGACGCCGATCCCCTCCGGCGGCAGGTAGTCCGCCGGCCTGAGTCCCTGCGTGTCGGCGGCGCGGAGCGCGGTCGTCAGCTCGCGGCCCGCGGCCGTCATCGATCCATCCGCTGCGGTCCAGGCCGGCCCCGGGCGCTCCGTATAGAAACGCTCGACGGCGTCCTGCTCGGCGGCCGAGGCGCCGGACGCGGCCGCCTCTTCCGCCAGTGCCGCCGGCGCTGGCCAGCCGGCTTGCGCGTCGAGTGCGGCCGGGGCGCGGCACCCGGACAGGGCCGCGCCCGCCGCCGCCACCGCGAGCCATCGACGAATCACCACGTCAGGGACGTACGCACCTCGCGTGCCACGCCCCGCCGGGCGGGACGCGAGCCCCGCGGCGTGGCGGCGGCGCCGGCGCGAAGGAATCCGCGGGCGGCCGGGGCTGCGGTCCGGTCGGAGCGAGGGTATGCTTGCCCGCATGAGCCTGGTGCTCCACGGCGGTCACGGCAAGACGTTGTTCGTGACGCGCGACAGCGTCCGCATCGTGCAGGAGCATCTCGAGGAACGGCGTGACAAGGCCCTCCTCATGCGTCACATCTCGGCGGTGGACGTGAAGAAGCCCGGCGCGTTCGACGGGTTCATCCAGTTCTCGATTGCCGGCGGCGTGCCGCATGACAGCTCGAAGTCGCTCACCGGCGGCGCCTACGACGCCGCGCGCGACGAGAACGCCGTGACGTTCAGCGATCTCGAGACCTACGACCTTGCGTTGAAGATCAAGCTGCACGTGGAGTCGTGGCTGCCCGCCGACCCGCACGCCGTGGCTGGAGAGCTTCGCGCGCTCAAGGATCTGCTGGACGAGGGCGCGCTCACCGCCGAGGAGTTCGCCGCCCGGAAGCAGCGGCTCCTGCACGACCGCTGAGCCCGCCGCGGCGGGGTCCGCCATCCGGCGCCGCCGGTCCGTCTTGTCAACTGCAGCGCTGGAATGCCGGCAGGTGGTTGTTGAGCGAGGCCGCGCGGTTGTTCGTGAACACCTGCCGCACGTCCACGGGCAGATCCCCGGCCAGCAGCGCGTCGTAGAGCGAGATGTTCGCCCGCTCCGCCGTGACCCCGGCCGCGCACGCCGCCTGGACGGAGCTGAAGTGCGCCACGCCGCTCACCGTGTACGGGTTGGCCGGTGCCGCAAGGGCGCGTGCGGCGTACAGGCGCGCCACCGACGCGGAATGCCGCTCCTCGGCGGTGAGGACGTTGGTGAACGGCAGCACCTGGCCGAAGTCGTCGATGACGCCCTGATAGATCGTCTCGGCCTGATACTCGTCGAGAATCGCCCGTTCCAGCGCGGTCTCCAGGACCGTGGCCGGCGCGGTGCCGGAGGGGGAGGTCGGTGAGGACGCCCGATCGCAGGCGCCGACGAGGGGCAGCAGCCCCAGGGCTACCGCGCACACTGTTCGCGAGGTGATGGTTCGCATGGATGCCCCCTTCGGAGGGCGCTCCTCGCGACGGGCGCCCGCTCCACCGTCAAGAGGAGCAAGGGGATTGCCAACCCTCCGCGCCTCGTGGGCGGTCGCGACGCGGCGCGGCGGCCGCGCCCGCCGGGGACTTCTTGCCCGCCGCCGAGAATCCTTCCGCTAGGATGCCGCCATGGACGCCGACATCACCCGAGCCCTCAGGCGCCTCATCGACTCCGAGCGCGTCCTGACGCTGGCGGTGCTGGTGGACGGCGCCCCCGTGGCGGCCCTGCTGCCCTACGCCGTGGGTCCGGACGGCGCGCACCTGTTCGTCCAGGCGTCGGGTCTGGCCCGCCACGCCCGGGGGCTCGTGGACGGCGCCGCCGTCGGGGTGGCCGTGCACCTGCCGGCCACGCCCGACCGCGATCCCCTGCAGATTCCGCGGCTGACCGTGGAGGCCACCGTCCGGCACCTCGCGCGCGGCACCGAGGCGTACCGGGAGGCCGCCAACCGCCTGGCGGCGCGATTCCCGGCCGCCGCGCTGACGCTGACGCTGCCGGACTTCGAGGTCTTCGCGCTGGCCCTCGGGCGCGGCCGCTACGTGGAGGGGTTCGCGCGCGCCGTGAACGTCAGCGCCGCGAACTTCGAGACGCCCGCCGCGACCTGACCCGGCGGGTCAGCGGGCCGGGTCGTCCGGCGCCGCCGTCGGCGGGACCCGGCGGTACATCACGTAGGTGAAGCGGCCGTGCAGCCAGCTTTCCAGCGTGGCGTCGTCGCGGCGGCTGTCGATGTGCTCGTCGATGACGTGGGCGCAGTCGCCGCCGAGGCGGGCCAGCTCCTGCCCGAGCCGCTCGTGCACGCGCCGCATCAGCTCGGCGTGGCAGCGGTCCCAGAGTCCGCCTTCCCGCGTGATCGTGCCGGCCACGCGATCGCTCGTGGCCTCCACGACGTGCTCGTCCATGGCCTCGGTGTCGAGCGGCGGAAGCTCGCGATGCCAGTAGATGGTCGGGCGCGGCGTCGTCACATCCGGATCCTACCGGCTCGCCCCGCGCGCGCCAAGCGGGCCGCCAGCCGCGGCGTCGATCAGAAGCGGCCGGCGCCCGTCCACCGCACGGGTTCCTCGCCCGTGAACACCCGCCACGTCACGCCGGGGGCGGAGCCGCAGTGCCCGGTCAGCATGTCCACGGCGTACACCTCGTCGGTGTTGCCTTCGTCGGGCTTCGATCCCCAGTTGTAGAGAATCTCGTCGCCGGCCGCGATCACGGGCCGTCCGTTGTTGTTGGCGGGCGTCTGCGTGGGCTTGGCGTTGTAGCCCCATCGCGTGTCGATCTGGCGCAGGCGATCGACGATGTAGTCCTGCCACGGGTTGTTCACGTACTTCGCGCCGGTGGGGCACTGCTGCGAGGGAAACAGGTCCGGACGTTGTGCCGTCCACTGCTGGATCTGCGCCAGCATGTTCGGCAGGGGCAGCCGCTGGCCCGGCGCCGGATTGGGCGTGCGGTTGCCGCCGCCGGTCCCGCCCCCGGACGTCGACCCTCCGACGGTCGCCTCGCCGATGGCCGACCAGGGGCCGAACGCGCTGTCCAGCTCCACCCGGGCCCGCCAGTAGATCTTGACGCCCGTGCGCTGCGCGCGCCGCACGGTGTAGGCGATGAAGCTGCCGCCCGCCGGCGCCGCTGCGACGCCCTCGTCCGTGATCGACGCGAAGTTGGCCGTCTCGCTCACCTGGAATCGCGCCGACGTCACGATGAGGGACGTGAAGCGGCCCGACGCCGGCTCGACGAGAAGGACCGGCGTGGACCCGACCGACGCGCCGATGGCCGGCCCGACGAGCCGCGGCGCGCTCACCTTCAGCGTGGAGCCGTCGGCGCCGGCGGCCGTGCTGCCGTCGGCCGCCGCCGAGGGCGCCGTCGGTCCCGCCGCCGAGCCGCTGCACGCGGCCATCGCCCCAGCCAGGGCCATCGCCCCTCCCAATCCGATCCGCGCGCGCATGCAGGTCTCCCTCGTTCCGTCCCGGCGCCGGGGCCCTCGGTCGGCCCCGCGCCAGCCGGCACGGCCCTCCATGACACCAGATCTGTCCCGGAGGGTTCAATTTTCCTGCGGGATATCCTCCCGTCCGGCGGTCCGTGGCGCGTCGGAGCGCGCGTGGGGCGGGAGGCTAGGGCCGGCCGGCGAAGTAGCCGCGCCGCGACAGCGCCCGCATGCCGGGACGCTTCACCCGGACGTCCAGCGTGTGCCAGCCGCCCGGCGCGCCCTCGGACGGCGTGAAGCTGATGACGTAGCGCTGCCGGAACTCGCGCAGGATCTCGACGAATGCCGGGGCCGGGTCGCCGTCCGCCGCCAGGTCGATCACGCGCCCGCCCGTGGCGTCGGCCACGTCCTCCAGAAACGCCGGCGCCTCGCGGCTGGCCGAGACGGCGTACACGACCCCGTTCACACGCCGCGCGGTGGCGAGCGCCAGTTCCGGGCTGGTGAAGCTGGCCGTGTCCACGCCGTCGCTGAAGATCACGACGAGCGTCCGGCCCGCGTCGGCGTCGCCGAGGAGCATCGCCGCCAGCGTCGCGTCGACGAGGGCGGTGTCGCCGAGCGCGGCCGCCTGCCGCAGGCCTCGCCGCACGAGGTCGAGATCGCGCGTGAGCCCGACGTGCTGCACGGCGAGACGGTTGAATCCCACGAGCGCGGCCGAATCGGCGGGCGTCAGCGCGTCGACGAAGCTCAGCCCGGCCCGCTTGAGGGCCTCGAGCCGCGGGCCGGCGACGCTGCGGCTCAGATCCAGCGCCAGGACCGCCGCGACCGGCACGTCCCCGAGGCTCACGACGGTGACCGGTTGCGGCGCGCCGTTGTCGCGGACCTCGAAGTCGGCCGCCGTCAGACCGGCCACCGCCCGTCCGCGCTCGGTCACCAGGACGTCGATGCGCACCCCGTCCACTCGCGCCTTGAACGTCGGTTCCTGCCCGGCGGCCGCCGCCACACACACGGCCAGGGCCGCACCCATCGCGGCGCCGGCGCGTCTGCCGGCGCTCATCGGGCGGGCGCCGCCCACGCCCGTCGCAGGGTGTCGAGCCACGACGCGCTGCCCTGGCCGCGGATGCCGCGGTAGCGCCACCAGGGATCGATGCCATCGGCCTCGTTCGGCGCGGCGAGCGCGCGGGCGAGCTGGCGCGTGCTCTCGTCGCGGTCGCCGGCCTCGCGCGCCAGGCGGGCCAGCGCGAGGCGCGGGGCGCGGGCGCCGGCGGCCAGGGCCGCGGCCCGCGTGAAGGCCGCCGTCGCGGCGGCGGCATCCCCCTGCGCCTCCTGGGCGGTTCCCATGAACAGCATCGCGTAGTACTCGAGGGCGGGTTCGAGCGCCGGGCCGAGCGCCTGGGACAGCTCGCGCAGGCTGTCGGCATGCCGGCCGAGCCCGCCCAGGACGTGTCCGAGACGAATCCGCGCCTCGGCCAGGCTCGCATCGCGGGCGAGCGCCTCCCGGAAGTACCGTTCGGCCCGCTCCAGTTCCGCCTTCGACGAGCCGATGAGGAGGCGCGCCGGCGCGCGGCGCACCGCGCGCGCCAGCGCCTGGAAGAACGGCGACGCGAAGGCTTCGTGCTCGCAGCCGGCGAGCATCAGGATCACGGGGTCCTCAGGCAGGACCTCGAGCGCCCACCGGAGGTGGAGCGAGTCGAAGAACTCCGTGCTCTGGCCGAGGGCGAGCGTGGCCCGATACCAGTCCCGGACGAAGGGATCGGCGGACGGCGCGGGCTCGACGAGCGTCAGGAGCGTCCGCGCCAGCTCCCAGTGCAGGCTCATGTTCTCGGCGCCGGCCGAGGTGCCGTCGCCGACGTTCACCCGCACCGGCGCGGTCATCGACGCGGGCCCCGCCGTGGCGCTCACGATGTCGGTGGCCAGCGTCACCAGATCGGTGTGGAGCAGCACCGCGCGCTTCAGCGTGTCGTCCCGGCCTCGTCGCCGGACGCGCTCCGCCAGCCCGCGCATCTCCTCCTGGTTGGCGCCGCGCAGCGTCACGACGAACGACGGTGCGCCGCTGGCCCGGCCCGTGAAGTCGAGCGGGCGAACGCGAATCCGCGAGCGCTCCGGATGGCTGGCGAGCTGCAGGACGATCTGGATGCCGACGGTCAGGCCCCGGAGGTTCTCGCTCGACCATCCCGCCGCGCCCAGCAGCGCCGGATCGACCGTGCCCGGGACGTGGCGTTCCACCGCGTCGAGCCACTGCTCCGTGAGCCGGGGCTCCCGCTCCGGCTGGGCCGCCGCGGCGGCGTTGGTCCCCAGGTCCGCCAGCGACGCCGCGATCGCGAGCGCGACAAGGGCCCGTCGGCGGCGTGGCGCCGGCGCCCGCCCGCGGCGGCCCGCGGGGCCGCGCTCCTGTCGAACGCCGTGTGTGCGTGCCATGCCCGCTGGCCCGGCGTGGGACGGGGCGCGCCGCGCGCCGGCCGTCGTCCGACCGCCGGGGCTACCTCTTCGGCGTCACGCGGAACATGCCGCCGGGATTCGAGTCCTCCAGCAGCCACACCGCGCCGTCGGGCGCGACCGCGACGTCACGGATCCGGCGGCCGACGTCCCAGCGCTCGGCCGGCGTCGCGCCGCCCTTGCCGTCGAAGGTGATGCGGTTGAGCGTCCGTGTCTCCATGCCGCCGATGAGCGCGGATCCGTTCCACTGCGGGAACAGCGCGCCCTTGTAGAACGTGATGTTGCCGGGCGCGATGATGGGCGTCCAGTAGATCACGGGCTTCACCAGGTCGGGCCGCGTGTCGGGGCTCGGAATCGGCACGCGGTTGTAGTTGGTGGCGTAGGACACGAGCGGCCAGCCGTAGTTCCTGCCAGGCTCGATCAGGTTCAGCTCGTCGCCTCCCCGGGGGCCGTGCTCCACCTCCCACAGCCGCCCGTCGGGGCCGAAGGCGAGGCCGTAGGGCGTGCGATGGCCGCTGCTCCACGTCTCGGCCGGCGCGAGGTTCGGGCCGGGGAAGGTGTAGGTGCTGACGACGGGCGCGGTCTTGGCCACCTCGGTATCGCGCGGCGGGTCGATCAGGGTGACCGACGACGCGCCGGTCCTGCCCGCCATCGGGTTGCCGGGCGCCGGCTTGCCGTCGAGCGTCAGGCGCAGGATCTTGCCGAGCGCCTGGTTGGGATCCTGGGCGGGTGTCATCCGCTGGCGATCGCCGACCGTGAGGAACAGGTACTGGCCGTCGGGCGAGAACGCGATCGCCGCGCCCTCCTGGCCGCCCCGGCCCCGCGGCAGCTGCCGCCACAGCACCTCGAGGCCGTCGAGGCTCGCCGTGCCCTGGCCCAGTGCCAGCCGGGCCCGCGCGAGCGCGAGGCCGGAGCCGCCCTCGCCCGGTTCCGAGTACGTGAGGTAGATCGACTGGTCCTTCGAGTAGTGCGGCGACAGGTAGACGCCCAGCATCCCGCGCTGTCCCTGGTGCAGCACCGCCGGGACGTTCCGCACCGGGGTCTTCCCGCCCTGCGGGGTGACGAGCCACAGGGCGCCGACCTTCTCGGTCACCAGCATGCGGCCGTCGGGCAGGAACGCCATGCGCCACGGCAGGTTGAAGGTGGCCACCTGGGTCAGCGTGAACGGGACGGCCGGCTCCGCCGGCTTCTCGCCGGCGTTGATCTGCGCCCGGGCGGCGGCCGGCGCGAGGGCCGCGAGCAACGCCGCGCTCAGCAAGGTCTTCATGGGGCTCCTTCCCTTACACAGGACGGGTCCACCAAGGATAGCGGACCGTGAGAGGATCGAGGACACCCACGCCATGCTCAAGCTGTTCCGGCTCCTGGCCCCGCGCCGCGCCTGGCTCGGCGCCGTCCTGGCCCTGGCCTTCGCGCAGTCCCTGGCCAACCTCTACCTGCCGAGGCTCATGGCCGACATCGTGGACCACGGCATCGTGCCGGGGGACACCTGGCGCATCGTCGAGATCGGCGGCCTGATGCTCGCGGTCGCCGTGATCGGCACGGGCTGCGCGATCGGCGCGAGCTTCTTCTCGTCGCGCGTCGCCAACGGGTTCGGCCGCGACCTGCGCGAACGGGTGTTCGCCCGCGTCGCCCGGCTGTCGCTGCACCAGTTCGACGGCGTCGGCACGGCGTCGCTCATCACGCGCACCACCAACGACACGACGCAGGTCCAGCAGGTGGCGCTGATGCTGCTCGGCATGGCCGTCCCGGCGCCGATGATGGCGACGGGCGGCGTGCTGCTGTCGCTGTCGCAGGACGCGCGTCTGGCGCGCGTCCTCCTCGTCGTCATCCCGATCCTGTCGGTCGTGCTCTTCCTGATCATGCGGGGCGCCATCCCGCTCTTCCAGCAGATGCAGTCGAAGCTCGACCGGCTCAACCTCGTGCTCGACGAGGGGCTGACGGGCGTCCGCGTGATCCGGGCGTTCGATCGCGGCGCCCACGAGAGCCGCCGGTTCGATCACGCCAACTCCGACGTCACCACCACCGCGATTGCCGTGAACCGGCTCGTCGCGATGCTGATGCCGTCGCTCTTCCTCACGATGAACCTGACGAGCGTGTCGATCATCTGGCTGGGCGCCAGCCGCATCGACGCCGGACAGATGCAGGTGGGCGCGATGATGGCGTCGCTCCAGTACGCCATCCAGATCCTGTTCGCCGTCTTCATGGTGACGGCGGTGTTCGTGATGGTCCCGCGCGCGGCCGCGTCGGCGGCGCGCATCAACGAGGTGCTGGACCTCGTGCCCGACGTGACCGACCCGGCGGTCCCGGCCGCCGGCGCCGTCACGGCCGGCCTCGTCGAGTTCCAGGACGTCACGTTCCAGTATCCGGGCGCCGAGGAGCCCGCGCTGTCCGGCGTGAGCTTCACCGCGCGGCCGGGCGAGACGGTCGCCATCATCGGGGGCACCGGGTCGGGCAAGTCCACGCTGGCCGGCCTCATCCCGCGGTTCTACGACGTCAACGCCGGTCGGGTGCTGGTCGACGGCGTGGACGTGCGGGCCCGGCGCATGGAGGACCTGCGCGCGGCCATCGGCTACGTGCCGCAGAAGGCGGTGCTCTTCTCGGGCACCGTCGCCAGCAACGTCCGCTTCGGCCACGAGGCGGCGACCGACGACGGGCTGCGCCACGCCGCCCGCGTGGCCCAGGCCGCCGAGTTCGTGGACGCCATGCCCGATGCCTACGAGTCGGCCGTGTCGCAGGGCGGCACGAACCTGTCGGGCGGGCAGAAGCAGCGGCTCGCCATCGCGCGGGCGCTGGCCCGTCCGGCCCGCATCTACGTGTTCGACGACAGCTTCTCGGCGCTCGACTTCGCGACCGACGCGCGCCTGCGCGCGGCGCTGCGCGAGGAGACCCGCGACGCGACGGTGTTCATCGTCTCGCAGCGCATCGGGACGGTGAGGGACGCCGACCGCATCGTCGTCCTCGACGACGGGCACGTGGCCGGGATCGGGACCCACGCGGAGCTGCTGCGCGCCTGCTCGGTGTATCGCGAGATCGCGGACTCGCAGGCCTCGCTCGAGGAGGTCGCGTGAGCGAGGAACGCGCGGCGCTGCGGCGCGCGGCGCCGCCGGCGAGCCCGTTCGGGCGCGGGCCGCACGCCGGGTTCGGCATGCCGGTCCAGAAGGCCCGGGACTTCAAGGGGACCCTGCGCCGTCTCACGGGCTACCTGAAGCCCCACCGCGCCGCGATCGGCGTCGTGCTCGCGGCCGGCGTCCTCTCGACCCTGTTCAGCGTCTTCGGGCCGAAGCTCATCGGGACCGCCACCACCACGATCTTCGAAGGCTACCTCCGGCGGCGGCTCGGCGCCGGCGGCATCGACTGGGCGGCCCTCGGCGGCATCGTGCGCCTGCTCGTGGCGCTCTACGTGACCAGCGCCCTCTTCCAGTACCTGCAGCAGTACGTGATGTCGGGCGTGGCGCAGCGCACCGTGTACGCGCTGCGGCGCGACGTGGAGGCCAAGTTCGCGCGGCTGCCGCTCCGCTTCTTCGACACGAAGACCCACGGCGAGATCCTCAGCCGGGCGGTCAACGATCTCGACAACATCAGCAGCACGCTGCAGCAGAACCTCACCCAGCTCGTCACGTCGGTGCTGACCGTGATCGGCATCGTCATCATGATGCTGACGATCAGCAAGGTCCTGACGGCGGTGGTGGTGTTGACGCTGCCGTTGAGCGTGCTGGTGGTGTCGCGGATCGCCAGGCGCTCGCAGGGCTTCTTCGTGCGGCAGCAGCAGGCGCTCGGCGAGCTGAACGGCCACGTCGCCGAGATGTACTCGGGACACGGCATCGTCACGGCCTTCGGCCACGAGGGCCGGGCCATCGAGACGTTCCGGGCCCTGAACGCGAAGTACCACGACAGCGCGTGGCGCGCGCAGTTCGTCACCGGCATCATGTTCCCGGTGACGATGTTCATCGGGAACCTGGGCTACGTGGCCGTCGCCGTCATCGGCGGCTACATGGTGACGCGGCGCATCATCGCCATCGGCGACGTGCAGGCGTTCATTCAGTACAGCCGCCAGTTCACCATGCCCATCTCGCAGTTGAGCAGCATCGCCAACACCGTGCAGCTCACGGTCGCGTCGGCCGAGCGCGTGTTCGAGCTGCTCGACGAGCCGGAGGAGCCCGCCGAGACGCCTGCGGCGTCCCTGCCCGTGCCGCCCGCCGGCGAGGTGCGCTTCGAGCACGTGGGCTTCAGCTACAAGCCGGACACGCCGCTCTTCGACGACCTGACGCTGACGGTCCCGCCGGGCCGGACCGTCGCCATCGTGGGCCCCACCGGCGCCGGCAAGACCACGCTGGTGAACCTGATGATGCGCTTCTACGACGTCAGCGGGGGCGCCATCCGCGTCGATGGCGTGGACGTCCGCGACGTGCGGCGCGGCGAGCTCCGACGGACCTTCGGCATGGTCCTGCAGGACACGTGGCTCTTCTCGGGCACGATCCGCGACAACATCGCGTACGGCCGCGACGGCGCGGACGACGAGGCCGTCGTGGCCGCCGCGCGCGCGGCCCAGGCCGATCACTTCATCCGCACGCTGCCCGAGAACTACGCCACGCTGGTCAACGAGGAGGCGTCGAACCTGTCGCAGGGGCAGAAGCAGCTCCTCACGATCGCGCGCGCGTTCCTGGCCGACCCGCCCATCCTCATCCTCGACGAGGCGACGAGCAGCGTGGACACGCGCACCGAGGTCCTCATCCAGGAGGCGATGGCCCGGCTCATGCACGGCCGGACGACCTTCGTCATCGCGCACCGGCTCTCCACGATCCGCAACGCCGACGTCATCCTCATGATGGAGCACGGCCGGATCGTCGAGAGCGGCACCCACGACGCCCTGCTCGCGGCGGGCGGCCGCTACGCGGCGCTGTACCGCAGCCAGTTCAGCGGCGCGGCGTCGTCCGGGACGGCCGAAGGGGTCACGGCGGCCGCGCTCGGATAGGCGCCGGCCCCATTCGCTCCCGCACGTCCCGGGGCCCCGCCGGCCAGGCGGTCCGGCGCTTGCAACGCACGGCTACGGGCGAGGCGGGCCCGGCCGTGCCGGGGCCGGCGCCGCGAGGCCAACGGGCGGGATGAGACAGCTGCTGGGCTTCTTCAAGTGGTCGCTGCTGTGGACGGCCGCGGCCGTCGCCGGGGCGATGGCGTACGGCGGCCTGCGCGCGGTCGGCACCGTGCTGCTGCTGATCGCGCTCGAGGCGTCCGTGTCCTTCGACAACGCCCTCGTCAACGCCGGCGTCCTGCGCACGCTCAGCCGCGCCTGGCAGCGCGCGTTCCTCACGATCGGCATCCTGGTCGCGGTCGCGGGGATGCGCGTGGTTTTCCCGATCGGCCTCGTGGCCGTGGCGACCAATCGCGCCTTCACCGAGGTGTTCCGCCAGGCACTGCACCAGCACCGGCGGTTCGCCGCCGACGTGGAGGCGGCGGGCCCCATCATCGGCGGCTTCGGCGGCGCCTTCCTCCTGATGCTGGCGCTCACGTTCTTCTGCGATCCGCATCGCCGGGAGCACTGGGTGCGCCGGCTCGAAGCGCCCCTGTCCAGGGTCGGGCGGGTGCGGGGCGTGCCCGCGCTCGTGGCCGTGGCGTCGCTGGCCGCGGCGTCGAGTGCCGTGACCGCCAGCGCACGGACGTCGATGTTCGTCGCCGGCCTGACGGGCATCGCGGCGTTCCTGGCGATCCGGGGCGTGCGCGCGCTCGGCGCCCGCGCCCAGCCCGACGACGGCACCGCCCGCTCCGGCGTGGCCGGCCTCGCCGCGTTCGCCTACCTGGAGACGCTCGACGCGTCCTTCTCGCTCGACGGCGTCCTGGGGGCCTTCGCGATCTCGACCGATCTCGTCCTCATCGCGCTCGGCCTGGGCGTGGGCGGGCTGTACGTCCGCTCGCTGACGGTGTACCTCGTGCGGCGCCGCACGATACGCACGCTGCCGTGCCTGACCCACGGCGCCCAGTGGGCGGTCTTCGTCCTGGCCGTGGTACTGCTCGCCGGCGCGAGTGTCCCGGTTCCGGAATGGGTGCCGGGCGTGGTGAGCGTGAGCATCATCGGCGCTTCGCTGGTCTCGTCCCTGCGGACTCGCCGCCCCGCCGACTGACGAGGATGACGCGCACGGGTGGCACGTGGTTTGAAACCCCGATGATGCGGGTGCGCGGCCGACGCGGATCGACCCCGGGAAGCAGCGCCGGGTCGTCAATGTGGGACCCCCGCATTCCCTGCGCGCTGATCCTCCCCACGGCACGCGACGGCCGCGCCGACGGCGCATCCGCCTCGACGGCGGCAGCCCGCCTCGGCGGTTCACACGGGAGGGACACATGACACTGCACCGACTGTCGTTCGGCCTCGCCTTGATCGGGGCCCTGACATTCCCTGCCTGTTCCGGCGGCCGGAACGACGTGGCGGCGAACGAGCCGGCTGGCACGCCGCCGGGCGAGGCCACGACGGTGGCGCCGGACCCCGGCTTCGTCAACGACGTGGCCACGGCGGGGCAGACGGAGGTCGCAGTCAGCCGCCTCGCGGCGGACACGACGGCGTCGGCGGACGTGAAGGCGCTCGCCGAGCGAATCGCGCGGGACCACGAGCAGGCGGACGAGCGCCTGCGGCACGAGCTGGACGGCACGCACGTCGTGCCCGAACCGTCCGACGCGCGGGTGGCGGAGGCCACCGGAAAGCTGGACGGGCTCACCGGCGAGGCGTTCGACCGCGCCTACGTGGACATGATGGTCGACGACCACATCGCGGCCATCAACCTGGTGGAATCGAAGGTCATCGGCGGCGGGAACGCGCACGTCAAGGACTGGGCGTCCTACACGCTGCCGATCCTGCGCGATCACCTGCGCCGCGCACGCGAGGTCCAGGACGAGCTCAGCGGCGGGTAGCGCGTGTGTCGGCGAAGGAGATCCACGTCTGCCGTGCGCGCCGCTGCGCCGCGCCTGGCGGACGCCTCGCCGCCGCGGCCCAGGTCAGCCGCGACGGCCGGCATGGAACGACATGCCGACTCTGTGAACCAGCCTGCGCACATTGGGCAGCCGCGCCCGGCCCGGCGCGCCCGGGGCGGACCGCGCGGCCGGAAGGCCATTTGCAGTGACTGTGGGGGAGGAAAGGAGGACAGCACTGATGCTGAGGAAGACACTGACGACCTTCACGCACGGCCTCGCCATCGGGGGCGCGTTCACCCTCCTGATGGTGGGCGTCGCCTCCGCGGACACGTGGAACGAACGGACGGTCCTGACGTTCGACGCGGCCGTGCAGATTCCAGGCGAGACGCTCCAGCCGGGGACGTATGTCTTCACGCTGGCCGATCCGACGTCATCCCACCACCTCGTGCAGGTGCGCGAGAAGGGGGGGGACGGCCTCGTGGCCACGATCGAGGCGGTCCCGCTGAAGCGCCTCGATGCCAAGGGCGACACGGTCCTGCGTTTCGATCCGGCGGAACCCGGCTCGCCGCCGGCGATCCGCGCGTGGTTCTATCCCGGGTCGATCTACGGCCATGAGTTCGTCTACCCGGACGACCAGGCCCGGCACATCGCGCACCGTACCAAGACGGTCGTGCTGTCGTCGGAGCGATCGGGCACCGACGAACACGCCGGGCGGCTGATCGTCTACGACGCCAACGGCGTGGCCAGGGCCTACACCGGCGATCCCGTGACGATGCGGGAGTGGGACACGTGGCGGCAGCAGCACGCGACGGCGGCGACGGCGCGCGCGATGGCCACGGAGTTCCGCGGCGAACGGGTCGCGCTCGGCGACGTCGAGGACGCCCCCACCCGGTACCTGGGCCGGATGATCAGCGTGGACGCGGAAGTCGAGCACGTCTACGGGCCCCGGCTCTTCACGATCGACGAGCCTCGCTGGATCGACTTCGACGGCGAGGTGCTGGTGCACGCGCCGAATGCGCTGGCCGCGCTCGTCCGCGAGGGCGACCTCGTGACGGTCACGGGGCGCATCAAGGGCTTCGCGGCCGGCGACGTCGACAAGGAGTGGGGCTGGGTGGGTCTGAACCCGGCCGACGACGACTACCTGGAGACGCCCCTGCTCGAGGCGAGCCGGATCGTGGGCGGTGACGGCGACGTCGTCCTGCTGATCGACCAGGCGCGTCCGCCGGGCCGCGTCGAGGGACGGCGGGCCGGCATGGAGAGCACGGCCCCGGGCCCGCGCGGGATGCCGCTCACGAGCGCCGCGGTCGTCGGCGCCGGCGGCGACGAGCTCGTCGGCGACCGGGTGCGCCTGCAGCACCTGCGGGTGACCCACCTGGCCGACGGGCGTGGCGGGTTCTACTGCAAGGCCGGCGACACCTCGCTGTTCGTGCTGCCGGCGTCCCGCCCGTACGCATCGGTCGACAGCGGCGACACCGTGACGATCGACGGCGTGATCCTCGAGGCGCCCCGGCACATGGCGCCTCAGGGCGATGCGCCCGACGACACGAATGAGGACATCTACGTGCTGGCCACGGGCATCCAGCACTAGGCGCCCTGGCGCGGCCGGCCGAGGTCCGGCCGCACGCGTTCCCCGGGCCGGCCGGCCGCGCGCCGCGCCGGCCCGGGACCGTGTACTTCGCACCCGTCGAGGAGGCCCCGTGACACAGCAACCCGCGACCCGCGCGGCGGCCCCGCGACGCCGCGCCCGCGCGGCCGGGCGCGGCGACGCGCCGACGGCGATCGACCGGCTGGTCGCCTCGGCCTACACCGTCCCCACGGACGCGCCCGAATCGGACGGCACCCTCGCATGGGACTCGACGACGCTGGTGGTGGTCGAGACGGCCGCGGGCGGGCAACGCGGGGTGGGCTACGCCTACGGCGACGCGGCCGCCGCGGGACTGGCGAATCGGGTGCTGTCGGCCGTGGCGATCGGGATGGACGCGATGGACGTCCCGGCCGCCCACGCCGCGATGATCGCGGCCCTCCGGAACATCGGCCGTCCCGGCGTGGGATCCACGGCACTGTCGGCCGTGGACGTCGCTTTGTGGGACCTGAAGGCGCGGCTGCTGGGCATCGCCCTGGCGTCGCTCCTGGGCGCCGTGCGCCCCGGTTGCCCTGTCTACGGCAGCGGGGGCTTCACCTCCTACAGCGTGTCGCGCCTCCAGCGCCAGCTCGCGCGGTGGGTGGCCGAGGGCATCACCATGGTCAAGATGAAGGTGGGCCGCGACGCCGCCGCCGACCGGCGGCGGGTCCGCGCGGCCAGGCGCGCCATTGGCGACGCCGCCGCGCTCTTCGTGGACGCCAACGGCGCGCACGACGTGAAGCGCGCCCTCGCCCAGGCCGAGGCGTTCGCCGAGTGGGACGTCCGCTGGTTCGAGGAGCCCGTCTCGTCCGACGATCTCGACGGCCTGCGCTTCCTCCGCCGGCGCGTGCCGGCGGCCATGGCGGTCGCCGCGGGCGAGTACGGCTGGGACGCGTGGTACTTCGCCCGCATGCTCCGGGCCGGCGCCGTGGACGTGCTGCAGGCGGATGCGACCCGCTGCGGGGGCGTGACGGGATTCCTCCAGGCGGCGGCCCTGTGCCAGGCCTCGGGGACGCCGCTTTCGGCGCACACGGCGCCGCACCTGCACGCGCAGCTCTGCGCGGCCGTGCCGCCCGCCCGCCACGTCGAGTACTTCCACGACCACGTCCGGATCGAGCGGCTCGCCTTCGACGGCGTGTCCTCGCCGTCGCACGGCATCCTCGCGCCCGATCTCGGGCGCCCGGGCCTCGGCGTCGAGCTGAAGCGCCGGGACCTGGATCGCTACCGCGTTTAGCGGCCGGGCCGCGCAGCGCCGCTGGCGCGGCGACGCGTCGCACCGATCCACGCCGCGAGCCCGGCGGCCGCGAGTCCGGCCGTGACGAGCCCGGCGGCCGCCGCGTCGCGCGCGGTGAGCCTCGCGTCGCCGTAGTCGGCGGCGTAGCGGCGCTCGGGATGCTCGCCCGCGGCACCGCCGGGGCCGTCCTCGATCGCCATCCACACGACCTGCGCCAGGTGCAGGGCCCGGCGGTCCGTGGACTGGGCGATCTGCTCCCGGCAACTGAAGCCGTCGGCCACGATCAGGGTGTCGACCGTAGCCGCCCGGACCGCCGGCAGGAGCACGCGCTCGCCCACGGCCATCGCGGTCTCGTAGTGCGCGGCCTCGAATCCGAAGCTGCCGGCCATGCCGCAGCAGCCCGCGTCGAGAAATGCCGCGCGAACGCCGGCCCTCTCCAGCACCCGGCGATCGCAGCCCTCGCCCACCAGCGCCTTGTGATGGCAGTGTCCGTGCACGACCGCCTGGCGATCGAGCCGCACGCCGGCGAGCCGATCGGCATGCCGATCCAGGAACTCCGCGAAGGTCTGCATCGCCGGTCGTTCGTGGGCGGGCGTCCCGGGGAACAGGTTGGCCAGCTCGTCCCGGAACACGCTCACGCAGCCCGGCTCGAGGCCGACCAGCGGCGTGCCGGCCGCCACGTCGGCGCGCAGCGCATCCAGGATCCCGCGCAAGTGGCGCCGCGCCTCCTTCAGGAGCCCGTAGTCGTACAGGGGCCGGCCGCAGCACAGCGGCCCGGGCGGAAGGCGCACGTCGAAGCCCATGTGCTCCAGGACCAGCGTGGCGGCCTCGAGCACGTCAGGGTGGAAATGATCGTTGAACGTGTCGGGCCAGAGCAGCACGGGCGGCCGGCCCGCGCCGGCCGGGGGCCGGCGCGCTCCGAACCACTGCCGGAACGTGCGCGGCGCGAAGGCCGGAAGGGCGCGTGCCGGCGCCATGCCCGACGCCGCGCGCAGCAGCGCCCGCGCCGGAGGGAACGCCGCCGCCGTGTTCACGAAGCGCTGCAGGCCCAGCCGTGCCACGAGGCGCGCCCAGGTGCCGATCTGTCCGAACGCGTGCGCGCTGCGCGGCCGCAAATGACGTTCGTAGTAGTGCGACAGGAACTCGGCCTTGTAGGTCGCCATGTCCACGTGGACCGGGCACTCGCCCTTGCATCCCTTGCAGGCCAGGCACAGGTCCAGCGCCTCACGGACGCCCTCGGCCTGCCACCCGCCCCGCATCGGGCGGCCTTCGAGCATCTCGAACAGCAGCCGTGCGCGGCCGCGGGTGGAGTGCCGTTCCTCGCCCGTCACCATGTAGCTCGGACACATGGTGCCGGCGTTGGTCTTGCGGCACTTGCCGACGCCGACGCAGCGCCCGGTGGCCTGCGCGAAGCTGCCCCGGTCCTCGGGGAACCGGAACCACGTGCGCGGCGGCGCCGTGGTCACCTGGGTGCCGCGCAGGTCGGCGTCGAGGGGACGGGGGTCGACGATCCGCCTGGGATTCATGAGGTGCGTCGGATCCCAGATCTCCTTGAAGTCGCGGAACGCGCGGATCATCTCCGGGCCGAACATCCGCGGCAGCAGCTCGCTCCGGGCCTGCCCGTCGCCGTGCTCACCCGACAGCGATCCGCCGTGCCGGTGCACCAGGTCCGCGGCGGCCTCCACGAAGTCCCGGAAGCGCGCGATGCCTGGCGGCGTGTCCAGATCGAAGTCGATGCGGCAGTGCACGCATCCTTGTCCGAAGTGCCCGTAGAGATCGGCGCGGTAGCCGTGGGCGTCGAGCAGCCGCCGCAGGTCGCGCAGGTACTCGCCGAGCCGTTCCGGCGCCACCGCCGAGTCCTCCCAGCCCGGCCACGTGCGGTGCGCGTCGGACACGCGCGCCGTCGCGGCGAGGGCGGACTCGCGGATCTCCCACAGCGCGGCCTGATCCCGGGGATCGGCCACGACCCGGGCCGCCGTCAGGGGACCGCCGTCCCGCAGCAGGGCGGCACAGGCGTCGGCCTGCCGCCGGGCCGCCTCGGCCGAGTCGTCGCCGAACTCGACGAACAGGAACGCGCCGCCATCCGGCAGCAGGTGCCAGTGGCCGCTGGCGAGCCCCGACTGCCTGAGATCGGCGATGAGGCCGCGGTCGAGGCCTTCGAGGCCCACCGGCTTCAGCGCGAGGAGGTCGGGCACGCGATCGGCGGCGGCGACCACGTCCGGGAATCCGGCGACGACCAGCACGCGCGCCGGGCGGGACGGCACGAGGGTGACCTGCGCCCGCAGGACCAGCGCCAGCGTCGACTCACTGCCCACGAGCGCCCGCGCCACGTGCACGCCGTGCTCCGGCAGCAGGGCCGGCAGGTTGTAGCCCGAGACCCGGCGCGGGATGTCCGGAAACTCCCGGCGGATCAGGTCCGCGTAGCGGCCTTGGAAGTCATGCAGGCGCCGGTAGAGATCGCCGCGCCGGCCGCCTCCGGCGACGACGGCGGCCAGTTCGGCGTCGCTCGTGGCGCCCACCCGCATCCGCTCGCCGTCGACGGTGATGATGTCGAGCCACTCGACGCTGTGGGCGGTCGTGGGGCCCGGCCCGAACTGGTTCGCCAGCACGGAGCGCACGCCGCAGGAGTTGTTGCCGATCATGCCGCCCAGCGTGCACCACCCGTGCGTGGCGGGATCGGGGCCGAAGGTCAGGCCGTGTGGCGCCGCGCGCCGGCGCAGGTCGTCGAGGACGGCGCCCGGCTGCACCACCGCGACGCGGGCCTCGGGGTCCAGCGACTCGATGCGGTGCATGTGGCGCGAGAAGTCGAGAACGAGCCCCTCGTTGCACGTCTGGCCGGCGAGGCTGGTGCCGCCGCCCCGGGCGAACACCGGCACGCGATGCTGACGCGCCGCGGCCAGCGTTGTCGCCACGTCGTCGTCATCGCGCGGGCGCACGACCCCGAGGGGCACGTGGCGGTAGTTCGACGCGTCCGTGGCGTAGAGGGCGCGCCATCCCTCGTCGAAGTAAGCCTCGCCCGCGAGGACGCCGTCCAGCGCCCGCGCCAGGCCGGCGATGTCGGCCCCGCGCCCGCCCGTCATCGGCGCCGGGGCAGCACGCTCTCGACGGCGTCCCTGGCCGTCTGGCGCAGGAAGCCCAGGGCATTGGCGTCGCCGTGCAGCACCGACGACGCGAAGGACTTCGCCTGGTCCCACGAGATGTGGGGCGGCAGCGGCGGGACATCGGGATCCGTGACGGCTTCCAGGACGGCGGGCCGGCCGGCCGCGAGCACTCGATCCCAGGCGGGGCCGATCTGCTCGGGGCGGTCGATCCGGACGCCCTCGAGACCGAGGAACTCGGCATAGCGGGCGTAGCCGAATTCGGGGAGGCGCTGCGAGGCCTCGAACATCGGATCACCCTGGAGGGCGCGCTGCTCCCACGTGACCTGGTTCAGGTCGCCGTTGTTCAGGACGAGCACGACCAGCGTCGGGTTGCTCCACTCCCGCCAGTACTTCGACACGGTGATGAGCCCGTTGATGCCGTTCATCTGCATCGCGCCGTCCCCGGCGAGCGCGATCACCGGGCGGTCCGGATGGCAGAACTTGGCCGCGATCGCGTACGGCACCGCGGGGCCCATGGTGGCGAGCGTGCCCGAGAGCGACGCCATCATCCCGCGCCGGATCTTGAGGTCGCGGGCGAACCAGTTGGCCGACGACCCCGAGTCCGCGCACAGCACGCAGTCGTCAGGGAGCTTCGCGGACAGCTCCCAGAACACGCGCTGCGGGTTGAGCGGCTTGGCGTCGTTCATCGCGCGCGCCTCGAGCACCTGCCACCAGTCCTGGACGTCGCGCTCGATGGCCTGGCGCCAGGTGCGGTCGGTCTTCCGCTCCAGCAGGGGCAGGAGCGCGTGGAGCGTCTCGGCGCTGTCGCCGACGAGGCCGACCTCCATTGGATAGCGGATGCTCAGCATCCGCGGGTCGATGTCGATCTGCACGCCTCGCGCCTGGCCCTCGGCCGGCAGGAACTCGGAATACGGGAAGCTGCTCCCGACCATGAGCAGCGTGTCGCACTCGTTCATGAGGTTCCAGCTGGGGCGCGTGCCGAGCAGCCCGATGGCGCCGGTGACGAACGGGAGGTCGTCGGGCAGCGCGGCCTTGCCGAGCAGCGCCTTGGCGATGCCGGCCCCAAGCTGCTCCGCGACGGCGATCACCTCGTCGGCGGCGTGGAGGGCCCCGGCGCCCACGAGCATCGCGACGCGCGTCCCCGTGTTCAGGATCGCGGCGGCCCGCTGCAGGTCCGTGGACCTCGGCCGGATCTGCGGGCGCGTGAGCCCGACGCCGGAGTGAATCGTGCCGTGCGCGCGAGGCGGCGCGGGCACGGCCTCGAGATCCTGCAGGTCGTTCGGAATGACGAGGCACGTGACCGTCCGCTCGGCCGCCGCGATGCGCATCGCCCGGTCCACGAGGTGCCGGATCTGGTCGGGCGTCGTGGCCATGTGGACGAACTCGTGCGCGACGTCCTTGAACAGCACCGGCAGGTCCACCTCCTGCTGGTAGCTGCCGCCGAGGGCCGCGCGGCTCTGCTGGCCCACGATCGCCAGGACCGGCTGGTGGTCGAGCTTGGCGTCGTACAGGCCGTTGAGCAGGTGGATGGCGCCCGGTCCCGACGTGGCCAGGCACACGCCGACCTCTCCCGTGAACTTCGCGTGGGCGCACGCCATGAACGCCGAGAGCTCCTCGTGCCGGGACTGGACGAACCGGATGCGATCGCCCGCCCGGTCGAGGGCGCCCATCAATCCGTTGATGCCGTCGCCCGGGTAGCCGTAAATGCGCTCGACGCCCCAGTCGGCCAGCCGCTGGAGCAGGAAGTCGGAAACCGTGGTCGCCATCGTGGAGGGCCTCCTGCCGGCCTGGCGGGCGCCGCCGGCGCCGCGGCCGGAACCTCGAGGTGCGGTTCACGCACCCGACTGCGTTGTCACGCCCCCGCTGGATACGCGATGGTGCTGATCAGGGCGTTGGCGTTCTGCCGGCTGTCGAGCCGGGTGTGCTGCACCACGATCGGCTCGTCGCTGTCGATGGTCGAGGCGAACGGCACGCCGTGGGGAATGGGCTCCGGGTCCGTCAGGTCGTTGAACCGGACGTGGTGCGTCCGCGCCGGCGGCACCGCAAACTCGTACGGGCCGGCCGGGTCGCGATCCGTGAAGAACACCACGACGCGGACGTGCGCCGGCCTCGACCCCGCGTTCAGCACGCAGATGGTCTCGTGGCTGGTCAGCTCCGGCTCGGGCCCGTGACTCCAGCTCGGGATGTACCCTTCGGCAATCGCCCAGTGGCACTGACCAACGGCGCGCATGCTCCGTGAAAGTGCAAGCGCGGTGCCGCCAGCCGCGCTTCCCGTGCGCCGGTGCTCCCGTCCCGCGAGCCCATCCGTCGCGGATTCGCCGTACGTAGGCGCCTACACCTTCTGAGTAGCGCCACGCCGGCGGGGACCCGCGGGCGTCTCACTACGGCTCCAGCAGCGCCAGTCCCAGGTCCGGCCGCACGCGCCGCCTGAGCGGCGCCGGCGCTTCGGTCACCACGACCTCGAGCGTCGGCCGCACGCGCGCGTCGAGCAGGTGGCCGCCGTGCGCCGTGCCGTCGGACTTGCCGACGACGACGTGCGCGTGCAGCTTCACCTCGTCATCGGCGTCGCGGGCGAGGTTGCCGGCCAGGGACAGCACCTCCACCTGCTCGTCCACGCGGATGCGGCGATAGTCCTTGCGGGACCAGTCGAAGAAGCCCAGCGTGACCTCGGAGAAGGCCCCGATCGCGCTGAGATGGGCGCTGGCGAGTCGTCGTTCGCGCGCGAACTGCAGCAGGCCGGCGATGGCCTCCTCGCCCGTGTCGAAGACCAGCACGTGCGTTCGTTCGTGGTCACTCGCGATCTGCGTGTGTCTCACGGCACACTCCTCCGGGACGGCGGCCGTCGCCGATGCCCCTCTGCGTCGGGTGTGCAAGGTGGTCGCCAGCCAGGCACCCCGTCGACCGCCGGCCCCCTGGTCAGCGGCGCGGCCGGGGTCGAGCTGGACCCCGGTCGCCGGGACCTGGAGGCGTCGGTTCACCGCGAGGAGGGCAGGGCCCAGCCCTCGCGCTCGACGAACGCCTCCACGCGCCGCCGGATCTCGTCGCGGATGGCGCGCACGGCCTCGATCGGCCTGCCCTTGGGATCCTCGAGCGGCCAGTCGTCGCGCAGGGTGCCGGGCACCACCGGGCACTGGTCGCCGCACCCCATCGTGACGAGCCAGGTCGCGCCGGCGGCCACGTCGGCCGTGAGCCTGGTCGTGGGCGCCCCGTCGAGGTCCATGCCCACCTCACGCATGGCCTCGACGACCTCGGGATGGACCCGCGGTCCGGGATCGGTGCCGGCCGAGCGGGCGTGCGCCCTGGCCGGGTCGGCCAGGGCGTTGAACCACGCCGCCGCCATCTGCGAACGCCCTGCGTTGTGGACGCAGGCGAACATCACCAGTGTCATCGTGCCGTGCTCCCTGCCGTCGCGATCCTAGCCGCATCGCCCGCCCTCCCGCGGCCGGCGTCATCTATGCTCGTGTCGCCGTCATGCGCGTGCCCGCCGTCGCCCTCACCTTCTCCACCCTTGTCGCCCTCGCCGGCTGCGCCGGCGCGCCCGCCACACCGCCTGCCGAGCTGCTGCTGACCGGCGGCCGGATTCACACGTTCGACGCCGCCCGATCGCGCGTGGGCGCGCTGGCCATTCGCGGCGGCCGCATCGTGGCCCTGGGCGCGGACGGCTCCGATCTCGCGTCGTTTGTCGGACCCGGGACCCGCCGCGTCGATCTCGGCGGGCGTTTCGTGATGCCGGCCTTCCACGACGCCCACGTCCACCCGATGAGCGCCGGCGTGGAACTCGGGCAGTGCAACCTGAACGGCCTCGCCACCGTCGAGGCGACCCTCGATGCCGTCCGGACCTGCGCGGCCGCCAACCAGCGGCCGTGGCTCGTGGGCGGCGGGTGGGATCTCACGACCTTTCCGCCGGGGCGGCCCGGCCGGCAGGAACTGGACGTCCTGACCGGCGACACCCCGGCGTTCCTGAGCTCGTCGGACGGCCACACCGTGTGGGTGAACTCCGCGGCCCTGAAGGCTGCCGGCATCAGCCGCGCCACGCCGGATCCGGACGCAGGCCGCATCGACAGGGATGCCCGCGGCGAGCCCACGGGGCTCCTCCGCGAGGCCGCCACCGAGCTCGTCAACCGCGTCGCCCCGCCGACGACGGCCGAGGAATACGAGGCCGGCCTCGTCCGGGCGCTGGCGGCGCTGAACCGCGTGGGCATCGTGTCGTTCGTGGAGGCGAGCGCGCGCGCGCCGATGGTCGATGCATACCGCGCCGTGGCGCGTGCCGGTCGGCTCACGGCGCGGGCGCACCTGTCGCTCTACGCGGACCCCACGCAGGACGCCTCGCAGGTCGACGGGTTCCTGGCCACCCGCGCGGCGATCACCGAGCCGGGCCTGACGGCGGGCGCCGTGAAGATCTTCGTCGACGGCGTCATCGAGGCCGCCACCGCGTATCTCCTCGAGCCGTACCTGCCGCTGCCAGGGGATCCGCCGTCCACGCGTCCGCGCGGGCTGCCGAACTTCACCGACGGCGCCCTGGCCGCCCTCGTCACGCGCCTCGACAAGGAAGGCTTCCAGACCCACATGCACGCCATCGGCGACGGCGCGATCCGTCAGGGCCTGGACGCCATCGCCGCCGCCGTCCGGGCCAACGGCGCCCGCGATCGACGCCCGCACATCGCGCACATCCAGCTCGTCGACCCCGCCGACATCGGCCGGTTCGCGGGGCTCGGGGTGGTGGCCAACATGCAGCCCCTCTGGGCGGTGGACGACGCCTACATCCGGAACCTGACGACGCCCCGCCTGGGCCCCGCGCGGTCGCAGTGGCTGTATCCGTTCGGCGCCCTCCACCGGGCGGGCGCGCGGCTGGCGGGCGGCAGCGACTGGTCGGTGTCGTCGGTGAATCCGCTGGACGCCATCGAGGTGGCCGTCACGCGCAAGGCGCCGGGCGCGCCGGAGGAGGAGCCGTCGTGGCTGCCCGACCAGCGCCTCGATCTCGACACCGCCCTGGCCGCGTACACCTCGGGCGGCGCCTATGTGTCGTTCGAGGACGACAGCGGATCGCTCGAGGCCGGCAAGCTGGCCGACCTCATCGTCCTCGATCGCAACCCGTTCGAGATTCCGGCCCGGCAGATCCACGAGGCTCGCGTGCTCTGGACGCTGCTCGAAGGGCGCGAGGTGTTCCGCGCGGAGGGATTCACGCCCTGATCGGGGCGCGCGGCGGCCGGCGTTCCCGCCGTGGCGTCACGCGTCCGGACGGCCGGCCGGTCCGGCGTGGCTCAGCACCAGGCCCGTGCGGTGGGCGTCCAGGCGGCACGTCTCGCAGCGCGCGTCGAGGACGTCCAGCTCGTGTCCGGACCAGGTGCAGTAGACGCCGGCCAGGCAGCCGCACGGCAAACGATGTCCCCGGGCGAAGCGCAGCCCCGGGCTCCACCCGAGGAACTCCGGCACTCGCTTCCAGGAGGAGACGCGCAGGCGACTGAGGAACGACATCGTGATGGGCCTCGACTGTGTGCTGGCCGACGGCGACGCGGTTCGCAAGCCGCGTACCAGTCCCGACTCCGGGTCGGCGCGGCAAACTCGCGTGCCGGGACGCGGGCCGCGCCATGCCGTGTGTCGATTCGGCCGGTGGCTGTGACGAAGGTGGACACTCTGGTGGACGGCCCCGCCGGCGCCCGTTCGCAACCCGGCGCCCGTCCGCGCACCCTCTGGCCTGTACGGGCGCGTCGGTGCGTGGCGCTGCACCGGCCAACAGGCGCCTGGCCGTGCTTCAGTGCGCCAGGCCGGGCGACGCGAACGCCCGCGCGAGCGCCATCGCCACGCCGTGGGTGTCCGCATACGAGCTGTTCGACGTCACGGCCACCACGAGGCCACGGTCGCGGATCACCACGAGGGAGGCCACCATCCCGCCGAGCACGTCGCCGTCGTGGCCGGCGACGAGCGTGTCCTCGCCGCCCACGGCTGCCCGCTCGAGCCGCCAGCCGAGGCCGTAGCCCGTGTCCTCGCCCGCCGACGTGCGCTGCGGCGTCTGGAGCAGGGCCATCGTGTCGGGCCGGAGCAGCCGGCCGTCCGCCATGGCCAGGCCGAACCGCACGAGGTCCGACGGCGTCGAGACGAAGACGCCCGCGCCGGCATAGCACGACAGATCGATCGGGCGCATCGGATCCAGGCCGTATCGGAGGTCCGCCGCGAACCGCGGGAAGTAGGACGTGGCTTGTTCGGGGGCCGTCCGCGACGCGTCGTCCGCCGTCGTGTCGTGCAGGCCCAGCGGCTCGAAGACCTGCTTGCGCACGAACCTCAGGAACGGCTCGCCCGACGCGGCCTCGACGGCGGCGCTCACCACGATCCACCCGAAGCGCGAGACCCGGAATCGTTCCCCGGGCTCGGTCAGGAGGGAGGCCGCCGCGAAGTGCGGCAGCGCATCGGCCGGGCGCAGACAGTGGGTGCCCAGCAAGGGACTCTCGTCGCCGCCGTCGGTCCGAAGACCGGCCACGTGGCCCATGACCTGGCGGAGCGTAATCGGCCGGTCCTTGCGCGGGAACTCCGGCACGTAGGCCTGGATCTCGTCGTCGAGCCGCAGCCGCCCCTCCTCGACGAGCAGGCCGGCGGCGGCCGACGTGAGCACCGTGGACGCCGTGCCGAGCCTGAACCGGGTGTCCGGGCCGACCACGGTGCGTCGATCCAGGTCCGCCCAGCCGAATCCCTCGGCCCATGCCAGTTCGCCCTGGGCGCCGACCGCCACGGACAGTCCGGGCACGTTCTGGTCGCTCAGGACCGTCCGCACGACCCGCCGGGCGTCCTCCACGGCGGCCGCCCACCGCGGCGGCGGCATGGAGAGCGACGAGGACGGCACGTCCTCCGGGCGGGGGTGCAGCCGCTCGGCGGTCGTGCCCATATAGGTCCAGAGGCCCAGCACGGCCACGACGACCGCCCCGACGGCCAGGCCTGCCAGGGTGACCCACAGCCCCACCCGGCCCGATGTCGTGCGTCCGCTCATGTGCTGGACGATATTCTGCGGCACCGCGGCACGTCGTCAGCCACGCGTGAGGGTTGGATGAGCGCCGGATGAGGGGACGGGCGGGGCCGCCTCGCGGCGGCCACCGCCCCCTCAGTCGGCCCGCAGCGTCTCGGCCGGGTCGAAGCCGGCCGCGCGCCTGGCCGGCAGCCAGCTGGCCAGCGCGGCCACGATCACCAGCACGAGAGCCATCGTGCCGAACGTGAGGGGATCCGCCGGCTCCACGCCGTAGAGCACGGCATCCATGAAGCGTGTGAGGCCGGCGGCGCCGGCGAGGCCGAGCACGACGCCGCCGAGCGCGACGCTCACGCCGCGGCGTACCACCTCGGCCAGCACGCGGCCGGGGCTGGCGCCCAGCGCCAGGCGCACGCCGAACTCGCGCCGCTGCTCGCTCACGGCCGCGGCCAGCAGCCCGTAGACGCCGACTGCCGCCAGCAGCAGGCCCACGAGCCCGAAGCCGCCGAGCAGGACCGTCAGCAGGCGGGGCTGCGCCAGCGCGCGGCTCACGGCGTCGTCGAACGTGAAGACCGCGGTGATGGGCTGTGCCGCATCCACCGACCAGACGGCCTCCTCCACCGCCCGCGTGAGCTGCAGGGGATCGCCGGAGGTCCGCGCGACGATGGTGGTCTTCGACCGCGAGTTCTGCAGGTTGTGCAGGTAGATCGTCGGCTCGGCGGGCTCGGCCACGGCGACCTGCCGGATGTCGTGCACGACGCCGACGATCTCGGCCGAGATCGACCGGCCGAATTGGATCTGCTGCCCCGTGGCCGACTGGCCCGGGAAGAACTGCCGCGCGAAGGCGTCGTTCACGACGACGACCAGAGGGGCGCCGCCACGATCGAAGGGCGTGAACTCGCGCCCGGCGGCGAGCGAGGCGCCGATGGTGGCGAAGTAGCCCTCGCTGACGTGGATGACCATGGCCGACGGCGTCGCGCCGTTGGGCCCCAGCGGACGGCCCGGAATCGTGAAGCCATTGCCTTCGCCGATCCCCCGGAACGGCGGGTCCTTCACCGCGGCGGCCGACACCACGCCGGGAAGCGCCCGGACGCGCTCGATCATCTGCTGGTACGCGAGCGCATAGGGCGCGCTCGCGGTGGGCGACGCGTCCCGATCGCGTGGGCCGAACCGGTCCGGATCCATCGTGAACTGGACCGCCAGCAGGTGGTCCGGCCGGAACCCCAGGTCGACGCGGGACAGGGCGAGGAAGCTTCGGCCCATGAGCCCGGCGCCCACGACCAGCATCATCGACACGGCCACCTCCCCCACGATGAGCCCCTGTCGCCAGCGCCGATGGCTGGTGCCGGCCACGGTCCGCCCGCCGTCGTGCAGGGCCGCCGCGCCGCCCGCGTCCGAGGCGCGCCAGGCCGGCAGGATGCCGAACACCACGCCCGTGACGAGGGCCAGCACCGCGCTGAACGCCAGGACCTGGCCGTCGAGGCCGATCTCGTCCGCGCGGGGCAGCTGCCCGGCGCTGAGCGCCAGGAGCGCGTCGAGGCCGTAGCGGGCCACCGCCACGCCAAGCGCCCCGCCTGCCAGGGCGAGGAGCAGGCTCTCGGTGAGCAGCTGTCGCAGGATCCGGCTCCTTCGGGCACCCAGGGCCAGCCGGACCGCCAGCTCCCGGGATCGCCCCAGGGCCCGCGCGAGTTGCAAGGCGGCGAGGTTCACGCAGGCCATGAGCAGCACCAGCCCGACCGCGCCGAAGAGCACGAGCAGGCTGCGGCGGACGGAGCCGGTCACGACCTCGGCCAGCGGCCGCACGGTGGCGCCGTCCCAGTTCGCGTTCTCGGGATACGTGGCCGCCAACGTCGTGGCGATGCCCGTCATCTCCGCCTGTACCGCATCCTGGCTGATGCCGGGCTTCGCGCGCGCCACCACCCTCAGCACCCGGACCTGTCGCTGCCGCGGAATCGAGGTGTCGGGGATCGTGGAGTACGGCACGAAGACGTCAGCCGAGCCGACCGGGTAGTTCAGGGACGGCGGGAGCACCCCGATGACGTCCACCGGGCGGTCGTCGAGGGTCAGCGACGAGCCGACGATGCTGGGACTGCCGCCGAACTCGCGCACCCAGAACCCGTGCGTGAGGAGCACGACGTCGTCGTGCCCGCCGCGGACCATCTCGTCCTCGCGCGGCAGGCGGCCGGCGGCCGGCGTCACGCCGAGCGCGGTCAGGAACCCCGGCGTGAAGAACACGCTGGACAGACGGCGAGGGGTGCCCCGCCCGGTCATGTTCACGCCGGAACTGCCCTCGGCGTACCAGAAGCCGCCGAGGTCGTCGATGTCGCGGCGCGCGGCCCGCCAGTCGTCCACGTCCACGGGCGACACCGGGGCCTGGAGCGCTCCGGCGGTGCGATTGGCCGAGTAGACGGCGTAGAGCCGGTCGGCGTCGGGGAAGGGCAGCGGCCGCAGCAGCACCCCGTTGACGACCGAGAAGATGGCCACGTTGGCGCCGATGCCCAGGGCCAGCGTGAGCAGGGCGGTCGCGGTGAAGACCGGCGCGGCGCCCAGGCGCCGCAGGGCGTGCACGATGTCTTGCCTGAGATCGTCCATGTAGTGCCTCCGGCGCCGGATGTCCACCGTGCGCTGCCCGGCGCGGCGCATCGCATGCCGCGCGTCGTCGATGTCGCCGAACTCCGCCAGGGCCCGCGCGCGCGCGGCCGCGGGCGACAGCCCCTCCCGGACGAGCACGTCCGCCCGCATGTCGAGGTGGAAGCGAAGCTCCGCCTCGACGTCGGCCGCCACCGGGTCGCCGGGGGGCGTGTCGCCGGGCGGGGACGGCCGTTCGCTCATGCCTTCAACACCCGGAACATGGCCCACGCATATCGCTGCCAGGCCGTCTGGCCCGCCCGGAGCTTGCGGCGGCCCGCGGTCGTGAGCGTGTAGATGCGCGCCTGCCGTCCGCTCTCGGCCACGCCCCATTCGGCCGCCACGAACCCGCCCTCTTCGAGCCGCCGCAGGGCCTTGTAGAGGGGCGCGTCCTCGATCTGGAGCGTGCCGTCGGTGCGCTCCCGGACCCAGCGGGACACCGCATACCCGTGGCTGGGCCCGCGGGCCAGGGCCTTCAGGATCAGCACGTCGAGCGTGCCTTGCAGCAGTTCCATGGGCGCGTCGGGCATGACCTTACCTTACCAGGTAAGGTATTCGACGGCCGCCAGGGGCAAACGGTTGGAGCGGCCGTCAGCGGGGGCGGCCCGCCGGCCGTGCCGCGACGCGCTTCACGATCCGGTTGAGCCCCACGGCCGTGACGCCGAGATACGCCGCGAGGTCCTTCTGCGGCACCCGGCCGATCAGGTCCGGCGACGCCGCGGCCAGCTGGCGATACAGCTGTTCGGCGTTCAGCATGAGGAGATCGCGCTCGCGCCTGACCTTGAGTTCGGCCAGCCGCTGGAAGCCAAGCCGAATCGCCGTCTGCCAGGCGAGATCCGCCGCGCCGAGCGCCTCGACGGCGCTCCAGTCCAGGCTCTCCACCACGCTCGGCTCGATCGCGATGCTGGCAAACGACGTGCGCCCGCCGGAGAGCGCCACCGGGCACGCGAACGCCTCGCCCTCTCGCGCGAAGCTCTTGACCCACTCGTTCCCGGCGTCGTCGGTGTAGAGCTGCTTGAACAGCCCCTCGCGCACGACGAACACACGCGGGCACGGCTCGTCCTCGTGGAAGGCCGCCCCGCGGGCGGGAATCGCCGTGGTGCGGATGACGGACGCGAGGCGGTCGAGCCCCGCCAACTCGAGGCCGGAGGCCGTCTCCAGGCTCCGGAGCAGGTGAAGGGACGTCAGGTCTTCCATGGTCGTGGTCCCGGGGCGCGCGTTAACCCGGGTTAATGCTACCGGCGGGTCTCCCCGGCATGATGCCGGCATGCACCCACTCCCTGCCGCCACGAACGCCGCACGCGTGATCACGCGCTACTTCGACGAAGTCTGGAACGGAGGCGACCTCGACGTGCTCGACGAGCTGCTGGCGCCCGACTACGTCAACCACAGCCCGAGCATACCGAACCCCCGGCCCGGGCCCGCCGACCTGAAGCCGATCGTGCGGGCCATGCGCGAGGGCGCGCCCGACCTGCACTACGAGATTCTCGACCTCGTCGTCGACGGCGACCGGGCGGCCGTGTTCCTCCGGGTGACCGGGACGCACACGGGCGCGCTGTTCGGCCTCCCGCCCACCGGCCGGCCGTTCGACATCCGGCAGATGCAGATCGAGTGGCTGAAGGACGGGCGCCTCTGGCAGCACTGGCGGGTCAGCGACGAGCGCGAGTGGCTGCGGCAGCTGGGCCTGGGGCAGCCGTGAGGGCGCGAGCCGTGGCACACTGTCCTGCCGGGCCACGGCTCGCCACTCCGCGGGGAAGCACCGATGACAGGCACGTCCACGAAAGAGACGCTCGGATTCCAGACCGAGGTCGCCCAGCTCCTGCACCTGATGATCCACTCCTTGTACGGCAACAAGGAGATCTTCCTGCGCGAGCTCGTCTCGAACGCCTCGGACGCGGCCGACAAGCTGCGCTTCGAGGCCATGACCGACCCCGGCCTGTTCGAGGACGACCCCGAGCTGCGCATCCGCGTGGCCTACGACGCCGCGGCGCGGACCATCACGGTGTCCGACAACGGCATCGGGATGTCCCGGCAGGACGTCGTGGAGAACATCGGCACGATCGCCAAGTCGGGCACGCGCGAGTTCCTCGCCCAGCTGACGGCCGATCGCGCGAAGGACGCGCACCTCATCGGGCAGTTCGGCGTGGGTTTCTACTCCGCCTTCATGGTCGCGGAGCGGGTGACCCTGGTCACGCGCCGCGCCGGACTCACGGCCGAGCACGGCGTCCGGTGGGAGAGCACGGGCGAGGGCAGCTATTCGGTGGAGACCGTGGAGAAGGCCTCGCGCGGGACCGACGTGGTCCTGCACCTGCGGGCAGACGAGGACGAGCTGCTGTCGGGCAGCCGGCTGCGCGCCATCCTGCGGAAGTACTCGGACCACATCGCCATTCCGATCCTGATGAAGAAGGCGGAATGGAACAGCGAGACCCGGGCGCAGGTGATGACCGACGAGGACGAGCAGGTCAACCGAGCCTCGGCGCTCTGGGCGCGCCCCAAGTCCGAGATCACCGAGGAGCAGTACCACGAGCTCTACAGGCACGTGGCACACGACGTGGACGCGCCTCTCGCCTACACGCACGCGAAGGTGGAAGGGCGGCAGGAGTTCACGCTGCTGCTGTACGTGCCCGCGCGTGCGCCGTTCGACCTGTGGGACCGGGAGCACCGCCGGGGCGTGAAGCTCTACGTGCGCCGCGTCTTCATCATGGACGACGCCGAGCAGCTGCTGCCGGCCTACCTCAGGTTCGTGCGGGGCGTGGTCGATTCGAACGACCTGCCCCTCAACGTGTCCCGCGAGATCCTGCAGGAGTCCAAGGACGTCCAGGCGATCCGGACGGCGGCCGTGAAGCGCGTCCTGACGCTGCTCGAGGATCTCGCCGGGAAGGACACGGAGAAGTACCAGGCGTTCTGGACGACGTTCGGCCGCGTGTTGAAGGAGGGCCTGCCGGAGGATCCCGGGAACCGCGATCGCCTCGCGAAGCTGCTCCGATTCTCCTCCACGCACAACCCGGACGACGCGCAGACGGTGTCGCTCGCCGACTACGTGGGCCGCATGAAGGACGGGCAGACCGACATCTACTTCATCACGGCCGACGGACCCGCGGCGGCCCGGCACAGTCCGCACCTCGAGATCTTCCGGAAGCTCGGCGTCGAGGTGCTGCTGCTGCACGAGCGGATCGACGAGTGGGTGGCGTCGTCGCTCCACGAGTTCGACGGCAAGCGGCTGCAGTCCGCGGCGGCGCGGGACCTGGATCTCAGCGCCATCGGCGGCGAGGCGCCTGCGGCGGACGAGGCGACGCCTGGCGGCGAGCATGCGCCCCTGATCGCGCGGATGCGGACCGCGTTGGAGGACCGCGCCAGCGACGTGCGGGTGACGAACCGCCTCACCGACTCGCCGGCGTGCCTGGTCAGCGGCGAGGACGGCCTCAGCACCAATCTCGAGCGGATGCTGAAGGCGGCCGGTCAGGCCGTGTCCGCCTCGAAGCCGATCCTGGAGGTGAACCCGGCGCATCCGCTCGTCCGGCGGCTCGCCGACGAGACCGAGCCGGCGAGATTCGAGGACTGGAGCCGCATCCTGTTCGACCAGGCCACCCTGGCGGAAGGCGGGCAGATCGACGATCCGGCGGCCTTCGTCCGGCGGCTGAACGAGTTGATGCTGACCCTGGCCGGCGCCGCGCCCTCGCGCCTGTGGACACCCGGCAGCTGACGGCCCGGAGCGTCCCGGCCCGGGCCGTCGCCGCACGCGCCGCCCCGAACCCGCGGGTTGCGGCGTCAGCGGCCGGTGTAGACTCGAAATCCAGGACGCCGCGCGCCGGTTGCGGCCGCGCGCGACGCTCCGACAAGCCATCAGGGCTCCCCCCGCCCCTACGACACTGTCAGGCGTACTCGCGCTGTCGCGGCTCCCCGGCCCGGCGTGTGGGGCGCCTGGGTTGACACGGGCGCGCGCCGCCGCCGAGGCGGCGCTCATCGACTGACGGGCGGCAGAGCATCATGGCCCTAGCGCAATCCACCGAGTTGCCTTCCTCCCGGCGGGACTGGTCGAAGGTCGCGTTCGTCCTCTCGGCCGTCCTGCTGGCGTTCGGCTACGGGTTCGTCGTCGGGGCCCAGAACGTGTTCCCTTACGGGATGGTCCACTTCGCGATCGATTCGGTCCGCCAGCTCCGCACCTGGCGCAGCCAGTTCGGCGTCAGTCCGGACGCGTACCTGCAGCGGGCGCGCTATGCGGGCAGCGGAGTGACCCGCGACGTCGAGGGCCGCGTGTCACCGGGCCTGACGCTGCTCATCGGGTTCTTCGACCGGTCCAACGAGGCTCGGCTCATCCGTGCAGACGGGACCGTGGTGCGGCGGTGGCCGCTCAGCTTTTCGGCGCTCTTCCCGAACCCCGCCCACGTGCGGCCCGAGTCGGACCGCCCGAAGAGCGACTGGAACGTCGACCCCCACGACGGCCTCGCCCTCCGCGACGGGTCGATCGTCTTCAACTTCGAGAATCTCGGCGTGGCGAAGCTGGATCGGTGCGGCGGCGTGGCCTGGACGCTGCCGCGGATGGCCCATCACGTGATCTCGCCGAACGACGACGGCACGTTCTGGATCGGCGGCCGCCGCTACGTGGAGGGCGACTCGCCCTATCCGCATATCAAGACGCCCTTCCTGGACGAGACGGCGATGCGCGTGTCGGCGGACGGCAAGGTCCTCCAGGAACTGTCGGTGCTGAAGGCGCTGCTGCAAGGCGCGCCCGGCCTCTACTTCGGCGGTCTCTCCAGCCAGGTCCCGCGAGGCGAGACGATGCACCTGAACGACATCGACGAGCTGCCGGCCTCCCTGGCGGACCGCTTCCCGGAGTTCGCGGCCGGCGACCTCCTGCTGTCGATGCGTGACCTGAGCCTCCTCATGGTGCTCCGGCCCTCCACCGGCGAGGTCGTCTGGCGGCGCGTCGGCCGCTGGATCCGGCAGCACGATCCGGACTTCCTGCCGAACGGCCACATCAGCATCTTCAGCAACAACCCGATGGCGGCGTCGGAAGCGCCCGCGCACGTGGACCACTGGCCCGATCCCCTGGGGGCGAGCACGATCCTCGATCTCGATCCCGCCACGGGCGTGACGTCGGTGACGTACGGCCGCGGGCCCGGCCAGACGTTCTACACGTCCTTTCGCGGCAAGCACGAGCGGCTCCCGAACGGCAACCTGCTCGTCGTCGAGGCGAACGCCGGCCGCGTGTTCGAAGTGGACACGGCGGGCGCGATCGTCTGGGAGTACGTGAACCGCTACGACGAGACGAGGACGGCGGTCGTGTACCAGGCGCACCGGTACGCCGACGACTACTTCACCGTGGCGGACTGGACCTGCCAGGCGGCCACGCACTGAATCCGGCGTTCGGCACTCGGCGGGTCGGGTCGGGCCTGACGGTGCGCGCGCGCCGCTCGCGAGGCTGAGCGCCCGGGCGTCGCCGCCGCTCGAACATCACCGCGGACCGCTCGCGAAGGCCTGCTCGAGCGTCATCTGGTACTCGACGTCGGCGGCCTCGATGGCGAGGTACGACCAGTGCGGCTCGTCGGCCACGTCGACCGCCGCCGAGGCGACGCCGGTGGCGTCGACGATCGTCTGGAGCAGGCGTCCCGAGACGGCGCTGTGCAGGGTGACGGTGAGGCGGCCGGCGCCCGGAGCGGTCTCGTTCATGGTCCGCCAGCGCAGTCGCATCGGCGTGGTTGAGACCTCGAACGACTCGGTCTGACGGTTGATGCGGCCCGACCAGCTGCCGACCTCGCGCCACGTGATCGCGGTGGACGCCGGCGGTCGCGCCGCCTCGCCGCGTGGCTGGCCGCCGCAGCCGCCCGCCGCCGCGACGACGACGAGCACCGCGGCAAGACGTCCAGCGATCCGCATGCCCTCAGCGCACCAGCCGCGTGACGTGGGCGGCCACCGCCCGCCACTCGCCGTTGCGCTTCTGCCAGATGTCCGTGTAGCGGCCGCTGCCCGATCGGCCGTCGCTCGTCTCGTAGACCGTCCGCGCATGCACGATGGCGGTGTCGCCGAGCAGGCGGATCTCGACGTCCTCCGCGGCCAGGCTCTTCAGGTTCGAGGGCCGTGCCACCTGCGCGAGAAAGGCGGCCCGATCCAGGATCGTGCCGTCCGGGTTGGTGTTGCGGAACTCGCTCGCCAGCAGCTGCTCGAAGCGCGCGGCGTCCGAGGCGAGCACGGCCTTGACGTAGTCGTCGTTGAGGCGGGCGAGCACCGCCCGGTCGTCGGCGGGGACGGCGGCCACCGTGGGTGTGGGCTTCGCGCGCGGGCCGCTGTTGTCCAGGTCCGCCGCGATGAGCCAGAACCCGTCCTGCCGGCGGTGGAGGGCGAGGACGAAGCGGCCGCCCAGCCCCGTCGTGTCCGGGTAGCGGAACCCGCCCACGATGTAGCCGGTCGTGTCCGAGATGGCGAACGCGTAGGCCGTGAGCTGCAGCGCGCCGCCGGGGCGGGTGAGGCCCTTCGCGATTGCCTCCCGGCCGCGGGCCAGGGGGCTGCCGCTCTGCACGGCGAAGCCGTCCTCGAGGAACAGGGCGGCCATGGCCGCCCCGTCGCCGTCGCGCCACGCGCGCTCGTAGTCGCGCAGCACCCGGTCGAGCTCCGGCGGCAAGGTGAGCGCCGGCGGGTCCACGACGGGCGGCGACGGCGAAGTCGTTTGTGCCCCCGCCAGGGCGGGCCACGAGAGCACGAGGCATGCGAGCGTGACCCGCGCGGCGCGCACGCCGATCGCGGGGCGCCTCCCGCCCGGAGTCCTTGCGACGTAGGGGTTCGACATCAGGCCACTCGTCGTATCCGGGCCGGCCTCCGTGCAACGGAGCGGGTGGCCGGCCGCCCCCGTAATCTCACCACGACTCCGCACCGCGTGCCACCGTCGGGTCGGCGCGGCCCGGCGCGGGACGGCCCGGCACCGGGTCGCGGTCCCAGCGTTGGGGATCCGGCCGCCGCACGGGATACGAGCCGTTCCCGGGGATCGGTTCCAGGGCGCCCGCCGCCGACGGGCGATCGGGCCGTCGGGTGGCGGGGTTCTGGGGGGTGACGGGGTGGCGCGGCTACAGGTGCGCCTGCAGCGGCTCGTGCATCCGGCGGCCGTGCTCGAGCGTCATCAGCAGGACGTCCGGCGTCACCGGGGCCCGCCGGAAGGCATCCACGCCAACGGCGCTGGCAATCGCGTTCATCACCGCCCCGTAGGCGGCCCCCACGGGCGGCTCGCCGACGCCGCGCGCGCCGACGGGCGTCTCGGGATCGGGCAGACCCACCGCGTCGGCGCGCATCGCCGACGGGATGTCGAGGATGGTGAGCGGCTTGTTGTGGTGGAACCGCGTGGCGAGCGCCGCGCCGTAGTGGGGGTCGTACACCCACTTCTGGCACAGCGCATGGCCGATGCCCAGGCAGCTTCCGCCGCTGACCTGCGCGGCCATGCTCCGGGGATTGATGACGGTCCCGATGTCGGCCATGCCGAAGTAGTCGATGAGGGTCGGTTTCCCGGTCTCGAGGTCGACTTCGACCTCGGCGAACCCGGCGACGAACGAATAGGTCGTGCCGTCGCGGGGATACGCGTCCTTGGCCACGCCCATCAGGCCCAGGCCGGCGAGCGCGCCGGCCGCGGCCTTCGTGGTGGCGTGGATGTCGTCGGGCAGCTCGTGTCCGTCGTAACGGCCCCCGAGGGCCATGGCCCTGGCCGCCGCCTGCGCGTAGGTCATGCCGCGCCCCGGATTGCCGCGCCGGAACACGCGTTCGCCGCCGAGGTCGTAGTCGTCGGGACGGCCGCCGAAGTCGTGCGCCGCGATCTCCTGCAGCTTCCGTCGCGCGTCCATGGCCGCCGCGTGGTTGGCCCGCGTCATCGCGTGCGTCGTCTGGCTGCCGACCGAGAGGCAGGAGTACGGCAGGTGCTTGCTGGTGTCGCCCCAGGCGATCTCCACCTTGTCCCACGGCACGGCCAGGATGTCCGCGGCGACCCGCGCCAGGTCGAACACGGAGTGAGTGCCCAGGTTGCCGACGCCGCTCTGCACGTACAGCCGGCCGTCCGGCCGGATCGTCATCAGCCCGTCATGGCCCACCGAGCCGGCCGTGTGGGTGCCGACCGCCACGCCGACGCCGCGCACCTTGGTGCCCGACCGCTTGCCCGCACGGGCGGCCCGCTCGCTCCAGTTGAACCGCTGCGCGCCCTGCTCGAGCGCCTCCCGCACGAAGGCGCTCGTCGTGTGTCCGCGCTGGCCGTTGCGCGCGGGTCCGAACGGGGCCTTGCCCACCGGCGCGTTGATCTTCCGCATCTCCACCTGGTCGATGCCGAGCTGCGCCGCCGCCTTGGTGATGGCCTGCTCCACGATGGCGATGCCCTGCATCTCGCCGGGCGAACGCTGGAACAGGCGCGTGGGCGTGTTCGTGAGGACATTGACGGCCCGCCACCGCATCGCCAGCGGCTGGTAGAGGAGCGAGGTCGCCTGGCCCGCCGCCCGGTGGTCGCCGCGCTCGCCGCGAGCGCCGTTGTCCTGGACGATGAAGAGATCGAGGGCCGTGATCCGGCCATCGGCGCGGAAGCCCACCTTCGCCCGCCCGGTCATGTTTGTGCGGGCGTGTCCGATGTAGTGCTCCTCTTCGCGGCTGATGCGCATCATCACGGGCGCATTGACCTTCTTGGCGAGGAGCGCCGGAATGCACATCGACACGGCGCCGCCGCCCTTGCTGCCGAACCCGCCCCCCGTGTACTCGGAGATGAAGACGACGTCGGACGGATCGACGCCCACCCAGCTGGCGACCCCGGCGTGGGTGCGCATCGTGCTCTGCGTGGAGCCGTGGACGTATACCTTACCGTTCTGCCAGTACGCCATGGCGCTGCGGGTCTCGAGCGTCTGGTGGCTCGTCGCCTGCACGACGAACGTCTCGTCGACCACGAGCGCGGCATCGCGCAGGCCGGCCTCCACGTCGCCGACGGTCCACTCTTCGGTGGCCTCGCCCAGCGGAAGCTGGCCGTCGGCGGCGTCGGCGAAGTCGCGCTCCGCCCACTTCACCTCGCGAAGCTCCGTCTGGTTCTGGATCGCTCCCTCGAGGTCCCGCCTGGCCGGACCGCTGGCCGGCGCCAGGACGTTGCCGGCCGTGGTGGCGTTCGGGCCGCCGGGCCGCAGGCTCTCCAGGGGATCGGTCACGAAGGGGAGCATCTCGAGGTCGAGGTCGATGAGTTCGATGGCCCGCACCGCCGTCTCTTCGTCCACCGCGGCCACGGCGAGGATCGGCTCGCCCTTGAAGAGCGGTTCGTTCGTGAGCGCCGGGATGTCGCCGCGCGCCGCCTCGGGCAGGTCGTCGGCGGTCAGGATGGCCCGCACGCCCGGCTGGGCGAGCGCCGCGCCGGCGTCGATCCGCCGGACGCGCGCGTGCGGCATCGGGCTCAGCAGGAGCTTGCAGAACAGCATCCCGTCCGCGCGGAAGTCCTCCGCGTACTTGGCCCGCCCGGTCACCTTCGCCACCAGGTCAGGCGTCGTGTAGTTCCCGCCGATGAGCTTCTCAGCCACGTTCCGCCCTCCAGCCCCGGTCGCCGGGCCGCATCCGCGCACGATACGCGCGGTCCCCGCGCCCGTCAATGCACGGCGGCGTCTGCCGCTCACCGCGAGGCCCCAGGGATCTTTCAGGTTGGCTAATTAAACTACATAGTGGTTTAATCACCCCCGGAGCGTGCCGGCGTGGGACACCTCGGTGAATTCGAACAGCTGATCCTCTTCGCGGTGACCGCCCTCGGCGACGACGCCTACGGCGGCGCCATCCGGGCGCACATCGAGGAGCGAAGCGGACGGGTCATCTCGTCGGGCGCGATCAGCACGACGCTGGGGCGGCTGGAGGAACGGCGCCTGGTGTCCGGGCGGGTGGGCGCGCCCGTGCCGGGACGCGCCGGCCGTCCGCGCAAGTACTACGCCCTGACCCCGGCCGGCGCCCGGGACCTGCAACAGAGCTACACCGCCATTCGGGCGATGGCCGGCGGCGTGCTGCGCCGTCTCGATGCGCTGGCGGAGCAGGGGAGTTGAGCGACCGCCGGTCGCGGCTGGCCCGGATCCTGGCGGCCCTGCTCATCCGCGGCGCCGAGGCGCCGTACGTCCTGCGCGACCTCGACGACGCCTTCCACCACGACCTCGCCCGCGGCCTCTCGCCCGGCCGCGCGCGCACCCGCGATCTGAGGAACGTCGTCGCCTCGGCCGCGAGCCTCTGGGTGGAGGGCTTGAGACCGTCGGCGTGGCGGCCCTCGCTGCTCGACGCGCGCCTGGGCCTCCGGGCCCTCGTCCGCACGCCCTGGCTCAGCCTGGTCGCGGTGTCCGCGATCGCCGTCGGCATCCCGGTCGGCCTGGCGCCGATGCACGCGGTGGCGGCGCTCGATCAGCCGCTGCCCAGCGATCCCGACGGCCGCGTCCGGACGATCTGCTACTGGCGCGACACCGTCCACGAACATGCGACCGCCGGCGACTACGCGCTCTGGCGCACGTCGATTGGTTCGTTCGATGCGCTGGCCGCCTACCGCACGACCACCCTCACCATCGACACGGGGGGCGCGAGCCTCCCCGTGGCCGGGATCGAAACCACGGCCTCGACGTTCGACATCCTGCGCACGCCCCCGATGCTGGGCCGCGTCCTCCGTGCCGCCGACGAGGGACCCGGGTCACCGGCCGTGATCGTCATCGGCTACGACCTGTGGCGCGCGCACTTGGGGGGCGCCCGGGACATCGTCGGCCGTTCCGTCTCGGTGGGGAGGACGCCGGTCACGGTCGTCGGCGTGATGCCGCCGGCGTTCCGCTTTCCGACGTCCGAGCAGGCCTGGGTCCCGCTCGGGATCGCGGACGACGGCGCCGGCGCGCGCTCCGGGGCGCCGCTCGTCGTCTTCGGCAGGCTGACCCGGGGGGCCACGCCCGAATCCGCCCGGGCCGAACTCCAGACGTTGACGGACTCGCAGGCCGGGCGGGACCCCGCCGCGTTCGAGCGGCTGCGCGCGGCCGTGCTGCCCGCATGGCACCTGAGCTTCGCCTTCCCCTCGACGGGCGGATTGCGCGCGCTGCCCGAGTTCACCCTCGTGCAGGTGCTGCTGCTGGCGCCGCTCCTGGTGGCCTGCGTCAACGTCGGCCTGCTCGTGCTCGCGCAGGCCTCGACGCGCGCGTCGGAATTCGCGGTGCGGACGGCGCTCGGGGCGGGCCGCGGGCGCATCCTCACGCAGGTGTTCGTCGAGTTCCTGGTGCTCGCGGTCGTGGCGGCGGGCGCCGGCCTGCTGATCCTGGACTGGCTCCCGGGTCGCGTCCTGCCCGCTCTCGGGATCACCCTTCCGTACTGGATCGACACGAGCCTGACGGCAGCCACCGTGCTGCGTGGACTGGGCCTGGCCGCGGGGTGCGCCGTGATTGCAGGGGTCGTGCCGGCCGCGCGCATGACGGGACCGTCGATCGAGGCGAACCTCCGCCGGACGCGGGCGCGCCGGACCGGCAGCCGCCTGGGCGGGTTGCCGGGCGCGCTCATCGCGATCGACGTGGCCGTCGCCGTCGCCGCCATCGGCGTCGCCGGGGGCCTGTGGGGCAAGGTGCAAGCCACCCTGCCGCGCGTGTCCAGCGACGGCATCCCTGCCGGGGAAGTCCTGTCGGTCACGCTCGACGTCCCGTCCTCGACGCCCCGGCACGCGGCCCAGACGCAGGCGGCGATCGTCGAACGGCTTCGTGGCGAGCCCGGCGTGCGCGCGGTCACGTTCGCGAGTGCCCTGCCGCGGATGGAACATCCCACCTGGTTCGTGGACATCGACCAGGAGGGGCCGGCCGCGGCGGCCGGTCCGTTCAAGGTGCGAACCGCCCGCGTCGCCACCGACTTCTTCGACGCGCTGGCGCAGCCCGTGATCGCCGGCCGCGGCTTCGACCCCGGCGACCTCGGCGCCGACGCCGGCGCGATCGTCGTCAACACCACGTTTGCGGAGCGCGCGTTCGGGTCGAGCAGCCCCATCGGCCGGCGCGTGCGCGAGACCACGCCGGCGGGCGTGCCCGCCGGTCCATGGCTCGAGATCGTCGGCCTCGTCGGCCACATGGGCGCGCACCCGTTGACGCCCTCACAGGACGACGCCGTGTACCGGCCGCTGGCGGCGGGGGACGCCAATCCGGTCCGGCTGGCCGTCTGGGCTCGCGGGCGCCCGGCGGACCTGGCGCCGCGCGTCCGCGAGATGACACGCGCCGTCGACCCCGATGCGATCGTGGCGGCGGCCGTGCCGCTCGATCGGGTGTTCGAGGGCGACTGGTATCTCCTCCGGGCCTTCGTCCTGGCGGCCGTCCTCCTCGTGGGGGTGCTCCTCAGCCTGGCGGCGTCGGCCCTGTACGCGATCCTGTCCCTGGCGGTGTCCCAGCGGACCCGCGAGATCGGCATTCGCGTCGCCCTTGGCGCCAGCCGATGGGGCGTGGCACGGGATGTGGCCGCGCGGGCCGTCGTGCAGATCGGCGCCGGCGTGCTGCTCGGCCTCCCGATCGCCGGACCGCTCTGCTACGAGTTCCTGGAAACGACGGGATCCGGCGGCTCCCTGCCTGGCGCCGCGGCGATGGCCGCCGGACTTGGCGCGGCGGTGCTCCTGCTGGTGTCGCTCACCGCGTGCACGGTGCCGACGCTCAAGGCGCTTCGAATCGCGCCGATGGACGCGCTGCCGAGGGACGGCTGACGGCAGGCGCCGGCGGGCCTTCGTCGTGTGATGATGGCGCCGGCGCTCGGCCATCCCACGGGAGTCCCCATGAAGCAACTCGTCGCCCAGGCGATCGTGTTCACGGTGCTTGTCGCCGTCACCGGCTTCTTCGTCTGGTTGATTCGCGGACGGCGGTCCAGCCTTCGCGCGGGACGCGAGGCCCTCGAGTCCCTGGCCGCTGAACTCGGCACCACCTATCAGGCGTCCTCGCAGCCTCGCGTGGAAGGCGCGCTGGCGGGACGGCGCTGCCGCCTGCTGCAGACGCACCGTCCGGCGTCGAACGACGACACGCCGTTCGTGCACATCGAGATTGCCTGCGAGGCGGAGGCGACGTTCGAGTTGTACAGGTCGAAGACCGGACTGGTCCGCATCGATCCGCCCGACCTCGTGCGCACGGGCGATGCCGAGTTCGACCTCCAGCTCGAGGTGCGGTCGAGCGATGCCGCCCGTGCCAAGGCCGTGCTGACCGACGAGTTGCGGCGCCAGCTGCTCGACTGGTTCCGGCACGGCTGGGTGGACAGCTTCCGGCTGAAGGACCGCCAGCTGCTCATCGACGGCGGTTTCGGCTTCCGCGAGGAGGTGGAGGTGCAGCGCGCGCGCACACTCCTGCTGGCCGGCGTCGAGATTGCCGAGGGTTTCGAGGGCCGATCGTCCGCCGGCTGACCGCGCCCGACTGGCGCGGCCTCGGGGCCGGCCGTCGGCACGAGGCGCGTATACTGGGACTCCACTGCTTTTCTGAGCTCTGAGGCGCCCGGCGCCCTGGCCCTCACCAAAGCCAATCTTGGGAGGGACCATGACCGTCGTTCTCCAACCAAAGCCGCCGCCTTTGGCCCATCAGGCCGAGACTGTCCAGGGGGCCTTGCCCGGGTCGGACGGGGCTCCCCGCGACGGCTGGGCGACCTGGGTCGCGAGCGAGCAGCGGCGCCGCGAGGACACGAGCCGCGAGCTGCGCACCGCGCTGCTGGTGGCGCTCGTCGTCCTGGCGCTCGGCGGCGCCATCTACCTCTCGTTCGTGGGAGCTCCGTGATGTCGGAATTGCCTGAGATGGGCACGTTCGCGTTCGTGGTCGTATCGGCCCTCCGGGCCAAGCAGCTCGCGCGCGGATGCGTGCCGCGGGTGGCGGCCCGCTCCAACACCGCGCGTACCTCGCAGGCGGAGGTCGCGGCGGGCATGGTCAGCGCCGTCGAATCGACGTCGGCGGCCGACGCCCCGCCCGCCTACGCGCGGCAGGACGACGGCGCGAAGTAGCCGCCAGTCCCCGGACGCGAACCCGCCAGGGCGGGTCCGCCGCCGAGCGCCTCAGGCGAACTGCGGGCGAGGGCGCCGGGGGCCGCGCGACGGATGATGCGGCGCCTGGTGCCGTCCGCGCGCCAGGCCGCGGCCGCCCTTGGGCCCGATGGCCACGAGCTGAGGCCGGCGCTCGCCGTCCCGCACGCCATCACGCGGCGCCACGTCCGCCGGAGGCGCGAAGCCGTCCACGTGCGACGTGTGCAGGGGCGCCGGCAGCAGCCGCTGGATTCCGCGCAGCAGCGTCCGTTCGCCGGCCGACACCAGCGACACCGCCCGTCCCTCGCGCCCGGCGCGGCCCGTCCGGCCGACGCGGTGGACGTAGTCCTCCGGGACCAGGGGAAGGTCGTAGTTCACGACGAGCGGCAGGTGCGCGATGTCGAGGCCGCGCGCGGCGACGTCGGTGGCCACCAGCACCTGCAGGCGCCCGGACTTGAAGGCGCCGAGCGCGCGCTGGCGCTGTCCCTGGCTCTTGTCCCCGTGGATGACCGCCACCGCGAGGCCCGCCCGTTCCAGGTGCTGGCCCACGCGGTCGGATCCGCGCTTCGTCTTGCAGAACACGAGCGCCTGATCGGCGTCCTGCGACGAGAGCAGGTGCGTGAGCAGCGCGCGCTTGTGCTCGACCGGGACGGGGTGGACCTGATGGGTGACCGAGGCCGCCACCACGCGGCCGGCCGTGACGTCCACCCGCGTGGCCTCGCGCGTGAAGGTGGCCGACAGGCGCAGGACGGCGTCGGGCAGCGTCGCCGAGAAGAGCAGCGTGCGGCGTGAGGCCGGCAGGGCGGAGACGATGCGCTTGAGGGCGGGCAGGAAGCCCATGTCGAGCATGCGGTCCGCCTCGTCGAGCGTGAGCTCCTCGATCGCCCCGAGATCGATCGTGCCGCGCTCCAGGTGATCGATGAGCCGCCCCGGCGTGGCCACGACGACGTCGAGGCCCCGCCGCAGCGCGCGCATCTGCAGGCCCATCGACGCCCCTCCGTAGATCGCCGTGATGCGCAGCGGCCCGCCGGACGAGAAGTCCATCAAGGCGCGGGCCACCTGCTCGGCGAGCTCGCGGGTGGGCACCAGCACGAGCGCCCGCGGCCTGCGTCCGGCGCCGGGGCGCGACGCGGTCAGGCGCTGCACGATCGGCAGCCCGAAGGCGGCCGTCTTGCCGGTCCCCGTTTCGGCCCGGGCGACGATGTCGCCGCCGGCGAGGGCGAGCGGAATGGCGCGGGCCTGGATGTCGGTGGGCGTCTGGTAGCCGAGGCGCTCGAGCGTCGAGCAGATCGTGGGGGTGAGACCGAGAACGGTGAACGTGGACACGTGTCAAATCCTCCGGGCCTGGAAACCGCGTCCGTCGCGGGCAGGCGATGGCTCACACGACGCCCCGCGCCGTGATGGCGCCGGCGGTGTGATCGAAGCGCAGGCTTCGAACGGATTCGACTCGTGGCTAGGCTGGGTGTGAGGAGCGCAGGACCCGGATGGGGCTGCGACGCTTACATGCGGCAGAGCGCGTGGGCAGATCCGATGCCGTCGATCCTATCACGCCGTGTCGCGCAATCGCCGCCGGTGCACGGCTGCGCATGCTCCGGCCCGGCTGGAGCACGAGGACCTGGACGCCGGCGAGGGCTACCGCTTGAGCCGGGCCGCCCGTCGCGACACCGTCTTCCTGGCCTTCGCCACGGCCTTGGTCACGCGCTTGGTGAGCTTCTTCGTCGCCTTGGTCGCGCTGGCGACGGCCTTCGACCCGGCCCGGCGCGCCTTGCGGGCGGCCTTCTGAGACGACTTCCGGGCGGCGTCGGTGCGCGCGACGACCTCGGCCTTCCCCTTGGCCAGCGCCTGTCCCGCCTCGGCCACCGGGTCGGGATGGTTGGCCTTCAACCGGTCCACCCGTCCCGCGACCGTGCCCAACGCGCGGCCGGCCATGCTGGCAGCCGCGGCCATTGCACCGGCCGATGTCTTTCGCTTCGCCATGGCGTCGTCTCCTGATCCTGGGCCGAGTATACGCCGCAGCCGCGGGCCCCGAGGCCGCGTCGGGATGCGAGCGCTGCCGTGTCGAGGCTGCCGCTAGCGAGGCGGCGGCTGAACGGGCTTGATGTTTCCGCAGTCCGCCGACAGGAACTTCCCTTCGACGATCCGCGTGGACGTCATGCGCTTGCCGCGGATGGTGCTCGTCGAGACCACCGTGGTCCGATACGCCTCGGCACCGGTGAAGGTCGTCTCGCCGTCGGCGTCGGCCGCGAATCGTCCCGTACAGCTCGAGTGCCACTTCCACGTCGAGCCCGTCTGCGAGGAGTAGGTCGTGGTGCAGCCGGCGTCGGCGGCCTGCTGCTGCCACCGGTCCGAACTGAGCTGATCACTGGTCAGGCAGGTCTTGATGGCGCCGCTCGCGTCAGGCAGCGAGGCGCCCCGGGCCCGCAGCGTCGCCTCCATGCGGGCGCGCATCTCGGGCGGCATGTTGGCCAGGCCTTCCATGCCCGGCGCGGGCATCGGCTTGCCGTCGGCATCGAGCGTGGTCATCCGCGCCTCCCAGAGTCCCGCCTTGATCGGAGGCACTGGTCCGGCCGCCCCTGCCGAGACGGCGACGAGGCCGGCGAGGATCAGGGCCGGGCCGAGGGTCGATGTCGGTTGGTTGTCAGTCGGCGTCATGCGCTCGCTCCCGGGGATGTGAACCGTCGACCTGGGTTATCGGGCGCCGTCGTCGGCGCCTGCATCGCGACCGACGCGGCGCGGAGCGACGATCCGGGCTGGGGGGCGGTCGACGGGTCGCGGTGCATGGGCCTTCATCGAACGGCATGCCCGTCGGGCCTGGCCGGCCGGATTCCAGCCCGGCGGCGCCTCACCGGACCCGGCCGCTATACTCCGTAGACGCACCGCCGACACGGATGCCCCCGTTTGGACCACGGAGACTGAGATGACCCGACTCGCCATCGCCCACGCCGTTGCCGGCCTCGTGTTGCTGCCCGGGGCCATCCTGGCCCAGACGCCGCAGACTCCCGCGCCCGCGCGCGCCGTCCGCCAGACGTGGGAGAAGTTCACGGTGGAAGGGGAGCCCGTCGACCGGCGCAAGCCAGAGCTCGACACCGATCACCCGGTCTTCCCGGGACAGACCCGCGCGCCGTACCACAAGACGGTGGACGTGGAGGTCACGACCATCGCCACCGGCCTCGACGTGCCGTGGGCGGTGGAGATGCTGCCGAGCGGCCGCTTCCTCATCACCGAGAAGGCCGGCCGGCTGCGGATCCTGAACAAGGACGGATCCACGCTGCACACGATCACGGCGAACATGCCGCCCGTGTACTACCGCGGCCAGGCCGGCCTGCTCGACGTGGCCCTCGACAAGGACTTCGCGCGCAACCACCGCATCTTCTACGTCTACCTGCGGAACATCGACGCCGAGAATTGCGCGCACGCCGTGGACAGCGCGATCCTGGACGAGACCGCCGGCACGATCTCGAACGTCACCACCATCTTCCAGGCCGCGCCGTTCACGAACCGCGCGGTGTCGCAGTCGGGCTCCCGCATCGCGATCGATCCGAAGGACGGCAACCTCTTCGTGGCCGTGGGCGACCGCTCCACCGGCGACCCGCTCCCGCTGCAGGCGCAGCACCTGGATACCTACCTGGGCAAGGTGATCCACATCACGCCCGAGGGCAAGCCGGCGCCTGGCAATCCGTCGCTGGGCCTGCCCGGCACGTGGTCCATGGGCCACCGGACGCCGCAGGGCCTCACCTTCGCGCCCGACGGCCGGCTATGGGAAGTGGAGCACGGCCCGCGCGGCGGCGACGAGCTGAACCTCATCGAGAAGGGCAAGAACTACGGCTGGCCCGTGATCGTGCACGGCATCAACTATCCGGGCACCAAGATCGGCGACGCCATCGTGGAGAAGGCCGGCATGGAGCAGCCGCGCTACTACTGGGATCCCGTGATCGCGCCGGGCGCCCTGGCCTTCTACAAGGGCGATCTCTTCCCGCAGTGGAAGTCGAGCGCGCTGGTCGGCGCGCTGGCGGGCCAGGCCCTGTTCCGGCTGGAGCTCGGCAAGGACGACACGGTCGTCAACGAAGAGCCGCTCCTGCTGGACCTGGGCGCGCGCCTCCGCGACGTGCAGGTGTTCTCGGACGGCGCCGTGTACATCCTCACCGAGGGCGCCAACGGCCGGCTGCTGAAGGTGACGCCGAAGCCCGCGACGAGCCGCCGGTAGCGGAGGCCCGCCGCCGCCCGCGGCTGGCAGTGTGAGGCAGCCTGACGCCGACCGGCGACTTCGAAGCCGGAATGGAGGCTGCGGGTTCGGTCAGGACCATCGCCCGGCAGAACGACGCGTTGATGCTGAGCGCCGCGGACGGGACCGGCGCGGCCGCCTGAGTCGCGTCGAGTCGCCGGCATCGCGACCCGCCGGAGTCCTGTAGGACCGAGCGTTGTGCGCTCTCACTGGGGCGAGCGCGCCTAGCGCAGCCCGGCGCGTCCGAGGTGGTGCTGGCCGGCCTCGCGTGAACTATGATGCGGCCGCTACGGGATCCGGCGATCACTGCGGGGAACGTGATGACAGACAGCGCTCATGTCGGTCCGCCGTTTTCAAACGACCTTTTCATCAGCTACAGCCACGGCGGGGATGACGGCACCGGCCAAGGGTTCCTCCAGCCATGGTCGGCGAGGTTCGCGCGAGAGCTCGACCGAGAGCTGCGAGTCGACCCGGCATTTCGCGACAGCCTTCGCATATTCCTCGACAGCGATTCACGGCCGGAACGAGGCGTGGATCCCATGGAACCGCTGACTCAGCAGCTACGACGCCAGATCGAGGAGTCGGCGGTGCTCGTCGTCCTCATGTCGCCGGACTACCTGAAGTCGACGTGGTGCGCCGTCGAGCGTGACTGGTGGTTCGCGAAGTCTGCCCACGGACTCCCGACGGACGATCGCGTCGCCGTGGTGAACATCATGCCGACCGAGAAGGAGGGTTGGCCTGCGGCCTTCGTGGACGGTCAGGGAGCCCAGGTGCCCGGGTTCCGTTTCTTCGCAGAACGGGGGCAAGGGCTGTCGAGACCGCTCGGGTGGCCCGACATGCGCGGTCCATCCGGGGCCGAGTTCTCGGAGGCGCTGCTCATCGTCGTCGGTCGGCTGTCCTTGAAACTCACCGCCATTAGGGAACGTCTCGCCCAAGCCGCGCACGAGCGGGCCGCTGCGGATAGGTTGGCCCTGTCGGGAGGCCAGTCCATCTATCTGCATGGGCGTCCCGAGGAGCGGGACGAATGGCAACGCCGAAGTGACGGGCTGACCGAAGCGGGGTTCGTCGTGTGGCCCACGGCGTCCGACCCCGTCGAGCAGGACGTCGAGCAGTTGCAGAGGCTTCGCGAAACCCGGGTCGCCATGCTCTGCGAGTGCGATGCGCTGCTGCTGCTCCCTTCCGCCAACACTGGTGCCTTCGACCTCGATCTGCTCGCGGTCGGCCACAAAGACCGGCAATCGGCCCGGGCCCGATCGAATCATCCTCTGCCGTGCGGGGTGCTCGATACTGTCGGCACGGATCTGGCCACGCCGCGACGCAAGGCCAACGCCCGCAACCTCCAGGTGGATTGGATTGACGGTTGTGAGCCGGGATGGACCCCCGCCGTGCGCAGCTGGCTGGCCGGGAAGGGGCAGTTGGGGCTCCAGCCGTGAGCGAGCCGCCGGCCATCCCCGCCGACTCGGCGTTCGATGTCGCGCTCCCGCAGTTGCCGTACCCGGGGCTCCGGCCGTTTGAAAAGCACGAGTGGCCCATCTTCTTCGGTCGCGAGCGGGTGGCCGACGACCTCGTCGACGAGATCGTCCGGGCGAAGCTGCTCATGGTCCATGGCGACTCGGGGTGCGGCAAGAGCTCGCTCGTGCGCGCCGGCGTCCTGCCGAGGCTGGAGCTGGAGAACGCCCGCGGTGGAATTCGCTGGCGCACCTGTGCCACCAGCCCGGGAGAGTCGCCGCTGTGGAATCTGGCGCGCGACCTGGCCTCGCAGTTGACGGGCGAGCCCGACGAGGAGCGAGCCACCGAGATCCGGCGCGTGCTGAACTTCGGTCGATCGGCGCCGGCCCGCCTTGCCGAGCTGCTCGGCGCGGCGCCGAATCATCAGTTATGCCTCCTCGTCGACCAGTTCGAGGAGCTGTTCGACCATTCGCGTCATCACGGTCCGGAGGAGACCCTGCTCCTCACGACGTTCTGTACGGCGCTCTTTCAGGAGCGTCCGGCCGGCCTGAACGTGATACTGACGATGCGGTCGGAGTTCCTCGGGGCGTGTGCGCGCTTCGGCGACTTCGCCACCACGGTGAATGCCACGCAGTATCTGCTGCCGCGCATGCCCCACCAGGATCTGCTCCGCGCCATCCGGGAGCCCGCACGCCTCTATGGCGGTGAGATTTCGCGGCCGCTCGCCGAACGTCTCGTCGCTGACGCGGGTCACGGTCAGGACGGGCTGCCGCTCATCCAGCACGGGCTGACGATGCTCCATGGCCGCCATGCGACGACCGACCAGCCCTGGCGGCTCGAGCTCGAGCACTACGCACAGGGGCCGCCGCTCGGGCACTTGCTGTCCCAGCACGCGGACGAGGTGTACGCCGCCGTTCAGCGAACACTGCCTGCGGAGAGATCCCACCGCGTCGAGGAGGTCTTCAGGGCGCTCACGGACGTGAATGCAGACGGGCATGCGATCCGGCGCCCGCAGCGGTTTCGTCAGCTGGTGGACGTGACGGGCGGCGATGAGGGCACGGTCAGGCAGATTGTCGACGCCTTTCGCGCCGAGGGTGTGTCGTTCCTGCGTCCGTACGGCGCCGTCCCCATTGGTCTCGACGACCGCGTGGACGTCAGCCACGAGGCCTTGATCCGCAGCTGGCGCCGGATCGCGGATCCGGCGGACGGTTGGATCGTCCGCGAATTCCACAGCGGACTGGTGTGGCGCTCCCTGCTCGTTCAGGCGGACAGTTACGAGCGCGACGGGAAACAGGTCCTTGGCCCCGCCACCACCGACGAACGGGAGAGCTGGCTGCGGGAGCGGACGGAGGCCTGGGCTGGCCGGTACGGTGGAGGCTGGCACCGTGTCGTCGCGCTCGTCGAGGCCAGCGTCGTCGCACGGGACGCCGAGCGCCGGTCGACGCTCCACGCGCAGCGCGTGAAGGCTGTCGCCATCGGCGCCAGCCTGCTGCTTCTCGTGTCCGTCGGCTTCGGGCTCAAGTTGAGGCAGCAATCGAGTGAGCTGGCGACACAGGCGGTGATGGTCGGAGATCAGGCGCAGAAGCTGACACGCCAGAATGACGAACTCCAACGGGCGCTTGGCGAACTGCAGGAGAAGAATGACTATCTGCAAAAGCGAGGTGAGGAACTGGCGAAAACCAGCGCGGACCTGTCAGCGCAAGCCGATACGCTCATACAGCAACGTGGCTCAGACGCGTCGAGGGCAGTGGCCGAACGGATCGCGACGTTGGCCAACGGGCTGCTCTTGGTCGGAGTGCAGACGCTGGGAGCCACCGACAGCCAGCGCGAGGAGCTGAACGGGAAACTCAAGAATGCTGGCTATGGGCTCCACCAGTTGTCGGCCTCCTACCAAGATCGACCGTCGTTCTTCTCGGCGAGATCGACGGTCCTCTACTACAGCGACGCATCGAGAGCTGCCGCGCGCGCACTTGCGGACACGTTGAGGTCACCAAAGTTCACCGGGCAGGAGTTCCAAATCCAGCGGGGCAGCGGGCTCGGAGTCGACCCCGACAAGAAGGAAACCACGCTGTTCGTGCACTGGGTGAAGCCGGTCCGATGACGTGCCACGGGCGCGGCGCCCGCCCCGCATCAGGCGTTCGCCCACGCGAGCGCGCTGCCGTCGGCGCGCGGCAACGCTTGGGCACGATCCTCGAAGCGGGCCGGCCACGTCCGACCGGAACCTGAATTCGGCAGGTGCTTCCGGGCGCTACACTGCGGGAATGGCCTCCACGTCCGTCGTCCCCCGCGCGCTCGCGCTTGCCGTCGTGCTCCTGACCGGGGGGCTCCTCCGGGCCCAGCAGACGCCTGTTCAGCAGCCCGACATCCCGAAGACGTTCACGAGCCCCACGACCGGCTTCGACTACGAGAAGCGCGTCGAGATGATCCCGATGCGTGACGGTGTCCGGCTCTACACCGTGATCGTCGTGCCCAAGGGGGCCAGGAACGCCCCGATGATCCTCACCCGCACGCCGTACGACGCGGCGGGCCGGGCGACCCGCGCCGAGTCGGCCTCCATGCTCTCGCTGCTGCCGCAGGGCGACGAGGTGTTCGTGGCCGACGGCTACATCCGGGTGTTCCAGGACGTCCGCGGGAAATACGGGTCGGAAGGCGACTACCTGATGACGCGTCCCCTCCGCGGGCCGCTGAACCCGACTGACACGGACCATTCCACCGATGCCTACGACACCATCGACTGGCTGGTGAAGCACGTCCCCGAGAGCAACGGGCGCGTGGGCATGCTGGGCAGCTCGTACGAGGGCTTCACGGTGGTGATGGCCCTGGTGAATCCGCACCCGGCGCTGAAGGTGGCCGCGCCGATGAGCCCGATGGTGGACGGCTGGATGGGCGACGACTGGTTCCACTACGGCGCCTACCGCCAGACGAACTTCGACTACTTCGCCGGCCAGACGGAGGCGCGCGGCAACGGCGGCGCGATCGTGCGCCAGGGGTACGACGACTACGACAACTTCCTGCGCGCCGGCTCGGCCGGCGACTTCGCGCGGGCGGCCGGGCTCGACCAGCTCCCCTGGTGGCGCAAGGTGGCGGAGCATCCGGCCTACGACCAGTTCTGGCAGGAGCAGGCGCTCGATCACGTGATTGCGACGCAGCCGCTCACCGTGCCCACCATGTGGATTCAGGGGCTCTGGGACCAGGAAGACATGTGGGGGGCCATCCACAGCTACCTGGCCGTGGAGCCGAAGGACACCGGCAACACGCTGAACTACCTGGTGATGGGGCCCTGGCGCCACAGCGGCGTGAACTACGACGGCTACACGCTGGGGCCGCTAAGGTTCGACGGGGACACGGCGCTGCAGTTCCGGCGCGACGTGCTGAAGCCCTTCTTCGACCAGTACCTGAAGCCCGGCGCGCCGAAGGCGGACACGCCGCCCGTGTTCATCTACAACACCGGCGAGAACCACTGGGACCGCCTGCCGCGCTGGCCGCTGTCCTGCGCCAGCGGCTGCCAGGCGACCCCGAAGCCCTTGTATCTCGCGGCGGGTTTCGGCCTGTCGTTCACGGCGCCCGTCTCAGGCCGCGGCGCCGAGACGGGCGGCTTCGACGAGTACGTGTCCGATCCCGCCAAGCCCGTTCCCTACCTGCCGCGCCCCGTCCGCTTCGCCGACGGGGCTGCCTGGCGCCAATGGCTCCTGTGGGATCAGCGCATCGTGGACGGCCGGCCCGACGTGCTCACCTACAGCACGCCGGTCCTCACCGAGCCGGTGCGCATCAGCGGTGCGCCGATGGTGAACCTCGTGGCCTCCACCACCGGAACCGACAGCGACTGGGTCGTGAAGCTCATCGACGTGTATCCGGACGAGGTGGCGAGCCGGCCCGAGATGGGCGGCTACGAGCTGGCCATCGCCATGGACATCTTCCGCGGACGCTACCGGGAGAGCGTCTCGCAGCCGACGGCCATCGCCGCCAACACGCCGCTGCCCTACCGCTTCGTCCTGCCCACGGCCAACCACGTCTTCCTGCCCGGGCACCGCATCATGGTGCAGGTGCAGTCCACGTGGTTTCCGCTGTACGACCGCAACCCGCAGACCTTCGTGCCGAACGTGTTCTTCGCGAAGGCCGGCGACTACCAGAAGGCCACCCAGCGCGTGTACCACGCACCGGGCGCCGCGAGCTTCATCGAGCTGCCGGTGGTTCCCGCGGGGCGCTGAGGCCGGCCCGGGCCGCCGAAGGGCCGGTCCGCCGACGCGGGGCCGGCTGAGGACCCGGGCGGCGATCCTGGGCGCGTGTGTCGCCTCCGCTCAGGCGCCTCGGTACTCCGCGACCAGGCAGTGCGCATATCGGAATCGCGGCGCCAGCGTGCCGGCGGCCGCGAGCTCGTCCACGCAGCGCGTCACGCCGGGGAAGGAGGCGGAGTAGTCGTCGAAGACGACCAGGGCGCGCGGGAGCAACAGGTCGCGAAAGGCCTCGAGGTCGGCCCGCACCGCGTCGTGCTCGTGATTGCCGTCGATGAACAACAGCCGCACGCGCACGCCGCGTTGACGCAGCGCCCGGGCGGCCTCGGCCGACTCCACCGCCAGCAGCTCGACGAACGCGCCCACGCCGAAGTCCTCGACGTGGCGTGCGAAGCGGCCCGGGAGGTCGGACAGGTCGTCGCGCCCCGCACGGAAGAGCCGGGCCTTGCCGGGATTGCCGCGAAAGTGGTCCACGGCGTACACCCTGCCGTTCGCCGCGGCCCGCGCGCCGGAGGCGAGGAAGATGGTGGAGCGCCCCTGCCACGAGCCGATCTCGACGATGTCGCCGCTGGTCGTCTGCGTGGCGGCCAGCGCGAACAGCATCGGCCCGGCCTCGCGCGCCATCATGCCGGGCACGGCTTCCAGGTCCAGCGTCAGCCTGTCGAGTGATGCGCCGGGGCCCTCCACGCCGTGGCGCGCCAGGCGCCGCCGCGCGCGGAGGAGGAACAGGCGGTCGACGAGGGTGGCGAGCGGGTGCGGCATCAGCGAACTCTATCGGGTCCGCTGAGCTGCCGGTGCCGCCTCCGGCTCGAGTGGGACGATTGGGCCCGCCCGCCGGCGCCCGAACGCCCCTCGATGCAACGCCGCCCGGGGCTGGCCCGTCAAAGTCATCACATCGGGAGGACTTGATGACGACGACGACCACGACCACGGTGCGGGCGGCCGCAGTGCTGCTGGCCTCCGTCGCGCTGGGCGCGCACGACGTCGCGCTGGCCGGGGAGCAGCGCGCGGAAGGCGGCTTCGAACGCACCCTGACGGTCGGCGTCGGCGCCGACCTGGAGGTCCGGACGGGATCGGGACGCATCGAGGTCCGGCACGGGGAGGCAGGGCGGGTCCAGATCGCGGCGCGGATCGTCGCGAACGACGGCTGGGGTGGCGGGCGGAGCGGGCTCAGCCCGGAGGAGCGGGTGCGCCGGATCGAAGCCAATCCCCCGGTGACCCAGACCGGCAATCACGTCCGCATCGGCGTGCTCGAGGACGACGACCTGCTGCGGAACGTCTCCATCAGCTACACCATCAGCGTGCCCCCAGACACCGCCGTCGACTCGCGCACCGGATCCGGCTCGATCGAGATCGAGGGGCTGCGCCGCGACGTGGACGCCCACTCGGGGTCGGGCTCCATCCGGATTCGCGACGCCGGAGGCGACGTGACCGCC
>JBFWXO010000042.1:0-56005 GCA_050187355.1 Vicinamibacterales bacterium
GCGCGTACTGGACGCGGCGGGCGTAGGGCCAGCCGCTCTGCAGGCGGATGTTCGTGGCGAAGCCCACGTCGTAGGGGAACACGTACCGGCCCAGGAAGCGCGCCGACCAGTTCTGGCTCTTCTGCCGGTTCTCGACCGTCGGGAACGACTCGCCGTTGGCGTTGTACCCGGTGGCGATCGGATCCGCCGTGAGCGGGCTCGTGCTCGCGCTGTCACCGCGGCGCAGCTCGTTGCGCCACTGGTAGTCGAAGCTGCTCTGGAAGAACAGGCCGCCCGGGAAGCGCTTGTTGAACCCGACGCTGACCGTGTCGAACGTGTCGTCGCCGCCGCCCACGGTCTCCGGGATGTTGGTGACCACGTTCTGGACGACCCCGCGCAGGTTCGACGGGATGTCGAAGACGTTCAGGCTCGTCGGGCCGGTGGCGCCGTTGACGTAGTCGCTGAGGTTCACTGTCACCGTGGTCGGCACCGTGAACTGGCCGACGCGGGCGATGTTGACCGTGGTGAACTCGTCGTGGGTCATCTTGCGGACGTAGGCCACGCGGGCCGACGACTCGCCCCAGAACTGCCGCTCGAACGAGAGGTTGAACTCGTCCGCGTACGGGGTCTTCAAGTCCGGGTCGAGCGTGGTGCTGTTGCCGCCGGCCGACGCCACCAGCACGCCGAGCTCCTGCGGTCCGTCGTAGAGGCGGTTGCCGTTGAGGTCGTTGAACCGGTAGTCGGCGGTGTTCGTGCCGCCGGGGTTCAGGTTGCTCATCCGGTCCGCGAAGTTGTAGTAGTAGCGGCCGTAGAAGCCCTTGAGCACGGTCTTGCCGTCGTCGGTCGGCGAGTAGCTCACGCCCACGCGCGGCACGATCTTGGTGGACGTCAGCAATGTCTTGCCCGGCACGGTGACCGGCTGGAACACCTCGGTGATGAGCGGGTTGCGCACCGAGTCCTGGTAGTGCGGCTTCTGCCGATCGAGCCGGAGCCCCAGGGTCAGCGAGACCTTCTGGTTCAGGCTCCAGCGGTCCTGGATGAAGGCGGCAATGCGCCCGTTGCGGTCGTCGGCGCCGGTCCACCCGCTGCCGAAGTCGCCGGCGGCACCGAGGTCGGTGATCCGGATGAGGTCCACCGCGCCGTCACGGTCGCGGTAGAAGATCGGGCCCGCCGTGCCGTTGTTGGCGAACTTCGACTGGTCGTCGAGCCATTCGAACCCGAACTTGAAGTCGTGCGACCCCGCCGCTTCCGGCAGGTAATAGGTGGCGGTCACGTTCACCTGCGGCTTGTTGCGGTCGAACGTGAACGGCCCGCCGGCGCTGCCGGCCAGCCAGCCCGCGCCCGTCGAGACGCCGGTGCCGGTGTCGTTCCGGGGCGGATTCGAGTCGAAGGGCACGGACGGCTCCATCGGCCAGCCGAAGCCGAACAGGCCGACCTTGGTGTCCACGAACAGCCGGTTCGTCCACACACGCTGCCACTGCGCGTTGTACATCCAGGACTTGCTGTCCTGCGCCAGGATCGAGTCGGGCCCGGTGGTGTTCGACAGGCCGCGGCGGGGCTTGTACTTGCGCGCCCACTGGTAGTAGGCGGCGATCGTGTCCTTGCTCGACGCCTTGTAGGTCATCTTGCCGGTGGCGTTGTCGAACACGCCGAGATCGCTGAACTCCTCGGCGACGCCCGAGATGATCTTGTCGATCTTGAAGTGGTTGTAGGCGGCGTAGAACCAGACCTTGTCGCGCTTGACCGGGCCGCCGAGATCGGTGTGTCCCTCCCAGAAGATCAGGTTGGGCTGTCCGGTGAACCCGCGCTTCGACGTCTCGCTGTCGATGTTGTCGCCCACCCAGCTGCCGTTCTCGTAGGTCAGGTTGTTGAACGACTTGAACGCGTTGCCGCCGCTCTTGATGGTCGAGAACACGGCGGATCCGGGCGTCATCATCGTGACGTCGCCGCCCGCCGCGCTGACGGTGATTTCCTCGTGCGCGAAGAAGTCCTGGTAGATGCCCGCGCCGCCGGTGCCTTCGGTGGTGTCCACGCCGTCGGTGACGACGCGGTTCTGATTGCGGACGCCGAAGCTCTCGTAGCCGGACTGCTGGCTCTTGTGGCTGCCGCCCACGTCGAACCCGCGCATGCGGACGCCCGGCGCCTGGCTGAGCGTGGCCCAGAGGTCCGTGGCGGAGGGGATCGTGGCCAGCTTCTCGGACCCGAACTCCGATCCGATCTTCGTCGAGCTGATGTCCACGACCGGCGACTCCGCCGTGACCGTGACGCTCTCCTGCAACGTCGCGACCGACAGCTGGATGTCGACGTTCAGCGTCTGGCCGAGGGCCAGCACGATGTTTTCACGCTTGGTCGTCTGGAACCCGCCGAGTTCGAAGGTCAGGGTGTACCGGCCGGGCGGCAGCGACGGGAAGCGATACCGGCCGTCGGTCTCGGTCACGGCCGTCTGCACGCCGATCAGGGCCGGCGACTGCGCGGTCACGGTCACGCCCGGCAGGATCCCCTGCTGGGCGTCGGTCACGATGCCGGTCAAGCGGCCCTGGTCAATCTGCGCGGCCGCTGGATATGCGGACGCGGCGAGCACGAAGAGCGCCAGCACGCTGCGACTGAGGGTCATGCGTTCCATCCTCTCGAGTGGGTGGTCGAACGGGGCGGCGGGGCGTGTCACGCGGACACATCGCGACACCCAAGGACAAATGCAACGAACAGTCTCCGAGTGTGCCACCCGGGAGCGGGCCCGCGAAATCATGGAAACCCCCCATTTTCCGCGCCTCGCGACACTATGCCGGCTGGCTGAGCCTTGACGAAACTGCCGAGGTAGGGACTGCGGGACGGGTGGAGCGGCGACGCGAAGCGCGACCGTGGACGGTCCGGCGGCGCGACGAGCGCCTCCCGGGGCCGCCGCTCAGTCCAGGACGTTCGCGATGCAGTGGGTGTTGCCGCCGACGAGGTGGGCGAAGTCGCGGATCGGCACCGGCAGGTAGCCGGCCGCCTCGTAGGTGCGGTAGGCCGCGAGCGCCTTGCCGACGAGGACCTCCCGCGTGAGACGCCCCGCCGGCGCCCCCTTCGCCACCTCGCCCGGGAACACCGGGAAGATGATGGTCCGGCGGCCGGTCGCCGCATCCAGGAAGGGCACGGCGTTGGTGGACACGCGGTAGGACTCCACGTCGTCCTGCGTGTGGTCGATCGGGAGGAGGCGGTAGCCCAGGGCCTTCAGGCGCGATGCCGTCGCCTCGAGCTGGCGCTGCTCGCGCGAGGGCGGCCCGACGAGCCGGTTCACCACGGCCACGCCGTCGCCGAGGAGCACGAAGGCCTGATCCAGGTGGAACAGGAGCGGGCTCTGCGTCTCGCGGCCCACCACCACCACGTCCGCGCCGTCGAAGGCGTCGGCGACGAGGCCGGAGACGGCGGCCGCGTCGAGCGTCCGGCCGAGGCGGCGGTAGTTCTCGACGGTGAGCCGGACGTCGTTGTAGCCGATGAACACGCGCGTCCGGTCGCCGACCCGATCGAACGCCAGGTTGCCGCCCTCGAAGACGAACCCGGCGTCGATGATGCGGTCGCCGAAGACGCGACGGGCCACGCGCTGGCGTGAGCGCGACAGCTCGCCGTTGTAGGCGACCCGCGCGTCCACCGCCATCGGCACGAGGAAGCGGTCCTCGCCGCCGACGGTGACGCGTTCGCCGAGGTCCTGTGCCCACATGTCCAGGTCCGCGTGCAGGCGCTCGATCACGTGGACGCTGAATGGCCGCGGCCCGGCGGCGGCCCGGAGCGCCTCCACGAGCCCGGGCTCGACGCGATCCGAGACCGCGAGCTCGATGGCCGTGTAGGCCGGCAGCGCCGTGATGAGCTCCGAGTACGCGTTCCTGGCGAACTCGACGTGCCGGTGAGGATCGACGGCGGCGGCGCCGGGGGGGCGATAGGGATCAGGTATTGACAGGTAGACGCGCTTCAGCGCGCGCGCGTACTCGGGCTGGACCTCGGCCGTGAGCCGCGCCGCTCCGGTCCCGGCCGCCCGTGGCGCAGGCGCCGCCGCCAGCGCCAGGGCGAAGGCGACGAACAGGCGAATCGGCCGTCGGGACATCGTGCAGGAAGGCCGCAGGGCGAGAGACCGCAGCGGCGGTGCTCGCGATCGGGTAGAACGAGCCTACCAGATAGCCCCACGCGGCCCTCAGGGATTCTCGTACATCGGCGGCCGTCATCGCACCATGTGCGCCAGCTGGACCCTGGCGTGCGGTCGAGGTGGACGGGCGGAGGCGCCGGCTCGTGGGCAGGCACGACGCGTTGCCCGGCGGGACGGCGCCTGGGCGGCACCCGCCGACGCGAGTGCGGCGAGATCACGCCGACGCGGCGGGCCGTCGCGGACCGGACGACGCGCGCCGGCGCCGGAACACGACGCCCCAGTCGCGGAGGGCCTCGATGGCGGGTACCGCGGTGCGGCCCAGCGGCGTGATGTCGTAGTCGACGTGCGGCGGCACCACGGGGTGCACGGTCCTGGTGAGGAGCCCGTCGCGTTCGAGCTCGCGGAGCTGCTGGGTGAGCATCTTGTGGGAGATGCGCGGCAGCTCGCGGCGCAGTTCGTTGTACCGCCACGTCCTCCGCGCGAGCCGCCACAGAACCGGCATCTTCCACTTGCCGCCGATCACGTCCTGCGCCAGCTCCACCGGGTTCTGGTACACCCGCCCCTCGAACTCGAACGGCGGCATCGACACTCTCCTCGCGGTGAGTATGGCACGCGGGGGTGCGTACTTTTCAAGACGCGCGCGTCCTCGTACCGTGGGCGCATGAGCGTCAAGGACCCCAATCGCTCGACACGCGCGCCGAAGCGGATCGCCCTCGTCGTCGCGAACCCCGCCGTCTCCACGACCACGGGCTGGCCCGTGGGCTTCTGGTGGAGCGAGTTGACGCATCCGTACCATGTCTTCACCGAGGCCGGCTACGCGGTGCGGGTGTTCAGTCCCGACGGCGGGCGCTGCGAGGCCGACGCGATGAGCGACCCGAACGACCCCAGCGGCTACAGCCGGACCAACCTGGTCAGCCAGGGCTTCATCCACACGCCGGAACTCCGGGCGCTCGTGGACGACACGCCGCCGGTGTCCGCCGCGGACGTCTCGGACTTCGACGCCATCGTCGTGGCGGGGGGCCAGGCGCCCATGTTCACGTTCGCGGCGGCCGCGGCCCTGCAGCGCCGCTTCGTTGAGTTCTACGAGGCGGGGAAGATCGCGGCGGCCCTGTGCCACGGCACCGCGCTGCTGGCCGAGGCGCGGCTGTCGAACGGTGAGCCGCTCGCGGCCGGACGGACGGTCACGGGCTTCGCCAACGTAGAGGAGGACGACGCGGACGAGGCCGTCTGGCGGCAGGGACTGCTGCCGCGGGGCACGCACGTGATGCCCTGGCGCATCGAGGATCGGCTCACGGGGCTCGGCGCCAACTTCGTGCAGGCGGGAAGATGGCGAGGGTTCGCCGTCCGCGACGGCAACCTGATCACGGGACAGCAGAACTTCTCCGGCGAGGAGACGGCGCGCGCCGTCGTCGCGGCGCTGGGGTGCTAGGAGGGCGTATGCGGATCGCGATCGTCGGAAGCGGACACATTGGCGAGGGACTCGCCCGGGCCTGGCGGGCCGGCGGTCACGAGGTCACCTTCGGCGCGCGCGACCCGCAGGATCCGGACGTCGTCGCGCTCGCGCGCGGGATCGGCGCCGCGGTGGCCGGCGTGGCGGACGCCCTCTCCAGCGCCGAGGTCGTGACCCTGGCGGTGCCGTTCGCCGCCGTGCCCGACGTCGCCCGGGCGCTGCCCACGTGGGCGGGCCGCCTCGTCATCGACTGCACGAACCCGATCGGGCCCGGCCTGACGCTGCTCCACGGCCACACCGACTCTGGCGCCGAGGCGGTCGCGCGGCTGCTGCCGGGCGCCCGCGTGGTGAAGAGCTTCAGCGCCCAGGGGGCGGAGGTCCTGGCCCGTCCCGAGTACGCCGGCGTCCGGGCCAGCAACTTCTACTGCGGCGACGACCCCGACGCCAAGGCCGTCGTCAGGGACCTCGTCGCCGCGGTCGGCTTCGAGCCCGTCGACGCGGGTCCCCTGTCGTCGGCTCGGTACCTGGAGCCGTTGACGATCCTGTGGATCACGCTCAGCCGCACGCTGGGACGGCAGTTCGCGTTCAAGGTGCTGCAGCGGGACTGAGCGGCGGCTACCAGACGTTGCCGGCGCCGGGTGTATAGGTGGACGCCACCACGCTGTCCACGATCAGGGTCGTGCCATGGATGATGCCGTCGCACTTGAGGACGGCCGCTTTCACCTGCACCATGGCCCCCTCGAGCGCAATGGAGCTGCCCTGCACCGTCACCGGCGCCGACGACGCGACGGTCACGCCCGACGGGCGGAGCGTCACCGTGCTGCCGTGGCCGTCGGTGACGCGCACGGATCCGCCGCCGCCCGTGCGCAGCTCGATCGACTGGCCCGCGGCCGTCCGCACGCGCACCGTCTCGTCGCCCGGCGCGTCGTCGAACCGCACCTCGGAGCCGCCGCCGGTGCGCAGGAGCTTCACGCTGCTCGCGGCCGCGGCGGTCACCGGCGGCGGGTCCTGCCCGTTCCAGAGCGCGCCGACCACCAGCGGCCGGCCGGGGTGCCCGGCCTCGAACGCCACGAGCACCTCGTCGCCCACGTCGGGCAGGAACCACGAGCCGCGGTTCCGTCCCGCGGCCATCGTCGCCGTGCGGGCCCAGCCCTCGTAGAGGCCGCCCTTGCCGAGCGCGCCGGCCCCGGGATCGGGCGCCCACGGCAGCCTGACGCGGACCCGGCCCAGCGACTCGGGGTCCTGGTTGTCGGTCACGATCGCGACGTGGACGCCGTACCAGCGCTCGGCCGGAATCGCCGCGGCCGCCGCCGTGCCGGCTTCACCCGCGCCGGCGAGCGGGCGTTCGCCGCCGGGCCGGGGCACGCCGGGGTCGGTCACGGTGGGACGGGTCGTGTCGGGTATCTGCACTGGCATGGACGATCTCCTTGGATGGCTGGGCCTTCCCCACCGGCCCCAGGGCCTGACGGCGCACGTCGAACGACGTCCGCCAGCCTCGATCGCGCGTGAACTCGTGCCGGACGGCCGTGACCTGGTAGGTGCCGCTGAAGAGCGTCCCCAGTCCCTGCAACGCCACCGCGCGCCCGGCGCGGAGGTCGACGGCACCGCCGGCCTGCCCGCGGCCCGTGATGAACGTGGCGGCGCGGGCCCGAAGGTGCGCCACGGCCAGGCCCTGGGCCTCCTCGGCCGTGGCCGGGAGCTCGTTTACCACGGCGTCGAGCGCCGGCCCGAACGCCACCTCGCGGACGCGCGGGCCGGTGGCCGGCGCCCCCGGGGCCGGGACCAGATCGGCGTCACCGGCCGTCGCGACGAATGCCTGCTTGGCGCGGAAGTCCCAGCCCGTCACGCCGATCGCGGACCGCTGCTCCCGCAGGTCGGCCGAGACGGTGAACGCCGTCAGCTCGCGTCCGTACTCCAGCGTCCGGACCGGGGCGCCGGTCGACGTTCGCACCACCAGGGTGCCGGCCTCGACCCACATCCCGGCGTCGAGGGCCGTGAGGCGATCGGCGAGAAACGCCGCGTCGCTCTGATTGAGCTGCACGGTGACGGGGTGCGTGGGCTGAGGTCCCCCGAGGTCCAGATCGAGCGCGAGGCCGTGCTCACTCGCGATGGCCGCGATCATCTCCGCGTCGGTCGCGTCCTCGAACGTGCGCGTCCGCTGCCGGTCGCGGAACGCGGTCAGGCCGTCCCCGGCGCCCACGATGAATCCCGGCGCCGCCGCGTCGGGGTACGCACCGCCGACGTCGTCCACCCGGCCGTCGAACATGCGCACGAGCGTCACGGGCGGCATGCCCTGCCAGACGGTGAGCGTACGGCCGAAGGACACGGCCTGCAGTCCGAAATACGTGAACTCGGTGCCGGTGCGCGTGGGCACGACGTTGGCGAAGCGCGCACGGCAGCGGGCGGGACGCGACAGCGCCTCCTCGATGACGAGCTCCTCGAGGTCGGCCGTCAGCGACGGCTGCTCGACGCCATCGACGTGGATCGCGGGCCGGGGCCACAGGGTGGAGGCATCAGGATCGGGCATGCGGATCTCCTGGCACGGTTCCGCCTTATACACCACGCGCGCCGCGTCGATGCCGGCCGGCCGGGCGGCGCGGCTACGGTCGAGATGATCCGGCAGAGCTGCCCGAGCCGGTCATTCGCAGCCGTCGCCCAGGCATCCGCGCCGCGGCGGCGCCGATCCTGCGGCGGGACACGGAATCGGGCCCGGCGACGTGCCGCTCCGGCCTCCCGGCGCCGCTACTGCGGCTGCTGCGACGTCTGCGCCGGGGTGGCCGGGGCGTTCTTCACGTACTTGTCGAACCACTCGAGCCAGCGCGCCCAGAGGTCGAGGAAGTTCTCGCGGGCCCGGGGGGCGTGGGATTCGAAGGGATAGATGTAGAGCGCGGCCGTCTTCCCCAGGCCGGTCAGCGCCTGCATCATGCGCTCGGACTGGATGATGAAGGTGCCCGAGTTGTTGTCCTGCGCGCCGTGATACATCAGCATCGGCGCCTGGATCTGGTCGGCGTAGAAGAACGACGACATCTCCACGTAGGTCGTCGGCGCGTCCCAGAAGCTGCGGCGCTCGCCCTGGAACGTCATGGGCGTGAGCGTGCGGTTGTAGGCGCCGTCGCCGGCGATGCCGGCCTTGAAGTACGGCGTGTGCGCCAGCAGGTTGCCCGTGGTGAAGGCGCCGTAGCTGTGGCCGCCGTGCCCGAGGCGGTTGACGTCGATGTAGCCCATCTCGTCGAGCGTCCGGATCGCCGAGTAGATCGTGTCGGACAGGTGCGGCACGAAGTTGTCGTTGTAGCGGCCGTCCTTCCCCAGGATGGGGATGTCCACGTAGACCAGCGCGTAGCCCTGCGTCAGCCAGATGTCCGACCACCGCAGGAAGCTGAGGGGCGAATACGCGTTGACGTTGCGGGCCTTGATGGCGTCGCGCCAGTAGGCGGCGCCGTCCTCGTACTCGCGGGGATAGTCCCAGAAGACGGCCGGCACGCGCGTGCCGGGCTGGTAGTTGACGGGGAGGGAGATCCGGCCCCGGACCTTCACGCCGTCCTGCCGCGTGAACTCGAAGTCCACGCGCCGGGCGGCCGTGATCTCGGGGTACGGGTCCCGGTTGGCGGTCAGGTTGTCGAACGTGTTCGTCGCCGCCGTCCAGAGATAGCTGTCCGGCACGGTGCCGCGGCCCTCGCGCGACACGATCAGGCGCCGGGCGTCGGCGTCGAGCGCGACGAGCGGCTGGTCGAACGAGCCGGCCGCGCCCTCGAAGAGCCGCGTCGAGGCGCCGGTCCGGATCGTCACGCGGTCCACGAACGGCTGCGGCGCGAAGGTGGGCCTGTAGCCCTCGCCGCGCAGGAAGACGGCGGCGCCGTCGCCGGACACGGTGAGCGCGACGACGCCGTTGCCGCTCGCCGTCGTCATCGGCTCGCCCGGCGCCTGCAGCGGATCCGAGGCGTCGATGCCGGCCTTCAGGACGAAGGCCGCCGGCGGCGACGCCGTCAGGTCGTAGGCGACCAGATCCTCACGGGCGCCCCCGCCGTTGGCGGGACGCCGGGCTGCGGTCACCGTGGCGTAGCGGCCGTCGCGCGAGTAGCGGACGTCGCTCAGCCGCTGCTCGGACGACACGAGGGTCTGCGCCTGCGCGAGCGCGTAGGGCGGCGCCAGCAGCATCACCCGGTCCTTCGGCGCGTCGGTGCCGCCGTTCTCGCGCCAGAGGAAGGACAGCCCCTTGCCGTCGGGACGCCAGGCCACGTCGCGCGGCAGGGTGTCGTTGGCGTCGCGGCCCCGCGACTGCGCTTCCTGCAGGGGACGGCGGCGGATCTCGGACAGCACGGTGCCGTCCAGGTCGATCACCTCGAGGCGGCGGCCGAAGGACGAGAACGGGACGAGATAGGACAGGGGCTCGTCGATCGTCTCGCGCAGGATCGCCCGGCCGTCGGGACTGAGCGTGTAGTCCAGGTACATCATCGGCTGGCCGATCGGACGCGGCGCACGCCCCGGGGCGAGGATGGCGAGCTGGGCGGTCGTGTAGTACTTGAACCGCCGCTCGTCGGTCGCCGTCCGCAGCAGGAACGGCTGCGTCGAGGTGGGCGTCGCCGTGTCGCGGCTGCGGCGGATGATCGGCGAGACGGGCACGGCCGGCTCCTGCGGCTCCGGGCCCCGGTTGGACGGGACGATCACCGTGAGCAGCGAGCCGTCCGGCAGCCACTGCAGGAGGCGGCCGCCGGCGGTCTCGGCGGCTTCGCCGCCGCCGCCCGGCCGCGCGACGAGCGTGGCCATCACGGCCGCCTCGCTCACCCGCCGCGACTGGCCCGTCTTCACGTCGGCGATCCAGACCTGCGAGGCCGTGCCGCGCGGGTGCGCCACGAACGCGAGCTGGCTGCCGTCGGGCGACCAGCGCATGTCGCTGACGAACGCGCCCTCCGGCGTCTGGACCGGGTAGGTGCGGCGCTCCTTCAGCGAGAACAGCGACAGCCCCTCGTTGCCGTACGTGGCCAGCCGCCACTCGCGGTTCACCTCCGGCACGAGCTCGAGCATGGCCAGCCGCAGCGTCCGCTGCGACATGAGCGAAAGGTCGGTGAGCTCCTGGAACGTCGGGACGAGGAAGTGGTCGCCGTCGGGGCTGAGGCGGTCGAGGGTCGCGTAGTTCTTGTCGCGCCGGAACAGCTCCTGCACGCCCGCCGGCGGCAGCACGTAGCCATCGCCGAGCATGCTCTGGGCGGCGGCCGGGCGCGGCGCCGCGGCGAGCGCGCACGCGAGGAGAGCGGACGCCGTGGACCGGTGAATTCTCGTCATGGACTGCTCCTCTGTGGCCGTCGCGGCGTCGCCGGCTGGCGACGGCGTCATCCTAGCAGCCCGGGGCGCCGGAACGGAAAGCCGTCCGGGCCCCGCCCCGGCCGGGCGGAGTGTGCGACACTCGACGCCGATCGGCCGGCGCGATCCCGATCGAGGAGCGTCCCATGCGAACCCGGACCTGGTGCCTGCTGGCTCTCGCGGCGTTCGCCGCCGCCCCGGCCGTCCTTTGGGGGCAGGCGCCCGGGTATCCGGTCGTCCTCGTGCCGCCGGGCAAGGGCCCGTTCACGTTCCCGCCCGGCTACCAGACGCCGTGGGACCGCATCCAGATCATGGTCACGGCGAAGATGTCGCCGAACCTGTTCGTGCTGCATGGGTCCGAGGCCCTCGATCCGGCCCACCCGGACGGATCGGGCGGGCGGGCCATGGCCCTCTTCGGCTCCGACGGCGTGCTCCTCGTCGACACGCAGAACCGGCAGGTCGGCGAGAAGACGCTCGCCGCGCTGCGCACGTTCGCCGACGGGCCGATCCGCATCGTGGTCAACACGCACATCCACAGCGACCACACGGGCGCCAACGCGCTCTTCGCGACGCAGGGCGGCCTCATCTACGCGCAGGAGAACCTCCGCAACGAGATGCTGCGGCCGCCGCCGCGGGCCAACGGCCAGCCGGCCCCGGCGCCCGATCCCGCCGCGGTCCCCGCCGTGACCTACGCCTACGACCCGGCGACGCGCGGCCGGCCCGCCGTGACGTTCCACATGAACGGCGAGGTCGTGGACGTCATCCCGATGATGCCCTCGCACACGGCCGGCGACACGATCGTGCGCTTCCGGACCGCGAACGTCATCTACATCGAGGACTTCTACCGGAACTTCGGCTACCCCTTCGCCGACCAGGCCAACGGCGGGTCGATCCAGGGCATGCTCGACGCCATCGATCTCATCGAGACCCTCGCGGGTCCCGACACGACGCTCGTGCCCGGCCACGGGACCTTCATCACGAAACGGGACCTGCAGCCGTACCGCGCGATGCTGGTGGACGTCTGGAACAAGGTGGCGGCGCTCAGGACGCAGGGCAGGTCGCTGCAGGAGGCCCTCGCCGCCAACCTCACCGCGCCGTACGACGAGTCGACGCTCGGCGACACGCAGCAGAGCAAGGATCGATTCATCACCGAGGTCTACGACGAAATTCGCGACTTCCCTCCCGTCGTGGACGGCAAGCGGGCCATGCCGCCACGCCGGTGACGCGAACGATGAGGTCGTCCGCCGCCGTCGTTCTCGGCTGGTGCCTGGTCGCGGCGTGGACGGCGGCGCCGGCATCCCAGCCCCAGGAGCCGCGCTTCCGCGGCGGCACGAACCTGGTCCGGCTCGACGTGTACGCGTCGGCGGACGGGGCGCCCGTGACCGACCTGACCGCGGCCGACTTCGAGGTGTTCGAGGACGGCGTCCGCCAGGAGGTCACGTCCTTCGAGTTCATCCGCGCCCGGGGCGCCGTCCCCGACACGGCGCGCGTGGAGCCCACGTCGGTCGCCGAGTCCCGCGCCCGAGCGGCGCAGCCCGACACGCGCCTGTTCGTGCTCTTCCTCGACACCCTGCACGTCCAGGTCGAGGGGTCGTTCCACGCGCAAGGGCCCGTCGGCACCCTCCTCGATCGCCTCGTCGGCGAGAACGACCTCGTGGGCGTGATGACGCCCGACCTCCCGGCGCGCGCCGTGACCTTCTCGCCGCGCACGTCGTCGGTCACGCGCCTCCTGACGTCGAACTGGACGTGGGGCCAGCGCGGCAGGACGACGGACCCGCAGGAGCAGGTCATCGAGCAGTGCTACGCGGACAACGGGTCCACGGCCGGCCTGGCGAAGGCCCTCATCGAGCGCCGCCGCGAGGCCCGCACGCTCGATGCGCTCGCCGACCTGATCCGGTACCTCGAAGGCACCCGTGAGGAACGCTCCTTCGTCCTCCTCCTGACCGAAGGCTGGCTGACGCCGGGGCCCGACGAGTTCCTGGGCCGGGCGATCACCATGGGCGGCCGGCGCGTCGTGCCGGGCGGGCCCGATCCGCTCGGGCTCACGCCGGACGGCCGCCTGACGCTCGACACGAATGCCAGCCTCGACACCTGCGAGCGCGAACGTTCGCTGCTGGCCCGCCGCGACCTCGATCGGGACTACCAGCAGTTGATGCGGACGGCCAACCGGGCCAACGTCAGCTTCTATCCGATCGACCCGCGGGGGCTCGTCGTGTTCGACGATCCGATCGGGCCGGCCCGTCCCTCGACGCCAGTGCAGGACAGCCGGCGGCTGTCGAGCCGCCAGGATCACCTGCGCGAGCTCGCCCTGGAGACGGACGGCGAGGTCGTGCTCAACACGAACATCGACCGGGCGCTGCCGAAGCTGCTCACCGACATCGGGTCCTATTACCTGCTCGGCTACGTCTCCACGAACCAGAAGCTCGACGGCAAGTACCGACGCCTGACCGTGAAGGTCACGCGTCCCGGCGTGAGCACCAGGTCGCGCCCCGGCTACGTCGCGCCGACCGAGGCCGAGGTCACGGCCGCGGCGGCGCCGGCCGAGACGCGCCGCGAGGCGCCGGACGAGGTCGCGCGGGCGCTGGCGCGCCTGCCCGGCGGACGCGCCCCGACCGCGCTCGTCGTGGACGCCGTCGGGGGCCCGGGCTCGCTGCGGATCGCGCTCGAGATCGATCGCGCCACGGCCGCCTCCGCGGAGTGGGCGAAGGGCGCCACCGCGCAGGTGGTGGTGATGGACGAGGCCGGCGCCCGGACAGGCGACCCCGCCGCCGTGACGCTGGGGCCGGGCGCGCGGGTGGCGCTCGTGGAGCACGCGGCGCCGGCCCTCGCGCCCGGCCGCTACAAGGTTCGCGTGGAAGCGACGCCCGACGGCGGCACCGTGCCGCTGACGGCCGTCGCCGAAGCCGCCGTGCCCGGCGCCGGCGCCCTCCTCGGGCCCACGTCGCTCGCCTTCCGCTGGGGCCCGAGCACCGGCCGCCGCGTGGAACCGACGGCCGACCCGCGCTTCCGCCGGACCGAACGGCTGATCACGGAGACGGCCGTCCTCGTCGAGGGCGCGGTGCTCGACGCCCACCTGCTCAATCGGCTCGGCCAGGCCGTCGAGATCCCGGTGAAGATCGCCGAGCGGCTCGACGAGGCGTCGCACGCCAGGACGGCCGTGGCCGAGGTGACGCTGGCGCCGCTCGCGGCCGGCGAGTACGTCCTGGCGGTGGGCGCCACGCGCGGCTCGACGACCGAACACGCGCACTACGCCATCCGCGTCGTCCCCTAGCCGCCAGACGCGGCGCCCGAGGGCGTCCGGACGACCGTGCGCCGGCACGGCGGCCCGCGCCGCGCCGGCAGCCGGCTCAACGCGTGGCCAGGCCGTTGGCGGTGGCGGGCACGGGCACGGCGCCGGGCAGCGGCTGGAGGCCGCCGTCGCCGCCGACGCGGAAGCCGGCAATCGTGTGGCTGCCGCCGTTCAGGACGTACAGGAAGCGGCCGTTGTCGGTGACCACCATGTCGAGCGGCGTGCTGCCCGCGCCGGTGACGCCGGTACGGCCGTCATCGTCGAGCAGCGCGATCCGGCCGTCGAAGTCCACGGCGAAGCCCGAAATCGACCCGCTGGCCGCGTTGGTGACGTACAGGTAGCGGCCGTCGGGCGTCAGCACGGCCCAGCAGGCGGCGGCCTGGTTGGTGGGCACCGACGGGCTGATGGCCGTCAGCGCGCCGTCCTCGTCCACCTCGTACGAGGAGGTGGCGGCACCGTTCGGCGCGCCGGTGGCCTCGGTCACGAACACCTGGTCGCGGCGGCCGAAGGCGAAGCCGAACGGCGTCGCGCCGCTGGACGGCTGCACCAGCGCCTGAGCGGGCACGCCGTGGCGATCGACGGCATAGGCGACGATCTGGCTGGTGGCCTTCTCCGTCACGAGCAGCACGCCGCCGTCGCGCGAGAAGCCGATCTGCGCCGGGGCCACGCCGGTGCCGCTCAGGCCGCGCAGACTGCCGGGGATGGGCTGCAGCCGGCCGCGGCGCAGCCTGAAGCCCGCAATCGAGTCGGTGCCCGCGTTGAGCACGTACACCAGGCCGTGGCGCTCGGTGACGCTGATCGGCGTGAGCCCGCCGCTGTCGACGACGTCCACGAGGCGCAGCCCGTGCGGCCGCACCTCGAGCACCGACACGGTGTGGCTGCCCGCATTGACCACGAGCAGCCACCGCTCGTTGTCCGTCAGGACGAGCCCGCCCTGGTTGCCCAGGCCGGCGCCCGTGCCGGCGCCGCCGGTGGCGACAGGGCCGGCTGGCAGGAGCCGGCCGTCGGCGGCACGGTCGAACACGAGCACGGCGTTCCCCGCAGCGCCGTTGGTCATCGTGTAGATGGCGCCGGGCGACGCGCGGCGATCGCCGCCGCCGGGGCCGGCGCTCGCGGCCGTCGCAGCGGCGAGGCAGAGCGTCGCCGCCAGCAGGGTGAGACATCGATGGGTCATGGCACTCTCCGTCGGGAAGCGCCGCGGCGGACCGCGGGCCGCCGTGGTGGCGACACCATCGAAATACCGGTGGTCGGCGGTGAAATTCCCGGCGGCGGGCGGGCGGCCGGTCGCAGGGACCCGGGAATAATCCGGCGCGGGCAGGTGATGCGGGTCGCGAGCGGACCGGGGCACGCGGCGTTGCACGCTGGGCGCCGCCGCGCGGTCAGCGACGGGACGGGGAGGCGGCGGCGATCGCCAGGCCCAGCACGATGGCCGCCAGCGCGAAGACGTGGGCGATCGCGAACGGCCCGACGATCGGCGTGCGCACGCGCAGGAGCTCGACGAAGAATCGGGTCGTGCCCGTGAGCACCAGGTAGGTGCCGAACACGACGTGGTCGCTCCGGCCCCGCCGGCGCATCCACAGCAGCAGCCACGCCACCGGCAGAAGCGCGGCCATCTCGTACAGCTGCGTCGGATGGACGGGCGTCGTCGTCGGGGGCAGCCCCCGGGGGAACGCCACGGCCCATGGCAGCGTGCTGGGCGTGCCGTAGTCGTCGCCGACGAGGAAGCAGCCGACGCGACCGATGGCATGGCCCACGGCAAGGGCCGGCGCCGCGGCCGCCAGGACCCGCAGTACCGGAAGCGTGTGCCTCCGCAGCATCAGGAGGCCCGCCGTGATGCCGCCGGCAAATCCGCCGAACCAGCTCAGGCCGCCGCGCGAGAAGAGCAGGTCGAAGAACGGGCCCACGCGGCCGGCATGCTCGATCGCCCAGACGAGCTTCGCGCCGGCCAGGCCGCCGACGATGCCCGCCATGGCCGCGTCGAGCGTGCTGTCCGGCAGTCCCGACGCCTGGCGCTCGCGGTCGAAGAGCCAGAGCCCCACCGCCGCGCCGATGGCGACGAGGACGCCGAAGCTGGTGATCTCGAAGGTGCCGATGCGGAAGAGGACGGGGTACATGAGCCGACGCCCCTATTCTCGGTCGTGCCCGAGGCAAACGGCGCCCCATTCCTGCTCCAGACCTTTGTCTGGCCGGACCAAGCATGGCGGCCGACGCGCTATGCTCGAGCTCCCTTTGGAGGTTCCATGTCCCGATCCCGTCTGGTTCGCATCACGCTTACCGCGGCGCTGACGCTCATGGTCAGCGCCGCCGTCATGGCCGTCCGCTTCGGCGACCCCGACAACGGCGAGCACCCGTATGTCGGCCTCATCGTGTTTTCGGACACGTCGGGCACCCCGCAGTGGCGCTGCACGGGCACGCTCATCGCGCCGACGGTGATGCTGACGGCCGGCCACTGCACCGAGTTGAACGGGCCGGCGCGCGTGTGGTTCCAGGAGAAGGCCGCGCAGCAGACCGGGTATCCCTTCAGCGGCGGCATTACCGGGCGGGCCTACACGTATCCCGGCTGGCAGGGCGGACTCTACCTGCCGGACACGGGCGACACCGGCGTCGTCGTCCTGGATCAGGCGGTCTCCCTGCCCTTCTACCCGCCGCTCGCCCCGGCAGGCTACCTGGATGACCTGGCCACGGCGCGCGGCTTGAAGGACGTGAACTTCAAGGTGGTCGGCTACGGCCTGCAGTCCGTCAAGCCGCAGCTCTCGTCGGTGCGCGATCGCCTGAAGGCCTGGGTGCAGCTGGTGGACCTGCGCAGCGCGCTCACCGACGGCTTCAACATCCAGACGACCAACGCCCAGGGCAAGGGCACGGGCGGCGGCGGCACGTGCTTCGGCGACTCCGGCGGTGCGATCTTCACGGGCACGAACCACATCGTCGCCGTGAACTCGTTCGTGCTGAACGACAACTGCGCGGGCGCGTCATTCGGCTACCGGGTCGACCAGGCGGCGGTCCAGAGCTGGATCGCGACGTTCATTCCCTGACGGCGGACGACGGGCGCCGCGCGGCGCGTGGTCGTATGATGCGTCCTGGATTGCCTCGCATGTGGAGCCTCGACACCCGCTGGTTCGACGTCGCCGTCGTGATGGCCATCTTCGCCGTCGGATCCGTGCTTTTCGGCCGCTTCGAGGAGCACAAGCCGCGCGCCCGGCGGCTCACGAAGGTCGCCCTCGTGCTCGTGGTCACGCTGGCGGTCGCCTCGTGGGCCGGTCGGGCGTGGGCGTACGGCCTGCTCGCGGTCCCGCTCCTCGGGGCGGCGTGGGTGCATCTCGTCTGGCTGCCGCGGCACGGCGTGAGCGGCTGGACGGGCGAGCCGCGCGACCGCTACCTCGCGCTCGTCCAGCGGCGCGGGCGTCGCGCCGCCGGGTAACAGGCCGGGCCGACGCGGGGCAGGCGGCGACGCACCGATCACTCCGCGGGCGCCAGGCGGCTGAACCGGCGGCTGGACCCTGGGAAGTCCAGGCCCATCGCCGCCGCGTAGATCAGGCCCATCACGAGTGCGCCCGCCACGAGCGAGGACGACGGGGCGTGCCACGCACCGGCCGCGGCGACCGGCACCATCGTGACCGCGACACCGGCCAGGAGCGTCGCCACCGCGAGCCACTGGTACACGTGCAGGCCGGCGACGATCGGCGTCTGTGGTTCGCCGCGGTACGACTCCTCGACGAAACGCGCGCAGGAGGACAGGATCAGATAGACGCCCGCGACGAGCACGTCCGGCGTGTTCAGCGTGCGCAACCGGACGAGCAGGAGGCCGATGACCAGGTTCGCGGCCATCGAGTACAGCGGCGTCGGATAGACGGGGATGCCGCGCAGGCTCGCCACGTGCCAGACGCGGCTCCGCGGATGGCGGTACCGGATGCCCCAGGCCTTCGGCGCCGGCGCGCCGTGACAACAGCCCTGCACGAGGCAGCGGAGCCGCCCCACGAGCTGGACCCAGGGCGCCGCGACGGCAAATCCCCCGAGCAGCGCGAGGGGCGACGCGCCGACGAGGGACGCGGTGGCGATCCCGGCCATGGCACCGAGCACGCCGCCGTACCATCCGAACGGTCGCAGGAGCCGGGACGACCCCTCGAGCACCTGTGCGTAGAGCCCGGCGCCGACGAGGACCCAGAGGCCCACCCACGCGACACCGGCCTCGGTGCCCCCGGCGGCCCCCGCCACGACCATGCCGACGGCGGCCGCGAGACCGGCATACACGCCATGGCTGATGAACCGCACGGGACCGACGCGCCACTCGTGCCACGAGTTGGCGATCGTCTCGCCCCATCCCTGGACGCGGGCCCAGCTGCGGCCCGGGTGCGCGAACGGCACGAAGGCGGCCGCGCCGGCGGCCACGTCGACCACCGCGTGGTGACCGGTGAGGACCGCGCTCACGCCGACGAGCGCCGCCCAGCTCCACGCCGCCGCGCGCGCCGCCGCGCCGCGTCCGGCGGTCGCGGCCCTGGCGGCGAGCATGGGCCACAAGACGTGGAACGACGGGAACGCCGCCACGCCGTGGGAGTCCGCCTGCTCGCGGACGATGAGCGTGCCCCACCACGTCGCCGGCTCGAACGCGCGATGCGCGGCCGCCGCGGGCAGCACCAGCCAGCAGAGCGTGAACGCCGCCGTGGCCGCCAGGCCGCTCATCGCGAAGAGGCGGAGGTCGCGTCTCGTCGGGGCGGCGGCGAGACTGAGCGGCACGAGCAGGTAGGCGCTCACGTACGGGAGTTCCATCCACTCCACCACCGGCCAGCCCGATTCCCCGGGCAGCAGCCACGGCACGGCATCCGGCGGCCGGCCCAGCGCCTGGACCGCGTAGTACGCCGTGAGCCAGGGCACGAAGGTGACGACGGCCGTCGCCACGCGCTCGATCCCTGGCGGCCGCGTGCCGGCCAGCGGCGGCAGCGAGAGGCGAACCGTCGCCGCGGCGGCCGCGCCGAACCGGCGCCGGAGGTCGTGCTGCTCGTATCCCAGGACGAGGGCCGTCATCGCGAGCCACACCGTCGGCGTCACCAGCCACAGCCCCGAGGCCGAGCCCGTGGCCAGGGCCAGGCCGAGCACCGCGAGGCCGAAGCCCACGTAAATCGGATGCCCCAGCCAGCCGAACACGCCGCGGCGGACGAAGACGGGCGGCGGGAACGCGTTCATCGGGAGGCCCCGCCCGTGGCGGACGAGCGCGCGCATCCCGGTGAGCGTGAGCGCCACGCCCGCGACGGTCAGCGCGACGCCGGGGACCGGCGCGTGTACGCCGGGCACGCCGACGCGATCGGCGCTGGCGCGCGCCCAGAGCACGAGCAGCAGCGGCACGCCGGCGACGAACGCCGCGCCGTACGCCACGCGAGCCGCCAGCGCGCGCCAGGCCATCACCACACGACCGTTTCGTGAATCACCCAGCCCGACGCCACGGCCGCGCCGTCGCGTCGGAGGATGCCGCGATCGAGGCGCTTGGTCTCGCGAAGGCGCCGCAGCGGTCCCATCGGAAGGGCCGCCAGCGCAGGATGGGCGTCCGTCAGGACCTGCAGCGCGCGTCGATCGAGCAGCGTGCGTCCGGGGACGATGTCGAGCGTGTGGCCGCCGGGCAGGTGGACGACGCCGCTCGCCTGCACGCGCGCCTCAGGCGCGAAGCGCCCGTCGAACCAGATCCAGCGGCGCGTGACGCCCTCGTCCCAGTCGATCCACACGGCGTGGTGACTCGCCGCGCAGAAACGGCCCCACCGTAACCGTCGGAGGGGCAGCGACCAGGGCGGACGGGTGAACGTGAGGCACTCCACGTAGCCCCGTCCGCGGAACCGTTCCGGTCCGAGGCGGAACGAGGCCTCGCTGTCCGGGGCGTGACACGTCCAGCGCACGGCGCCGCGCGCGTCTTCGAAGAGCGTCTCGGAGAGGGCGGGACCCGCGGCCCGCCATTCAGCCGCCAGTGCCAGCGCGGGGCTGGCGTAACGCACGGCGCCGTCGGTGAGCGCCGGCGGCGCAGCCGATCGCCAGACCCAGCGATCGACGGGTGGCGCGCCTGGCCTCGCGATCAGGGCCGACGCGGCATCGACGTGCAGGGCCGACCAGTCCAGGGTCGCCGCATACGCGACCAGCGCGGTTCCCTCGTCGGTGACGAGGTCCAGGTACCACTTGGTCAGGCCGGACATCGACGCCCCTGCCCGTCGCCCCATCTTAGCGCCGATGCGTGAGGGCCGAGGCGACCCGTGCCGGGATCTCGACGATCGACGGGATCTGCTGGTACGGTATGGCGGCGCCGTCGCGGGGGCGCTGAACGCGCAGGCGGGATTCGCGACGCCGGGCGGGACGCGACGCCTCCGCCGGCGAGGCGGGCGGCGCGACGCGACCCGCGGACCTCCACATGACACGGCCGGAGCCGAGGGCTCGAGAGTTCATCGTCGACGGCGCGCTGCTCGTGGCGCTCGTCGCCGTCTCGGCGTGGCCGTACCTGGCCGGTCTCGGGTTCTACAGCGACGACTGGGCGTTCATCGGCGACCTGGCCACCGCCCGCGACCGCTCCCTCGTCGGCTATGTCCGCGTGCTGTGGGACCAGGATCCGGCGCGGCCGCTGTTCGCGCCGCTCGTGGCGGTCCAGTACTGGCTGTTCGGCGCCAGTCCCCTCGGATACCACGTCGTCAACCACGCGCTGCTGGCGGCGGCCTCGGTGTTCCTCTATCTGTCCCTGCGGCGGCTGGGCCTGCCGCGCGTGCTCGCCGTCGCCTGGCCGGCCGTGTTCTCGCTGCTGCCCCACTACGCCACCGACCGGCTCTGGCTGTCGGTGGTCCATGTGAACCTCAGCGTCTCGGCCTGCGCCCTGAGTCTCTGGGCGGCCCTGCGGCGCGCCTCGTCACCACATCCGGCCGTCTGGCGCGGCCTCAGCCTGGCGGCCGCGGCCCTCAGCGTGCTCTCCTACGAGGTGATCACGCCGCTGCTGCTGCTCGTCCCGCTCCTCGAGTACGCCGCGCCAGGCGATGCCGGCACGCGCCGCCGGGATGGGCGAAGCACGCTCCTCTCCGGCCTGGGCATCGCCGCCGTCATCGCCGCCGCCGCGGCCTACAAGATGTCGGTGTCGCCCCGCGTCGAGGTCCCGGCCGGCAGTTACGGGGAGTACGTGCGGTGGCTCGTCTCGAGTGCCTTCCACACGAGCCTCGTGGACCTCGGCTGGCAGTTGCCGGCCAAGGTGGCGACCGTCCTTCGCGAGCACGGCGGCCGCGCGAGCCCGCTCACCGCGCTGGCGCTCGGCGCGATCGTCGCCGCGGCCGTGCACCGGGCGGCGCGGTCGACGCCGGTCGCGGCCATCGGCCGCGGCGCGTGGGCGGCGCTGGCCGGCGGCGGGCTGATGCTCGTCGCGGCCGGGTACACGACGTTCCTCGTCACGTCGCACGTCGGCTTCCACGCCACCGGCATGAACAACCGCACCGCGATTGCGGCCGCGCTCGGCGTCGCGGCGTTCGCCCTCGGCGCCTGGGGCGGCATCGTGTCCGTCCTGCCTCCGCGGGCCCGGCACGCGCCGTTCGTGATCGGCGTGGCGATCGTCGCGGCGTCGGCGTCGCTCGTGACGATGCTCACGGCCAGCTACTGGGTGGACGCCTCGGCCGAGCAGCAGCGCCTGATCGCCCGGCTGCGGCAGGACGTCGCCACGCTGCCGGCGGGCAGCCGCCTGCTCCTCGACGGCGTCTGCCCGTACCGCGGCCCAGGGACCGTCTTCGAGACCGACTGGGACGCGACCGGCATGCTCCGATGGGCCTACGGGGACCCGTCCCTGACGGGGGACGTGCTCGGCCCATCGCCGTCGATCGACGGCGACGCCGTCCTGACGGGCATCTACGAGGCGGTCACGCGGAACCCGTTCGGCGATCGCCTCTTCGTGTACGACGTCGATCGCCGGACGCTGACACCGCTGCCGGACCGGACGGCGGCCGAGCGCTACTTCGCGGCGGCCCGCCGGGTGACGCGGCCGGCCTGCGTGCGGGGACAAGAGGGCAGCGGCGCGCCGGTCTTCTGACGAACCCTGGCGTCCGGGGGCGCGGCAGCCGCGATTGACAAATGCGGGCTCCGGCCGGACCATCTGCGCCATGAGGCGCCACCTGCTCGTGCCCGGCCTGGCCGCGGGCCTGATCGCCACGACCCTGCTCGTCCCCACAGGCGCGCAACGGCGGCCGCCCGCGACCGCCCCGGCGGACGAGTGGCGGTCGTACGCCGGCGACCTGCGGAACCTCCACTACTCCCCCCTCGCCGAGATCGACGCCTCCAACTTCGGCACGCTCGACGTGGCGTGGCGGTTCAAGACCGACAACCTGGGCCCGCGTCCCGAGTTCAAGCTCGAAGGCACGCCGCTCGTCGTGAACGGCGTCCTCTACACGACCGCCGGAACACGGCGGGCGGTCGTGGCCCTGGACGCGGCGACGGGTGAGCTCCGGTGGGTGCACTCGGAAAACGAGGGCGCGCGCGCGGCGGCCTCGCCGCGTCAGCTCTCGGGCCGGGGCGTCGCGTACTGGACCGACGGCCGCGGCGACGAGCGCATCCTCTACGTCACGACCGGCTACCGCCTCGTCGCCCTCGACGCGAAGACCGGGGCCCGGATCCCGTCGTTCGGCAGGGACGGGCTCGTCGATCTCAAGGACGACGTCGTCTTCGGGAAGAACCAGCAGATCGACCGCGAGGCCGGCGAGATCGGCCTCCATGCGACGCCCGCCGTCACGCGGGACGGCGTCGTCCTCGTCGGGGCCGCCATGCTCGAGGGCGGCACGCCGAAGACCCACAACAACACCAAGGGCCTGGTGCGCGGGTTCGACGTCCGGACCGGCCGGCGCCTCTGGACGTTCCACACGATCCCGCGGCCGGGCGAGTTCGGCAACGACACCTGGAAGAACGAATCGTGGGCGAACAACGGCAACACGGGCGTCTGGAACCAGATCGGCGTGGACGAGGAGCTGGGGCTCGCCTACCTGCCGGTGGAGACGCCGAGCTCGGATTTCTACGGCGGGCTCCGGCCTGGCGACAACCTGTTCGCCGAGAGCCTGGTCGCCATCGACTACAAGACGGGCGTCCGCAAGTGGCACTTCCAGCTCGTGCACCATCCGATCTGGAACATGGACATCGCGACGGCGCCGATGCTCGTCGACCTCACCGTGGACGGGAAGCCGGTGAAGGGCGTGGCCGTCATGGGCAAGCAGGCCTGGCTCTACCTGTTCGACCGCGTCACGGGCACGCCGGTGTTCCCGATCGAGGAACGGCCGGTGGCGCAGTCCGACGTGCCCGGGGAGCAGACCTCGCCGACGCAGCCCTTCCCGACGAAGCCGCCCGCCTACGATCACCAGGGCGTCACGCTCGACGCCCTCATCGACTTCACGCCGGAGCTGCACGCCGAGGCGATCGAGATCGCGAAGCGCTACAAGCTCGGGCCCATCTTCACGCCGCCGCCCGTCAGCCGGCGCGAGGGACCGCTCGGCAGCTTCCGCTCGTCGGGCGGGACCAACTGGCCCGGCGGCTCGTTCGATCCCGAGACGCACATCGCCTACGTGCCGTCGTTCACGGCCATGCCGGTGCTGGGGCTGCTGCCGCCGCCCGACAAGGCCTTTTCGGACATCCCCTACGTCTCGGGCAACGCGCTCACCGGCGTTCGCTACATCGCGGGGCCTGGCGAGAACGTCGGCGCCGACGCGGCGCCGCTGCCGACGACGAAGGGCGGCGCGCCGCTCTCGTCGACCGGCGACGTGGCGACCAACGGGAACGCGATGCCGCAGGGCCTGCCGCTCCTGAAGCCGCCCTACGGGCGGCTGACGGCCATCGACCTCGATCGCGGTGAGATCGTGTGGCAGGTGCCGCACGGCGAGACGCCGGACGCGGTGCGCAACCACCCGGCGCTCAAGGGCGTGACGCTGCCGCGCACCGGGCAGTCGGGCGCCGTCGGCGCGCTGGTGACGAAGACGCTCGTCGTGATGGGCGACCCGCTGACGACGACCGGGCCGGGCCGGCCGCGGGGCGCGATGCTGCGCGCCTACGACAAGGCCACGGGCCGGGAGGTCGGCGCCGTCTACATGCCGGCGCCGCAGTCGGGCACGCCCATGACCTATGCGGTGAACGGCCGGCAATACATCGTCGTGGCCGTGAGCGGCGGCGCCTACTCGGGCGAGTACCTGGCGTTCGCGCTTCCCCGCAACTGATCGCCGGCCCCTCGCGGGCCCGGAGGCCGCGCCGGATCGCTCCGGCGCGGCGCGATGGCGGCGGCCGCTACTTGCTCCAGGGCGGGACGATGTGGTTCATACGCGCGTAGGCGATGAGCTGTCCGAGGTGCTCGTGCAGGTCGCCGCCGATGAGGAGCGCGATCTGCGACGTCGAGCGCTCCTGGCCGAAGAGCGTGCGCTTGCCGGTCAGCGTGGCCGGATCGACGGCCTCGAGCGACGCCTTCGCATGCGCGAAGGCCTTGTTGAGGTGATCGATCACCTGGGCCTTGTCGGTGAGCGCCCGCAGCTTGGCCGCGCCCTCCTGCCCGCCGGGCGGCGGCATCGGCTTGCCGCCGAAGCCGTTCGGGATGAAGCCGTAGCCCTCCATCGCGGCCAACATCAGCACTTCCGAGACGGACCGGACGCCCTCCATGGGACGCCACGTGTACTTGTCTTGCGGGAAGGCCTCGGCGAGGCCCACGAACTTGCCGCGCACCACATCCAGGTCGGCCAGGAAGGAGGCCTTCAGTTCGGCGGCGGCCTCCTTCGAGATCACGTCCTGCGCGCGTGCAGGCGTCACGGGCCCCGAGAGCAGCGCGCACGCGACGAGTGCGCCGGTCATGACGTGTCGGGTCATCGGATCGCTCCTTGCGGCGGCGTGGGCCCGGGCGCGGCCCGTCCCTGACGGGGCCGTCGGGCGACGTGGCCACCGACTCCGACAGCCTACTACCGCCGGGGGCCGCCGGGACCAGCGGCGTGACGGAGCGGCGATGCGGCCCGCGCCGGCCCCGCCGGGAGCGCCCCCCGGTTCCGGCGCGCTTGACATGTAACATCAGTTACATATGATCAGTAACACATGTCATCAGAAGCGAAATGGCTCCTGCTCGCGTTCCAGTTGCCGGCGCACCCGTCCAACGCCCGGGTGAAGACGTGGCGGCGCCTGCGCCAGATCGGCGCCGTGCCGACGCGCAACGCCGTCTACGTGCTGCCGCACGCGGATCAGTGCCGGGAGGACTTCGAGTGGCTGCGCGGCGAGATCGCCGCGCTCGGCGGCGCGGCGACGGTGTTCGCCGCCGACACGCTGGACGCGGGCGGAGAGGAGGACATCGTGAGCGCATTCAAACGGGCCCGCGACGAGGACTATCGGGCGCTGGCACAGGACGCACAGGCGGCGCTGAAGGCCGGCGGAAGCCGCGAGAGCCGGGCACGCGGAGCGCGGACGCTGCGCGATCGACTGGCGCAGATCGAGCGCATCGACTTCCACCAGGCGCCCGCGCGCGGGCTCGCGGAACGCGCCGTCGAGGCCCTCGAGCGGGTCCTGGCCCCGGCCGCGCCGAAGTCGGCCGCGAAGGCGCCCGCCCAGGCGTCGGCCCGACGGCCGCGCGGCGCACGGTGGGTGACGCGCCCGCGCCCGGGTGTGGACCGCATGGCCTCGGCCTGGCTGATCAGGACGCGGATCGACCCGAAGGCCCGCTTCGCGTTCGTCGAATCGCCGCAGGCCGGGGACCTGCCCTTCGACATGTACACCGGCACGTTCAGCCATCGCGGCGGCCTGTGCACGTTCGAGGTCCTCTGCGAGGCGTTCGGCCTCGCCGACGCCGCAACCGAGGCCATCGGCCGTCTCGTCCACGACCTCGATCTCAAGGAGTCGAAGTACGCGCTTCCGGAAACGGCGGCCGTCGGCCGGATGGTGGAGGGCCTGCGGGCCGCCCATGCCGACGACCGCGCGCTCCTCGAACACGGCATGGTGATGTTCGAGGCGCTGGCGCGGTCCTTCGCGTCGGAGGCGACGCCGGCGGTCCGGGGCCGGACGGCGCCGCGGACGCGGAGGCGATCGTGACGCCCGCCCTCGCGGCGCTGGCTGTTGTCGCGACCCTCCTCGCCACGGGCCTGGGCACGCTCGTCCAGCCCGCGCCGCCCACGCCTGCCTACGTCGGGTCGACCGCGTGCGCGACGTGCCACCGCGCGGTCTACGCCCGCTGGAAGGACACCCGCATGGCGAACGTCGTGCGCGATCCGGCGACGCACCCGGACGCCTTCCTGCCCGACTTCTCGAAGCCCGACCCGCTGCTCACCTTCACGAAGGCCGATGTCGCGTTCGTCTACGGCAGCAAGTGGAAGCAGCGCTACTTCGCCCGGGAGGGCGACGACTTCGTGCCACTCCCTGCGCAGTGGGACGTCGCCGCCGGGCGCTGGCGGCCCTACGACGCGCACGGCCCCACCAGCCAGCGGTGCGACGGCTGCCACTCGGTGAACTTCGACGTCCGGACCAAGACCGTCACCGAGTGGAACGTGGGCTGCGAGCGCTGCCACGGCCCGGGTGGAGACCACGTCGCGAGGCCGTCGCGGGCGACGATCGTGAACCCGGCGCGCCTCGATCCGATCCGCGCGACCGACACGTGCATCCAGTGCCACTCGGAGGGCGAGGCGATCGCCACGCCCGACGGGCGCCCGTACGCGTGGCCCGTCGGCTTCCACATGGGCGGCTCGCTCGCCGACTTCTGGCGCCTCGCCAGGGCGACGCCGGGCCGGGCCGCGGGGCCCTTCTACGCCGATGGCACCGGCCGGGAGAACAGGCTCCAGGGGAACGACTTCGTGCAGAGCGTGATGTACACGCGCGGCGTCACCTGCTTCGCGTGCCACGATCCGCACGGCAATGGCACCCGCTCCGAACTCGTGAAGCCGGCCGGTGTCCTCTGCCTGACGTGCCACGGCCCACGGTCGCCCAACGGCCCGCACGCGCCGACGGTCGAGGCGCACACCCAACACGCCGGGAGCTCGCCGGGCAGCGAGTGCGTCAACTGCCACATGCCGGCCATCCAGACGATGCTGGGCGAGGCCCGCGTGCGGAGCCACACGTTCCGCTTCATCCGGCCCTCGGACACCGACACGCTCGGCGTGCCCAATCCCTGCACCACCTGCCACACGGATCGCTCCACGGCCTGGGCGACCGCGGCGCTCAAGACCTGGCCGGCGTTCTCGCCGTGGCGGGTGGCGCCCTGAGGCGTGCTGGCGCCGCCGTCCTGGGCTGGGTCGTCTTGGCGTCCTCGGCCCAGGCGGCGGCGCAGCGCGCGGCCGCCCCGGATGCCCGCGCCACGCGCGCACCGGAGGCACCGCACGTGGACGGCCGGCTGGAGGAGCCCGCGTGGGCGTCGGCCGCGCCCATCGGCCCGCTCGTCCAGCGCGAGCCGGTCGAGGGCGTGGCGGCCTCCGAGGCCACCGACGTCCGCGTGCTCTTCACGATCGACGCCCTCTACGTGGGACTGAGGTGCCGCGACGGCTCGGCCGGCCGGATCGTGGCCACGCAGCTCGGGCGGGACGCCGACCTCGACGTGGACGACTTCGTCACCGTCGTCGTCGATCCGCTGTTCGATCGTCGCGGCGGGTACTTCTTCCAGGTCAACCCGGCGGGGGCGCGGACCGACGGCCAGATTGCCAACAACGCCGAGTCCCTGTCGCGCGAGTGGGATGGCATCTGGAGCGCGGCCGCGCGGCTCACGCCCGAGGGCTGGGATGCCGAGATCGAGATCCCGTTCAAGACCCTGCGCGTGGACCCGGCCACCAGCGTCTGGGGTTTCAACGTCGAGCGCCAGATCAAGCGGCGCCAGGAGATCGACCGCTGGGCCGGCGCGCGGCAGAACATCTGGATCGGCAACCTCGCCGAGGCGGGACGCCTGGACGGCCTGGCGGGCCTGGCGGCGGGCCTGGGACTGGACCTGCGCCCGTACGCGTCGGTGGTCCGCGCCGGCGACGGCGGCGAGCGCGCGTGGGGGATCGACGCGTTCAAGACGCTCGGTCCGGGCCTGACGGCGGCCCTCACCGTGAACACGGACTTCGCGGAGACCGAAGTGGACCAGCGCCAGGTGAACCTGACGCGCTTTCCCCTGCTCTATCCGGAGAAGCGCGCCTTCTTCCTGGATGGCGCCGACGTCTTCGACGTCGCCGGCCTCGCGACGAGCACGGAGCTGCGTCCGTTCTTCACGCGGCGCGTCGGCCTCGTGGGCGACGTGGCGGTGCCCGTGCGCGCGGGCGCCAAGATCATCGGGCGACAGGCCGGATACGACGTGGGCGTGCTCGCCATCGCGACGGGAGCGGCGACCCACGAGGCGCTGCCTGGCGGCAGGCTGGCGGGACGCCCTCTGCTCGCCGCCCGGGCGCGCCGCCACCTGTTCGAGCAGTCGTGGGTGGGCGCGATCGTGACGCGCGGCACCCCGGTCGATCCTGGCGCCGCCACACTCGTCGGCGTCGATGCCAGGCTGGCCACGTCGACGTTCCGGGGGTCGAGGAACCTCTCGCTGGACCTCTTCGGATTCGCGACCGAGGCCCGAGGCGGTCAGGACCATGCGGCCGGCATCAAGCTGGACTACCCGAACGACCGGTGGGACGTGGCGCTCGCGGCCACCGAGATCGGCGCCTCGTTCCAGCCCGCGCTCGGATTCGTCCCACGGACCGGCATCCGGCGTACGCGCCTCTTCGCCGCCTTCCAGCCCCGGCCCCGCCGCTGGGGGGTGCGGCAGTTCACCTTCGAGGCCAGTCCCAGCGTGACGACGACATTGCGAGGGCAGGTGGTGGCGTGGCAGTTCGAGGCGACGCCCCTCTCGGCCCTCGCGGAGTCGGGCGACCGGATCGCCGCGTCGGTGGCGCCGGAGTTCGAGCGGGTGGACCAACCGTTCGTCATCGCCCGGGGCGTCGTCCTGCCGCCCGGCGACTACCGGTGGACGCGGGCCGGCGCGTCGCTGAACACGGCGACACGGCGGTTCTGGGTGGTGGACGCCGCCTGGCGGCGGGGCGGGTTCTACGACGGGCAGCGGGGAGAAGTGGACCTGGGCCTGACGGTGAAGCCGAGTGCGCACGTGGCATTGGCCGTCCGCGTCGACAGGAACGACGTGACGCTGCCGGCCGGGCGCTTCACGACCCGCCTCGTCACCGCGCGCGCGGACGGCGGTGCCACGCCTGACGTGTCCTGGTCGGCCCTGGTGCAGTACGACAGCGAGTCGCGGCTGCTGGGCCTGCAGGGCCGGTTCCGCTGGATTCTTCGCGCCGGCAACGACCTCTTCGTCGTCGTGAACCGCGGGTGGCTCCGGGCCGAGCACGGCGCCTACGAGGCCGTGGTCGATCGGATCACGGCCAAGTTCCAGTACACGTTCCGCTTCTGATCACGTCGCCACCGGAGCTGGATGCCGGCAGGCCGCGGCGGGCTCGTGGCCGCGGCCCTCGGCACGAATCCGGCGCGCGACGGCGGCGGGCTCGGTGCCTGAGTGGCGGCGCGGGACGGCGTCAGTCGAGGAGCATCGGATCGGCGATCGTCTTGGCCAGGCCGACTTCGCCCGCCTGGCTGATCGCGTACCGGGTGCTGAGCGGCCCGATCATCTCGTAGATGGCCACCGAGGCGAGCACCACCGTGGACACGATCGGCGCCAGGTCCGGGAACCGGGCGTTGACCGCGAAGGTGAGGCCGACGGCCAGGCCCGCCTGGGCCATGAGCGCGTAGCCCAGGTAGCTGACGACCGAGGCCGGCATCCCGAGCCGGATCGCGGCCACGCGCGCGCCCAGGAACTTTCCCCCGGCCCGGCCGAGCATGTAAAGCACGCCCAGCCCGCCCATCGCCGGGACGAGCCGCGTGTCGAGCTCGGCGCCAGCCAGCACGAAGAAGATGGCGTAGAAGGGCGGGTCGGTGGACGCCAGGGCGTCGAACAGGTGCAGGCTCCGCTTCGTGAGGTTCACCATCGTGGCGCCGACGGCCAGGCTGGCCACGAGCGGCGACAGGTCCAGGAGACCGGCCACGCCCACGCAGAGCAGGATCGAACCGGCCAGGAGAATCAGCACCTCGCCGTTCTCGGTCACCTGCGACGACCAGCCCGCCAGCAGCAGGCCGACGAGGAACCCGAGCGCCACCGAGCCCACGAGCTGCCACGCCAGGAGGAAGGCGGACCGGTAGGAGGTCTCGAGGAAGGAGGCGGTGCCGGGCGACGACAGGTCGATCACGGCGGCGACGATGCTGTAGGCGGTGATGCAGAGCAGGTTGTTCACGGCGATGATGCCGAGGAGCGACTCGGTGAGCGGCCCCGCGCTGTCGGTCTCGCGGACGACCATCAGCGTGGAGGCCGGGGCGGTCGCGATGGCAATCGCGCCCAGCAGCATGGCCACCTGCCACGACTGCCCGAAGGCGAGCGCGCCGGCGGTGACGATGGTGGCGGCCGTCGCCGATTCCACGGCCGTCAGGATGAGCACCTGGCGGCCGATCCGCTGGAAGCGCGAGAACTCGAACACCGAGCCGACCGAGAACAGGATCAGGCCGAGGGCGACCTCGCTGAACACGCTCATCGTGATCAGGTTGTCGCGGCTCAGCCACCCGAGGAGCGACGGGCCGAGCGCCACGCCCACCAGGATGTAGCCGGTCACCTCGGGGACGCGGATCACGCGCACGAGCCGGCCGGCCAAGAGCGCCAGCAGCAGGATCAGCCCGAGCGAGGTGAGGTGATCCATCAGATCCCCGGCGACAGGAGCGCGCCCATGCGCCGCCCGTCACGCCGCACTTCCACGAAGACCGCCGCCGACAGCGGGCCGGCCAGGAGGCGCCGCACCTGGTCGACGCTCCGCGGCTCGCCGCGGCCGACCCGCACGATGAGGTCGCCGGCGGCCAGGCCCGCGGCGGCGGCGGGGCTCCCCGCCACCACGCCTTCGACCTCGAACGTCCGCGCCTCCGGTTCCAGAAGGAGCCCGGTCCCGCTCGCGCCCGTGGACGGCGCCGTGCCCGGCACCGCCTCCGGCTCCGCCAGGGCGATGTCCATGCGCTTGCCGTCCCGCACGACGGTCAGGACGGGCGCGGCCAGTGGCGTCCGGGCCGCCATGGGCTGCAGCTCCGACAGCCGCGCCACCGGCGCGCCGTTCAGGCCGACGATCACGTCCCCGGGCCGGAGGCCCGCCAGGTCGGCGATCTCGTCGACGGCCAGCTCGCGTACCGGCACGCCGGCCGTCGTGTCGAAGTACGCGGACTCGGCGTCGGTGAGCTCGCCCACCACCAGGCCATAGCGGGCGCGCAGGCGGTTCGCGAACGACACGGTCTCGCGGAGGAGGGCGTCCACGGCGGCGGGCGTCAGCGCGGCGAAGCGGCCGTCGCAGGGCACGATGAAGCCGACCAGGTGGGCGTCCAGGTCGAACAGGCCGCCGCCGGCCATCGCCCGGCCGAGGGGCAGCGTGGTCGTGATCTCGGCCACGGGGTGCCCGCTGCAGGTCGCGTCGGTGACGGACGCGAAGGCGCCGTCGGCGAACGCCCGGCCCCGGGCCGTCCGCCAGACGGCCACCAGCGGCTGGCCGGACGCCAGGGCTTCGTCGGCGCGCACGGGCGCCGACGCGCCGAGGCCCGCCACCCGAAACTCGATGACGGGCAGGCCGGGCGCCCACTCCGTCACGGTCGGCCGGCGGGCGACGCCGTCGATGCGGACCGTGGCCAGGGGCGCATGACGCGGCGTCAGGCGCGCGGTGGCGATCGTGTCGTCCTCCCACACGACGCCGGTCGACGCGCTCTCGTCCAGCCAGACGACGGCGCCGGCCGCGGCGTCGGCCACCTGGCCCAGGAAGCCCATGCGCGACTCGAGCGACCGCCGATCGGTGAGGCGGGACAGCCGCGCCAGATCCGTGTCGTTCGGCGGCGGCTGATCCGACGGGCCCGTCCGCGGACGGAACACGGATCCGATCGCCAGGATCAGTCCGGCGACCACCGCCAACGTGGTGACGTACTTCACGTTGGTTGGGGGCCGTTCCACGGCGCCAGTATAGTCCGCGCGTTCGCGCCCGCCCGTTGCCACCGGCTCCGCGCCCCGGCACGGCTGGACTGGAATCCGCGTGGGGATCGGACGGGTCGAGGGCAGGCAGCGGCCCGGACCCGGCGTCGCGGCCGCGTCAGAGCCGGAGCAGCGTCTCCCGCAGCACCTTCGACTGCAGCCGGCTCACGGGCAGCTGGCGGCCGTCGGCGAGCGTGACCTGGTAGGTGCCGCCGGGCATCGGGCTCACCGTGCGAATCAGGTCCACCGCCACGAGCGTGCCGCGCCCGAGGCGCACGAACCGCCGCGGATCGAGGCGTGCCTCGAGCGCGTGGAGCCGGTGCGCGATCGTGTAGCGCTCTCCCGTCGTGGTCACGATGGCGAGCAGCTCCCCGTCGGCGACGACCGACGCCACCTGCCGCGCCGGCAGGATGACCACGTCGTCGCCCCGGCGGACGGGGATACGCTCGAGGAAGGCACGCCGCGTGGCCGACTCGAACGCCTGCGCCGCGGCGGTCACGGCCCGCGCCCTGTCGCCGGCCGTCGCCTGCAGGCGCGCGCGGGCCCGCGCGATCGTGGCCGCGAGCCGCGCCTTCTCCACGGGCTTGGGCAGGTAGTCCACGGCGCCGAGCTCGAAGGCCTCGCCGGCGAAGTGGTCGAACGCCGTCACGAACGCGATGGCGGGCGTGGCGCCGGCGGCGAGGAGGCGTGCCGCGTCGAGCCCGCCGAGCTCGGGCATCTGGAGGTCGAGCAGCGCGAGATCCGGCCGGACCTCTGCGAGCAGGTCCATCGCCTCGCGGCCGTTCGAGGCCTCGCCGACGAGCTCCACGTCGGGCAGTTCCGCCAGCAGGTTCGCCAGGAACCGGCGCGCCGGCCGCTCGTCGTCCGCGATGAGCACCCTCAGGGCGGGCATCGGCTATCCGGCCGCGCGCGCCGACGCGCCCTCGGCCGCCCCGTGCGCCGCCGCGGCGGGCAGGCGGACTTCGGCCGTCGTCACCCCGCCGGCCGCGCCGAGCGACAGGGACGCCGCCGTCCCGAAATGCCCGGCAAGCCGCCGTTCGACGTTGGCGAGCCCGACGCGCGACGACGGTCCGCCGGCGGCGGCGGGCAGCGGCGCCCCGGTGTTGCGAACCGACAGCACGAGCGCCGGCGGCGCGGCCCCGCCGTCGAGGCGGGCCGTCACGTGGACATCGCCGCCGGGAATCGACGGCGCGACGCCGTGCTTGACGGCGTTCTCCACGAGCGGCTGCAGGATGAGGCAGGGCACCGGCAGGTGGCGGAGCGCCGGCGGCACGTCCACGATCACGCGCAGCCGCTCCTCGAAGCGCTCCTTCTCGATGTCGAGATAGTGCTCGACGAGCTCCACCTCGCGGCCGAGCGTCGTCATCTCGCCCTCGGACCGGAGCACGCTCCGGAGCAGCGACGTGAGGCGCAGGAGCGTCTTCAGCGCGCGCGGCGGCGCCGAGTCGATGAGGTACCCGATCGTCGTGAGCGCGTTGAACAGGAAGTGCGGGTTGATCTGGGCGCGCAGCGCGCGCAGCTCCGCCTCGGCGGCGAGCCGCTCGATCTCCTCCTCGCGCAGCCGCTGGTCGAACCGCTCCTGGGTGAGACGCACGGCGTCGATGCGCCGGGCCGCGAGGAGCGCCGCCTGATCGAGGAAGGCGCGATCGTCCGACAGCAGGCGCCGGCCGCCCAGCAGCCGGCCGAGGCGCAGCACGACGTGCGGGGCCTCGGTGGTCGGCACGTCGATCTCGACGCTGACGGCGGCGCCCGCCGGCGGTGCCTCGCCGGCGGGATCGCACCACGCGCCGTCGGCGTCCATCGCCGTCGCGGCCAGGGACGCGGTCGCGTCGAGCACGGCCTCCACCGACTCGCACTGCGGGAGCGTCCGGGCCAGCCGGTCGCGCAGCTCCGGGAAGTCGCGGCGGCCCAGGAGGGCGGAGTCCACGAAGCGGGACATCGCCTGCCTGAGCGCGGGATAGGCGACCGCCGTCGCCACCCACGCCCCGATCAGGGCGGCGACGTTCAGCGGGCCCGGCGGCAGCGCGGCGAGTCCCGCGTAGCTGACCACGGCGAGGGCGACGACGGCCAGGAGCGTGAGCGCGCGCTTGAGGAAGAGGTCCGCGAGCGCGAAGCGATACTCCTGATAGAGGACGGCGAAGGCGAGCGGCAGCACGGCCTGGTGGCCGATGAGCTCCGCGAGCCAGCCGCCCGCGTCGTCATGGAAGTGCCCGAGGTGGTTCGCGGACACGGCGAAGAGGCCAAGCGAGAGCATCCACAGCGCCCGCCGCCCGTTGGTCTGGCTGCGGGTCAACACGGCCAGCGGCACCGCCAGCGCGCAGAAGGCCACGGTGAGGATCGTGAAGGCCAGCGCGGACGGCCGCGCGTTGCCGAGCGCCAGGGTCCGCGCCTGCAGCGCCGTCGCGGCCGCCGCCGCCGTGTAGGCGACGGCGATGAGCAGCCGTCCGCCGCGAACGTCGCGCGCCACCGAGTGCACGACGACGGCAGCCAGCGTGGCCAGCGCCGCGAATGAGATGGCGCTCAGCCACGACTCGGGGCCCGCGCTGCCCAGGCGGCTGAGGAAGTAGTCGCCCAGTTCACCGAGGTTCCAGACGAGCCCCAGGAGCGCGGTGAAGAAGGGCAGGCGGTCGCTGCGGTCGGCCGACGCACGGCCCTGGCGCACGAGCGCCAGCAGCATGGCGCACAGCGCCGCGCCGGTCGCGAACCCGACGAGGTTCAGCAGCTGCGCCGCACCGGAGGAGCTCACCGCCGAATTGTAGACCCGTGCCCGCGGGAGGGGCCCGCTGGCCCGGACGACCGGGCGGCCGTGGCCGGTGACCGGCGCGATCCGGGCGGCGGCCGGGCCCCTGCCGGGCGCCGCGGAACGCCCACTCACCGGCCCGAATCGACCATTCACGAAAAGGCGGATGGCGCGCCGCCGGGGTCTCCCTACGCTTGGGCGAAGCCCATCGGAGGTCCCTCGCCGTGCGTGCACGCCCCGCGTTCCTGCTGTCGTTCACCGCCGCCGCCCTGCTGGCCGGCGCCCTCGCCGCACCCGCCGCCGCCCAGGGCAGCCTGACGGGGCGGGTCACCCGGGCCGGCGGCGATCCGATGGGCGGCGCGGCCGTGGTCGTCGAGGAACTGCGGCGCGAGGCCCGGACGGCCGACGACGGCACCTATCGCTTCGACGGCCTCGCGCCGGGCGAGTACCACGTGTCGGTGCGCGCCGACGGCTACAGCAGCCGCCGCGCCGAGGTCACGGTCGGCGCGGCCGCGGTGACGCTGGACATCGAGGTGGAGCTCGATTTGCACTTCGCGGAGGTGCTGTCGGTGAGCCCGAACCCGAAGGCGCAGTTCGAGTCCTACCAGCCGACGTCGGTGCTCTCGGCGGAGGACCTCGCCCGCCAGTTGCAGGACACGATCGGCGCCACGCTTCAGGCCGAGCCGGGCGTCGCGATGCGCTCGCTCGGCCCCGGCCCGGCACGTCCCGTCATCCGCGGGCTCGACGGCGACCGCGTCCTGGTGCTCCAGGACGGGCAGCGCATGGGCGACCTCTCCAGCCAGTCCGGCGACCACGGCGTCCCCGTGAACCCGGCCTCCGCGCAGCGGATCGAGGTGGTCCGCGGCCCCGCCACCCTGCTGTACGGCGCCAACGCGATTGGCGGGCTCGTCAACGTCGTCACCGATCAGATCCCCACCGACAAGGTGACCGCGCCCACCGGGTCCTTCACGTTCAATCTGGGCAGCAACTCGATGCCGGCCGGCGCGGCCGGCGACGTCCACCTGGGCACCGGCGCCTTCGCCGTGCACCTCGGCGGCGGCGGGCAGCGCGCCGGCAACTACGTCACGCCCGAGGGCGAGGTGGCCAACTCGCAGTCGCGGTCGGGCTTCGTGAACGTGGGCGCGGGCTGGACGGGCGAGCGCCAGTACGCCGGCGCGAGCTACGGCTACGACGACACGAAGTACGGCGTGCCGGTCCTGGAAGACGGCACGATCAGCCTCACGCCGCGCCGCCACGCCTTCTCGGTCCGCGCCGGCGGCCAGGGCCTGGACGGCGTCCTCACCTCCTATCGCGCCACCTTCGGCGTCCGCCGCTACCAGCACGCGGAACTCGAAGGCGTGGACGTGGGCACGCGCTTCAGGAACGACACGGTGGAGGGCGAGGTGCTCGTCTCCCACCGCCCCGCCGGCCGCCTGGCCGGCTCGGTCGGCGGCTGGTTCCTGAACCGCGACTTCGCGGCCATCGGGGAGGAAGCCCTCTCGCCGCCCGTGGATCAGCGGGGCGCCGCGGCGTTCCTCTACGAGGAAGTGACCTGGCCGCACTTCACCTTCCAGTTCGGGGGCCGCGTCGATCGCACCTCGTTCGAGCCGCGGCGCGGGCTTCCGGGCCGCGACTTCACCGAGGTCTCGACGTCCATCGGCGCGCTCTTCCGGCCGCGGGCGGCCGCCGACAACCTGGTCATCGCGGCGAGCGTCGCGCGGGCCGCGCGCAACCCCGCGCTCGAGGAGCTCTACTTCTTCGGTCCGCACGCCGGCAACCTCACCTACGAGATCGGCAATCCGGACCTGCGGGCCGAACGGGCGAACGGCGTGGACCTCTCGGTGCGCGGCCGGTCGAACCGGGTCCAGGCCGAGGTCACGGTCTTCTACAACCGGATCGACGACTTCATCTTCCGGTCACCGCTCTCGGACGAGGCGTTCGCCGCGCGCGAAGAGGAATTCGACACGCGGTTCGGCGTGGTGCACGGCGACGGCGAGGAGGAGGAAGGAGCGCACGGGTCCGAGTTCCCCTTCGCGGAGTACACCGCCACCGACGCCACCCTCTACGGCGTGGAAGGACACGCGGACGTGACGATCACGCCGGCCCTCGGCGCCGAGTTCACGTGGGATCTCGTCAGGGCCGAGCGTGTCGCGGACGGGACGCCGCTGCCCCGCATCCCGCCGATGCGCCTCATGGGCGGGCTCCGGTACACGCGGGGGCCGATGGAGGTTGGCGGCAATCTCACGGGCGTCGCCCGCCAGGACCGCGTCTTCCCGGGCGAGTCGGAGACGGCCGGCTACGCGCTGCTCCGCCTCCACGCGACCTACACGCGGCAGTCCGCGCGGACGATCCAGACGGTGGCGGCGCGCCTGGACAACGCCGCCAACACCCTCTACAGGAACCACCTGAACTACCTCAAGGACGTGGTCCCGGAGGTGGGGCGGCAGTTCCGGCTGGTCTACACCGTCCGGTTCTGAGTGGGGACGTGAACGCGGGCTACTGGCCGATGGCCTTGTGGATGGCGGCCACGGCGAGCCCGGCGCGCACCTCCACGATCTGCTTCGCCATCTCCAGGGTCTTGGTCATCGGCAGCAGGCTGACGCCGTTGATCGTGGCGCGATTCGCCTTGGTGCGCTGGTCGATGCGGATGGTGGCCGGATCGTACAGCGCCATCAGCGCATCGATGCTGTACTCCTCGTGGATGTGGTCCGACCCCTGGCTGGCGCCGAACTCGATCTGCTCGGGCACGCCGTGGCTCTGCACGTACCTCTGCGCCGAGGCGTAATCGTAGTACTCGGGAATGAAGTGGAAGCGCGCGCCCGCCCCCGCGTACTTCGCGTTCAGGGCGGCCGCCACGTCCTTCATCGGCGTCTGGTTGCCGCCGCTGTCGCCCATGAGCACCACGTTGGTGAAGCCCATGCTCTTCAGGCTGGTGGCCATGTCGGTGAGCACGGCCCGATAGGTCTCCTGCGACAGGAACACGCTGCCGGGCGGGACGCGCTCGCCGTCGGGGCGTCCCGGTTCGAGCGTGAGGATCGGCGCGACCAGCGCGTTCCCGAGCTTCCTGGCGATGGCCTCGCCCATCACCTTCAGGATGAAGTTGTGCTTGCCCGTGGCCAGGTGCGGGCCGTTCGACTCGACGCCGCCGGTGAGGATGAGGGCCGTCGTCTTCCCCGCCTTGATGGCGTCGCGCACCTCCATCCAGGTGAGCTCCTCGGTCCACACGCTGTCGAGGGCGTCGATGGGCCGCGGCGCGGCCATTTCCGCCTCGCGCCGCTTCGCGGCCTCGGCGCGCTGCTCCGGCGTGAGCTGGGGACGCTGGGCGAACGCGGGGGACGACATGGCCAGAACGAGGGCGACGGCGGCGGGCATTTTCATGGCCCGCACATCCTACCCTCAACGCCAATGGCGTTGGTGGGGTGTTCGATCGTCGGACCCGCGGCGCCCCGGGGACCCGCTAGCGGACGACGACCGTGGCCTCGCTCACCTGTCCCCGGGTGTCGCGAGCCTCGATCCGGTGCGTGCCCGGCGCCAGCGGCCAGGCCACTTCGCCGTCGGCCGGCGCGCGGCCCACGACCGCGCCCGACACCCGCCACTCCACGAGGCCCCGGGCCGCCACGGCCCGAAGCGGCAGCGTCTGGAATTCCCGGCGCAGCGTCGGGTCGATGAGATACGTCGCGCCGTCGGGCGGGCTGGCAATGGCCAGCCGTTCGGCCACGGCCACGGCCGCGGGTTCCCGGGACGCGCGACGCACGGCACCGGCCGGCCGGCCGTGCCCGGACGACGCGAGGCCGTACTCGCGCGACGCGAGGCCTTGCTCGCGCGACGCGAGGTTTTGCTGGCGCGCCCATTGGCGGTACTCGGGCGGCCACTCCGTCACCACCCCCTCGCCGCTCTCGTGATGCCAGCGGCAGGGCTCGTCGGGCGACTCGGCCGCCACGTACTCGCGCCGGCGGAGCGGGCACCACGCGCTGGCCGTCTGCCCGGACAGCGCGCACACCGTGCGCTCCACGACGGTGCCGGGCGGACGCGCCACCGGCGCGGTCGAGAACGACTCGCCAGCCAGCCGGCGCTCGGCAGCCAGCATCACCGCGTGGAAGATCGGGGCCGCGCCGGTGACCCCGCTCGAGTTGCGCAACGACGTCCGGTCGAAGTTCCCGACCCAGACGCCGACGGTGACGTGGGTCGAGTACCCGACGGTCCAGTTGTCACGGAAGGATTGGGACGTGCCCGTCTTCACGGCCACGGGGAACGGCAGCTCCAGGCTGCCGCCCCGGCCGAACGCGTACTCGCGCGCGGCGGCGTCCGACAGGATGTCCGTGATCCAGAAGGCCGTGCGCGGCGACACGATCCGGGCGTACGGCGCGGGCTCCTCGCCGCGGGGCACCGCCGTCGGCGGCAGCCAGGCGCCGCCGCGGGCGAAGGCCGCGTAACCGGCGACGAGCTCGTCCAGCCGCACCTCGGCGTTCCCGAGCGTGACGCCCAATCCGTAGAAGGCGGCCGTCTTGTCGAACGTGGTGAAGCCGGCACGTCCGAGGAAGCGCAGGAGTGCCGGCACGCCCAGTTCCGAGGCGAGCACCACGGCGGGCACGTTCTCCGATCCGGCGAGCGCGGCGCGCGCGAGCATCGGCCCGCGGTAACGCCCGTCGTAGTTCCTGGGGCTGTAGACCACGCCGGGCTCGGCGGTCGGGAAGCTCGCCGGCACGTCGGCCAGCACGCTCGCGGGCCCGAAGCCCGACTCGAAGGCCAGGGCGTAGGTGAACGGCTTCAGGGCCGACCCGGGCTGGCGCGGCGTCACGGGGCCGTTGATGGTGCCGCCGTGCGCGCGATCGAAGTAGTCGCCCGAGCCCTCCCAGGCCAGCCATTCGCCCGTGGCGTTGTCGAGGACCACGACGGCGACGTTGTCCGCCCCGTGGGCGCGAAGCTGGGGGCGCTGGCTCTCGATGACGCCGGCCACGTCGGCCTGGAGGTCCGCGTCGAGCGTCGTCTGCAGGCGCTCGGGCGGACGATCGCCCGCGGCGGCCAGCACCATCTGCACGAAGTGCGGCGCGAGCTGCCGCGCGGCCGCGCGCGAGAACACCACGGCGTCGGACCGCGCCTGCCGCGCCTCCTCGGCCGAGATCAGTCCCTCGCGCTCCATGCGGCGGAGCACGGTCCGCTGCCGCGCGAGCGCCGCCGCCCTGCGGCGGTACGGGTTGAACCCGGACGGCCGCTGCGGCAGGCCCGCCAGGAGCGCGGCCTGCGCCGGCGTCAGCATGGCGGCGGGCACGCCGAAGTACTCGCGGCTCGCCCGTTCGATGCCGGCCACCTGGTTGCCGTAGGGCGCCAGGTTCAGGTACATCGCCAGCAGCTCGCGCTTGGTGAACCGGTGCTCGAGCCGCAGTGCGACGACGGCCTCCCGCACCTTGGCCAGGACGCTCCGGCGGGCCGCCGGGGCCCGCCGCGCCAGCAGGAGCTTGGCCACCTGCTGCGTGAGCGTCGAGCCGCCTTCGGCGATCCGGCCCTCGGCCAGGTTCACGCGCAGGGCGCGGAGGAGCGCCAGCGGATCGATGCCCGGATGCCGAAAGAACCGTCGATCCTCGACGGCCAGCGTGGCCGCCACCACCATCGGCGGCAGGCGGTCCGGCGCGATCTGCATCCGCCGGCGCTCGTCGCCCGCGAGCGCCTCGTACAACGGCGTGCCGTGTCGATCCAGCACGAGGGTGGACGGCCCGCCCGCCTCGTCCAGCAGCCCCGCGGGCAGCGGTCCCAACCGCACCCAGAGCGCCAGCGCGACGACGGCGACGGCCGCGACGACCGGCGGCCGCCCGAGTCTCCGCCCCGCCCACGCGAGCCGCGCGCTCACCGCTTGACCTCCACCACCGTCGTGCCCGTGCGCCCGAAGACCTCGGGCTCGTACATCTCCTCGGCGCGCGCGGGCGCGGTCCGGAAGCTGCCGGCCGTGGTCGCCCGCACGATGTAGCTGAAGGTGTGCACGCCCTCGGCCAGCCGCGTGGCGAAGAGCTGCACGCGGTCGTCGTGGCGTTCCACGCGGTCGAAGCCGCTGAACCGCCACCAGTTGCGCCAGTCGCTGGCATCGCCGCCCTCGTTGGCCTGGCGATCCTGCGCGGCCGCGAGATCCGAGGCTGTCGTGGCGAACCACGACTCCACGGCCTCGAACCCGGCCGGCAGCGGATCGGTGACCGCCACGTAGCGGCGCTCCTTCGTCAGCCGGAACGTCAGCGTGACCCGCACGAGGTCGCCGGCGGCGTAGGACGTGGCGGGCGCGGCGGGGCCCGTCTCCACGTAGGGCTCGTAGCGGCGCTCGATCGAGAAGCCCGAATCGAGGCCGTCCTGGAAGAGCGCGTCCACGGCGTAGCGCAGGCGCGTCGCGTAGAAGAGGGTGCCGGCGCCCTCCCGGGTGAAGGTGAGCGGCGTGGCGCGTCCCGCCGGGCCCGCGGCCAGCACCTGCGCCATGGGCAGCGTGGTCCGGGACGCCTCGGTGGAGCGCCCGCGGAACTCGTCGCGGGCGATCTGGCGGGCGCCGAGCCGGACGGTGGCCCGGAAGTCCGGCGCGGCCGCGTCGTAGGTGCGGTAGTACGCGACCAGCGACTCCAGCGCGTGCGCGTTCTCCTGCGTGTTGCCCCACCGCCCGTTCCTGCGGGCCGCCATCATCCAGCGGACCAGCTCACGGATCGGCGCGTCGGCGACCTTGGCCTTCACGAGCGAGTTGAGGACGATCGCCGTGGAGCGCACGTTCGAGTTCCAGAACCACAGCAGGTACGGATCGGCCAGCTCCCCCACGTGCGCGCTGCCGCCCTCGGGCAGGATCGCGTTGGCCATCCGCCGGCGGAGGTCGTCGGCCCGCGCGCCGGAGGTCTCGCCCCTGGCCAGGAGCGCGTCGTGGAGGTAGGCGAGCGCGAACACGGGCATCCGGTCGCGGTAGCCGTAGAGCCGCGTGACGTGCGCGTCCGCCGTCCGGCCGGCCTCGGCGAGCACTTTCACCGCGAAGGCCTGCCAGGCCGTGTAGGCGGGCCACCATGCCTCGTTGTCGGTCGGGGGCCGTTCGGCGAGCGCGCGTTCGAGGTAGGTGAACGCACGTTCCGTCACGCCGCGATCGACGTCGTAGCCCAGGTCGCCCGCGGTCTTGAACACGTGCAGCACGTACGCGGTGAGATACGGCGAGACGGTCCAGCATGCGCCGGGCCAGTAGGCGAACCCGCCGTTCTCGCACTGGTAGGTCTCGAGCTCCTTCACGGTCCGCTGGGCCGCCTCGCGCATGGCGGCGGGGGTGAGCCCCGGCAGCGAGAACGCCTCCCCCAGATCGCCGGCCAGCACCAGCGCCAGTGACGTAGAGGCGCGCTGCTCGGCGCAGCCGTAGGGGTACTCCACCAGGTAGCGCGCGCCCTCGCCCAGGCCGACCATCGCGGTGGAGGACAGCTCCACGTCCAGGCCGCCCAGGCCCGGCACCACGCCCGAGGGGATCGTCAGCGTCTCGCGCGCCGCCGTCGTGGCATCGGCCGCCTCGCCGTAGGCCGCCACCGTCTCGGGCGACGCCAGCACCTCCACCGGCAGCACGTCCTCGAACGCGTCGCTCTCGGTGCCGACGGCGGCCGTCATCTGGAGGCGCGCCCGTCCGACGCTCTTCGCCGTCCCCGGGAAGCGCACCTCCACCGTGCCGCCCGCGCCCACCCGGACGCGCTGCTCCGCCGGGCCCTGCAGCGTGAAGACCGACGGGTCGAGCGACCGCATCGTGACGACGGCCGTGCCGTCCGCCGGCAGCTGGCTGCCGACCACGGCGCCGAAGACGGCCGAGTCGCCCACGGCGAGGAACCGCGGGAAGGCGGCCGTCATCGTCACCGGCTTGTTGGTGCGCACCTCCGCGCTGCCCGATCCGAACCGCGAGCGCCGATCGCCGGCGACGGCCATGACGCGATAGGTGGTGAGCGACTCGGGCAGCGTGATGTCGACCGTCGCCCGGCCGTCGGGACCGGTCACGACGGAGCCGACCCAGAACGCGAGGACGCGGAAGTCCCGGCGCAGGGTGCCCGCGCCGGCCGCCGACCCGCCGCCGCCGCCCTCGCCGCCGCCCTTCGGCGTCAGCACCCGCCGCGACACGATCCGCTGGCGGCTGTCCTCGTTCAGGACCTGCAGCGCCTTCCTTACGTACACGGACCCCGACACGTCGGGCGGCTGATAGCCGGTCAGGGACAGCACGCCGTAGTCGACGGCCCACAAGGTGACCTCCGACGCCGCCGGCGCGCCGCCCATGTCTCGAACGTCGACGTGCACGGTGGCCTTGGCGGCCGGCCGGTACTCCTCGCGGTCAGCCGTCACCTTCACCGAGAGCCGCTTGGCGCGGTCCTCCACCTTGAGCTCGACGTATCCGAGCCGGAACGCGGGCTTGCCGGGGTCGGACGTGTCCGCGTCCGCGCGCGTGGCCGAGGCGTTGGCGGGCGCGGCCGCCGTGCGGCCCTTCACGAGCAGGACGGAGACGAACACGTTGGGGATGTCGTCCTCGGAGATCGGCACCGAGATGGACTGCTGGGTGGACGTGAGCGCGAACTGGCGGTGGCTGCGCACGCCCTCGCGCTCTGTCGTCACGAGGGCCGTCGCCTGTTCCCAGGGCGACTGGATCATGATCCGGGCCGTGTCGCCGGGCCGATACGTCTGGCGCTCGGGCACGAGGTCGATGCGGTTGTGGTCGAACCGCTGCCAGGCCGTGTAGCCCTCGCCGAGCACGTAGAAGGCCGTCCGCGTCACGGCCGAGCGTCCGTCCTCGCCCTGGCCGCGGGCCTCCAGCACGTAGTAGCCGCCGCTGGTGAGCGGGAGGGACAGCGGCACCGGCGCGTCGGCCGTGGTGACCGTCCAGGAGCCGGCGGGCACGTCCTTTCGCTGCGTGTCCCACGTGTAGAAGCCGTTGCCCTCGGCCCGTCGGACGCTCGTCCACTGCACCTGGGTGAGCGTGAGCGTCACGGGCACGCCGGCCACGGGCTGGCCGTTCAGCCCCGCGGCCACGATCTCGGTGTCGAGACCCGCCGCCTGGTTCAGGAAGTACGAGGGCCGCCGGAGGCCGACGTACCAGGGCGCGGGGTGCACGGTGAGGCTGGCGCGGTTGGCGATGTGCTGCCGCGAGACGTCCTCCACGTCGCCCTCGAGCGAGTAGATGAAGGGGATGCCCGCCTCGCGCTCGGTGTCGAGCGACAGCGGCAGGTCGCCGGTGGCCGCCAGCGTGCCCTGGTCCTGGCCGATCTCGGTCCGGCCCGCGGCGCCCTCGGTGGGCGACGGCGTGCCGACGAACACCCACCGGTCCTCGCCGAAGCGCTCGGTGATGGCGTCCGGTGCGCCGTAGCCGGGCGACTTGCTGAAGCGCCATGTGACGGGCTTGCCGCCCATCGGCGCCCCGAAGAGATAGCGGCCCGTGACCACGCCCCGGAGCGCGTCGCCGGCCAGCAGGCTCTGGCCCGTGAGCGAGACGTCTACGCGGAAGTCCGGCCGCCGGTACGCCGCCACGAGGAACGAGCCGTGCACCGCGCGCTCCCAGGCGACGTAGTCGTCGTCGTCGGGCCCCGGTTCCACGCCCGGCTGGCGCCGTTCCGGCGGCTTCGGCGCGGGCCGGTCGGCGGCGAGGATGGCGCGCACGGAGTAGTCGCCGAGCGTGCCCGATCCGGACAGCGGCAGCGTCCACTCCGCGCTGCTCCAGGAGGTGACCGGCACGGTGCGTTCGTCGACCACCTTGTTCTGGGCGTCGCGGACGCTGACGAACACCGGCGTGCCCTCCGGCAAGAGGCGCACGCCGTCGGGACCGTTCTGCCGGAGGATCGCCTTGAACTGCACCGTCTCGCCGAGCCGGTAGACGCCGCGGTCCGTGAAGACGCTGCCGCGGAGGAGCGGGTCGCGCTCGCGCAGGTTGAGGCCCGTGCCGAACTCCCACGGCGAGATGCCCTCGTTCCAGTCGCTGCCCACGTAGGCGATGTCGCCGTCCTTCTCGGCGGTGACGAGGAACGAGAAGTCGTACCACTGGTCAGGCGCGCGAAGCGGCGTGGCCGGCGCGATCGCGACGCCGTCGGCGCCGGTCGTCCCGCGCCAGGCGGTCGTGTTGTCGAGCCGCACGATCGACACGGTGGCGCCGGCGACCGGCGCGCCGGTGTCGAGCCGGGTCACGAACACGAGCGTGTTCTGCGGGCTGTCCTTCACCGTCAGGCCCAGGTTCGTCACCTGCACGATGGACGCGCGCGAGGTGGGCTCGCCTTCTCGATCGGCCCGGTGCGTGCGGGCCAGCAGGTCGCCGTCCCGGACGGCCGCCCACACCAGGCCCGTGCCGCCCGGCGAGAGCGCCCGCGTCACGTCCAGGCCGTGCGACTGCACGCGGTCGGCGGTCACGGTGAGGCGCCGCGCCGTGCCCTGGACCGGGGGCTCGCGGCGGAAGCCGCTGGCCATGAGGTCGCGAAGCGTGGGCATGAGGTTCGCGGGATCCAGGGCGAAGATCCACTGCGTGATCGACCGGAGGTTGCGCGCGTAGAACGGCAGCTGCGGGCCCGAGCTCTGTTCCCACACGCCGTGCCCGTCGCCGAAGCTCGTGAACCCGGTCATGTGCCAGTTGTCCACGATGCCGACCCACGGGTACCCCAGCGTCTGTCCGTCGGCGGACGCGAGCGTGGCCGGCGCCGACACCGCGTACTTGCGGTCGGGCGGCTGCGCGGCGTACCCCGCGTCCTCCAGGGTGAGGAAGGTCGCGTCCTCGTCCGCGTACGGCGGGCGGGCCGGCGCGCGCGCGGGCTTGCGCACCGGCTGCGGCGCCGCCGTGATGTCCATGACGCGGATCGCCGCGGCGAAGGCCTTCACGTTGACGGGCGCGCGGCTCCGCAGCGGGTTCCGGTCGTCGCCGTCGCACTCGCGCGCGCAAGAGAAGCCGTCGAAGAAGAAGGCCGGCTCGGCTTCCACGGTGTACTGCTGGACCGTGCCCGGGGTGGCCGGGCCGGCCGGCGACGGCAGCCGCGCGTCGAGGGCCAGCCGCACCCAGCTCTCGGGCAGCACCGGCGCCGCGGCCTCCACCACGACCAGGTCCGGCGAGGGCGGGAAGCGCTGCCGGTCCCACGTCGTGGCCAGCCGCACGGGCACGGGCTCGGTGCCGCCGGCCGTCCTCCGCACGGCCGCCACCTTTGCGGTGAACGCGGCGAGCGCGTCCGGCTGCTCCGCCGTCAGGCGCGCCTGCTCCTCCTCGGTGAAGGCGGGCGGGTCGAAGTCGTGCGGGGTGAGCGCGGCGGTCAAGTGCGCGAGCACGTCGGGCGGCCGGACGGGCTGGTTGAAGCGGAGGGCGACGACGAGCGGCGTCGCCACGGTGCCCCCGCGGCGGTACCACGACGTCTGCAGGAGTCGGACCGTCGGCGTCGTGAACCGGAACGTGACGGGCGCGGCCAGCCGCCGTCCGCTCACGGCCGTCGCCGACGGGTCCACCGTGACCTGGTAGGTCGTGGCGAACGGCAGCGGGCGCGCCGGGTCCGGCGTGAAGATGAGGGTGGTGGTGCCCGACCAGCGGTAGGTGCCGGCCACGGCGGGCGCCATCCGCAGGAACGGCGCGGTGACGGGCGTCGGAATCCGCCCGAGCGTGACCATCGGCTCCGAGAAGACCACGCGGATCTCGTTGGCCTGCTCGACCGCCGCCAGTTCGCCGCGCGGACCGCTGTTCACGACGCGCAGGGCCGGCGTCTGCGCGGCGGCGGGCTGGGCCCCGGCCAGCGCCAGGCTCAGGGTCAGGGAGGCACACAGGGTCCGGGCACGCGTCATGACGGCCTCGTGGGCACGCGCGCGGGGGACGGGCGTCGCCTGCCGTGGTTGGGACTCATGGATCTTAGACACTGATTTTCGGCACGGCGACCGCCCGGCCGCAGTGTCCGGCCGCGGGGACCGGGGACCGCCGATGGGCCCGTGACCAGCGGCGGGCAGGGTCCAGTCCGATGCGCTATAACGAAGGTATCCGCAGGTTCACGCTGGACGGCGCCCGGCCGTCGGCCTCGACGGGCTGGCGCACGTCACGAGGAGGACACCATGGCCTACGTCCTGGCTCTCGTCGCGGTCGTCATCACGTGCGGGCTCGCCTACCGGCGATACCTGCATCCCTGGGATTACCTGGTCGAAGCGGGGCTGGCGCTCGAACTGGCCGGCTTCGTCGTCATCGTGACGCCGACCCTGGCCCAGCACGCGCTCCTGGGCGCGATTCACGCCCCGCAGTGGTCCATCACCCGGTCCGCGTTCTTCCTGCACAACGGCCTGTCGATCGAACTGGCGTCGGTCATCGTCGCCCTGGGCGCCATCGGCGCATGGGCGATCCGGAACCGGACGTTCGACGACGGCCCGCACATCGAGAACCACGGCTGAGCGCGGCCGTCAGCCGTCGTTCCGCGTCGCCTTCGTCGTCGCGCTGATCTGCAGGTCGAAGCCGTTCGGCGTGGTCGTGTGGTAGCTCTTGTAGGCGGCCGTGTGGATGTCGCCGCGGCCGCCGGTGTCCTCGCGGGCGTTCAGGCCCCGCTTCGTCAGCTCGGCCTTCACGGCATCGGGATCGAAGGGCGTGATGCCGAACGAGATGTGGCCCATGCTGGCGCGCCGCGGCGCACCCGGGGCCACGGGGCCGCGGTTGCCGCGCCGGATGATCACGCCGCCCACGTCGCCGATCTGACACGAGTTCTGGCTGCCCTCGTCCTCGCCCAGCCTCCAGCCCAGGAGCGCGTGGTAGAACGCGGCGGTTTCCTTGTAGTTCGACACCTCGAAGGAGATGTGGTCGAGCCACACCGTCGTCCACGGCGTGGACGCGAACGGCGCCGGCGCCGACGTCTTCCCGGCGGCCGGCGTCGTGCGGCGGTTCTGGCGGCTGCCGTTGCTGATCTGCAGGGCGAAGCCGTCGGGGTCCTTCACGTGGAAGCTCTGAAAGTCACCGTGGTGATCGGCCACCGGCGCCAGGCCGCGGGCCTTCAGTTCGCCCTCGACCGTCCTGGTGTTCCACGGCGAGATGCCCCAGCACATGCCGTCGAAGGCCGCGTGCCTGGGCGCGCGGACGAAGCCGGGCCGGCCTCCGCCGCCGGGCGCCGGTGCGGCCGAGGGCGGCGGCGTGGGCGGGGCCGGCGGCGCGACGTAGCCGCCGCGGAGGATCAGGCCGCCCCAGTCGCCGATGTCGAGCACGGCCTGCGTCCCGTCGTCGCTTCTGATGTTCCAGTTCATCAGGGCCTGGTAGAACGCGGCCTCCTTCGGGTAGTCCACGACCTGGCAGGTGAAGTGGTCGAGCAGCACGGTCGTCCACCCGGTGACGGCGAAGGGCAGCTTCGCCGGCGTCGTGTCGCACTCGGGCGAACCCTTGCGCGCGCCCCCGCACTGGCCCTGCGCGAAGAGCGTCGTCGGGGCGAGGGCCGAGGCCGGCGCCATCGCCGCCGTCATGCCGAGTGCCGTCAGGAGCTGGCGGCGGGAGAGCAGGCCGCGGTCGAATCTGGCGAACAGTGTCTCGAGTTCAGCGCTCATGGTCGTTCCTTCCCGGGTCGCCCGCGGCCCGTCGTGTCACAGCACCGTGGCCTGCCGCATGACGCCTTCGGCCTTGCTCTTGATCTCCCGCGCGATCGTCGCGGGGTCCCCGTCCTGGAACCGCGCGGCGAAGAGCTCCACCGAGAGCGGCCCAGCATATCCCGCCCTGGTGGCGAGCGCCCGCAGGATCGCGGTGAGCGGCGACACGCCGTCGCCCGGGATCTCCCGGGTGGTCAGGGAGAGCAGCTCGCGCTGGATGGCCGGCACGTCCTGGAAGTGCGCGTGCCCGACGTCGCCCGGCCGCAGCAGATCCAGGTCGGCCAGCTTGTTGAGGCCCGACCAGAAGTGGTAGCAGTCGAACACGATGGCCACGTTCGGGTGGGCGGCCGCCCGCACGAGGGGCAGGAGCGTCGTCAGCGTGGAGGCGAAGGCCGACTGGCGCACGAACTCCACCATCACGACCAGGCCGTGCTGCCGGCCGATCTCGCCCAGCTCGTGGAGGCGCTCGGGCGTCGAGGCGTACGCCTCGGGCGTGGGCTTCACGGCGGACGCCGTCGTCGTGTAGGTGCGTTTCAGCCCCAGGCTGGCCAGCCTCTCGCACTGGGCCTTCAGCGCGTCGAGGGCCGCCGGGCGGTCGGGGTTCGGCTCGACGAGGCCGCCGGCCCCGCAGGACGCGGACACGGGCGTGAGGCCGTTGTCGGTCAGCACGCGCTTCGCGGCGGCCACCGAGTCCGTCTTCACGAACGCGTCCAGCACGTTCCAGGCGAGCTCCACCTGCGTGATCCCGGCGCGCGCCCAGCCCTCGAGCGAGGCGCGGTAGCCGGCACGGGCGGACGTGTTCTGGTGCAGGGCGAGCGTCATCGTGGGAGCCGCTCCCGCCGCGAGGGCCTCCGCGGCAACCAGGGCGGCGGGCGACAGCAGGATCTCGCGTCTCGACGGCGGCATGGGCGTCTTCCCTCCAGCGGGTGCGCCCTATCCTACGCCCGTCGCACCGATCGCGAGGCGCTTGATCCCGCCACCCGGCGGACCGGACAATCACGGCATCCGCCATGTCCACACCTGTTCAGGCCCGCTGGCCCATCGCCGTCGTGCTCGCTGTGGCCGTCGCCGGCCTCCAGGCCGCCCAGCCCGAGAACGCCTGGACGGCGGTCGCCGCCCGCTTCCAGGAGGGCGTCAGGGCCGCCGGCATCGTCGGCGCGAGCGTGCTCTTCGTGCGGGACGGCGCCGTCGCGCACCGCGCGATGGCCGGGCTGCAGGACCGCGCGGCGGGCCGGCCCGTGGACGCCGACACGATCTTCCACTGGGCGTCGATCACCAAGACGTTCACGGGCGTCGCCATCATGCAGCTGCGCGATCGCGGGTTCTTCTCGCTGGACGATCCCGTCGTCACGTACGTCCCCGAGCTCGCCGAGGTGCACAACCCCTTCGGCGACATGTCGCAGGTGACCATCCGGCACCTGATGTCGCACAGCGGCGGCTTCCGCGCCGGGACGTGGCCGTGGGGCGGCGACCGGCCGTGGCACCCCTTCGAGCCCACGCGGTGGGCCCAGCTCGTGGCGATGATGCCGTACACCGAACTGCAGTTCCGGCCCGGGACGAAGTACAGCTACTCGAACCCGGGCGTCATCTTCCTGGGCCGGATCATCGAGCGCTTCTCGGGCGACGACTACGAGATGTACGTCACCAAGAACATCCTGATGCCCCTCGGCATGACGCGCACCTTCTTCGACCGCGCGCCGGCGCACCTGCTGGCCCACCGCTCGCACAGCTACGCCGGCGCCGGGATCGTCGAGCAGCCCTTCGACTTCGACACGGGCATCACCGTCTCGAACGGCGGCCTGAACGCGCCGCTGGACGACATGGCGAAGTACCTCGCATTCCTGATCGACGGCAACGACGCCATCCTGAAGCGCTCGTCGCTCCTCGAGATGGCGACGCCGCAGATCCGGGCGGCGGACGGCGAGGGCGGCAGCGGCGACGACGTCCAGGCGGGTCTCTCCTGCTTCATCGAACGCCACGGCGGCGTGGAGCTCATGGGCCACAGCGGGGATCAGAACGGGTTCATCTCGCACCTGTACGTCCATCGGCCGTCGCGCTCGGGCTACGTCGTGTCGTTCAACACCAACGTGACCTCCGCGCAGGCGCCGCGACACACGACGCGGCAGGTGGACGACGACCTGCGCGACGCCATCGCCGCCGCGTTCTGGGCGCCCCGCGGCCGGTGACCGGGCCGCGCCAGGACGCCGCGCCCCTCACTGCACCGGGAACGCGACCGTGGTGAACGCCTCGTACAGGCCGCCGTTCCAGCTGCCCTTCGCCGCCGCGCGCACCTGGTAGCCGGCATTGGCGGCGGCCGGCGTCCACGTGTAGGTGGCGGCGCTGTCCCAGCCCGTGAGCGGCGTCCAGACGGCGCCGTCGAACACGAACCAGCGGTACAGGTATGGCCCGACGCCGCCCGACGCCGCGGCCGTGAACGTGACGCTCGTGCCGGCGGCCTGCGGCGCGGGCCGGTCGGCGGTGAGCCCCACGCTGGCCACCGGCGCGTTGATGGGGTACGCCACCGTGCTCGTCACTTCGAACTGCCCCGTGTTCCAGGTCCCCTTCGCCCCGGCCATCACCTTGTAGCTCGCGTTGGGGCCCGGGGCCGTCCAGGTGAAGGTGTTCGCGGATCCCCAGGCCGTGACGGGGGCCCACGTGGCCCCATCGAAGAGGAACCACCGGTAGAGGTACGGCGCCGCGCCGCCGGAGGCGACCGCCGTGAACGTGACGGGCGTGCCCGGAAGCTGCGGCGCCGCCACGCTCGCGGCCACCGCCACGGACGTCGCGAGGGCCTGGACGGGGTACGCCAGCGTGGCGAAGGCCTCGTACAGGCCGGCGTTCCAGCTGCCCTTCGCGGCGGCGCGCACCTGGTAGCCCGCGTTCGCCACGTTCGGCGTCCACGTATAGGTGCTGGCGCTGTCCCAGTTCGTGAGCGGCGTCCACGTGGCGCCGTCGTAGACGAACCAGCGGTAGAGATACGGCGCCGACCCGCCCGACGCGGCCGCCGTGAAGGTGACGCTCGTCCCCGGGGTCTGCGGCGCCGGCGTGTCCGCCGTCAGCGCCACTCCGGTCACGGGCGGATGCATGGGGAAGGTCGCGGTGGCCAGGTTCTCGAACATGCCGGGATTCCAGCTGCCCTTCGCCAGCGCCCGGACCTGGTAGCTCCCGTTGCCCGACGCGGGTGTCCAGGTGTGGGTGTTCGCGGCGGCCCAGTTGGTGAGGGGCGACCAGGCGACGCCGTCCCACAGGAACCAGCGGTAGAGATACGGAGCCACGCCGCCCGACGCCGCCGCCGTGAAGGTGACGCTCGTGCCCACCGCCTGCGGGGCGGTCTTGTCGGCGGTGAGCGTCACGCCCGTCACGAGCGGCTGGATGGCATAGGGCAGCGTGGCGAAGGCCTCGTAGAGCCCGGTGTTCCACGCGCTCCGCACGGCGGCCCGGACCTGGTAGCCCGCGTTGGCGCTGCCGGGCGTCCAGGTGTAGGTGCTGGCGGTGCCCCAGCCCGTCAGGGGCGTCCAGGTGCTGCCGTCGTACTGGAACCACCGGAACTGGTGCGGCGCCTGCCCGCCCGTGGGCGTGGCCGTGAAGGTGATGCTGGTCCCGGGCGGCCGCGGGGACGCCAGGTCGGCGGCGAGCGCCACCTGCGTGACCAGGGGCGTGGTGCAGTCGGCCATCGCGCGCGCCACGTTCAGGCGGCCGCCGGTGCTGGTCTTCCCCGTGAGGCCGGGCACGAGATCCACCGAATTCAGGAGCAGCGCCTTCAGCGCCGCGGTGTTCGCCGCGCACATCGACAGGACGAGCGCCGCGGCGCCGGACACGTGCGGCGTGGCCATCGACGTGCCGCTCAGCGACAGGTAGCTCTGGTTCCGTCCCGTCGAGTAGATGGCGACGCCAGGCGCGCCCAGGTCCACCGAGCTGGCGCCGTAGTTCGAGAACGACGCCAGGAGGTCGGCGTGGTCGGTGGCGGCCACGGCCAGGACGTTCGGCGCCGTGTAGGACGCGGGATAGGCGGGCGCCGCGTCGTTGTTCGACGCCGCGTTGCCGGCCGCGGCCACGAACAGGACGTCCTGCGCGTTGGCCAGGTTGATGCTGTCGAGCAGGGCCTGCGAGAACCCGCCGCCGCCCCAGCTGTTCGACAGCACCCGCAGGTTGGCGGCGCCGGCCGAGGCGAAGGCCGTCCTGGCCTGCAGCGCGAAGTCGATGGCGTGGATCGCGTCGGAGGTCAGGCCGTTCCCGTTGGCGTTCAGGAACTTCAGGCCCATCAGGCTGGTGGTCCAGTTCACGCCCGCGATGCCGGCGCCGTCGTTGCCGCGGGCGCCGATCGTCCCCGCCGTGTGCGTGCCGTGCGGAGTCGCGGCGTCCTCCATCGGGTCGCACGTCCGCGTGATGGCGTTGAAGCCGTGGGTGCCCGCAGCGCACGTGATGGCCTGGCCGGCGATGGTGACCGTGAACGCCCACGGCGCCGACCACGTGTTGGGGGCCAGGTCGGCATGGGTGTAGTCGAGGCCCGTGTCCACGACGCCGACCACGATCCCGCGGGATCCCGTGCTCACGTCCCATGCGGCCGGCGCGTCGATGTCGGCGCCGGCCACCGCACCGCCGCCGCTGTTCAGGCCCGTGTTCAGCAGCCCCCAGAGCGAGCCGAACGACGGGTCGTTGGGCGTGAGGTCGCCGTACACCACGTAGTTGGGCTCCGCCACCTCCACGTCGGGCTGCCGCGCCAGGCGCTGGAGGAGCGACGCCGTGTCGAGGGAGCGCGAGGAGATGCGGCGCCACCGCGCCCGGCCGAGCGGCTCGGCCCCGTCGCTGTCCACCCACGCTTCGAGCTGGGCGCGCTGCGCCGCCGGCATCGGCCGCAGCCGGACCAGCACCTCGCCGCCCGCGGCGGCGCGGCCGGCGATGCGGACGGCAGGCCGCGGGGCACGAGGCGCCTGGGTCGTCGTGGCCGCCGGGAGCAGGAGGGCGAGGCCGAGCGCGAGCGCGGCCGAGATCACGCGTGACGGCGGCGGGGGGGATGGCGTCATGGGAAGTCCTGGGCAGGCGGGCCCTGCCGTACCCGTAGTAATCGAGCGCCCCGCAGCGGACTTGAGCCGGCCCCGGAGGCCGCCGGGCCACGCGTCAAGCCGCCGGGGCCGCGGCCGATTTCGCGGCCAGTGCCGCCGTCCTTCGCCGACGTCCTCGAGGAAGCGCTGCAGAGCGCGTGGCGCGAGCCGCGGGCCTGGACCCGTCCCGGCGCGGCGTCGTCACGGCCGCATCCGCTGCTGGGTCTCCCGCCGGCGGCCGCGGCGCCCTGGGCGTGGTCGGCGGCGTATCCGGCGCCAGTCCGGCCGGTCCATCGGCTCAGCGAGGCCCAGCGCGCGGCCGTCGATCGGCTGGCGGAGCTCGGAGCCACGCTCTCCGCGGGCTTCCTCGCCGCCGAGCTCCGGCGTGAGTACCGGCGCCTGGCGCGCCGGTATCACCCCGACGCGCACGCCGACGCTCCGACGGAGGTCCGGGCGTCGCTGGCCGATCGGTTCCGGGCCGCGACCGACGCCTACCGCTGCCTCGCGACGATCTTCGAGCCGGCGCAGGTGACTGCCGACGTCGCCCAGGCGCGCCCTGCATAGAATGGCGGGCTGGGAGGGCGCATGACCACCTGGGTGATCGTCGGGCTCGCGGCGGTCGTCATCACGGTCGTGATCGCCCGCATGGGCCGCTCGTCCAGTACGCCCGCCTGGTACGACGCCGCGCGCGGCGAGACACTGCGAGCGGTGCTGGCGGGCCGCGGGCTCGACGCGCGGCCCGCGCCGAAGGCGCCGCTGCCGATGCCCGACTTCCGCCTGCCCATCGCGTGGGGTTGGCGGTCGGCCGCCGGCGCCGAGGCCCGGGCCGGGGACGCGCGCTGGCTGATCTACGACGCCGAATCGCGCGCCAACCCCGTGGCGGGCTGCAACAGCGTCCGGTCGTCGAGCGGCGACACCGTGGTGGTTCGCCACACCGTCGTGGCCGTGTCATCCGACGGGCTGGAACTGCCCGCGTTCACGCTCGTGCCGAACGTGCGCCACCAGCTCGGCCGGGCGCTGCCGACGCGGCTGCAGGCGGCCGGGCTCGGCGATTCGAAGGCCGCGGCGTGGGCGGCGCGCGCCGCCGACACGCTGGGGCGGCTCGAGGAGCACGGGACGGCCCTGCCACTTCCCGGCGCCCCGGCGTTCGCCGACGCGTTTCGCGTCGTGGGTGACGACGAGGCCGCCGTGCGCGCGCTCTTCACGGACGAGGCCGTCGCCGAGCTGGGGCGCGTCCCGTGGGCCATCGTCGAGGGCCAGGGCCACTGGCTGGCCGTCACCAGGAATACCGCCGGGGCCTATCGCACGCGCGAGGAGTTGACGAGCGACGGGTGGCTCTCGTCCGACAGTGCCGGGGAGGTCGCGGCGCTCGCGGCCGCACTCCTGCGCCGCTGGAGCCGGCGGGCGCCTGATCGCGCCGTCTATCCGACCCGGACGTAGCCGCGCATCTGCAGATTCACCAGGCTCGTCAGCGCCCAGAGGTCGATCTGGATGTCGGGGTTGACCTGCGACGGGTCGATCGTGCGCGCGGCGAGCGCCTGGCCGCAGACGCGCAGGTCCACGCCCGCCTGCTTCAGCGCGTGGATGACGGCGATGTTCGGGTTGTCGATGCCGTACCGCGCCTTGTAGGCGTCGTTGCTCATGACGATGTCGACGTCGTCGCTGCGCTGGTGGAACATGACCGCCAGGTGGCGGTGCGCCGGGGCCACCCCGTGCCCGGCCAGCGTGTTGAGGTAGGTCGCCACGGTGGGCAGCATCGGATTCACCTGGGTCCGCTCCTTCGCCCCGGTGGCCACAGCGAACACCACCTTGTAGTCGACGGCGGGATCGGGCAGTTCGTGCGCGCCTGCCACGTCCCGCGCGGCCGGATATCCGGACACGGGCAGGGCGGACCCGGACTGCGCACGCATCCACGCTGGCGAGGCGAGCGCGAGCGCCAGCAGCACGACGGCAAGGGGCGAGAGCTTCATGGCGGAACCTCCAGCGGCCCACTGTATACCGCGGCCGCCGTGGCGGCGTCCGCGGCGCGCGCGTGGTGGGGAGCCGCGCCTCGGACGGGCCGGCAAGGGGAATTTGCACGGCGAAATGCACGAGCACGCGCAAGGCGTCCGGGGGGAGATGGTAGGCTGATCGACTCGTCCGCGGCCGCCATCCCGGCCTGCGGCGTTCTTGTCAGTTCAGCGCTCAACCATGTCGCAACCGAACGGTCTGGATCCCTCCGCCGACCCCGGTGGAAAGTCGATCAAAGAAGCACTCTACGAACTCCTGGTCACGCACCTCCCGTCCAGCGCCGTGATGATGTTCGATCACGACCTCAGGTTCGTGCTGGCGGACGGACCGGAGCTGGCCAGGACCGGCAACAGCAAGGCCGCCCTCGAAGGCCGCCTGCTGCACGACGCCGTGGATCCGGCCTTCGCGGCGCTGGTGGCGCCGAACCTGCGGGCGGCGCTGAGTGGCCGTCGTTTTCGCGCCGAGCTGCCGTTCGGTGACTCGATGTACGCCTACACGTACGTGCCGGTGCCCGACCCGTCGGGCGAGATCCGCTACGCCCTGGTCCTGGCGCAGGACGTCACCGACCTGCGCCGGGCGCAG
>JBFWXO010000043.1:0-55833 GCA_050187355.1 Vicinamibacterales bacterium
CGGTTTAGCAAACCGCCGCCTTCAGCCTCTCGGCCACCTCACCGCGACAGGCTGACTATTCTCGCACAAGAACCTGCGGAGTTCAGGCCTCTGAGCCGGTCGCTAACGGCGGGAACACCCTTCGGGTGTGCGCGCCCGCCTCGGCAACCAGGGGATGCAACTGATACGGCTGTCGGCCTACCCCTGGGCGTCCCCGTCGGGTTTGTCGTCAACTTCGATGTCTTCGGGCTGAACCCAGACAACGCGGCCATCCTTCCAGGTCGCCATCGGGTTCCCGAATGCCTTGTGTAGACGCCGCGCATCGCGCGCCGCTTCGCGAAGCGCTTCGTCGATGGCTCCCCCGTCCTCGAAGTGGTCGTCGATCGTGGACCGTAGCTCGCTCATGACGGGAACTCTCCCACGCCGAGCACCCGCCACGCCAACACTCACAACCCGCGGGGCGCAGCGCAGCAACCGCGCGACCCGTCGCACGAGTCGAGCCGCAAGGGTCAGTATCTCGCGCCGACAGGTGCCAGCAGCCGCCGGCGCTGGTGCGTGAACCGGGCCGCCCTCGTCAGCAGCCGCACGATCAAGTGTGAGCACCCTCGCGACGTCCGTGCGGAGTCCGCGGACCGACGATCACCACCCGACTCGCCTACTGTCAGTACCCGACAGACCCACTGCAGCAGTAACGCGGACCTGCAAATGACTGAAGCAACGGCACTTGGCGGCATCCCTGAAGCCGTCCCCGCGGACCGCTGAAGTGAGCCCGCACATTTGGTGCGGCAACCCCACGGTGTCGTGAGGTCGGTTGCGCCCTAGGAAAGGTCACCCCGCCTGACGCTCCAGCCGTCGCAGACCCTGCTCCGGCCGGTCCGCGCCACCGCGTCGGGAGGTCCGCGGGACCACTCGGAGCGGGTCCGCGGCTGCTGCGGCTCGTCTGGCGCCCGCCGCGGCAAGTCGCGTGGGCCCTCCGCCAGGTCGCGCGGACGCTCCAGCAGGTCGTGCGATCGTTCCCGCAGCTCGTCGGGGCGCTCACGAAAGCCGGGCGGGCGCTCCGGCAGACCGGGCGGGTGCTGTGGCAAATCAGGCACGCGCGGCTGTTGGTCTCGCGGGTGCTGCGCCAGGCCGGGCGGGTGCGGCGGCGCTCCCGCGCGGAGCCCAGTAGGGTTCGGCGTCCATGGCCGCATCCCGCGTCGCCTCGCGGCAGCCCGCCCGTGGCTTGCGGTTCCCCTCCACCAAGAGGAAGATTCATCCCGTGGTCCCGCGACCACGTGTGGCTCGAGCGCACCAGCCATGTCTGTCACCTCGACGATTACCCGGGCAACGCCGGATCCGGCGCACGCCACGCCTCACAGCGCGCGGCCGGCTGAGGCTCCGCGGCTGCAGGCCACCAGTGCCACCACCCACGCGTTCGAGAATCCCGGGCGGAGCCTCCGCGTGGCCTGCCTGGTGTGGGTGGGCCTCTGGTCCGTCGGCCTCTTCATGAACAACGTCGTGGGGCCGCTGGTCTCTCCGGACCAGCCGCTCGACGACGCGTGGCCGTGGCCGGCGAACCCCATCGCGTTCGGCTGCATCCTCGTCTCGCTCGCGCTGTTCGTCGTGTCGAAACGCGCGGATCTTCCGCCGGCGCGCCTGATCGACCTGTCCCTGCTCTACGAGATCATCCTCGCGGCGGGCATCGGGATCGTGAACCAGTGGACGCCGAATACGGTCGGCCTGTCGTGGATCGTCGTCGTGATCCTGGTGCACCCGCTGCTCGTGCCGGCGCCCATGGGCAAGACGCTCGCGGCGTCGCTCATCGCGGCGTCGATGGACCCCGTGGGGCTGGCTGTCGCCAGCACGCGGGGGATGGAGCTGCCGCCACCGGCCGTGCTGGTGTGGACCTACCTGCCCAACTACCTGTGCGCCGCGCTCGCCGTGTTTCCCGCGCGCGTCCGCATGCGGATGGAGGAGCACCACAGCCGGGCTCGCGAGCTCGGCAGCTACAAGGTGGGCGAGCTGCTGAGCCGCGGCGGGATGGGCGAGATCTACAAGGCCGAACACCGGATGCTCGTCCGGCCGGCGGCGGCGAAGATCATCCGCCCGGAGGTCCTGGGAGGACTCGACGAGGACGGCCGTCGCCGCGTCGTCGACCGCTTCCAGCGGGAAGCCAAGGTGACGGCGGGGCTGCGGTCGCCCCACACCGTGGCGGTGTACGACTTCGGCATCTCTCCCGACGGCACGCTCTACTACGTGATGGAGCTCCTGGACGGACTCGACTTCGAGGCCCTGGTGAAGCGGTTCGGGCCGCTGCCGGCCGAGCGGGCCGTCCACCTCCTGCTCCAGGTGTGCGACTCCCTCGGCGAGGCGCACGAGTGCGGCCTGATCCACCGCGACATCAAGCCGTCGAACGTCTGGCTGTCGCACTACGGCAGCCGGGTGGACTTCGTGAAGGTGCTGGATTTCGGCCTGGCCCGCCGCGCCGATCTCGGCCAGGTGGAGGCGCACCTCACCGTGGAGGCGACCGTGCTCGGCACGCCCGCCTTCATGGCGCCCGAGCAGATCATCGGCACGGCGGAGGTCGGCCCCAGGACGGATCTCTACGCCGTCGGGTGCCTCGCGTACTGGCTCCTGACCGGTCAGCACGTGTTCGCGGGCGAGCGGATGTTCGAGGTGCTGGACCATCACCTGCACACGGCGCCCGTCCCGCCCTCACGCCGCAGCGACCTGGACATCCCGGAGGCCCTGGACCGGGTGGTCATGGCGTGCCTGGAAAAGGACCCGGCGCGGCGGCCGCCTTCGGCCGAGGCGTTGGCCAACCAGCTCCTGGCCATTCACCCGATCGCGCCCTGGACCACCGATCGCGCGCGTGGCTGGTGGGAACGACACCTGCCGTCCGCCCTCACGCCCTCGCTGTCGCTGTGACGGGGGCAATCGCCGCCTGGTGAACGCGCATGTTCGAAACCGCTGAGCTCGGCCGCTCCACGAGCCGCAAGGAGTACCTCAAGCAGGAACCGGCCCTCCGGGTCGGCCTGCTCACGGTCCAGTACGAGCTGCGAGATGCCAATTTTCCCGTCGTCCTGATCCTGGGCGGCAACGACCGCCTGGGATGCGCCGAGGTCCTCAACCTCCTGCACGAGTGGATGGACGCCCGGTACCTGGAGGCGAACGTCTTCGATGCGCCGACCGACGAGGAGGCGGAACGCCCGTGGTTCTGGCGCTACTGGCGCACGCTGCCGGGCAAGGGCCGCATCGGCATCTATCACCGCGAGTGGACGAGCCGCGTCATCCTCGATCGGCTCCGGGGCACCATCGACGACACCGAGCTCAACGCGCGGCTGCAGCATATCGAGCAGTTCGAGCGGGCGCTGACGGCCGACGGGGCCGTCGTCCTGAAGCTGTGGCTCCACGTGTCGCGCGACGCGCTGAAAGCGCGGCTCGCCGCCGCCAGGAAGGAACGCGACACGTCGTGGGAGGTGACGAAGTCGGACCGTCTGCTCCTGCGCCACTACGAGCGCGTCCAGAAACTGTCCGAGCAGGTGCTGCGCCGGACCAGCGTGGGGCAGGCGCTGTGGAACGTCATCGAAAGCGTGGACGAGCGCTATCGCAACGTGACGGTCGCCCAGATGCTGATGCTCACGCTCACGCGCCGTCTCGCCGAGCCGCCGCGCACCGGCGCCACGCGGGTGCCGCCGAAGCCGCGCCAGGCCGACCCGCTCACGGTCCTGGACCGCATCGATCTCGGCCGCACGCTGGGCAAGGCCGAGTACGAAGCGGACCTCCGCCGCTACTGGGCGCGGCTCGCGAAGTTGAGCCGCAAGGGCCACCGCAAGAACCTCACCGTGGTGGTCGTGTTCGAAGGGTGGGATGCCGCCGGCAAGGGCGGCATCATCCGCCGGCTCACGAAGGCGCTGGACGCCGCGCACTACCGGGTGGTGCCCGTCGCGGCCCCATCCGAGGACGAGCGGGCGCATCACTACCTGTGGCGCTTCTGGAACCGGCTGCCCCGCGCCGGTCACTGGACGCTGTTCGACCGCAGTTGGTACGGCCGGGTGCTCGTGGAGCGGCTCGAGGCGCTGGCGACCGAGGACGAGTGGCGGCGCGCCTACGCCGAGATCAACGACTTCGAAGGGCTGCTCGTGGAGCACGGCATCCTCCTGCTGAAGTTCTGGATCCACATCAGCCCGGAGGAGCAGATCGCGCGCTTCAAGGCGCGCGAGCAGGTGCCGTTCAAGAAGTACAAGATCACGCCCGAGGACTATCGCAACCGCGACCGGTGGGCGGGCTACGAGCTGGCGGCCAACGAGATGGTGCAGCGGACCAGCACCGACTTCGCCCGGTGGCACCTCGTGGCGGGCAACGACAAGCGCTGGGCGCGGATTCAGGTGCTCCGGACGGTGTGCCGCGCCGTGCGGGACGCGCTCGGCTGATCCACACGGTCCCTGCGCGCCATCGCTCGCCAGGGTGACGGCCAGTCTTGCGTCCCGCCGCGGGGATGCCGGAACATGTGGCACCCATGGGCCGGCGGGTCGAATTTCGCCACTTCCAGTTCGATCCCGCGGCCGGACGCTTGTGGACCGGGCAGGCGGAACGTCATCTCACGCCCAAGGCCGCGGCCGTCCTGGCCGAGCTCGTGACGCACGCCGGCGAGCCGGTGTCGAAGGACGATCTGTTCGCGGCGGTGTGGCCGGACACCGCCGTCACCAACGACGCCCTCACGACGTGCATCGCGGAGCTCCGGCGCGTACTGGAGGACGACGCCAGGGACCCGCGGTTCATCGAGACGCGGCACCGGCGCGGCTACCGCTTCGTGGCGCCCGTGACGTCCATCGACACGCCCGCGGCATCAGTCTCCGCGGCACCCGACGCAGCCTCGCCCGTCGGCGCGCCGGCCGCGGCCGCGGCACCGGCTCCAGATCCGTCGTCGTCCACCGTCGCGACGATCGCGGTGCTGCCCTTCACGGACATGAGCCCGGCGCGTGACCAGGAGTACCTCTGCGACGGCCTGGCCGACGAGCTGATCAACGCCCTCAGCCAGGTGGAGGGCCTGCGTGTGGCGTCGCGCTCGGCGTCATTCCGGTTCCGCACGATCGGCACCGATCTCCAGGCCGTGAGCCGGCAGCTCGGCGTCGGCGCCCTGCTCGAGGGGAGCGTGCGCAAGGCCGACACGCGCCTGCGGGTCACGGTGCAGCTCACGGACGCCGCCACCGGGTACCACCGCTGGTCGCGCCGGTTCGACCGGGCCGTGGACGACGTGTTCGCCATCCAGGAAGAGATCGCCGAGAGCGTCGTGCTGCTGCTGCGCGGCGGCGGCCTGAGCCCCCGCGAGCAGGCGTCGCTTCGCCGTCCGTCGGCCAACAGCGAGGCCTACGAGCACTACCTCCGGGGCCGGCAGTTCCTGTTCCGCCAGACCCGCGAGGGGCTGACGGACAGCGTGCGCATGTTCGAACGGGCCGTGGCCGTCGACGACGCCTACGCGCCCGCCTTCGCCGGCCTCGCCATGGCGCACGCCGCGCTCTACGAATGGTTCGGCTCGAACGAGGCGGATCGGGTCGCAGCCGAACGGGCGAGCGCACGCGGCCTGGCGCTCGCGCCGCACCTGGCCGACGCGCACGTCGCCCGCGGGTGCGCGCTCACCCAGTCCCGGCGCTACGAGGAAGCCGCGGCGGCGTTCGAGGCGGCGATCGCCCTCAACGGCAGCCTCTTCGAGGCGTTCTACTACTACGCGCGCTCCAGCTTCGCCGCCGGCGCGGTCGCGCGGTCCGCCGACCTTTTCAGGATGGCCGCGGCCGCGCGTCGCGAGGACTACCAGAGCGCGCTCCTCGCGGCGCAGTCGCTGCGCATCGCCGGGCGCGACGACGAGGCGCACGAACTCCGCGTGGAGGGCATCGCCCGGGCCGAGCGCGCCCTCCAGCTCAATCCCACCGAGGCGCGCGCGTTGTCGCTGGTGCCGGGGTACCTCCTCGCAGAAGGGCAGACGGCGCGGGCCCTGGAATGGGCCGACCGCGCGCTCACGCTCTACCCCGACGACATGAGCACCCTCATCAACATCGCCTGCCTGTACGCCCGCATGGGACGGAAGGACGGCGCGCTGGACCTCCTGGAACGCGCGGTGGACCTCCACGGCGCCCAGCGCGACTGGATCGAGCACGACACCGATTACGACAGCCTCCGCGACGACCCCAGGTTCCAGCGCCTGCTCGCGCGGCTGACGTAGCCTCCCGCCACCCGCGTCGGGTGTGACCGCGCACGGCACGCCCGCGTCGCCGCGCTCGCCCGCGTTCACGGACAAATCCCAGGACATTCCCGGCGCTCGCTCAGGACTTGGGCACGGCGGCCCTCATACGCTGCCACCCATGCGCGGAACACGTTTCAACGCCATGGTGGCGGCGGGCGCGGGCATCGCCCTGGGCATCGCCGCGGGGCGGGGCGTCGAGGTCCCCGCCGCCAGCCGCCTCGACAAGGACACTCACACGAAGGAGGGACGGGCCGTGATCGCGGGAGCCAGGTACGGACACACGAATCTCATCGCCAGGGACTGGAGGCGTCTGGCGCGCTTCTACGAGGAGCAGTTCGGCTGCGTCCCCGTGCCGCCGGAGCGCGACTTCACCGGGCCGGATCTCGAGCGCGGCACCGGCATCCCCGGCGTGGCGCTGCGCGGCGCCCACCTGCGCCTGCCCGGCCACGGGCCCGACGGGCCCACGCTGGAGATCTTCAACTACAACCTGCTGCAGGAGGCACCGGCCACCGCGGTCAACCGGCCCGGATTCGGCCACATCGCGTTCGTCGTGGACGACGTGCCCTCCGCGCGCCAGGCCGTGCTGGCGGCCGGCGGCCGTCCCGTGGGCGGGATCGTGACCCTGACAACCGCGACAGGCGCGAAGGTGACATGGGTGTACGTGGCCGATCCCGAGGGCAACGTGCTGGAATTGCAGTCGTGGTCCAAGTGAGGACCGGCGCGGCCGTCCACCGGCGGCGCGATCTGGAGAAGGACGTCATGAACGCGACCACATTCGATCCAGCGCAGTACAAGAGCACGACCGAACGGCAGTGGCAGGACGCGGCGGAAGCCTGGCATCGCTGGGGACCGACGCTGAAGACGTGGCTCGGCCCCGCGACCGAGCTGATGCTGACGATGGCTCGCATCGGTCCGGGCGACCGGGTGCTCGACGTCGCGGCCGGCGCCGGGCAGCAGGCCATCGCCGCGGCGAAGCGCGTGGGGCCGTCCGGCTACGTGCTCGCCACGGACCTGTCGGAGAACATCCTGCAGTACGCGGCCGGCGAGGCCGCCAAGCGCGGCCTGCACCAGGTCGAGTGCCGCAGGATGGACGGCGAGCACCTCGACGTTCCTCCCGGGAGCTTCGACGCCGTGATTTCGCGGGTGGGCCTCATCTACTTTCCCGACCAGCAGGCCGCCCTCACGGGCATGCGGCGCGCGCTCAAGCCCGGCGGGCGCGTGGCCGCCATCGTGTACAGCACGCCCGACCGGAACCAGTTCTTCTCCACGCCGGTCGCCATCATCCGCCGCCGCGCGAATCTCGGGCCGCCGCTGCCCGGGCAGCCGGGCCCGTTCAGCCTCGGCGCTCCGGGCGTCCTCGACGCCGCCTTGGAGAAAGCCGGCTTCCGCGACGTGGAGACGGCGCGCATCGCCGCGCCGCTGCGGATGACCTCGTCGGCCGATTGCCTCCGGTTCGAGCAGGAATCGTTCGGCGCCCTGCACCAGATGCTCGCCGGCCTCGACCGGGCCGGGCAGGAGGCGGCGTGGGACGAGATCGCCCGGGAGCTGGCGAGGTTCGACGGCGTGGACGGCTTCGAGGGCCCCTGCGAGCTGGTCGTGGCCGTCGGCGTCAACTGACCGGGGTCAGCCGCCGCCAGCACCCGGCGGCGGCGCCGTCCCCATGTCCAGCACGATGGCGCCCCGGCGCGTCTCGGTCTCCACGAGCCGATGCGCGGCGGCCGCCTCCGTCATCGGCAGCACGCGGTCCACGATCGAGACGATCGAGCCCGCCTCGATCATGGCCTTCAGCGCCTCGAGCTCGTCCGAGGTCTCGCGGGCGAACGCGCACGTGGCCGTCTTGGTCGTGAACCGCCGCACCAGGGGCGCGCCGAGCAGGATCGCCAGGCTGGGGTTGCCGTGCACATAGCGTCCACCTGGCCGGAGCGCGCGGATGCCCGCGCGCAGGGAGCGGCCCGGGACCATGTCGAAGATGACGTCGTAGCGCCCGGCCCGAGCGAGCGCGTCCTCCTTCGTGTAGTCCACGAAGTGGTCGGCCCCCAGCCGGCTGAGCAGGGCCGCCTTGGCCCCGAGGTCGACCGCCGTCACCTCGCCGCCCATCGCCTTCGCGATCTGGACGGCGTGCGCGCCGATGCTGCCGCCGGCGCACGTGATCAGGACCTGGTCCGCCGGCCGGACGTTCGCCAGCCGCAGGAAGTGCAGCGCGTTCAGGCCGCCGAGGGGCACGGCGGCGGCCTCCGCGAAGCTCATCGTCGCGGGCTTTCGCGCGAGGGTGGCCCGCTCGGGCACGACCAGGTACTCGCCGTATGCGCCGAAGCGCAGGCCCGCCGCGCCGAACACCGGATCGCCCGGAGCGAACCTGGTCACGGCGTTCCCCACCGCCGCGACCTCGCCCGAAAAGTAGGCGCCGAGAATCCGGCGACGGGGCGCCGTCACACCGAGCGCCAGGCGGAGCGGCAGCCAGAACCACCGGACCGAGAACCGGAAGCTGCGCAATTCGCAGTCGCCCTTGGTGGCCTCCGCGGCGCGGACCCGGATGAGCAGCTCATCCTCCCGCGGCACGGGTTTCGGCACGTCGCTCAAGTGGAGAACGTCGGGGGCGCCGTATCGCGAATATGTGACGGCCTTCATCGTCAATGGCCCGGGTGGATCAGGCCTGAGGGATCTCCGCATGCTCCGCCATCTCCCGGGTGACGTCCAGCAGCCCGTGCACGAGGAGGTGCGCGCCCGAGCCGACGCCCAGGGTCCAGTAGCGCCGGAACCAGCGGCGGGCGTGGGCATCCGTCGTCCCGGTCCGCATGACGCCGGACAGCAGCGACCGCCCAGGCGCCAGCGCCCGCACCGACAGCGCGTAGGCGGTCCTGGCGAATCCCGGCTGGTCGAACGCCCGGAACTCCGCCGGCGACGACACGCGCGCGTACTCGATCACGGGCCGCCAGAACTGACCGATCAGCCCGAACACGATCTCCTCCTGGTCGCGTTCGCCGAGCAGCACCCACCCGCCCCGGTCCGGCGGCAGCGTGGCCAGATCGCGCAGCCGCAGGTGGGTGGGCTGGCGCGGCGGCAGCTCGCCGTGCAGCAGGTGGCTCACGATCTCGGGCAGCATCCGGAGCGCGCCCAGCGTCGCGACCAGCGGCCGCTTCCGGCCCACGTCGATGAGGTCCACCGCCATCAGCGCCGTCCAGCAGGCCTGGGAATCCGCGTCCACGACGGCGGCGACTGTGTCGGAGACGTCGTACACCGGCATGACGTCGTCGATCAGCATGGTCGTGTCCTCCACGGCGCCGTCGTGCCTGCGCCCTCACGCCTCTGCCCGCGCCGGGCGCACACGGCGCTCGGCGTCGTGCTTGAGCGGCAGGAGCGACAGCCACCGGATGAGCGCGATGCCTGGCGAGGCGAACGCCCAGTAGCGGCGGAAGCGGGCGCGGGCCGCCGCATCGGTCGCCACGGCCCGTGTCTCGGTCCGGAAGATCGAGCCGCCATCCGGCGTCGGATCCGCGCGCAGCGTCCACACGATCTTCACGAAGCCGGGATCGGCGAACGACCCGAAGCGATCGGGGGACACCGCACGGAACGTGACGTTGGGTTCCCACGGCTTCGTGACCGCGCCGACCACCACTTCGTGGCCGGGGATCTCGGCCAGCACGCCCCACCCCATCTCCAGCGTGGCCGCCAGCAGCCCGTGCGGCGTCTCGGCCGCGTCCGGACGCGCGCCCAAGGCCAGCTCGCGGGCCCGGATGATGACGCGCACGAGCGACACGCGCAGCAGGTCCTGCTCGCGCGCGGCCGCGAACGTCACGGGCGGGGGCGCGCCGACGCGGATGTGATGGCGCTCGACCACGTCGAACGCCGGGATGAAGCGGTCGAGCAGGCGGTCGTGTCCACGATTGTCGGTCGTCGGCCGCGCGCCGAAGCGCCACCACGTCGCGGCCGCCAGCGCGAGATAGCCCAGGGCGGCCGCCGCCAGCGCGGCGCCCAGCCAGACCAGGCCGAGGCCCCACCATGTCGCGGTCATGAGGTCCGTCCGTGCAGCGTCCGGGAGAACGCGGGGATCCGCGCGTCCCTCGCCGCAGCCTCCACGCGCCGGGCGATGCCCAGGAGCTGGCGGCGCTCCATCACGAAGTGCACCAGCCGCACCGCTGGCGCCGACAGCCAGCCGGGCAGGCCGCGGAAGCGATAGTCGTCGCGGCCCCGCACCCGCACGAGCAGACGCGTCTCGCAGCCGGGCCGGGGCTTGAGCGCGAACGCCCAGGTCACCATCGGCGCGCCGTCCGGCGCCGGCCACGCCAGGACCAGCGCGCGGCCGGGGTCGATCGCGTGCACGACGAAGCCCTCCGTCACGCCGGGCAGCGCGGGAAACACGGTGCCGACGCGCACCGCCTGCAGTTCGGGCACGATGCGGCTCGCGCTCGGCCTCCGGCCGTTGTCCAGCAGGTCGTAGCTGTACCAGCCGGCGCGGCGGCCGGCGCCCATCTGGACGAGCCACGGCCACACGGTGCTGGCGGGGCCGCCAATCGTGACGGCGTGGGTCAGCGTGGCCAGGGGCGCCGCGATGACGTCGTCGCCGGGCATCGCGCTCGCGCGTTCGCGGCCGGTCGCGCGCACCGAACGCCAGCCGAACGCCTCCGCCATCGTCACAACGCCGAGCAGGAGTGCGCCGGCGACCAGCGCCGCGTCCAGCACGACGCCCAGGCGGGCCACGCCCACGCCGCCATAGAAGAGGCCGGCCGCCACGAGCGGCGCGCTCCACATGTCCGTCCGGAGCGTCCGGACCAGCAGGGTGACGCCGATGAGCACCGCGAGCGTCGGGCATGGGAGGAGCCCGAAGGGCGAGGCATAGAGGTAGGCCGTCCAGGAGCCGGCCTCCAGGAAGTGCGGGTACGTCAGGCCGAACACGGTCAGCGCCGCGCCGGCCGCCATCGCCGGGGGCGGCGCCGGACGCACGGGCGCGGCCGGGACCCGCGCCGCCCCGGCGAGCAGCGCGCCCGCCAGCACGGCGAAGGCGGCGGCGGTGAACGGATTCCCGCTCAGCGCCGCCAGTGTGGCCACCGAGACAACCGGCAGCACGAGCAGCCGTGCCACCAGCCTCCCCGAGGGCCGCCACCACCCGGTCGCGACCGCCAGTGCGCCCGCGGCCATCAGCAGGTGCCACGCCACGGCCACCGCCCGCCAGTCATTGGCGATGGTCGAAAGCCCGGCGAGCACGTCCCCGGGGGCCGGCATACGACACCTCACCGCAGGCCCTCACGCCGTCGGAACGGCCGGACGGCCCGCACCTTCCACCGTGGAAGCAGGCAACCCTCGTGCCTCCTGGCTGCCGTCGCGACCGCCGCGACGCGTGCCGCCAACCGGTGCTGGCACAAGCAGTTGCGGCGGCCGCCGAGGGCCGTCCGCGCGGCGGCGCCCGTGCGGCCGGGCACGCCGGGGGGAATTCCACGGGCCGGGCGGGAGGAATCTCGGCCGCCGGTCATGACATCCCCGAGGGCGCCTTGGTGCTACAGTGACGCCTCTGGATCTTGCCGCGCACGACGCCGGCCTCTGGTGTTCGAGTCCTTCCTGACTCCGTCCTTCCAAAGCAGCCTAGCTAGCGACGACATCCACACACGCCCTTGCGGGTGATCGTCGCGTCGCGACAGAAGGAGCATGGAACCATGGGTCGGAAGCTGTACGTTGGAAACCTGCCGTATCAGATCGGCGAAACCGAGCTGCAGGAGCTCTTCGCCGCCTCGGGCGAAGTGGAGACGGTGAGCGTCATGCGCGATCAGGCCACGGGCCGGGCGCGCGGCTTCGCGTTCGTCGAGATGAGCACCGAGGAAGGCGCGCAGGCGGCCATCCGTGACCTGAACGAGAAGGAAGTCGGCGGCCGCAGCCTGGCCGTCAACGAAGCCCGGCCGAAGACCTCCTCCGGCGGCGGCGGCGGATTCCGCGGCGGCGGCGGTGGCGGCGGCGGCAGCTTCTCGCGCCGCCGGGAACCCCGCTGGTAACCCAGGCACACGCGGGCGGCGCCTGAGACCGGGCGGCCGCCCTCCTCCACCAGCATCACGCCGCGTCTGGACGTCCGGCCGGGCCGGCCCTACAGTGTGCGGATGCGCACTCCCGCCGTGCTCGTCCTGGTGCTGGTCGTCGGCGCCGCGCTTCGCGCCGACGAACAGCCGTCCACGCCGTTTGCGCTCACGGTCGACAACATCATGCGGGGGCCCGACCTGGTCGGGTACCCGCCGAACGGCCTCCGCTGGTCGGGCGACTCGGCCTCGCTCTACTTCGAGTGGCGACGGCCGGGCGAGGACGAGGCGGCCACCTGGGTGGTGGGCCGCGCCGGCGGGGCGCCGCGCCGCCTGACCGACGAGGAACGCCGGAGCGCCCCGCTCGTCAGCGGCCAGTGGAACGCCGACCGCTCCCGCATCCTCGGCACCGACCGCGGCGACATCGTGGTCATCGACACGGTGAACCACCGCCGGATCGACGTCACGCGGACCACGGCCGCCGAGTCCAATCCCCGGTGGACGCGCAACGGGACCGCGGTCACGTTCGTGCGCGAGAACAACCTGTACCTCGTCCCGCTCGGCGGCGAGGCCGGCGCCGGGCTCGTGCAGCTCACCGACGTCCAGGCGAAGAAGACGGACGCGGGCCCCACCGACAGCCAGCGCGCGCTGCGCGCGGAACAGGCGGACCTGCTCACGTGGGTCGAGGCCGAGAAGGCGCGCCGGCAGCGGCGCGAGGCCCGGGATCTCGCGCGGGCGCTCCCGAAGTTCGAACTCGCCGAGCGCCAGTCCGTGACCGACGCGGCGCTCTCGGCCGACGGCCGCCACGCCTACCTGATGGTCACCGAGCGCGCGAAGAACCGGCAGGCGGACGTGCCGCTCTACGTGACCGAGTCGGCCTACACCGAGACGACCTCACCGCGCACCAAGGTCGGCGACGACCAGGACACACGGAGGCTCGCCATCCTGGACCTCACGACCGGCGACGGCTGGTGGGCGGGGCTCCCCTCGGTCTCCGAACCGGTGGCGATTCCGAAGGTGACGCCCCCCGATCCCGATCGGCCGAAGCCGGACAAGAAGGACGCGGCCGGCGGCGCCAAGGAGGCGCGCGAGGTCCGCTGGGGCTCGCTCGTGCTGTCGCCGGACGGCTCGCGGGCCATCGCGTCGGTGCGCGCGGCCGACAACACGGACCGCTGGCTCGTGCGGATCGACCCGGCCACCGGGGCCTCCACCATCCTCGACCACGTGCACGACGACGCGTGGGTCCGCGAGATCGGCCCGCAGTCGAACGTGGAAGGCGGCCTGGGGTGGCTGCCGGACAACCGCCGCGTGTGGTTCCTGGCCGAGCACGACGGCTGGATGCAGCTCTATACCGCGGACGCCGCGTCGCCCGCGCCGAGCCCGACGGCCATCACGTCGGGCCGCTTCGAGATCGACAGCGTGCAGTTGTCGCCGCGAGGCGACCGCTTCTACATCCAGTCCACGGAGCAGCACCCGGGCGAGCGCCACCTCTATGCCGTCGGCGTGGACGGCGGTGCCCGCACGAAGCTGACGACCACCGTGGGTGCGCACGACGGCGCCATCTCGCCCGACGACGCCACCTTCGGCCTCGTGTCGTCCACCGCCAACCGTCCGCCCGAGGTGTTCGTGATGGCCAACCGGGCCGGGGCGGCCGCTACGGCAGTCACCACCAGCTCCACCCCCGAGTGGAGCGCCTACCGGTGGGTGGAGCCGCAGCTGGTGACCTACACGGCGCGCGACGGGGCGGAGGTGTCCGCCAGGCTCTACACGCCGGAGATGGTGGGCGCCAAGCGCGACCCATCGGCGCCGGCCGTGGTCTTCGTGCACGGCGCCGGCTACCTGCAGAACGCGCACCGCTACTGGTCCAGCTACCAGCACGAGTACATGTTCCACCACCTGCTGGCCTCGCGCGGTTACGTGGTGCTCGACCCCGACTATCGGGGCAGCGCCGGGTACGGGCGCGACTGGCGGACGGCCATCTACCGCTGGATGGGCGGAGACGACCTGAACGACGTCGTGGACGGCGCCGCGTATCTGGTGGCGTCGCAGAAGGTGAACCGCCAGCGCATCGGCGTGTATGGCGGCAGCTACGGCGGGTTCATCACGCTCATGGCCATGTTCACGTCGCCGGACACGTTCGCGGCCGGCGCGGCGCTCCGGCCCGTCACGGACTGGGCGCACTACAACCACGGCTACACGTCGAACATCCTGAACGAGCCGCAGTCCGACGCCGAGGCCTACCGCAAGAGCTCGCCCATCTACTTCGCCGAGGGCCTGAAGGGCGCGCTCCTCATCTGCCACGGGATGGCCGACACGAACGTGCACTTCCAGGACTCCGTGCGGCTGGCGCAGCGCCTGATCGAGCTCAGGAAGGAGAACTGGGAACTGGCGGTGTATCCCGTGGAGAACCACGGCTTCGTCGAGCCCACGAGCTGGGCGGACGAGTACCGCCGCATCCTGAAGCTGTTCGAGACGACGCTCAGGAAGAAGCCGTAGAGAAATCCCGCGCGGCCGCCCCACCGGCCCACCGCCGTCCATCGGCCCGCGGCCATCGGCGGTTGGCACCTGGCGTGCTTCCCTCGCGAGTGGCGATGCGGGAGGTGTCGGCATGCCCACGATGGCACGGCACGCCCAGGCTCCGGTGCCGGCGGCCCCCGGTGCGAGGTTCTATGCGCGGTGGGTCGGCGCGTGTGCCGCCGCCGAGTTCGTCGGCATCGGCACGGCGGCCGCCGCGGCCCTCGGCGTGCGCGCGTGGCTGGGCGAACCGGCGTCGACGCCAGGCCGGCTGGCGGTGCTCGCGATCGTCGCGGCCGTCGGCGCGGTGGAAGGCGGCGCGCTGGGCGTGCTGCAGTGGCGGGTGCTGCGGGAGCGTCTGCCAAGGCTCCGCGCCTTCGAGTGGACGACGCCCACGGTGATCCTCGCCGTCCTCGGCTGGCTCGCCGGGATGACGCCGTCGCTCTTCGTCGCCACGGCGGTGGAGATCTCACCTGGTCCCGCCGCCGAGCCACCCTTGGCGATGGTGGTCGCGGCGGCGGCCCTGGCGGGCGCCGCGGCCGGCCTCGCCTTCGGGGCGGCGCAGTGGCTGGTCCTTCGCCGGCATGCCGCGGGCGCGAGCGCCTGGATCTGGATTCACGCCCCGGCGTGGGCGCTGGCCATGGCCGCCATCTTCCTCGGCGCCAGCCTGCCCGACGCGGACTGGCCGGCGGCGGCTGGCGCGGCCGGCGGCGCCCTGGGGGGCGTGCTCCTCGGCCTCGTCACGGGCCTCGTGGCCCGGCGTCTCGATCCCTGGGTGGACGAGGTCCACTGGTCGCTTCGCGGCGCGGTGTGCGCAGTGACGGGCGCGACCTCCGGCATCGGCGCGGAGGTGGCCCTCGGGCTCGCCCGTCTGGGAAGCACGGTCGTCCTCCTGTGCCGGCGGCCGACGGAGGCGGCGCGCATCCGCGCGGCGATCCTGGCGGCGTGTCCGGACGCGCCGGTCACGATCGTGCCGTGCGACCTGTCCGATGCCGCCTCCATCCGGCGGGCCGCGGCCTACCTGCTGGAGGGCTGGCCGCGACTCGACGTCCTCGTTCACAACGCGGGCGCGACCTTCCCCGTCCGCACCCTCACCACGGACGGCATCGACGCCACGCTGGCCGTCGATGCCGTCGGGCCGTTCCTGTTGACCGCGCTGCTGCGCGAGCGCCTGGAGGCGACGGGCGGCCGCGTGATCGCCCTGACGGGCCTCTCCCACCGCAAGGGCCACGTGGACGTGAGCGACCTGCACTTCGCACATCGGACGTACGACTGGCTCGAGGCGAACAACCAGGCGCAGCGGTGCCGCTGGTTGCTCACGTCGGAACTCGCGCGCCGGGCGCCGGGCCTCGCGGCGCTGGCCGTGCACCCCGGCGCCGTGCTGACGGGCGCGCAGGCCCGCCTGCCGCGCCTGGCGCGCCTCCTCGTCCACACGCTGGCCCGTCCGGGGTTCGTGCGGGCCGAGGTGGGCGCGATTCCCGTCCTGCGGCTCGCCGCGCGACCGGACGTGGCCGGCCTGTCGGGCCGGTTCTTCAACCGCTGCGAGGCCGGGGCCGACGTGGCCGACCCGGCGCTGGCCGCTGCCGTGTGGCAGGCATGCGATGCCCTCACGGCAGCGCCCGCTCCCACGTCGGCGGCGACACCGGGCGTGGCGGCGCCGTGAACTCGCGGGGTTGGTGCATGAGCCACACGTGGCGCGGCGTGCGCCCGGCCTGGCCTCCGGGCGCACGAACGCTGCAACGCCCACTCAGAAGCGCAGTCCCACCGCGGTGGAGCACCCCGTTCTGTACGGCGTGGCCTCACCGGTCCGGTAGAACGCGTTCGTGCCGGACGACGTGAAGTGGTTGCCATCCTGCATCGTGATGACGTGCGTGATGGTCTGGCCGCCGGCCTCGAAGCCCGGAGAGAAGGGCGGGTTCGGAGCGGTCGTGAAGCGGATGAGCGCCGCCATGCGCTGGAGGTAGGTGCGGCTGCCGAGCCGTGTCCACTGGCCGGTGCCCTCTCCCCGCTGACCGGGCGCGAAGGCGGGACCGGCTGCGGATTCGCTGATCGTCCCGCCGGCATGGAAGGTCACGAGCGAGTTGAAGGGGGGGCCCAACGGGGCCTGCGAGGCACAGTCGCGCAACTGAATCTGGACGATCCAGGCGCCGCCCAGGAGCGGCGGGTCCCCCGCGCCCTGGGCGTGAGCGCCGAACGGGACGGCAAGGGCCAGGGCGACGGCGAGCGCGGACGCCGCCAGGCGACGGACGTGAGCGGAGGTGTGCGGCATGTCGGTGTTCCTCGAGCCCATCACGCGCGCCCACCATCGGGCGGTGTCGTGTACGCCGGAAGGCGCCGGGCAGACGCATCCTCCGTGGAAGCGCGGGACCAGGCCATGGAGGGGGTCTGAAGAACCCCTGAAGCATGTCTGACGGACGGAATTTGGGCCGTATTTCGCGTGAGTGGGTGTGGCAATGTAGTGCGGACGCGGCCACCCCGCGCGCGCCATGGCTGGCCAAGCCCCCACCTACCGCTTCGGCGAGTTCGAGCTCGACGCGGCAGCCTATGCGCTGCGGCGCTCGGGCGAGCCGGTCAGGATCGAGGGCCGGCCGATGGACCTTCTCCTGCTGTTGGTGGAGCGGAGGGGCCAGTTGGTGACCCGGCAGGACATCATCGACCGTCTGTGGGGTCCCGACGTGTTCGTGGATGTGGAGGCGGGCATCCACACGGCCGTCCGCAAGGTTCGACAGGCGCTCGAGGACCCCGCGGACGGCCCCCGGTTCGTCGAGACCGTGCCCGCTCGCGGCTACCGGTTCATCGCGCAGGTATGGGCCGAGACGGGGCCACCAACCCCTGGCGCAGATCGGCCGGTCGATACGCCATCCGTCCCGGCCCCGGTGCCTCCCCCATCAACGCCAGCGGTGTCGCCCGCCCCGGCCGTCGTCCCGCCGGCCGGTCCTGCGCGACTGCCACGCGCCGCCGGACTCATGGCCCTGGGGCTCGTCGTCGCCCTGGCGGCCCTGCTCGCGTGGTCGCGCATGTGGGAATCCATCGAGCTGGCGCGCCCGGCCCTGACGCTTGCGGTCCTGCCATTCACGAACCTGACCGGAAACGCCAGCTTCGACTACATCGGGGACGGGCTGGCGGACGACACCGCCACCGCGCTCAGCCAGGCCGACCCGGAGGCGCTGGGCGTTGTCGGACGCACGGCGACCGTGCGCTACAAGGGGTCCACGAAATCCGTTGGCGAGATCGGCGCGGAGCTCGGCGCCGACTACCTGCTCGAGAGCACGCTGCGTGCCGAGGGTCCGCGGTTGCGCATCGCCACCCGACTCCTGCGCGTCAGCGACCAGCTTCAGGTGTGGTCGCAGGCGTGGGACCGCGAGCCGACGAGCATGCTGGGGCTGCAGCGCGAGCTCAGCGAGGCCATCACGCGGCAGATTCAGCTCCGGCTCGCGCCCGATCGCGCCGATCGCCTCGCGCGCCGGCAGACCAAGAATCCCGACGCCTACGACTTCTACCTGCGCGGGTTGACCTTCGATGCCCAGCGGACCCCCGACACGACCCGCCGCGCCCTGGACTACTACACGCAGGCCACCGACCTGGATCCGTCGTATTCGCTCGCGTGGGCCGCGATGGCGGCCACGCTCTCCGGCCGCCTCCTGAACAGCGACGCGCGGCCAGCCGACGTCCTTCCGCGGGCGCAGGACGCGGCCCGGCGGGCCCTGCAGTTCGGTCCCGACACGGCGGAGGCGAACCGCGTCCGGGCCCAGATGGAGTGGTTTGCCGAGTGGGATCGCTGGTCGGACGCGGAGGCGGGCCTCAGGCGCGCGCTCGCGATTGAGCCCCGGTCGGCCGTGACGCATCTGATCCTGGGCCACGTTCTGTCGCAGATGGGCCGACAGGACGAGGCGTTACGCTCAACCCGGCGTGCGCGCTAAATCGATCCGCTCGACCCGCTGGTGTTCGCCCTGTCGTCACAGGTGGCGTTCCAGGGGCGCGACTACCAGGAGGCGCTCGATCACGCCGACCGGTCCGTCGCGCTCGATGGCGAGTTCTGGATCGGGCACATGATGCGAGGGCAGGCACTCGAGCGGCTCGGGCGGATCGATGCCGCGCTCGAAGCGATCACGGCTGCGGAGCGGTTCTCGGGCCGCAACAGCAAGGCCCTGTCCCTCAGGGCGTACATTCTCGCCCGCACGGGGCGCGCCGAGCAGGCCGACGCGATGCTCGACGCGCTGTCCGCCGCATCGGACGAGCGCTACGTGCCGCCGTACGCGATGGCCCTGATCAACGCCGGGCTCGACCGGCGCGACCAGGTCATGGCGTGGCTCGGGCGCGCGATCGACACGAGAGACGCCCACGTCATCTATCTGCCGGTGGATCCGAAGTGGGACCCGTATCGAGACGACCCGCGCTTCGTGGCGCTCCTCGAGCGCTGTCGATTCGACACCCGGCCGCCCGCGCGGGCACAGGGGCGCTAGCCGCGGATCATCGGTGGCGGACGCTCAGCGGCGCTGCAGCCGGCGCGCGAGCGCCGCTTCCACCTCGGACATCCCGCCGTCCCGCGCGAGGCTCAACGCGTCGCCGCCCCGCGGATCGCGCGCGCCGGGATCGGCGCCGGCCTCGATGAGCTGCAGGGCGATCGCCGGCTGGTTGCGGCGAAGCGCGAAGATGAGCGGCGGAAAGAGGTAGCGCTCGGTCCGGCCGCCGGCCAGCCCGCGCGAGCGGCTGTTCGGATCGGCTCCGTCTGCCAGGAGCGCGGCGACGGCCGCCGAGTCGCCCTCGTCGATCGCGTCGTACAGGCGGCTGTTGCCGGGCACCAGCTCCCCGGCGGCCACCCACAATCCGACGGCCACCAGGAACAGCGTCAGCAGGAACGCCTGCTGTCCGGACGTGAGCGGCGGGCGGGCACGGCCTGTCACGACGGGGTCCTGGAGCCGGCGCGCATCCCGCCCCCGGTCAGGGCAGCGCGGCGCCCGCGAAGGTCCGGGGCACGGTGTCGGACTGGTCGCCGGCCTGCCAGACGACGACGGTATACCACCCCTTCGGGTCGCGGTGGTGGTGGCGCACGTCGAAGCCCGCCCGGCCGGCCAGGCGCGCGATGAGCGCGTCGGTGTACTTCTGCGACTGCTCCGTGTAGATCGTCTCGCCGGCGCGGAACGAGTACGTCCGGCCGAGGGACTCGCAGCGCACGAGCTGCTCCACGCGGCTCACGAGGAAGCTGCGGACGGCGCCGTCGAGCGGGTTGTAGCAGGTGTAGTGGGAGAACCGGTCGAGCGCGAAGTCCATCCCCAGCTCGCGATTGAGCCGGCGGAGCAGGTTGAGGTTGAAGCGCGCGGTCACGCCCGCGCCGTCGTCGTAGGCCGCCCGGATCACGTGCGGGTCCTTCTGCAGGTCGAGACCGACCACCAGCAGATCGCCGTCGGAGAGCTGCGAGCGCACGCGCCGCAGCAGCGCGAGGCTGGCGTCGGGCGTGAAGTTGCCCAGATTGCTGCCCAGCAGCAGCACCGCCTGGCGGTGCCCGGGCGTCGTCGCCGGCCACTGGCGCAGGTAGTCGCCGGTCGTGGGGTGGACCGGCACCGCCGGCAGGCGGGCCGCGAAGCGCGCGGCCAGTTCCTTGAGCGCGAACGGCGACACGTCCACCGGGAAGTACTCCACGGGCACGCCGGTGCCGGCGAGCGCCTGGCACAGCGTGATCGTCTTCTCGCCGTCGCCCGCGCCGAGCTCCACGAGATCCACCGCCGTCGCGCCGTCCACGATGTCGGCGGCGAGGCCGGCGCCCTCCGTGCGCAGGATGTCGTGTTCGACGCGCGTCAGGTAGTACTCCGGCAGCGCCATGATCTGCTGGAAGAGGCGGCTGCCCTCGTCGTCGTAGAAGTAGCGCGACGACAGGAACTTCTGCGGCGCGCTCAGGCCTTCGGCCACGTGCGCGGCGAGCGCGGCGGTCTCGGCGGTGGACGACGGCGGCGAGGCCGGGGCGGACGAGGAACGGCGGACGGGCATCATCGATCCCGGGCGGGCCGGATCCCCGTGTACTGCCATTGCAGGGGCGGCTGGAAGAAGTTGCGGTAGGTGACGCGCGCGTGGCCGGGCGGCGTCGCGAAGGACGAGCCGCGCAGCACCATCTGGCTCATCATGAACTTGCCGTTGTACTCGCCGACGGCCCCGGCCGCCGGACGGAAGCCCGGGTACGGCAGGTAGGCGCTGCCCGTCCACTCCCAGCGCCGTCCGTGGGGCAGGCGGTCGGCGGCTGTCTCCCATTCGAACTCGGTGGGCAGACGCCAGCCCGCCCACTCGCAGAACGCGTGCGCTTCATACAGGCTCACGTGCGTGACGGGCGAGTCGGCCAGGACGGGCTCGAGCCCGCGCAGCGTGAAGTGCCGCCATCCGGTGGGCGAGTCGGCGTCGACCTCCCAGTACAGCGGCGCGCGGCGGGCGTGCGACTGGAGCCAGTACCAGCCGTCGGAATGCCACAGCGCGAAGCGCTCGTAGCCGCGATCGGCCATGAAGGCCAGGTACTCGGCGTTGGTCACGAGCGCCGTCCGGATCGCCGTGGGCTGCACGAGGACGTCGTGCCTCGGCCCCTCGTTGTCGAACGCGAAGTCGCCGCCCTGGTGACCGACTGCGACGATGCCGCCGTCGACGTCCACCCACGGCTCACGCGCGGGCGCCTCCACCGCATGTTCGTCGTCCACGGGCACGCCGCTCACGCGCGCCGGGTCGTACACCGGCGCGAGCGGGTTCTGCCCCAGGATGTACTTGATGTCGGTGAGCAGCAGCTCCTGATGCTGCTGCTCGTGCTGCAGGCCGAGCTCGATGAGCGCCAGCAGATCATCCGGGAGCGGCAGGGCGAGCAGCCGCGTCATGCCCTCGTCCACGTGCGCGCGGTAGGCCAGGACGTCGGCCACGGTGGGCCGGCTGAGATGCCCGCGTTCGGGCCGGGCCACGCGGTGGCCCACGCTCTCGTAGTAGCTGTTGAACACGAAGCCGTAGCGTTCGTGGAAGCGGCGATAGCCCGGCAGGTGCGGCTCGAGCAGCAGCGCTTCGAAGAACCACGCGGTGTGGCCCAGGTGCCACTTGGGCGGGCTCACGTCCGCGATCGGCTGGACGACGTGGTCCTCCACCGCCAGGGGCGCGCACAGGCTGACGCTCCGCCCTCTGACCTCCCTGAAACGTTCGACGAGCTGGCCCGTCGCGCCTGGCGCGACGCTGGTCACGCTGTTCGACACGATCCCCCCCGGGTTCAGATGCACGAACGCCGGTCGTGGATTCATCCGGGGTCCGCGCGAGCGGTTGGTGTGGGTGAGACGTTCATCATACCGGCTGCGTCCGACGGCGCGCAGGCCTCGGACCGCTACGGCAGAGCCGGCCGATGCGACACACGGGCGTCATATCGGCGCCGCGCCGGCGGACGGCGCGCGCGTCACACGCCCGGCAGCACGAAGTGGCGGGCCGCCGCGAACTCGCGGGCCAGCTGCGCCCGGACGTCCGGGTGCGCGATGCCGATGAGGGCCTCGGCCCGGCCCCGCAGCGTCAGGCCGAACAGGTTGACGGCGCCGTGCTCGGTGACCACCCAGTGCACGTGCCCGCGGGTGGTGACCACGCCCGCCCCGGGCTTCACCGCCGAGACGATGCGCGAGGCGGTGCCGCCGGCCGCCATCGACGGCAGCGCGATGACGGGCTTGCCGCCGCGCGAGAGGGCGGCGCCGCGGATGAAGTCCATCTGGCCGCCGATGCCCGAGTACATGCGGAAGCCGATGGAGTCGGCCACCACCTGGCCCGACAGGTCCACCTCGAGCGCCGAGTTGATGGCCACCACCTTGTCGTTGCGCCGGATGAGCGACGTGTCGTTCGTGCGATCGCACGGGTGGAACTCGACGAGCGGGTTGTCGTCCACGAAGCGGTAGAGCCGCTCGGTCCCCATGACGAAGCTCGTCACCAGGCGGCCCGGGTGCACGCGCTTCCGCCGGTTCGTGATGACGCCCGCCTGCACGAGGTCGAGGATGCCGTCGGAGAACATCTCGGTGTGCACGCCCAGGTCGTGCTTGTCGCCGAGGCGCCGGAGCGTCGCGTCGGGAATCGCCCCCACGCCCGTCTGCAGCGTGGCCCCGTCCTCCACCAGCGCGGCGATCTGGGCGCCGATGGCGTCCTCCACGGGGCCGCCGGGGGCCGGCGGGTGCGTCGGCAGCGGCCGATCGGTGTGCACGCAGGCGTCGAGCCGCGCGTACGGCACCAGGGTGTTCCCCAGCGTGCGCGGCATCTGGTCGTTCACCTCGGCCACGACGAGCCGCGCCGAGAGCGCCGCGGCGCGGGCGGCGTCCACCGACGTGCCGAGCGAGCAGAAGCCGTGGCGATCCGGCGGCGAGAGCTGCAGGAGCGCCACGTCGAGGTCGATCGTGCGCGACATGAACAGGGCGGGAATGTCCGACAGGAACACGGGCATGCAGTCGGCCGCGCCCTCCTCGATCGCCTGCCGGACCGGAGGTCCCACGAAGAGCGACACGGACAGGAAGCGGGCGCGATGCTCGGGCGCGACGAACGGGGCCGGGCCGTCCGTGTGCATGTGATAGAGCGTGATGTCGTGCAGGTCGGCGCGGCGGACCAGCGCCTCGACGAGCGGCGTGGGCGTGGCGGCGGCGCCGTGCACGAACACCTTCATCCCGCTCCGGACGATGGAGACGGCCTCGTCGGGCGACGTCGTGCGAATCCTCTCGGGCGGCATGCGATCTCCTGGGCCGCGGTCGCCGGCGGCCACGGCACGTCCCGCATGATCGCACGCGCGCGGCGCCCCGGCGGACACGAGCCCGTCGGCCAGGGCCGGCCGTCTCCCGGCCCCGTGCCCACGTCCCGGCGCCCGTCACGGCCGCGCGTTCGTCCCAGGGACCGGTGACCGCCGGCCGCGGCGCCGGCATGCGAGCATCGTCGGGCGGACTTTCCCGCCTGGAGACCGTCATGCTGCTGCCGCTCGTTCTCGGGGCCGTGCTGGCGCAGGCCGCCGCCCCCGCCACGCCTGCACCCGACCCGCCGGTGGAGGTCGCCCCCGGCATCCACCTGATTCGCGGCGCCGTGGTCCCCGACCGGGGCCCCGACGGGAACACGATCGTGCTCGACGGCCCCGACGGCCTCGTGGTCGTCGACACCGGCCGCCATACCTACCACAGCGACGCGATCCTGGCGTTTGCGAAGGCGCGGCGGCGTCCCATCGCGGCCATCGTCAACACGCACTGGCATCTCGACCACGCCAGCGGCAACCGGCGGCTCAAGGCCGTCTACCCGGACGCCAAGGTCTACACGACAACGGCGATCGACGGGGTGCTGGCGCCCGGCGGCTTTCTCGCGCGCAATCTCGAGGCCGCGCAGGCGGCGTTCGCCAAGGGCGGACTGTCCGACGTCCGGCGGGAAGAAATGCAGATCTTCTTCGACACCATGGAGCACCGCGACTCGCTGCGGCCGGATGTGGCCGTCGAGCACTCGGGGCCGATGCGCCTGGCCGGCCGGCCCCTGGACGTGCACGTGACCGACGGCGCCGTGAGCGAAGCCGACGTGTGGCTGTACGACGCGGCGACGAAGGTGGCCGTCATCGGCGACCTCATCACGGTGCCCGTGCCCTACTTCGAGTCCGCGTGCCCCGATCGGTGGCGCGCGGCGCTGGACGAGGTGTGGGCGACGCCGTTCACGACGGCCATTCCCGGCCACGGCCCGGCGCTGTCGCGCGACCAGTTCCGGGCGTACCAGACGTCGTTCGGCGCGCTCGTCGCCTGCGTCGCCTCGGACGCGTCGGGCGCCGAGTGCGGCGCGGCCTGGGTGAAGGGCATCGGCTCGCTCGCGGGCGGGAACGCGAAGCAGCGCGAGGCGATCGTGGAGAACATCGACTACTACGTCGGCTTCCTGCGGAAGAGCGGCGGGAAGAGCCCGGACTGCCGGGCACGCTGATCCGGACCCGCCGGTCGCGCGCCGCGCGGCCCGCTACTTCACCCGGTAGGCGAGCAGCACGTTGCCGGTGCGGCCGCGGTAGTCGCCGGACCCGACGTAGAGCATGCCGTCCACGATGACCGGCCCGGGGCCGTTCAACGAGGCTCCGCGCGCCTGGACGCCGTTCACGGTCGTGAACGCGCCGTTGGTGTCGGCCGTCCACAGCACGCGGCCATCCACGGTGGAGTAGGCGCGCAGCCCGCCGTCGAAGGCGCCGGAGAACACGACGCCGGGAATCACCGTGACGGCGGCGGACTGGGCGGGCGTGCACCCGCGCGCCCTGGGGCCGCAGAGCAGCGGCGAGGGCGGCGGCGCGAACCACGCGCGCTGCCCGGTGGCGAGGTCCACGGCGTGCAGGCCGCCGGGCTCCGGCGCCGTGTTGTCGGCCACCGGCAGGTAGACGTTGGCCCCGTCGATGGCGATGCCCCACTCGATGCCGCCGAGCGTGCCGCCCTTGCCCGCGCGGTACTGCCAGAGGATCTCGCCCTGCCTGTCGGGATCCAGCGCGTAGGCGACGCCGGACTTCTGGCCCGCGACGACGATCTCCCTGCCGGCGCGGGTCCGCGCGACGATCGGCGAGGCGCCGAAGTCGAAGTCCGGGCCCTGCGTCTCGCCGCAGTTGGGTTCGCCGCTCCGGCAGCCGTACACGTCGTCGGGCGTGACCTGCTTCGCCCACCGGACGGCGCCCGTCTCGAGATCGAGCGCGACGACGGCCTCCGTCAGCGGCTGCGTCCGGCCGCTGTAGGTGTTGCCCGTGGCGACGTAGATCAGGCGCCGCCGCTCGTCGATCGTCGGCGCGGACCAGATGGCGCCGCCGGACGGCCCCAGCGACTCGATGCCGTCGGGCCGCGTCCCCATGACCACGGGCTCGCCCACCATGAAGGCGCGCCAGATGACGTCGCCCGTGGCGGCGTCCATGGCCACCAGCGCGCCCCGGAACGTGCAGCACGCGTAGGCCGGCCCCTTCCCGACCTCCTCGTAGGACGAGGTCGGCACGTACAGCCGCGAGCCGTGGAGCGCGACCGACCCGGTGAGGCGCACGAGCGGATGCGGATCCACGCGGCGCTTCCAGATCTCGCGGCCGTCCCGCGCGTCGAGCGCGTAGGCGTAGCCCCGCTGGTCGGAGAAGTAGGCGGCGATCACCTGCCGGCCGCCGATACGCTGCGGGCCGATCGCGATCGCCGACCGGACACCGCCTTCCGCCTCGTAGTTCCAGAGCACGCAGCCCGTCTTCGCGTCGAGCGCGTAGGCGTGCCCGTTCTGGCTGCCCACGAAGAGCCGGCCCCCCACGACGGTGGGCGGCCCCCAGGCGGACGACGCCACCCGGAAGCCCAAGGCCCCGGCGAGCGACAGCTACGGCACGACGGCCGCGCTGAGACCGGCCGCCGCGGCCGGCTGGAAGTGCGTGTTGGCCACCGTCGGGCCCCATCCATTCCACGCGGGCTGTCCGGCCGCGGGCATCGCGAACGGACGCGGCGCCGTGCAGCGGCCGGCCATGGGATCGACGGCGACGGCGGCGGCCGCCGGGCGGCCGGTCAGGAACTCGGCCACGGCCCGGCGCTCCGCGCCGCTGAGCGGCAGGCCCTGATAGCGCATGGCGCCGCCGGTCAGCGCGTCGATGATCTGCGCGGGCGATCGGTCCTTCAACTGCTCCGGCGACGGCGCCCGCGACCCGGCGTCGCCGTCGTGGCACGAGGCGCAGTGCGTCTTGTAGACGGCCGCGCCGTCGGGCGTCTGCGCCCGGGCACCGGACGCCAGGACGAGCGGCAGGACGGGCACGAGGAGCGGCAGGACGAGGCGGGAGCGCGGCACGGCGCGATGGTAGACGGCCGCGAGGTCCCGGACAAGCGGCGTCGGCGTGCGGGCCGCATGCGCACCGGAGTAGCATGCCAGACGCATGAAGGGACTCCTCGTCGCAGCCGGGGCGGCCGCCGTGGCCCTCGCCGCCTCCGCGCCGCCGTCGGTGGACCAGGCGTTCGCCGCGTTCTGGGCGGCGGCCACGGTGGACCAGGCGGCCAGCGCCGCCCCCGACGTGATTGCGTCCGGCGTGGACTTCCAGACGGCCCTGGCACGCCTGCGGCAGGGCCGCCCGTACGCCGCCACCGTGCCGCGCGGCGTGCAGAAGCTCGCGCGCAGGAGCGGCGGGCTGACCTTCCCGTACACGATCGAGGTCCCGGCCTCGTACGACCCCGCCAGGCGCTATCAGGTGCGCGTGCAACTGCACGGCGGCGTCGGGCGGCCCGAAGCCACGCAGCGCGGCGACGGCTCGATCGGCTCGCTGGCGGGCGCCGAGCAGATCTACGTGCTGCCGCAGGCCTGGAACGACGCCGCGTGGTGGAACGCCGCGCAGGACGAGAACCTGCCCGCCATCCTCGACCACGTGAAGCGCACCTACAACGTCGATGAGAACCGCGTCGTGCTCTCGGGCGTGTCCGACGGCGGCACCGGCGCCTACTACGTCGCCATGCGCGACACGACGCCGTACGCGAGCTTCCTGCCGCTGAACGGGTACATCCTGGTGCTGCGCAACCGCGACCTGGGCCTGTCGGGCGCGCTCTTCCCGCACAACCTCACCAACAAGCCCTTCTTCATCGTCAACGGCGGCGCCGACCCGCTCTACCCGGCCGCCGAGATCGAGCCGCTCGTGCGGAGCTTCGCCGCCGGCGGGCTGCAGACGGTGTGGGCGCCGCAGGCCGACGCCGGACACACGACGGCCTGGTGGCCCGTCGTGAAGGACGACTTCGAGGACTTCGTCCGCGCGCACCCGCGCGAACCGCACCCGGCCCGGGTGACCTGGTCCACCGACAGCACCACGTCGCGGAACCGCGCGCACTGGCTCGTCATCGATCGGCTCGCCCCGCCGGCGGCTGGCCCGGCGCTGCCGGACATCAACGACGTCGGCGCGGGCGAGGAGCTGTCGTTCGGCGTGAGGACGCTGGGCATGCGCGTGACCGAGGTGCGCGCGGGATCGAACGCGGGCAGCTTCGGCCTGCAGGCCGGGGATCTGGTGACGGCCGTCAACGGGCGGACGCTGCCCGAGGGCCTGGATCTGACGGAGTACCTCGGCATCTTCGACCCCGGGCAGGCCCTGACGCTCGCCGTGACCCGCGGCGGCACGGCAGCGGAGCTGACGGGCACGTACGCGCCGGTGAAGCAGGCCCGCGTCACGCCGCTCTTCACGACCACCCGGCCCACGGGCCGCGTGGACCTCGTGCGCGAGGGCAACACCGTGACCGCGGTCACGCGAGGCGTCGGCGCCTTCACGCTGCTGCTGTCGCCCGACGTCATCGACTTCTCGAAGGCCGTGACCGTCGTGGCCGACGGGCGGACGGTGTTCAGCGGCCCGGTCCAGCCCAGCGTGGAGACGCTCCTCACCTGGGCGGCGCGCGACAACGACCGGACGATGCTCTACGGCGCCGCGTTGACCATCACACTGGACCAGCGCTGATCGTCAGTGGCGCTGTCGTCCGGGCCGGATGCGGCTCCGCCCCCGGGACCCGATTGGAGATCAAAACGTCACGCCGTGGGCGATGCCGGCCAGGGGCTCGATCGTGCAGGGGCCAATGATGGCCCGAAGCCTGGCCTCGTCGAAGTGCTCCGAGGCGAACCCGTTGTCGGTCACGAGCGCTTCGGCCGTCTCGTCCACCACCGTGTGCCCGAGCCGTCGGTACCACTCTCGGCGAGGCCCGACCGACGACGGGGAGTACACCGTGAGCCGACGCGTCCCGGTACCAGGCGCGCACCGGCGCATCTCGTCGAGCACGCCGGCCTTGTCCGGCATCGTGCCCCAGGTGTTCGTCAGGCAGGTGGCGATGTCGAAGGCCGGGGCCAGCGGCAGCCGGGCACCGTCGCCGCGCACGAAGTACACGCGGCCCGGGCGGCCATGCCGGCGGGCGTCCTTCAGGTAGTCGTGGTCGTAGTCCACGCCCACGCCGAGCCGCAGGTGGTCGGCCAGGAGCGCGAGGTGCCGGCCGGTGCCGCATCCCACGTCCACCACGGACGCGCCGGAGGGCACCGTGCGGACCAGCCAGTCGATCTCGGCCTGGAGGAACGCCTGAATCTCCGGCGGCTGTGACGCCGGATCGAGCGCGCGGGTGAGGAAGCCCGTGGCGTAGACATCGTCGTTGGACATAGCAGTGGTTCCCAGACTATCCGACCGCACCGTGGAGGGCGCCGGGAGCACGTTCTCGATAGCCGGGCCGTTCGGCGGCTGGCTACGGTGGAGGCATGCTGTTGCTGCTGCTGGCCCTGCTCCAGACGACGCCCCCGCCCACGCCGCCGCCCGGACCGCCGGGCTGCACCTCGGCCGAATACCGGCAGTTCGACTTCTGGCTCGGGGACTGGGAGGTGCGGGGTCCGAAGGGACAGGTCGTCGGGTACAACCGCATCACGTCGATTCTGGGCGGCTGCGCGCTGCGCGAGGAGTGGACGAGCACCAACGGGGCCGTGCGCGGCGTGTCGCACAACATGTACGACCCGTCGGACAAACGCTGGCACCAGTCGTGGACGGACAACTCGTCCTCGCGGCTCACGCTCGTGGGCGGCCTCGTCGGCCGGAACATGGTGATGGAACAGCGCACGCCCGGTGATGGCGGCGCCACCGACGTCCAGCGGATCACGTGGACGCCGCTGTCCGAGGGCCGCGTGCGGCAACTGTGGGAGTCGTCCAAGAACGGCGGCGCCACGTGGACGGCGGCGTTCGATGGCACCTACAGCCGGCGCGATCGCACGCTGCCGGCCAAGGAAGGCGAGCCCAGGCATCCCGACGAGATCGCGGTGCTGAAGGTGGTCCGGAGCCGGGGCGACGGGGCCGGCTGGACGGGCCTCGCCGTCGACGACGTGATCCTGACCGCGGACCTCGCCACGGTGCGCGGCACCTTCGAGCGTCAGGACGCGGCCGGTGCCGGGCGGCGTCGTTTCGTGGAGGTGCTCCGCCGCGAACCGGACGGGGCGTGGACGTCGGTCCACGTGCAGGACGCCGCGACGGTGCGCTGACGTCCGGGCCCGGTCAGACGGGCCGCGACGGCGCCAGCCGCCGGCGCATGGCCGACGGCGTCTCCCCGAACGCGCGGTGGAAGGTGGCCGTGAAGTGGCTGTGGCTCGAGTAGCCGAGCGTGAGCGCGAGGTCCAGGAGATCGGTGTCCGGCGCGGCCACGCGTTCGAGCGCCGCCCGCATCCTGAGCTCCGTGCGGTACCCGTGGAGGGTCCAGCCCGTGTGGGCGCGGAAGACGCGGGCCAGGTGGAACGGCGTGGTCCGCAGGCGCGCCGCGAGGTCGCCGAGCGACCACGGCTCGGTGAAGCCCGCGGCGATCGCCGCACGCGCGGCCTCGGCGAGATCGGCGCCCGCCCGGCGCCCGTGGCGCGACGGCCTCGACGGTGCCGGCCCGCGGCGGCCGGCGAGGGCCACCAGCCGTGCCAGCACGTCGAGCATCGTCTCCTCGACGAACAGGGCGTCCGGCACGTCGGCGCGGCACACGTGCTCCACGACCGCGCGCTGCCGCAGGTAGCCGTCCCTGTCGCTCGGCCCGTGGCTGAAGGGCAGGGGACGCGCGTCCCCGGCGGGCGCCGCGCCCACGCCGGCGAGCAGGTCGGCCATCACGGCCGGAGCCACGCCGAAGTACTCGCAGCGGTCGCCGGCCGGATCGAGGACCGCGCGCTCGTAGCGCTGCCCGGGGTTGTAGTAGGTGACCACGGTGGGGTCCGCCACGAACGGCGCGGCGCCCTCGTGACGGATCCACACGCCGGTCCGCGGGAAGACGGACAGACACAGGCCCGGCGGGCCCGAATCGCGGAAGTAGGGACTGTCGACGGGGCACCGCCAGCGTCCCACCGTGAGGACGTCGGTCGCCAGGAGCACCTGCGAGATCTCGTGCCGAGGGCTGTCGGGCGTGGGGGCCGGCTCGCGGCGCCGGGCGGCCAGCGGGGCCAGCGCGCGCGGCGCGGCAGGGGGCGGCAGCGGCCGCATCCGGTCCGGGTCTTCCGTCCCGACGGACGCCATCGGCTCAGTGTAGCGCCGCCTCCCGGGGTGGGCCGTGCGGTGGGACGGGCGGCGGTCAGGGCGCGCCGGCGGTCCGGTGGGTGAAGCGGAGGATCACGAACTCGGCGGGTTTCAGCGGCGCGACGCCCACGAGCACCACCAGCCGGCCGTGGTCGAGGTCGTCCTGGGTCATCGTGGTCCTGTCGCAGCGCACGAAGAACGCCTCCTCCGGCTTTGCGCCCATCAGCGCGCCGCCGCGCCACGCCTGCAGGAGGAACTGCTCCACGGCCTGCCGGACGGCCGCCCAGGTGGGCGCGCCGTTCGGCTCGAAGACCACCCACTGGGTGCCGCGCCGGATCGACTGCTCGAGGAACACGAACAGCCGCCTGACGCTGACGTACTTCCACGGCGTCTGCGGCGTCATGGTGCGGGCGCCCCACACGCGTACGTCCCGCCCGTCGCCGCGCATGTCGCGGATCACGTTCACGCCGAGCGGCCCCAGTACGTCATCGGCCCGGGCGTTCACGACCGGCTCCAGGGGTCCGGGATCGCCGGGCTCGGTGGGCTGCCACAGCCCGTGCACGGGCTCGTTGGCGGGCGCCTTGTGCACGCCGCGCGCGCGGTCGACCCGCGCGATGACGCCCGCGACGTGGCCGCACGCCGGGACCACCGCGTGGCCGGCCGGGCGGTGGACGGCCGGCACCCGGAGGTGCGGGTAGTAGAGGGCCGCCCAGCTCGTCACCCGGTGCTGCCCGACCACCCGGGGATCCGGCGCGCCCGTCGGGTCGTCGAGAATCGCGAGGCGGTCCATCGCCGCCTCGCACCGATCCACGAGCGCGTCGGCGAAGGCGGGCGCCGCCACGGCGTCCGGCACGGCCACCAGGGCGATCTCGTCCACCGCCATCAGGGCGGCGATCCCGGTGCGATCGGCCGGCGCACCGGCATCGCCCACCACCTGGGCGAGCGTGACCGGCGCGTGCCCGCCCCCGGGCGTGGGCGATCCGACCACCCGCGCGACGTAGCACCGCTGCCCGCCGTTCTCGAAGAAGCCGCGCACGGCGTACGGCAGCCGCCAGTACGGCGTGGTGTGCGGCCCTTCGTCGAGGAAGCCGCCGAACTCGCGTTCGTAGTCGGCCCAGCTCGTGAGACACGTGGGCGTCGTCGGGCCGCGCTCGGTCTCGCCGACGAAGCCGGCCACCGACGTCTCCACGCCCTCGATCGCCCGAGGCCGGGCGCCGAGTTCCTCGACGTACACACCCGGCGCCAGGTACTCGGCCATGGATCGGACTCTACCCCCGTTCGCCGTCGTGCGGGGGCCGCATGGTAGGCTCCCGCGAGTGTCCTCCCTACGCGGCCTCGTCGGGGAAGTGAGCCTGCCGTCCACCGATCTGGGCGCGGATCTCGCCTTCTTCCAGAAGACCCTCGGGTTCCGGCTCGAGACGATCTATCCGGCCGACGACCCGCGCGTGGCCACGATGAGCGGGCACGGGCTGCGTGTGCGGCTGGACCGCGACTGCGCGGCGCCGCCGCCCGAGCTGCGCCTGCTGGCCGACGCCCCGGACCAGGTGGCGGGCGGGGCGCGCGTGCTCACGGCCCCGAACGGGGTGCGCGTCGTCGTCGCGGACCGGCACCCGGCGTTCGAGACGCCGCCGACGGCCCATCAGTTCATGGTCCGCCGCCTGAGGGATCGCTCGCCCTGGGTGATCGGCCGGGCCGGGATGCAGTACCGCGATCTCATCCCCGGGCGCCTCGGCGGCAGCATCATCGCCTCGCACATCCGGATCCCCGACGCCGGCCCCGTGCCCGACATGGTGCACTACCACACCATCGGGTTTCAGCTCATCTTCTGCTGCGGCGGCTGGGTGCGCCTGGTGTACGAGGACCAGGGCCCGCCCTTCATCCTGGGCGCCGGCGACTGCGTGATCCAGCCGCCCGAGATCCGGCACCGCGTCCTGGAATCGGGCGATCACCTGCAGGTGATCGAGATCGGCGTGCCGGCCGCGCACCTGACGACCATCGACCACCAGATGACGCTGCCGACGCCGACCGCCCACCGCGACCGCGTGTTCGGCGGCCAGCGCTTCTGCCACAGCACGGCCGCGGAGGCCACGTGGCAGCCGTGGCGCGTGCCCGGCTTCGCAGGACGGGAGACCGGCATCACCGAGGCCACCGGCGGCGTGGCGTCGGTGCAGGTCGCGCGCCCGGGCCCTGGCGCGGAGGACGCCGCGTTCACCCGCCACACGGCCGACATCCTCTTCTCGTTCGTCCTGGCCGGCGGCGTCACGCTGGATGCCGGAGCCAAGGGCACGCACGCGCTGGAAGAAGGCGACGCCTACGTCATCCCTCCAGGGCTGGCGACCGCCCTGCGCGAGCCGTCCTCGGACCTGCAGCTCCTGGAAGTGGCGCTGCCAGGGCGCTTCGAGACCACGCGCGCCTGATCCGTTCCACCGGGGCGACGGCGATCGTCCTCACCCAATCGGGCCGATGCGCCGGAGCCAGAGCACGGGCTGCTGACGGTCGCGCGACGCCTCCACGTCCACGTCGAACTCGGCCGCCCAGTCGTTCAGGTCGTTCGCGTCGACGAGGACCTGCTGGACCAGCCAGCGTGCGGGCGCCTCGCGCCGGTCCACGTGGGTGTGGCGGGCGTTGCGGGCTTCGGGGTCGAAGCGCAGCCCGCCGTGCTCCGGGGTGAACGCCTCGAAGGCGCCCTTCAGCTCGGGAGGCGTCGACGCCTGCGCCTCCGCGGACGTCGGCGCGTCGAGTGCGGCCACCGCGGCCTCTCCGTCGTCATGCGCCCACGCCTTGAGCGCGGTGAAGACGCGGGCGCGGATGGCCGCCAGGAAGGCGGGCGCATCGGCGGTGAGGTCGTAGGGCGCGGCCGCCTGCGGCTTCCGGACCAGCGCTTCGGCGCCGCGCCCGGGCCCGAGCGGCACGTAGTTCGGATCGCGCATCCGCTCCCATTCCTCGGCCAGGCTGGCATCGGCCGTGCGCACGAGCGTGCGCAGGTACCACTCGATCTCCAGCACGTCGTCGGTCTTCATCGCCGCGGGCACGGTCTGGCTCAACGCCTTGTAGACGCTGTTCAGGTGGCGGAGCAGCAAGCCTTCGCTGCGTTCCAGGTCGTACTCGAGCACGTATTCCGCGAAGGACTTGTAGGTCTCGAACATCTCGCGCGCGATCGACTTGGGCCGGATGTTCTCCTGGTCCACCCACGGATGCCGGTCGGCGAACGCGTTGAACGTGTCGTAGACGAAGTCGCGCAGCGGCTTGGGATACTCCAGTTTCTCGAGTTCCGCCATCCGCTCGTCGTACTCCATCCCCTCGGCCTTCATCTCGGCCACCTTCAGGCCCTTCAGCCGATCGAGCTGGCGCCGGAGGATGAGCTCGGGGTTCTCGAGGATCGATTCCACGAGCGTCAGCACGTCGGGCGCGTAGGTCGGGGACTGGGCGTCCAGCAGCGGAATCGTCTCGATGAGGTACAGGGACAGCACCTGGTCCATCGAGAAGTCGTCCTGCAGGTCCACGTTCACGCGCACCTTCGCGCCTTCCGGCGTGGGCGGCGCGATCTCGACGATGCGGCGCTGCACCAGGGCCCGGAAGAGCTGCCACGCCCGGCGCCGGTGCGCGGTCTTCGCGGCCGGCTGTTCGTGGCTGTCGCGAATCAGCACGCGCATCGCCTGGCAGCCGTCGGTGGGGCGGCTCAGCACGTTGAGCAGCATGCCGTGCGTGACCTGGAAGCGCGACACGAGGGGCTCGGGCGGCGCGCCGATGAGCCGCGTGAACACGTTCAGGTCCCAGTCCACGTAGTTGTGGTCGGGCGGCTTGCGCTTCACGAACTTCCGGCCGTCGCGGCCGGCCTTCTCGGCCAGCCGCAGGTTCTCCACCACGTGCTCGGGCGCCTGGACGACGACGTACCCGCGGTCGTCGAACCCCTTCCGCCCGGCGCGCCCCGCGATCTGGTGGAACTCGCGCGCGCTCAGGCGCGACGTCTTCTGGCCGTCGAACTTGCAGAGCTTCGTGATGACCACCGTGCGGATGGGCACGTTGATGCCGGCGCCCAGGGTGTCGGTGCCGCAGATGACCCGCAGGAGGCCGAGCTGCGCCAGTTGCTCGACGACCACGCGGTACTTCGGCAGCAGGCCCGCGTGGTGCAGGCCGATGCCGTGGCGCAGCCACTTGCGGATCGACGGGCCGTACGGGCTCGAGAAGTCCACCGCCTCGATCCGGGCCGCGATCTCCGCCTTCTGTTCCTTCGTGGCGATCTTCAGGCTGGTGAAATCCTGCGCGCTGGCGGCGGCGTCGGCCTGCGTGAAGTGCACGACGTAGGCGGGCGTGCGGCCCTCGTCCACCAGCTTCTCGATCGTGTGGGGCAGCGGGATCTCCGCGTACGCGTAGTCCAGGGGCACCGGCCGATCGACGGACTTCACGCTCACCGTGGGCAGGCCGTTCAGCCGCGTGATCCAGGCCTCGAACGGCGTCGTGTCGCCCAGCGTGGCCGACATCAGGAGGAACCGCGCCGTCGGCATGGTCAGGAGCGGCACCTGCCACGCGACGCCGCGGTCGCGGTCCGCGTAGTAGTGAAACTCGTCCATCACCACGTGATTGAAGGACGCGTGTTCGCCCTCTCGAAGCGCGATGTTCGAGAGCACCTCCGCCGTACAGCACAGGATGGGGGCGTCGCGGTTGACGGTGGCATCTCCGGTCGAGAGGCCCACCTGATCCGGCCCGAACTCGCGGCAGAGCGCCATCCACTTCTCGTTCACGAGCGCCTTGATCGGGCAGGTGTAGACCGAGCGCTCGCCGCGGGCGAGCGCGGCGAAGATCATGGCGGACGCCACGAGCGACTTGCCCGAGCCGGTCGGCGTGTTGAGGATGACGTTCTGGCCCTCGAGGAGCGCGAGGATCGCCTCCTCCTGCGCGGCGTAGAGCGACAGCCCACGCGAGTCCACGTAGCGCAGGAACAGGTCCAGCAGCTCGTCGCCCGGCGCGTCGCGCGAGGGCAGCCAGTCGGTCAGCGTGGAGGTGGCGTCGGCCATCAGAACAGCGTGGGCTGCGGCTCGCCGCGCCCCAGGACCCGCATCATCGCGTCGGCGTCGGCACGCCCCAGGACCTGCAGCGTGCGGGTGGCCGGGCGCACGGACGCCGCGGCCAGCGTCTCCAGGTCCACGCCGCCCAGCCCACGGTAGCGCACTACCTGCAGATCGTGCCCCGCCGCGCGCAGATCGTGCGCGGCCTGCCGGTATTCGGGCTCCGTGAACACATACAGGGGCCGCGGCATCGACGCGCTCGACAGGCACGCCAGCGGCGGGTGCGCCACGGCCACCCGGCCGGCGGCGAGCAGCGGCCACATCCGCCGGTAGAAGTACAGGCACATCAGCGCCGCGCAGTGGATGCCGTCGGCGTCGGCGTCCATCAGCAGGACGACCCGCTCGTAGCGGGCGCGCGCCAGGTCGAACGTGGGGCCGTCGCCCGCGCCCATGGCCCGGGCCAGTCCGTGGAACCACGGGTTCGCCCCGACCTTGTCGGGCGGCGCCTTCACCGCGTTCAGGGGCTTGCCCTGCATGGGCAGCACGGCCTGCGTCCGGGGATCGCGCACGAGCGTGACGGCGCCGGCGGCGCTGTCCCCTTCCACGACGAAGAGCTCCGCGCCCGAGCCGGGGCCGTGCCGTCGGCAATCCGCCAGCTTCGGCACCGCCAGGCCGCCGTCGACGAGGACCCGGGTGAAGCCCGTCACGCCTGGCCTCCGCCGGACACGCCCATCGCCATCATGGCCGCGAAGGTCGGCGACGCGGGGTCGGCCAGCTCGTCCAGCACGTCGAAGTGATCGCGCCCGGGCGCGCGGCGGCTGGTGAGGCCCGGGACCCGGGGCCGCCAGGCCTCGACGAGGACGTCGGACTGGCACAGGAACGCCTCGGGCTCGTCGGCGCCGACGAGCACGTGCACGGGCATCTCCCGCACCGGCACGCGCGCGAGCACCGACAGCGCCTCGATCTCGCCGGCGTCGAGGCCGACGCGGTCGTTCACGTAGGAGGCCGCAATCGGCGCCAGGTCGTACACGCCGCTCACGAGCACGAGCCCGCGGACCGCACGCGCCGCCTCGGCGCCCCCGACGCCGCAGGCGACGGCCGCGGCCAGGTGGGCGCCGGCCGAGTGCCCGCTGAGGACGAGACGCGCCGCGTCGAGGCCCAGCGATCGCGCCTCGCGCGCGAGATGGGCGACGGCAGCCGCGGCCTCGCCGACGATGTCGCGCAGCCGCAGGTCCGGCGCCAGCGTGTAGCCGACGGCCGCCACGGCCCAGCCGCGGCTGGTGAGCGCCCGCGCGGCGTAGGCCGATCCGTTCTTGTCGCCTTCCTGCCAGAACCCGCCGTGGAAGTGGACCAGGCAGGCGCCGGGAGCGCGGCCGGCCGGACGCACGAGATCGACGCGCTCGCGCGCGCGCGGGCCGTAGGCGACATCACGCGACACGAGGAGGCCGGGCGCGCCGTCCAGGGCGGCGGTCTCGCGCTGGTGCCGGCGCAGCACCCCCGCGAAGTCCTTCGCCGACCGGCTGGGCGACAGCTGGCGGTCCAGGGCGGCGCGCGTGAGGTGCGAGTAGCCGACCGGCATCAGGCGTCGCGTACGGCGCGCCTGGCGCGCGTGTCCACCGTGAGCTGGAACACGTCGGGCCGCGCGTAGTGCCCGGTCACGTCGAAGTCGTACTTGCCGCGCGCGATGTCAGCCGGGTCGAGCGTGGCGTAGAGAATCGTCTCGCCGGAGAAGTCCGGCCCGGCGAGCACCTGGCCCAGGGGACCGATGATGGCCGAGCCGCCGCGCATCATCACGGTGCCGGGCGCATCGCCGAGCGCGCTCTCGTGGTCGGGGCCGTAGGCCGCCCGCGTGATGTGCTGGCACGCGGTCAGGACGAAGCACCGGCCCTCGAGCGCGATGTGCCGCATCGTCGGCAGCCAGGTGTCGCGGTCGTCGGCCGTCGGCGCGCAGTACAGCGTGACGCCCTGGCTGTACATGTGCATCCGCAGGGCCGGCATGTAGTTCTCCCAGCAGATGACGGCGCCGATCGTGCCGAAATCCGTCCGGAAGACCGGCATGGTCGAGCCGTCGCCGTAGCCCCAGATGAGCCGCTCGGCCGCCGTCGGCATGAGCTTGCGGTGCGTGCCGACCACCCCGCGCGCGCCGTCCAGGTAGAGCGCGGTGCAGTACAGGGTGCCGCCGTCGCGCTCGATGACGCCCATCACGACGAACGCGCCGGTTTCGGCCGCGGCCTCGCCGAGTACCGCCACCTCCGGGCCATCGAGCTCGATGGCGGCGTCGAAGTACCGGCGGAAGGCATCGCGGCCGCCGGGCGTCCTCAGCCCGACCGGCGCGCCGAAGCTCGCGCCCTTGGGGTAGCCGCCGATGAACGCCTCGGGGAACACGACGAGCCGGGCGCCCTGCCGCGCCGCCTCGCGGATCGCGCCGGCGGCCTTGGCCGCCGAGGCGCCGGGATCGTACGGCAGGGACGCGAGCTGGGCGACGGCGACGGAGAACGGCGCGGCGGACATCGGCGCCCCTGAGCTTATCCCAGGCGATCGCGCGCCCGTCCCGCCGCGCGCGGCTCAGGCACGCCGGACGGCGATCATCTCCACCGGCGCGATGATCCCCCGCTCAGCGCCTCGATCATGTGGCGCACCTTCAGGGCGGCGGTGGCGCCAGAGCCGCCGGACTGGCGCCGAAAGTCGCCAGGGCGGCCCCTGGCTGCTGTAGAGTGGGCGGCGCCCCGGGGCCCGGCGGAGGGCCTGTTGCGCGACGGAGGTGTGGAGTGCCGCGATTGCCGGTCGCCACGTCCGTGCTGAGCCTGGTCGGAATGGCTCTGGCGCTCGTGCGCCTGGCCGGGCCGTCGGCAGCCGTCCAGGCGCGAGCGCTCGACACCCAGGCTGGCGGCGCCCAGCCGCCGGCCGAGATCGCCCAGAGCGTGCACGCGCTGCTTGCCGGCCGATGTCTCGGCTGCCACGGCGAGAAGCTGAAGCTCTCGAAGCTCGACCTGCGAACGCGCGAGGCGGCGCTGGACGGTGGGGCGATGGGCCCGGCCCTGGTGCCGGGCCGGGCGGAGGACAGCCGCATATATCGGCTGGCCGCCGGGCTCGAGTCGCCCGCCATGCCGATGAAGGGCGCCCCACTGACGGCCGCGGAGCTCGCCGCGATGAAGCGGTGGATCGACGCCGGTGCCCCGTGGCCGGCCGGACTGGCCAGCGAGGCGAACGCCTCGAGCGCATCCGCGGCCGCGATCGAGGAGCGGCCGCTGACCGCCGAGGAGCGCAACTACTGGGCGTTCAAACGGCCGGTGCAGGCGCCGCTGCCGGAGGTCGACCGCGCCGACCTCACGAACGCCATCGACCGCTTCCTGGAAGCCGAACGTGCCGCGCGCGGACTCCGCGCGGCGCCGCGGGCCGATCGGACGACCCTCGTCCGCCGCGCCTACCTCGATCTCCTGGGCCTGCCCCCGTCGCCGGGCGAGGTCGCGCAGTTCCTGGCCGACGACTCGCCCGACGCCTGGGAACACCTCATCGACCGGCTCCTCGCCTCCCCGCACTACGGCGAGCGCTACGGCCGGCACTGGCTGGACGTCGCGCGCTACGCGGACTCCGGCGGGTTCGAGTACGACGTGCACCGGCCCAACGCCTGGCGCTACCGGGACTACGTCATCAAGGCCTTCAACGACGACAAGCCCTATGACGTCTTCCTCACCGAGCAGATCGCAGGCGACGAGATGGACGGCAAGACCGCCGACAGCCTGATTGCCACCGGCTTCCTGCGCGCGGGCCCGCGCGTGCTCTTCCGCGAGAAGGACAACCCGGAGCGCCGCTTCGACTACCTCGACGACGTCCTGAACACGATCGGCAAGGGCACGCTGGGCCTGACCATCGGGTGTGCCCGCTGCCACGACCACAAGTTCGATCCGATCCGGCAGAAGGACTACTACGCGATGCAGGCCGCGATCTTCGGGTACGTCGAAACCGAAGTGCCGCTGGCGCCGCCGGCCCAGGCCGAGGCGTACCTGGCGAAGCACGAGGCGCTGAACGCGCGGCGCGACGCACTCAAGGCGAAGGTCGCGGCGCTCGAGAAACCGCATCGCGACCGGATCGAGCTCGCCCTCATCAAGGAACGCTTCTCCGACGCGATCTACCAGGCGGCGGCCAAGCCGGAGGCCGGGCGCACGGCCGGCGAGCGGCTGCTGGCGATCCAGGTGTTCGAGGCCGTGAACGCGCCGGCCACCGACATCGAGGCCGCACTGTCGCCGGAGGAGCGCTCCGCGCGCGCGGCGATGCTGGCCGAACTGGCGGCCATCGAGACGGAGCGGCCGGCGCCGCTCCCGATGGCCGAGATCGTCACCGACGGCGACTATCGCTTTTCGCCGCTCGGTGAGGGCGACGAGACCGTCAGTTGCCCCAAGTGCCGGATTCCCCCGCCCTTCCCGGGCAGCTACCTCCACAAAGGGCCCGGCCGCTACGCGGTGCCGCCCTCCTACTTCCTCATCCGCGGTGACGTCGAGAGCAAGGGCCCCAAGATGGCCCCCGGATTCATTCAGGTCGCGACCTACGGCAATCCGCCCACGGTCATTCCACGCGCCGACGGCCGGACGTCCGGGCGGCGGCTGGCCCTGGCGCGGTGGATCGCCTCACCGGAGAACCCGCTGACGGCGCGCGTGGTCGTCAACCGCCTCTGGCAGAAGCACTTCGGCCGCGGCATCGTCCCGACGCTCGAGAACTTCGGCAGGATGGGCGGTCCGCCGTCGCACCCGGCGCTGCTCGACTGGCTCGCCGTGGAGCTCGTCAGCCAGGGATGGCACCTCAAGCCGATCCAGAAGCTGATGATGATGTCCCAGGCCTACCAGATGGCCTCGAGCTTCACCGACACGGGCAGCGCCGCGGCGGACCCCGAGAACCGGTACCTCTGGAAGTTCCGCCCGCAGCGCCTGGACGCGGAGATTCTCCGCGACGCCATGCTGAGCGTCGGCGGCAACATCAACCTCGCTATCGGCGGCGAGCCGATCTTCCCGTTCATTCCGAAGGACATCCTGAGCGGCCAGTACCGCGGCAAGTGGGAGAACACGCCGGACGGGCCGGCCGCCTGGCGGCGCGGCGTGTACGTGTATCGGCGCCGTTCCCTGCCCTATCCGATGTTCGACACCTTCGATCACCCGGACATGAACGTCGTGGCCGGCGCCAGGAACGTGTCCACCGTGCCGACGCAGGCCCTGACGCTCCTCAACAATCCGTTCGTCCTGGCCCAGGCGGAGCGCCTGGCCACCCGGGTGGCCTCGGACGGAGGCACGCTCGACGACCAGATCGCGCGTGCCTACCGGATCGCACTGGCACGGCCGCCGACGCCGGCCGAGGCCGACGTGGCGCGCGGCCTGGCGCGCGAGCAGTCCCTGGCTGCCTTCGCGCACGTGCTGCTCAACCTCGACGAGTTCGTCTACATGAGGTGACCGAGTGTCGCACCGCTGCAGCCGACATTTCTGGGACCGGCGGGAATTCCTGTTCTCGTCAGGCGGCGGCGTCAGCGGCCTGGCGCTCGCCTGGCTGCTGGATCGGGAGGGCCTGCTCTCCCCGACGGCGTTCGCGCAGGCCGACGCCTGCTCGGCCCCGGCCGTCGGCGCGAATCCGTACGCCGCCAGGCCTCCGCACTTCACGCCCCGCGCCACGGCCGTCATCTCGCTCTTCATGGGCGGCGGCTGGAGCCAGATGGACACGTTCGATCCCAAGCCGGCGCTCGCGAAATACGCGGGGCAGCCCATCGACGACAAGGTGAAGGGCGACGTGATCGTGCGGCAGGGATCGCCCGGCCCGCTGATGCCGAGCCCGTTCGCCTTCGAGAAGCACGGCCAGAGCGGGATCGAAGTGTCGGAGATCTTTCCCCACCTCAGCCGCCTGGTGGACGAGATCGCGTTCCTCCGCTCGGTGTACGGGCGCTCGAACGACCACGTCCAGGGCACCTACGAGATGCAGACGGGCCAGATCAACCTCGGCTTCCCGAGCGTCGGCGCGTGGGTGACCTACGGCCTCGGGTCCGAGGCGTCGAGCCTGCCCGCCTACGTCGTGATGACCGACGCGCGCGGCGGGCCGCTCGGCGGGCCGAACGATTGGAGCGCCGGCTACATGCCGGCAGCGTACCAGGGCACGCTCTTCCGCTCGACCGGCGATCCAATCGTGGACCTGAAGCCCCCGTCGAGCGTGGCGCCGGAAGCCCAGCGCAGGCGGCTCGACGCGCTGGCGACGCTCAACGAACTCGACATGCAGAAGTATCCCGGCAACTCCGAGCTCGCCGCACGGATCGCGTCCTACGAGCTCGCCTACCGGATGCAGGGGTGCGCGCCGGGCGCCATCGATCTCACGGGCGAATCGGACGCGACGAAGGCCCTCTACGGACTCGACGACGCCGTGACCGAGCCCTTCGGCCGCCAGTGCCTGATGGCACGTCGGCTCGTCGAGCGCGGCGTCCGCTTCGTGCAGGTGTTCTCGGGCGGCGTGGGCAATCAGAACGTGGACACGTGGGACGCGCATGGGGACGTCAAAGCCAACCACACGCAGCACGCGGCCGAAACCGACAAGCCGATGGCGGGTCTCCTGGTGGATCTCAAGGCGCGCGGCCTGCTGGACTCGACGCTGGTCGTCATGCACTCGGAGTTCGGCCGGATGCCGATCTCGCAGCGCGGGGTCGGGCGCGATCACAATCCCGGCACGCAGACGGTGCTGATGGCGGGGGCCGGCATCCGCGGCGGGCAGGTCATCGGCGCCAGCGACGACTTCGGCTACAAGGCGGCCGAGCAGCCGATCTCGTACCACGACCTGCACGCGACGATGCTCCACCTGCTCGGCCTGGACCACACGAAGCTGACCTACCGCTTCAACGGCCGCGACATGCGGCTGACCGACGTCTACGGCACGCTCATTCCACAGATCGTGACGGCGTAGCCGCCCGGTCCGTCTCCGGCTCCTGGCCGGCCCGGCCCCGCGCGCCGGCTCCGCCGCGCGACAGCCGCGCTTTGCAGCTCAGCCGGCCGCGACGACGTGCCACCCGTCGTGCGGCCATCGGCATGACGGCCCCTTCCCGCTCTCGCTCCCGGGATTCCCAGAATCAGCAACCACGGACACACGCGGGGTAAGGTTCGCCACCGCCGCCGTGGCACCGTTCTTGGACCCGGGATCGCGGGAGGTCATCACTCATGCGAAGCTGGCTGTTGGTTGGCACACTCGCCGTTACCGTGGCCGCGTGTCAGCGGTCCCCCGACATCGAAGGCATGGCGACCGGCGCCCTCGAGAGCGCCGCGCTCCAGGACGCCGTGGATGCCGCCTACGACGAGTCCACGCAGGTCGTACGCCTGACGGGCACCGTCGACACCTCGAGCGACCGCGACCGGGCCCTCGATGTCGTGCGCGCGTCGGTCGGGAACCGGGCGCAGATCGCGAACGAGATCGTCGTCACGGGGATGCAGGCCGAGATGGCGGACGACCTCGACGACGGCATCGAGACGCGCTTCGACACCCAGTGGAAGGCCGCGCCCGAGGCGAAGAACGCGGACGTCGATCTGAGGGTCGAGAACGGCGTGGTGACGCTCACGGGCGAGGTCCCCACCGCCACGGCCAAGACGCGAGCCGAGGAGGTCGCCCGAAGCATCCCGGGCGTGAAGGACGTCGTGAACGCGCTCGAGGTGAACGCCGATCCGCGCGACACGATGGATGAGCCCTGAGCCCCCGACCGCCAGGCGCGGTCTGGCGGGGAACACGTGGCGGCGGCGCGCGCAAGGCGCGCCCTCGACGTCCAGGCACCGGCGCCACGCGAGCTCTGGCGGTCGGCGGCCGACCCGTGGCCGCTGACCGCTCCGACGCCCACGCCCTCTCCCCACGCCGGCCCCGTCGCTCTCGTCGGACCACGCCTCCCCAATCCGACGCCCACCCGCGCGCACCGCAACGGGATTAAGCTACCGGCGCATGCCGCCCCGCAGCGACCGCGAGCCGACGGCGTCCGAAGCGCTCGTGCGCGTCATGGGCACGTTCGGCCTGGCGGCCGCCATCGTGAACATCACGGTCGGCGGGGGCATCTTCCGGCTGCCCGCCAACGTCGCGGGCGCCCTCGGCCCCGCCGCGCCCCTCGCCTACCTCGTCTGCGCGGCGGCGATGGGCCTCATCGTCCTCTGCATCGCCGACGCCGGCAGCCGGGTGTCGCTCACGGGCGGCCCCTACGCCTACATCGGCGTGGCCCTGGGCCCCTATGCGGCGTTCCTCGCGGGGATCCTCTTGTGGATGCTGGGGCTCTTCGCCACGGCCGCCGTGTCCACGGTGTTGGCGGCCAGTGCCTCACAACTGCTGGGCGGCACGGTGCCCGAGACGGTGGTCCTCGTGGTCACGTACGCCTTCTGGACGCTCGTGAACGTCCAGGGCGTGGCCCTGGGCGCGCGGCTCAACACGATCGCCACGGTGGCGAAGCTCCTGCCGCTCGGGCTCATCGCCGTGGGCGGCCTCTTCGTGGTGGACGCCGGCCATTTCACCGTGACGGCGTGGCCGGCCGCGGGCGACGTGGCGCGGACGTCGCTGCTGCTGGTCTTCGCGTTCGCCGGCGTGGAAACCGCGCTCGTGCCCAGCGGCGAGGTCCGCGACACGGCGCGGACGGTGCCGCGCGCGATCGCGCTGGCGATGCTGGGCATCACCGTCCTCTACATCGCCCTCCAGGTGTCCTCCCAGGGCATCCTCGGGCCCGCGCTGCCGGGCGCGTCCACGCCGCTGGCGGATGCGGCGGGCGCGGCCTTCGGCGACCGGGCGCGCGCGCTGCTGCTGGCCGGCGCGGCGGTCTCGATGTTCGGCTACCTGGGCGGCATGACGCTGTCGGTCCCGCGCATCGTCTACGCGCTGGCCCGCGACGGGTTCCTGCCGCGCGCGCTCGCGGCCGTGCACCCCACGCACCACACGCCGCAGACGGCCATCGTCGTGCAGTCCGTCCTGACGCTCGGCCTGGCCGTGACCGGCACCTTCGAGGGCCTGGCGATCCTGGCCAACGTGTCGGCGCTCGCGCTGTACCTGGGCTGCGCCGTGGCGGCGTGGCGCCTGCGCACGGCGCCGCGGGACGGCGCGGCGGACGGCAGCCGCCTGCCGCTCGCCAGCGTCGCGCCGTATCTGGCCGTGCCGGTGATTCTCTGGTTGCTGACGGGCCTGACGCGCAGCGAGTGGCTCGGCTTCGGGGCGTGCGTGCTGGTCGCCTCGGCGGTCTACGCCGCCGCGCGCGGCCGGTCGGCATGACGGCGGACTGAAGGAGGGACGACGATGAGCGAGACGACGCGCGGCGCCGTGACCCGGCGGACGTTCCTGGAATCGGCCACCGCCGCGGCGGCGTATGCCGCCGCCCTCGTGCCGCGGGACGCGGCGGGGCAGCCGGCGGCCCCCGTCGTCACCCGCACCGACGTCGTGTACGGGCGCGTCGAGGGATCGGCGCTCCTGGCCAACCTGGCGTACCCCGACGGTCCCGGTCCCCGGCCGGCGCTCATCTCGGTCCACGGCGGCCGCTGGCGCGCCGGCAACCGCACCGACGCCAGCAGCATCAAGGTGGCGCAGTGGGCCGAGTTCGGCTTCTTCGCCATGTCGATCGACTACCGGCTGGTCGGCGGATCGCCGGCGCCGGCGGCGTACCTGGACCTGCGGTGCGCCATCCGGTGGATGCACGCGCACGCGGACGACTACGGCGTCGACCCAGAGCGCGTGTACCTCATCGGCCAGTCGGCGGGCGGCCACATGGTGTCACTGGCGGCCACGCTCGGCGACGGCGCGTACCCGAAGACGGGCGGCTGGGCCGACGCGCGGAGCGACATCCGCGCGGTGATCAGCGTGGCGGGCGCGTACGACCTGCCGTCGTTGTCCTGGGGCAACCTCTGGACGCCGGTGGGCGGCGACGTGGACGAGGCGCGGCGCCAGGCCTCGCCGATGAACCACGTCTCGGCCTCGACGACGCCCGTCCTCGTCATCCACTCCGACGACGACCGTTCGGTCCCGATCCAGCAGGCGGTGGACTTCGCGGCGAAACTGAACGCGGCGGGCGTCGTCCACCGCTTCGTGCACTACACCGACAAGGGCCACATGGGCATCACCGAGGACGTCGTGCGCGAGGCACGGGCGTTCATCGCGGAGCGGGAGCCGAAGAAGTAGCGCGCCGGGTCCACCACGCCACCGGGAGGCCCACGGCGAACACGTGGGCGGCCACGGCCCTGACGAAGCCCGGCCATTGCCGCGGCCAGGCGTCCAGTCCCGCCAGGGGCAGGACGACGCGGTACATGACGAGGAACACGAGGATCCCGTACGCCGGTCCCCAGAGCCACGGGCGGCGCCGCAGGCCGGGCCACCATCGACTCGCGAGGACGAACACCGTCGCCACGCCGGTCGCAATCGTGAAGTGGAGGGCGAGGCCGAGCGCGGCCGTGGGCCAGCCGCCCTCGTAGGCGGCGCGGCCGAGCAGCCCGCTCGCAATCGACTGCGCGACGCGCCGGGGCGACGCGCCCGTCGACGCGCCGATGGCCAGGGCCGCGCAGAAGTCCAGCACCCCGACCAGCAGCGCGCCGCCGGCGATCGCACGTCCGAGCCGCGGCGCCGTCCGGCGGCCGCCCGTCCCGCTGTCTGTCATGTCCCGCCGGACGGGTCCGGTGGAGCCGCCCCAGTCCTGGAGCGGATTCTACCGCCGCCGTCCGGCCAGCGGCTCCTCAGACGTGGGCGTGCCGCCGCGTCCACAGGAAGTACTTCTCGAACGCCAGCTTCGCCCAGTGCGCCTCCGGCCCGGGGATGATGAACTCGTGCTCGCGCGGGCTGAGCATGTGATCGCCGGCGATGATCATGCCCATGTTGCCCGCGTCCATGATGCAGTAGGCGGCCATGTCGTCGAACTTCTGCGCCACGAGCGGGGCGCCGTTGATGCTGGCGACGATGTTCTTGACGGCGGTCTTCGCCATCTGCTCGGTGGGCCAGCCGGTCTTCGGCACCCCGCACGGCACCGCGGTCGGTCCGGGCGGCGCCACGTGCACGGCCACGCCGGCCGCGAACACGTTCGTGAACACCGGGTGCCGGTAGGTGCCCTCCACCTCGATGAAGCCCTTGTCGTTGGCCAGCCCGGGCGTGTTGCGCACGGCGTCCACGCCGAGGAAGCGGGGCATGACCATGGTGAACGCCGACGGCAGGAACTCGCCGTCCTTCAGGTGCACGCCGTCGGCCTCCACGCGGTCGATCTCGGCGTTCATGCGCGAGGCGATGCCGTAGTGCCGGAACATCCACTCGCACATCTTCTGGGCGTTGCCGAAGCCCCCGATGCCGAAGTGCGCGGCGAAGGGCTCGGCCGTCACGTAGGTGATGGGCGCCTTGTCGACCAGGTCGTGCCTGGCGACCTGATAGCGGATGTTGAACAGGAACTCGTAGGCCGCGCCGAAGCAGGCCGCGCCTTGCGCCGAGGCCACCACGATGGGTCCGGGGCGGATCAGGAAGCGGGTCCAGGCTTCGCGCGTGCGCTGCGCCGGTCCCAGCCCGACGATGGAATGCGAGTGCTGGCGGACGCCGGGAATGTAGTCGTAGTCCACCTTCGGCCCGGTGCCGATGACCAGGTAATCGTAGGGGACGGCGCCCTTCGTCTTCGTGAGGACCTGGTTGGCGGGCGGATCGAAGCGCTCGATCTCGTCCTCGATGAACTGGATGCCGTGGGCCGCGTAGATGGGCCGGACGTCGAAGGTGATGTCCTTCTCGTCGCGCAGGCCGAACGGGTACCAGATGAGCGACGGGAAGAACAGGAACTGGTGCGTGTTGGCGACGACGACGATGTCGTGGTTGTCCCCGACCAGCTCCTTGAGCTCGAGGGCGGCCGTGTAACCGGCGAAGTTGGTGCCGGCGATGACGATGCGCGTGCGCGACATGGCTCCCCTCCCCTGGAGGCTGACTGATCCGGTGGCTCCGGGATCCACACCGCAAGATCGTTGCCGCCGCGGGCCGGCCCTCCTCCGGGAAGCGCCGGCGTGGGTGGCCAGGAGGTCCGGGGACTGCTCCCCAGCGCCGGGAAATCCCCCTGGCCGAGCCGGATCGACGCCGGGGATGCCGGTCCGTGGGGTACCGTGAGCCATGCCTGCGCTTCGAGGACAGCTGACCGCCTTCTACCTGTTCGACGTGGCCGAGTCGGCCGATCTCGCGGCCGTCCGGGCCATGCTCGGCGCCGCGGGCGAGAGCGCGCGCTTCGCGCCGCGGTCCGCGATCCCGTCCTACGTCCGCTACCAGCACCCGCCGGTGCAGGTGGACGGCGAGGCCGTAGGTGTGCCCGCCGTGGACGGCTGGGCGGCGCGCTTCAAGATCTACGACTACGGCGTCGTGTCGCTCGCCCTGACGCGGCCGTTCGAGGAGGCGTGGCCGGCCCTGATCACGCTGGCGCAGTCGGCCATGGGCAATCCGGCGCTCGACGTGAGCGCCGAAGCCGCGTGCCGGCAGGTGGCCGAGCGCCTGCGCACGGCGCTCCAGGCCCCGCGGGACGCCTATCTGTCGGAGGACTACTTCGTGGTGGGCGTCACCGCCGCCGACGGCGCGCCCACGGCCGACGCGCTCCTGGCCGCCCACGGCGACGACATCGCGCGGCTGCTCCGGGGCGAGCGCGAGGCCATCAGCGTGCAGGAGCGCGACGAGGTGCTGCGCCACCGGCTCTCGTATCTCGCCTCGGATCTGGTCGTGCCCTCGTGGAACGGCGCGTTCGTCTACGACTCGGAGGCCGGGCTCGCCGGCGCGCTGGAGCTCCTGGAATTCGCCAACTCGCAGCTGCTCCAGTTCCGCTACTACGACGGGCGGCTCGACGACGAGCTGCAGCGGATCTACGCGCGCCTGCAGGCCACCAAATGGTACGAGCCGTGGATCGGGCGCCGGTACACGGCGGCCGCGCGCATGCTGCACGGCGTGCTCATCGACGTGAACGAGCTGACCGATCGCACCGAGAACGCCCTGAAGCTGGTCGGCGACGTCTACGCGGCCCGCCTCCTGGGACTCACGGGGGCGCGCCTGGGCCTGGCGGCGTGGAAGGACGCGGTGAAGGACAAGCTGAAGACGCTCGACGACGTCTACCGCTTCGCCGTGGACCAGACGTCGATGGACCGCGGCGAGGTCCTGGAGCTGGCGATCGTGCTCATCCTGGTCTTCGAGCTCGTGCTGTTCTTCATGGGCATCATGAAGTAGGCGGCGCCGTGGCGCGCGGCCCGGTCTCCCCGACGTCGTCCAGCAGATCGAAGTGCTCGACGTGCCGATCGAAGTCGTCGAGCACCGCCCGGGCCTCGGGCTCCACGACGGCGACGTCCGGGGTGTCGCCCGCGAAGGCCCTGATCGCGGCCATCGACGCCCATTCCGTCATCACCAGCACCTCGACGCCGGCCCCGTGCGGGCGCTGCAGGAGCCGCGCGCCCTGGAAGCCCGGGATGCCGCGCAGGGCCGGGACGACGTGGTCCAGGAGGTGGGCACGGTAGCGTGGGGCGTTGTCGGCCGTGGTGCGGCCCCGCCAGCAGCGGACGATCACGCCGCCGGACCTGCCGGCGTCACCGGATTGACGGCCAGCGGCCCCGCCACCGTGTTCCAGGTCCTGACGCGCCAGCGGGTGACGAGGCCGTTCAGCACGTACGGGTCGCTCTTCGCGAACTCCTCCGCCACCGCCGGCGAGTCGCCCTGGAACACCAGGATCGCGCCGTCGGCCGGATCCTCGAGCGCGCCGGCCAGCACGAGCGCCCCGCTGGCCGAGGCGGCCCAGGCCTTCTCGAGGTGCTGGTTCCTGAACGCGCCGCGGCGTTCCACGTAGTCGTCCACGACGTCGTACATCAGCAGGTAGTGTTTCATCGCGACTCGTCCCGTCCGGACGCGCGCACGGGCCGCGGGGTCGCTCCGCCGGCGGGCGGTGCCTCGTGTGGTCCGGAACTCCAGCGCAGGATACCGCGAGGCCCGGTTAGCGCCGCGCGCGCGCGGCGATCGGCCGGACGCGCCAGCGCGCCCACGTGACGAACGAGGCGGCGCACAGCAGCGCGAAGGTGGTCGCGGCCGAGCTGCCCTCGCCCCGCGCCAGGTGGAACACGGTGGCCGACACCATCACCACCACGATGCCGGCCGCCGCCCACGCCACCAGGCCGGGCAGCACGCGCGTGATGCCGGGCAGCGTGAGGCCCGCCGCCGCGGCCACCTCGGCCACGCCCAGGAACAGTTGGAACCACCGCGGCAGCGTGGCGTCCATCAGGACGGCAATCTCCGGCGGCGGCGCCAGGAACAGCACGCCGTGCGCGAGAAACGCGGCCGCCAGCAGCACCTGCACCACCCACAAGGTCACGTTCATGGCATCCCTCCTCGGGCGGGGACGTCTCGGTCCGGCCCCCGCCTCTGCCAGGACGTCGAACGGGGACGGCCGACTTCGACAGCGGGGCCGTTCAGTGCACGGCGGCGGCACGGGCCAGCAGCTGGGCCCGCTCGCGCGCGTTGGCCGTGAGCGCGGCCGCGCGCGCGTACTCGGCGCGCGCCTCGTCGTGGCGGCCGAGCCGGTCGAGGAGGTCCGCGCGCACCGCGGGGACGTAGTGGTAGCCCCGGAGGGCCGCGTCGCCGGCCAGGGCGTCCACGAGCGGCAACGCCGCCGCGGGGCCCAGCGCCCGGCCGACGGACACGGCGCGGTTCAGGGCGACGACCGGCGACGGAGCGAGCGCCATCAGGGCGGTGTACAGGTCGACGATGGCCGGCCAGTCCGTGTCCGCCGGGCGGGCGGCCCGGGCGTGGCAGGCCGCGATGGCCGCCTGCAGCGTGTAGGAGCCGGGCGCGGCCGGCGCCGCCAGCGCCCGCTGCAGCTCGGCGAGGCCCTCGCGAATCGACGCCTGATCCCAGCGCGTGCGGTCCTGGTCGTCCAGCAGCACGGGATCGCCCGCCGCGTCCACGCGCGCTTCGAGGCGCGAGGCCTGGAGGGCCATGAGCGCGGCCAGGCCGCGGGCCTCCGCCTCGTCGGGGGCCACGTCGAGGAGCAGCCGCGCCAGGCGGCGGGCCTCGTCGCACAGGCCGCGGCGCACCACGGCATCGCCGGCCGTGGCGGCATAGCCCTCGTTGAAGACCAGGTACAGCACGTCGAGGACCGACGCCACGCGCGCCCGCCGCGCCTCACCCGCGGGCAGCTCCACGGGGGGCCGCTCCCGGGCCAGGAGCCGCTTGGCCCGGACCAGCCGCTGCGCCATCGTGGCCTCAGGGACCAGGAAGGCGCGGGCGATCTCCCCGGTGGTCAGCCCGCCGACGACCCTGAGCGTGAGCGCCACCTGCGCCTCGGGGGCCAGCACCGGATGGCACGCCATGAACATCAGGCGCAGCACGTCGTCGGGCACCCGATCGTCGAAGGCGGCGTCGGGGTCGGGCGTCCAGGCGGGCGAGGCGATCTCGGCCCCGAGCGCCGTGAGCTTCCGCAGGAAGTTGGCGTTGCGGCGCATGCGGTCGATGGCGCGGTGCTTCGCGGTGGCCATCAGCCAGGCTCCCGGGCGGTCCGGCACGCCGTCGTCCGGCCACTGCTCGAGCGCCGCGACGAGCGCGTCCTGCGCGAGGTCCTCCGCCGTGGCCAGGTCGCGCACCAGCCGGGTCAGGCCGCCGACGATCTTCGGCGCCTCGACGCGCCAGATGGCGTCGATGATGGCGTGCGGGTCGGCCGTCGTCACGACGGCCGATCACATCACCTCGGAGGCGCCGCCGGCAACCGGCGCGCCGCTAGGGCTTCTGCTTGGCGGCGATCTCGGCGCGCATCGCCTCCTCGCGCGCGATCACGTCCGGCGCCACGTCGCCGAAATCCTCGGGGGCGAACACCTGTCGGATCTCGATCTCGGTCTCCTCGGGGTGCGGGTTCGGCGACTGCTTGATCCAGGCGATGCACTCCTCCAGGGACGCGCACTCGAGCATCCAGAAGCCGGCGATGAGCTCCTTGGTCTCGGTGAAGGGGCCGTCGATCACGGTGCGGCTGGTGCCCGAGAAGCGGACCCGGGCCCCCTTCTTCGAGGGGTGCAGCCCCTCGCCGGCCAGGAGGACGCCGGCCTTGTGGAGCTTCTCGTTGAACTCGCCCATCTCGCGCAGGATGCGCTCGTCGGGCAGCGCGCCCGCCTCGGTGTCCTTCGTGGCCTTCACGATCGCCATGAACTTCATGTTGCTAACTCCTTCGCTGTCAGTCGCTTGATGGGAGCCAGCCGCCCGGGGACCGTCCCCGCACCGCCGGCATCCATGAACACGTCGAACGGCCGGGGCCGGATTCGACAGCCCGTCCCTACGAGCGAAGCCGGCTGCTCAGGAACCGCCGCGTCCGCTCCTCCCGCGGCCGCTCGAAGAGCGCCTCGGGCGGTCCCTCCTCCACGAGCCGCCCCTCGTCGAGGAAGAGCACGCGGTCGGCCACCCGGCGGGCGAAGCCCATCTCGTGGGTCACGACCACCATGGTCATGCCTTCCTCCGCCAGTTGCTGCATGACGGCGAGCACCTCGCCCACCATCTCCGGGTCGATCGACGAGGTGGGCTCGTCGAACAGCATGATCCTCGGCTGCATGGCCAGCGCGCGCGCGATGGCCGCGCGCTGCTGCTGTCCGCCCGAGAGCTGGTTCGGGTAGGCATCGCGCTTGTCGAGCAGGCCCACCTTGGCCAGCAGCGCCTCGGCGCGCGCCACGGCCTCGGCCGGCGCGAGCGCCCGCAGCAGGCGCGGCGCCAGCGTGAGGTTCTCCAGCACGGTCTTGTGCGGGAACAGGTTGAAGCGCTGGAACACCATGCCCACCTCGCGGCGGACGGTGTCGAGGTCCGTGCCGTGGTCGTGCACGGCCACGCCGTGGACGAGCACGCGGCCGCTCGTGGCCTCCTCCAGGCCGTTCATGCAGCGCAGCAGCGTGCTCTTGCCCGAGCCCGACGGCCCGATCACGCACACCACCTCGGCGTCGGCCACCGCGCAGGTGACGCCGCGCAGCACCTCGAGCGGCCCGAAGCGCTTCCTCAGCGCCTCAACGGAGATCGCCGCGTCCATACCGGGCTTCCAGGTGGCGGACGCCCCACGCCAGCAGCAGCGTGAGCATCCAGTAGAGGACCGAGATCGCGAGGTAGGGCTCCCAGTAGCGCGAGTAGGCCCCGGCCACGGTGCGGGCCGCGTAGGCCAGCTCCGCGAGCCCCACGGCCGAGACGAGCGACGAGTCCTTCAGGAGCGCGATCGCGTTGTTGCCGAGCGGCGGCAGCATCCGGCGGAACGCCTGCGGCAGGACCACGTGATACATCGACTGGCGGTAGGACAGCCCGAGGGAGCGGGCCGCCTCCATCTGGCCGCGGTCGATGGACTGGATCCCGGCCCGGAAGATCTCGGAGATGTAGGCCCCGGCGTTCAGGCTGAGGGCCACGATGCCGGTGATGACGGCGCCGTAGTTCTGGCGGAGGTCGCGCGCCGCGTCGCCCGCCAGCAGCCATCCGTCCGCGGGATTGACGAAGAGCGGCACGACGGCGAAGTGCATCAGCAGGATCTGCACGAAGAGCGGCGTGCCCCGGAAGAAGCTGACATACACCGTGGACGGCCACCGCAGGAGGAACCGGCACGCCGCGCGGGCCAGCGGCCGGCGGGCATCCGCCAGGCGGGCCAGGCCCAGGAGCAGCCCGAGGAGCGTGCCCAGGACGACACACACGGCGGTGACGCCCACCGTCATCCGCAGCCCCTCCCAGAAGAGCGGCGCGTACTCCCGGAGGATGTCGGCGCGGAACCAGCCGAACCAGAGGATCTGCTCGTCCATGCGCGGGGCGCACTCAGCCGTCAGCGGGTGGGCAGGACCCGGGGATCCGCGTTGAACCAGGAGCGGTAGATCTTCGCGTAGGTGCCGTCGGCGATGATGGCGGCCAGCCCCTTGTCGAGCGTGTCGCGCAGGGCGGTGTTGCCCTGCTTCACGACGATGCCGAAGTACTCCTTCGGCAGCGTCGGGTCGTCCACGGCCTTCAGGCCCTTGTGCTCCTTCACGCGGTAGGCGATGACGCCGTTGTCGCCGATCGCGGCATCCACGCCGCCGTTCACGAGCTCCGAGATGATGAGGGGCGTGGTGTCGAACCGGCGGATGTTCGCGCTCGTCTTGCCGAACGCCCGCGAGGCCATGTCGTCGCCGGTGCTGCCCGTGACCACCGCGACCTTCCGGCCCGCCAGGTCCTGCAGCCGCGTGGCCGTGCTCGACGCCGGGACCGCGATGAGCTGCCGCGCCTCGAAATAGGGGGCCGTGAAGTCGTAGGACTGGCGGCGGCGTTCGTTGATCGTCACGCCCGACACGATGACGTCGATGTCGCCATTGGCGAGCGACGCGAAGATGCCGACGAACGGCGTGTTCACGAGGCGCACCTTCAGGCCGGTCCTGGCGGCGATGGCCGTGATCACGTCCACGTCGAAGCCCACGATCTGCTTGCGCGAGGTCTCCGACGCGAACGGCGGATAGGTGGCACTCGTGCCGACCACGAGCGTCCGCGTCTGGGCCGCCGCCGGCGGCGCGCCGAGGACGGCCGCGAGTCCGAACGCGGCGAGGACGCGGAACAGACGTGGCATCGTGGTCCGCCTACATCTGGCCTTCGTCGGCCGAGGGTCCGTAGGTGGACGGCACCGGCACGTCGTTCATGCGGAGGTACACGCCGAGCTGGGCGCGGTGGTGGATCATGTGGTTCATCACGAAGCCGCGCAGGACGGCCGCCTTCGGCAGCGTGAAGAACACCGTGTCGCCCTGGCGGAGCGTCCAGGGCTTCATCATGTCGCCGTCGGAGGTGGCGGCCAGCACGGGACGGGCCTTGGCGACCGCCGCGTCCAGCGCGGCCACGAGCTCGGCCGTGGTGGCCGGAATGAACGGCTTGTAGTCCATCTTCCCGAAGTCGAGCTCGTCGGCCTCGAGCGTGGCGTTCACCCACCCGGGCAGCTCGGCCAGGTGGCCGGCCAGACGGCCCATGGGCATCGACTTGGCGTGCGGCGCGTAGTCGCCCTTGCCCTCGGGCACCCGCTCCAGCGTCTTGCGGAGCGTGGCGAACTCGTGATCGAACTCGGGTAGCAGGCTGGCGGCGATGGACATGGGGTCGGCTCCCTCCAGGGCCGCCGCTGGGCGGCCGGACCCCCAAGAATAGTTCAACCGGCGACCGCCGCGTCCTCGACGAGGAACCCGCCCGACTGCCGCGACCAGAGCGCGGCGTACTCGCCCTGGCGCGCCAGGAGCGCGGCGTGCGTCCCGCGTTCCACCACGCGTCCGCGTTCGAGCACGACGAGCTCGTCCATGCTGCGCACCGTCGACAGGCGATGGGCGATGACCAGCGCCGTCCGCCCCTGCATGAGCGCCCACAGCGCGTCCTGGATGAGCGCCTCGCTCTCGGAGTCGAGGGCGCTGGTCGCCTCGTCGAGGACGAGGATCGGCGCGTCCTTCAGGATGGCGCGCGCGATCGCCACCCGCTGCCGCTGACCGCCCGAGAGCTTGATGCCGCGCTCGCCGACCAGCGTGGCGTAGCCGCCGGGCAGCGCCTCGATGAACTCGGCGGCATGGGCGAGCCGGGCCGCCCGGCGGACCTCGTCGTCGGCGGCGCCGGGGCGCCCGAAGCGGATGTTGTCGGCGATGCTGCGGTGGAACATCGACGGGTCCTGCGGCACGTAGGCGATCGCCTGGCGGAGGGCCGCCTGCGGCACCAGGTGGATGGGCTGCCCGCCGATCCGGATCTCGCCGCCCTGGAGATCGGCGAACCGCAGGAGCAGCCGCGTCAGCGTGGTCTTGCCGCCGCCCGACCGCCCGACGAACCCCACCCTGGTGCCCGGCGCGATCGTCAGGGACAGGCCATCGAACAGGCGGGGACCGGCGCCGTAGGCAAACGTCAGGTCGTGGAGCTCGACGCCGTAGTGGCGGGGCGTGAAGGGCGCCGCGTCCGGCTCGTCCTGCACGCGCGGGGGATCGAGGAGCAGCTCCCCGAACTGGGCCGCGTCGGTCAGGGCCGACTCCAGCACGCGGTAGATGCGGTTGAACTCCCACATCACCCGCGTCACGGCGGCGTAGTAGCTGAAGGTGACGAAGATGGCCTCCAGATCGGCGCCGGACCCGCCGCGGGTCCAGAGCACCACCGTGAGGCCCAGCAGGTTGGTCAGCACGTACATCGGCGCCGTGACGATGTCGATGCGCAGGTTCTGGTAGTCCCAGGCGCGCAGCGTCTTGG
>JBFWXO010000044.1:0-53597 GCA_050187355.1 Vicinamibacterales bacterium
TAGGTCGTCACCACGCCGCCGCGATCGAGCTGCAGGCGCACACCGGCCGCGCGCCGCCCGTTCTCCAGCCGCGGACCGACGAGGAAGGTCAGGTAGAACCCGGTCGTCCCCGATTGCCCGTTGAAGTACAGCCACACCGTCCACGAGCCGGCGCGCGCGGGCACGTCGGGGATCGCGTGGAACCGGTCGAGCCCGCGCAGCACGTCGTCGGGATCGGGCGCCGTCCACGCCGCGTCCGCGGGCGCGTCCTGCCAGACCGAGCTGCCGGCGGTCTCCGGATCGCCGAGCGCGCGCTCCAGGCTCGGGATGCCGCCGCGCGCGCGCAGGCGCGTCGTGACGCCGTCCTGGACGAGGTACACGGTGTCCCGGCGCGTGGGCGCCGCCACGGCGATGCGGCTGGCGAACGCCGGCGCGCCGAGCGCCCCCCACAGCAGATACCGCGCGCTCGTGACCGGTCCCGCCGCGCCCGTCAGGACCACGTCGCCGCCGCCGGCCAGCGACGGCGACTGCGACTGTTCCAGGACGACGGCGGCCACGCCGAGCAGGTTCGCCATCACCGCCACGCCAAGCCCGAAGCCGCCGGCGAGCACGGCCGTGCGCACGGGGTGCATCACGAGAGAGCGGAGGGTCAGGCGGCCGATCACGCCGGGGCCCCGCCGTCGATCCGGCCGTCGCGCAGGCGCAGGATCCGCTGCGCCCGCGCGGCGATGGACGGGTCGTGCGTGACCACGACCACGGCCGTCCCGTCGGCATGGAGGCGGTCGAAGATCCTGGCGATGCCCTCGCCCGTGGCCTGGTCCAGTTCGCCCGTCGGCTCGTCGGCGAGCACCAAGCGCGGGGCGTTGGCCAGCGCCCGCGCGATGGCCACCCGCTGCATCTCGCCGCCCGAGAGCTGCGAGGGCCGGTGGTCGGCGCGGTGGGCCAGGCCCACGTAGTCGAGCAGCATCCGCGCCCGCTCGCGCCGCGGCGCCTTCGACGCGCCCGCCTCGGCCTGCGGCAGCTCCACGTTCTCGAGCGCCGTCAGCATCGGCAGGAGGAAGAAGCGTTGGAACACGAAGCCGATCCTGGTGAGCCGGAGGCGGCTGCGGGCGGCGTCGGACAGGCGCCGGACGTCCTCGCCGTCGAGCCACAGGTCCCCGCTGGTGGGGGTGTCCACGCAGCCGAGCACGTGCAGCAGCGTGGACTTGCCGCATCCCGACGGCCCGACGACGGCCACGTACTCGCCCGCGTCGATGGCGAGCGTCACGTCCCGGAGCGCGGCCACGGGCCCCGCCGGCATCGGGAAGACGCGCGTCAGGCCGCGCGCCTCGACGAGCGGCCGGCCGGGCGCGGTCACGACACGAACTCCCGGCGCAGGGTGGTCGCAATCGGCAGGCGGCTCACCAGCCACGCCGGATAGAGAGAGGCCGCGAGGCCGACGGCCGCGAGCAGCGCCGCGTGCAGCCAGAGCGCGCGCGGCTCGAAGACGAAGAAGTGCAGCGACAGGGGCACGCCCGGGAGGGATCGCAGGATGCGGTCCAGCCACACCGACAGCGCCAGCCCCAGCGGGACCGACACGAGACCGCCCAGGCTCACCAGCAGCAGCGCCTCCCAGAGCACGTCGGTCACGGCCCGCCAGCGGGTGAAGCCGATCGCGCGCAGCGCCGCGATCTCGCCGAGCCGCTGGTTGACCGACACCGTCAGCAGCACCGCGATCAGGACGACGCCGAACGACATCGTCACCGCCGAGAGCGCCGCCGAGATCTGCCGGAAGTACGAGAAGCCCACCTGATCGAAGCGTTCGATCACCTGGTCGTTCGTGAAGGCGTAGAGATCGGGGCGCGCGCGGCGGATCGCGTCGACGGCGGCGTCGGGACCCGTGTCGGGGTTCGAGGCGACCATCAGCAGGTCGGCCGCCTCGGACGCCCGGCCGCAGAGCCGGTCGAGCACGCCGAAGCGCGAGGCCGCCGTGAGCTGGCCTTCCGAATCGAAGGGGAACGCGACCACGCCGGCCACCCGCACGGTGACGGGCGGCAGGATCGACGGACCGTTGCCGCAGCGCCCGCGCAGCGCGATCGACGCCCCGGGGGCGACGGCCAGTCGTCGGGCCAGGCGGTCGTTCACGACCATGGCGGGATCGCCGGGATCGTCGGTGTCCGGCAGATCGCCGCCGCTCACGGCCGTCCAGATCCGCCGCGGGCTCGCGCCCACGCCCAGCAGGCTGAACCCGATCGGCCGGGGGCCGGCGGCGGCGGTCTCGGCGTCGCCGCCGCGAAACGGCACCACGGCCGCCACTTCCGGCAGCCGGGACAGGAGGGCGGCGGTCTCGAACGGCCGGTCGAGCGGCTGCCGCGACTGCGGCAGGCCTTCGGTGGCCATCACCCGCACGTCGAAGCCGAACGAGTCGAGCAGCTCCCGCACCGACAACAGCAGCCCCCGCGACAGGAGCAGCATGTCGAAGGTGAGCGCGCCGGCGGCGGCGATTCCGAGGATGCCCAGCGCGGACTGGGCGCGGCGGCGCGCGATCGATCGCCAGGCAAAGGCCAGCGCCCTCATCGACGCACCAGGCCCAGGGTGTCGCTCCTGACGAGCGCCCAGGACGCCAGCAGGTTGGCGGCGATCCCGAGCGGCAGCGCCATCGCCACCGATTGCCAGGCGATCGCGGGCGTGACGCGCACGAACACCAGGGACGTGTCGTACTTCCACTGGAAGTAGCCGTTGAACGCGCCCTGGCTGGCCGCGGCCAGGAGCACGCCGAAGACGGCGCCGGCGCCCGCGATGGCGGCGCCCTCGAGCAGCACCTGCGCCAGCACCCGCGCGCGCGTGAACCCCATGAGGCGAAGCGCGCCGATCACCTCGCGACGCTCGTCGGCCAGCAGCACCATCAGCGCCAGCAGGAAGACGGCGCTCGTCGTCACGGTGAGGATCGCGATCGCCAGGTGGAACCGCCCGAGCACCACGAAGGGATTGCCCCCGCCCGTGTTGCGGCTGGACCGGGCGGCGATGGTCGGCACGCGCGCGGCGATGTCGCGCGCGAACGCCGCCGCGTCGGCGGGATCCGCGAGCCCGACGTTGATGGCCGAGACCGCGTCCGCCCGGAGCGCGTCCCCGCCGGGCGCGGTCAGATCCAGCAGGTCCGGCAGGTGCAGCCGGACCTCGTAGCGTTCGCTGTTGAGGCGGATCGGATCGGCCATCGGCTCGTACGCGCCGGCAATCCGGAACCGCTGCGGCGCCGACCCCGACGGATCGGCCGAGAGCGACACCACGTCGCCCACGGCGAGATGCCGCGCGGCCAGTAGCTGCCGCGAGACGAGGATGGCCGGCGGGTCGCCGGGAGACACGCCGGGCCGGCCCGACTGCTCGACGCGCGAGGCGCCGAACACGCCGGCCGCGGGCCGCAGGGCGGCCACGGGGCCCGCCGCGAGCAGCCGCCCGGCCACGAGCGTCAGGCCGCACAGCAGCAGCATCACCGTGGTCCACCGGGCCGAGGTGCGGCGCGGGAGCGGGGCCGCTGGGGCCCGGCCGTGAGCGGGGCCGCGCGGGTTACCGCGGGATGATGGCGCCGGCGGGCGGTCCGGGCAGGGAGTCCATGGCACTGCGTCGTCGAAGCACTATCGCACGTCCACGGCGCCCTGATCACGGCGGCCGTGGCGAGCCGGCGCGTGACGGCCGCCTATCCCCCCGAGGCGGCGCCCCGATCCGCCGGCGGCCGCTCGCAGGCGGCGCGGGTCGCGCGATGGCGGAAGCGGAACATCGGGATCAACGCCCACGCGACGACCGGCCCGAGGAGCGCGTTCACGAGCGGCCCGCCGGGCAGCACGAACGTCACGCGGTCGGTGAGGCGGGTGGTGTGCGCGTCGAGGGCCTCGAACTCGTGCCGGTGAACCCACGAGGCGAACGGGCCCTCGATCTGCTCGTCCACGAACAGCCGGTTCGGTTCGTACGCCTGGTGGCGCGCCACCCACCGGACCGGCCCGATGCGCAGCTCCACGCGTGCGCCCGTGCGGATCCCGCCGTCGCGGCTCACCACGCGCAGCGGGGGAAACGGCGGGCTGAGCCGCGGCAGGGCGTCGTCGCGCTCGTGGAACGCGAACACCTCGCCCACTGGCGCCTGCACGACGAGGCGGCGGACGAAGGTGGGCACGATGGTTGGACGTCCGGGCGAGGCGTCACGTCCCCGGCGGTGCGGCGGCCCGGTGCCTCGCGCTGTCGGCGGCTCAGCCCGCCGATCGGGCCGCGTCGCGGCGGATGGCCGCCAGGCCTTCCAGCGTCCGCTCGACATCCGGCGCCCCGGGAGGCGGCGTCCAGTCGACGGGCGACCCGGCGGCCATCAGCACGCGCGCCGCGTCGACGTGGCCCTGGCCATCGGGGGCGTGGCTGCGGCCCTCCACCGCCCAGACGAGCGGCGTCGCCGCGAACATCCCGTCGAGCGCATCGATCGGCGCGCCGTGGGTCAGCAGGACGTGCACGGCCTCCGCGTGGCCGCCCATCGCGGCGCGGTGCAGCGGCGTCACGGCGTCCTTGTCCCCGGGCACCGGGTCGAACCCGCGCGAGAGCATGGTCTCGAGCACGGCGGCGTCCCCGCGCTCGGCCGGGCGATCGAGCAGCCGGTGGTGCGCCGGACCGAGGGCGCGGGACAGGCCCGGGTCGTCGAGCAGCAGCAGGTCCGCCGCGTGGCCGTCACCCGACGCGCAGGCGGTCACGAAACGCTCGAGCGGCGAGCGATCGTCGGTGGCGCCGTGGGCCAGCAGCCAGTCGGCCACGGCGGTATTGCCGTGCAGGGCGGCCAGTGTGTGCGGGGTCGCGCCGTCGGCCCGGCGCGCGCGGACGTCGGCGCCCCGGGCCGCGAGGGCCGCGGCCATGGCCACGTCCCAGCGCTGGGCCGCCAGGTGCATCGGCGTATCGGCCGCTTCGCCCCACGCCAGGTTGGGGTCGGCCCCGTGATCCAGCAGCCACAGGGCGCCGTCCGGGATGTCGCCCCACGTCATCAGGTACGCGAGCGGCGGCACGCCTCCGGGGATGCCGTCCACGGCCAGGCCGTGCCGGAGGAGGAGGTCCAACGCGGCGAGGTCGCCGCCGCCCGCCGCGATGTGCGCCGTCACGCCGTCGGTGGGGTTGGCGCCGGCGTCGAGGAGCGCCTCGGCCAGCGGCAGGTGGCGCACCGCGCACACCGCGCCCCAGAGCACCGTGCGCGGGAGCTCCGGGTGCCAGTTCCAGCGGTATTCGCCGTTGGGATCGGCGCCGCGGGTCAGGAGGTCGCGGGCGATGGCGACGAGTCCGGCCGCACGGTCCGGCGCGTCACGGTGCAGGCAGGTGTGACACACGTAGAGCAGGGGCGCCCACTGGCGCGGCCCGCCCGCGGCGGTGGCGAGCGACGGGTCCGCCTCCAGGTGCCGGCGCGCAGCGGGCGCGTCGCCGAGCACGAGGGCCGCGTGCCACGAGATCGCGGCGAGGTCGGGGTGCCGCTCCAGCAGACGCCGCGCCCGTTCCAGGCCCCCGTCGGTCGCCGAGCGGACGAAGGCTTCGGCCGCGTCCCGGGCGCTGAGGCCGCCGGTCTCGACCTCGTCCCGGAGCGCCTGCCAGGACGGGAATCCGTGCTCCCGGGCCAGCACCGACTGCGCGTCGTGCAGCGCCAGCTCGCGCATCTGCAGCGCCGCCGGCGACAGGCCGGCGAACGCCGGCAGCGCGGTGAACCGGCGCAGCGCGGCGGTGTCGCCGATGAGCGCGTCGGCGAGCAGGCGCTTGGCGTCCTTCTTCAGGTGTTCGAGGCTGGGGCGATCGGGAAGCGGCGTCGGCGACATACGACCTCCATGCTGAGGCCTGTGGTTCGCAGACAGGCAGCACGGCGGTGTACGTGCCTCGGGGAAATCGACGGCCGCAGTGGGCTGAGCCCTTCGCGCGAACCCGCGGGCGCCTGGCGCGCCTCCACGAGACGCTAGCCGCGCGCCTGCTCCGTTGTCAACCGGGCCGCGGCGCTCACGCGAAGAGATCGTGCCTGGCGCGGTGGCAGATGGCGGCGATGGCCGGATGCGTGATCCGGCGCTGCGCCGAGACGGCGTAGAAGCGCTGGCGGAGGCCCGGGATCGTCCCGACCACGCGCAGGTCGTACAGGCGCCGCGCGTCGCCGGCCATCACCGCGGGCCCGGCGAGCACCCCGTGGCCGTTGGCCGCCAGGATCTGGGCGAGGCTGCTGTCGTCCGCCTCGGCGACCACCCGGGGCCGGACGCCGGTGTCGTCGAACCACTGCTCGATGCCGCGGCGCAGCACCGCGCCCACGCCCGGCACGATGAACGGCTGACCGGCAAGCGACCGCGGGAACCCGCGCCGAAGCCGCGCGGCGGTCTCGCGCCTCCCGAAGATCGCGGTGCCGCACCCGCCCAGCAAGTGGCTGTAGAGCGTCGCGGGCGCCTCCGCGCCGGCGGGCGCGTCGGACAGCACGAGATCGACCGCGTGGGTGGTGAGGTCGCCGAGGAAGTCCGCGAGCGTGCGGTCCTCGCGGCACACCACGCGCACCGGGTCGGAGGCGCGCAGCGCGGGTTCGAGCAGGCGGTGCACGATCGGCTTCGGAAGGACGTCGCTGACGCCGACGACCAGGCGTTGACCGGCCGGCGTCACACCGCGCTGGACGACGTCCACGAACTCGCGACCCAGATCGAAGATCTCGGTCGCGTATCGAAGGGCCGTCTGTCCGACCTCGGTGAGCACCAGCCCCCGGCCCGACCGCCTGAAGAGGGGCGCGCCCAGCGTGGACTCCAGCACGTGCAGCTGCGCGCTGACGGTGGGATGCGTGAGCCTGAGCTCGCGGCTGGCCTTGGCCACGCTGCCGGTGCGGGCCACGACGGAGAAGTAGTAGAGGTGCCGGTAGTTGAGCCAGTCCATGCGGAGGTGAGCGTCCTCGCGAGCGGCCCCGTCGGGCGTGCGGCGCGACACGTCGAGTGACTCTACGCCTTGTGACGAGATTATCGACTGGATCGATTCGGCCCCGGGCGTCATCATCGAAGTTCGCAACAGCCGAACACGCCGGTGGGCCACGCTCGAGCAGGCCGTCGGCGCCGGCGCCGGACCGCTGAGGCGGCTCCGGTCCCGATACCACCTCGACGCGCACGGCGCCGCCCTCGGCGCCGCCCCCGGACGCGTCGACGTCCCGCCGGTTCCGAGCGTCCGGCCTGGAACCGCACGACAGGCAACCCGCCCACAGGGCATCTCCGGCGGCCGGTCGCGTCCGGAGCAGAAGGAGGCATCGTGACCAATCTCGTGGACTCCGTGAAGAACGGCATCATCGGCGCGGTCAAGGGCACCGGCGAGGTGATCAACGCGGTCACCGACACGGTGAGCAGCGTCGTCGGCAACACACTGCAGAACACCGGCAAGGTCGGCGCCGCCGCCACGGGCGCGGCCTCCGACGTGGCGCGCGGCGTGATCCAGGGCACGGCGGCGGTGGGCGGCGATCTCGGCGAGGCGGCCCGCGGCATGATCGTGGGCACGCTGCGTGGGACCAAGGAGGTGGGCACCGAGGCGCTCGACACCGTCAGCACGAGCGTCAACGCGCTCGTCAGCCAGACCGCCTCGGTCGGCGGCAACGTGGCCGGCGTGGCCAGGCAGGCCGTCGAAGGCTCGCTGCAGGCGGCCGCCGACGTCGGCGTCAGCGCCACCGACGCCGTCACCGCGTCGGTCTCGGGCGCGATGCGCGCGGCCGGCGAGGTGGGCGCGTCGGCCACCGACGTCGCCTCGGGCGTGGCCAGCGGCGTCATCCGCGGCAGCACCCGCCTGGGGAGCGAACTCGGCGGCGCGGCGAAGGGCACGCTCCTCGGCGTCCTGCGTGGCACCAAGGACGTGAGCGCCAACGCCTTCACCACCGTGACGGACACGGCGGACGTGGTCGTCAGGGAGACGGCCGAAGTCGGCGGCAATCTCGCGCTCTCGGCGAAGAACTCGGTCGCCGGCGCGATCGAGGGCGCCAAGGAACTGGGCCTCGACGCGGCCGAGGCCGCGGCGGCGGCGGCCACCGGCGCGATCCGGGCGGCCGGCAAGATCTCGACCGCGGCGACCACGGAGGTCACGCAGGCCGTCACCGGCGTCATCGCGGGCGTGAAGGTCGTCGCCAAGGCGCCGCTCAAGGCGTGATGGCGTCCCGCCCGACGGCGGGCCGGACCGAGCCGCTCGATCTGCCGGCGACCGCCGGCGGGCGGACGCGGGCCGGCCTGCCGGGCCGGCGCGCGATCGACATCCTGAAGGACGCCGCCGCCCACTGGTCCTCGCGGGGCGCGCCGCAGCACGCGGGCGCCCTGGCCTTCTACACGCTGTTCTCGCTCGCTCCGCTGATGATCATCCTCATCACGATCATCGGCGCCGTGTTCGGCGAGGAGGCCGCGCGCGGGGAGATCGCCGCCCGGATGTCGGGCCTCGTGGGCGCGCGGGCGGCGGCGCTCGTGGAAGACGCCGTCCGCCGGTCGCGCATCGACGAATCCGGCCTGCTGCCGACGCTCATGGGCATCGGCGCGCTGCTGGCCGGCGCCACGACGGTGTTCGCCCAGCTCCAGTCGTCGTTGAACCAGTTCTGGGGCGTGACGTCGCGGCCCTCGCGCAGCGGCGTCATCGTGTTCCTCTCGACCCGTCTCGAGTCGCTGGGCCTGGTGCTGGTGATCGGGCTCCTGCTGCTCACCTCGCTCGTCATCAGCACGGGCATCGCCGCCACCCTCCAGTTCGCCAGCGGATGGATCCCCGTGCCGGCGCCCGTCGTCACCGGCCTCGACCTCCTCGTGTCGCTCGCCGGCGCCACGCTGCTCTTCGGCATGATCTTCAAGATCCTGCCGGACGTGATCCTCCAGTGGCGCGACATGTGGCTCGGCGCGTTCGTCACCGCCCTGCTCTTCGTCATCGGCCGCACCGGCATCTCCCTGTACCTCACGCGGACGGCGCCGGACTCGACCTACGGCGCGGCCGGGGCCCTCGTCATCCTGCTGCTCTGGGTCTACTACTCGTCGCTCATCCTGTTCTTCGGCGCCGCGATCACGCGCGCGGTCATCCGGCAGCGCGGCGACCGCATCGTGCCCAAGCCGACGGCCGTCCGCGTCCGGCGCGAAGTCGTGGAGGAGGACGACACATGACGGGGCCGCGGCCGGGGCTCGCGCGCCGATGACGACGACGGGGCGATGGCCGGCGGCCGCGACCCGCCGACGGGTGGTCCTCGGCCTGGCCGTGGGCGCGCCCCTGCTGGCGCTCGCCGCCCTGCACGCGCCGATGGTGCGCTCCCGGGTGCTCGCGGCGGCCGTGGACAGGCTGCGGCTCGCCGGCATCGAGGCGACCGTCGACGGCCTCGACTACAACCTCGTCTCGCTCAGCGTGTCGCTGGGGCCGACGACCCTCACGGCCGCGGGCGCCGGCACGCCGTTCCTGACCTTCGATCGGGCCGACGTGAACCTGCCGTGGTCGGTCGTCACGGGGCGGCTCGCGGTCCAGTCGATCGACGTCGTGCGCCCGACGGTGACGATCCGGCGGGACGGCGACGGCCGATCGAACCTGCCCGCCGCGGCGGACGACGGATCGCGCGCATCATCAGGGTCGGGCTCGACGATGGCCGCAATCGACATCGGCGCGCTGTCGATCCGCGATCTTGGCGTGCGCTACACCGACGCCGCCGGCACCTCGGTCAGCGGCCGAGGCCTGTCCCTGGTCCTCGCCGCCGCACCGGGAACGGCGCGGGGACGGCTGTGGATGGACGGCGGACTCGACGTGCGCGTCTCGGACCGGCGGACCGCGCTGTCGCGGCTCGATGCCGGCGTGGCGTTCGACGGCACGGTGGTGACCGTGGAAGATCTCGTCGCCGAGGCGCCGGAAGCGCGGCTGCGCGTGGACGGCCGGATCGCGCCCTTCGGAACGGAGCCGGGCGCCGAGGTCCGCTACCAGGGGCGGCTGCACGTGGCGCGCCTCGCGGCGCTGGCCGGAGTGGACGCCGGCGTCTCGGGTCCGATCGACGTCTCCGGCACCGTGGAGGGCGCGCTCGCCGCTCCCACGATCGCCATGACGGCCTCGGCCGGCGACCTGGTCTGGCGTGAGCGTCACGCGCTGTCGCTGGGAGGCGATGCCCGCGTCACGCCGGAGTCGGCCGCGATCGATCGGCTTCGGCTGGGCGTCGATGGCGGCGTGCTCGAGGCGCGGGCGCGGCTGGGGCTGGCGGAGCGGTCGCCGTCGCACGTGGAGGCCTCGTGGACGGCGCTCGACCTCGGGGATCTCGTCCGCACGGCATCGCCGGACAGACCGCGCGTGGCGGCCCTCGCCGGGGGGCGGCTCACGGCGGACTGGACCGGCCGCGACCCCGCGGCCGGGACCGCGGCCCTCGAGACCACGCTGTCCGCCCCGCCCGCGCGTGGCGCGCTGCCGATGCGCGGGCGCGCGGCTGCCAGGCTGCACGCCGGGACGTGGTCGGCCGCGCTCGACGGCCTGCGGGTGGGCGAGGCGCGCCTCGACGGCACGCTCGGAGGCCGGTGGCCCGGGGCGGATCCGTCGGCGTCCACCCTCGAGGGACGCGTGGCCGCACGCATCGCGGATCTGCCGGCGTTCGTCGCGGGCCTGGCCGGCGCCGGTGTGCCCGTCGAGGCGTCGGCGCTGTCGCAGGGACACGCGACTGCCGACGTCGAGCTGTCCGGCTCGATCGCGGCGCCGGCGGCGTCGGCCACGATCGATGCGGCCGATGTCGATCTCGGCGGCGTGGGACCGGGCACGCTGAGGCTGAGGGCCACGGCCGATCCGGCCCGACTGGCCGTGACGACGGCGGAGGCGCGGCTCGGAGGGAATCGGCTGTCGGCGCAGGTGGACGTCGTGCGCGAGACGGGCGCGCTGTCCGGGGCCGTGACGGCCGACCTCGACGACCTCGCGGCGTTGACGTCCCTGCTGCCGGCGGCCTCCCGGCCCACCGGCGCCGCGCGCCTGGACGCCGAGCTGGCGGGCACGCTCGACGAGCCGGCGGCCCGGGTGACCGGCCGCGCCACGGACGTGTCGGCCGCCGGTCAGCGCGTGGACTCGCTCGCGATCTCGGCGCGGCTGGCGCGCCAGGTGCTGACGGTCGATCGGCTGGACGTCACGCAGGGCGAGGGACGCGCGTCGGGCACGGCGACCTATGCGCTCGACACGGGGCGCTTCGCCTTCGAGCTCGCGGGACGGGGACTCAGCCTCCAGCCGGTCACCGGAGACCAGCCGCTGCCGGTGGCCGCCCGCTTCGACCTGGAGGCGCGGGGCGACGGGACCCCGGACGCGCCGCGGGGCGCCGGATCGCTCGCCGTCCGCGATCTCGCGTGGGGGGACTACGCGATCGGCGCGCTCACGGTGAACGCGTCCGTCGACGGCGCCGGGCTGGCCGTGCGCGGGGTCGTGCCGGCGCTCGAAGCCCGCGTGGACGCCGAAGCCGCGCTGGACGCGCCTCACCGGTTCACGGCGAGGGCCGTCATCAAGGCCGCGGCGCTCGACACCCTGGTCGCGGATGGCGGGCCGGCCGCGCGGGTGCCGCCGCCCGGGACCGCGGCGCCGCCGGTCACGGGCGCCGTGACGGCCACGCTCACGGCCGCCGGCGCGCTGGACGCGCCGGCCGACGCCACGGCGGATCTGGATCTCCGCCTGCTCGACGTCACCGCCGCCGGGGCGCCGCTCGCCCTCGACGGACCGGCGCGGCTGCGCTACGAAGCCGGCACGATCACGGCCGAACGCATCGTGCTCCGCACGGGTGCGACGACGCTCACGGCCGACGGCCGCCTCGGCGGGGGCGACGAGGACGGCACCCTGACGGTGACGATCGCGGGCCAGGCCGCCGACGCCGTGCCCTTCGCCCGGCTGGCGGCCGGCCTCGACGGCCTCGACGCCTCGGGCACCTTCGACCTGCGCGTCAGCGCGGGCGGGTCCCTCGACGCGCCCCGCCTCGAGGCCACGGCCGCCGCCGACGGGCTCACGGTGTCGGTGCCGGACCTGCCTCCCGTGACGGAGGGCTCACTGCGCGCGTCGTTCGATCGCGGCCTCCTGACGGTGACGACGCTGGGGGCGGCGTGGCAGGGCGCGACGCTGGACGCCTCGGCGGTCGTGCCCGTGACGATCGCCGGCGACAGCCTGCCCGAGGGGTACCGGCGCACGCTGCCGCCGCTCCCCGGGCGGGCGACGGCGCGCGCCCGGCTCGAAGGCGTCACGGCCAGGATCGCCGCGCCCTTCGTGGACCAGGCGACGCTGCGACAGCTGGAGATCGGTGCGGCCGCGACCATCACGCTGGACGCGGCCTCCACGGCACCCGAGGACGTGCGGGCCGCCGTCACCTTCGACGACGTGTCGATCGTCGCGGCCGGCCAGCGCCTGGCCCAGGATCGGCCGACGACGCTCAGCCTAACCGGCGGCCGGCTCACGGTGGACGCGTGGAGCTGGAGCGGCGACGCCAACGCGCTGCGGGTCTCGGGCGGCGCGACGCTCATCGGCGATCGCCCCGCCGTCGACGCGACGCTCACCGGGAGCCTCGACCTGCGGATGCTGGGCCTGGCCGTGCCCGATGCCTCGGCGGCCGGGCGCGCCCGCTTCGACGTACACGCCGGCGGACCGCTCGAGGCGCCCTCGGTCGAGGGCGAGATCGTCGTGGCGGGCGGCGAGGTGGCGCTGCGCGATCCGCGGATCGCCCTCACCGGGCTCGAGGGCCGGATCGCGCTCGACGGCGAACGCGTGCGTCTCGTGGACGTCACCGCGACGGCCAACGGCGGGACGCTGACGATGCGGGGGGACGTGGGCCTCGACGGCGTGCAGCCGGTGGACGGGTCCGTCACCCTGCGAGGCCGCGGGCTGGCCCTGGAAGTGCCCGAGGATCTGCGCAGCGAGATCGACCTCGATCTCACGCTGGCGCTCCAGCCGGAGGGCGGCGAGCTGGGCGGCAAGGTCACCATCCTCCGCGGGTCGTACCGCACGCCGGTGAGCCTGGCCGAGCAGCTGCTGGCGGGGGTCCGCGAGGTGCCGGCCGAACCGCCGGCGCCGGGATTCCTCGATCGGCTCCGGCTTGCGGTGGACGTGGTGTCGGAAGACGGTCTCGTCGTGGACAACAATTACGGCCGGCTCGACCTCGGCGCCGATCTCACCGTGATCGGCACGGCCGCGCGGCCGGCGCTCGCCGGGCGGATGACGATCGCCGAGGGCGGCGCCGTCTTCCTCGGGGGCCAGACGTGGACGCTCGAGCGGGGCACCGTGGACTTCACCAACACCTCCACGATCGAACCCACGCTGGACCTCTCGCTCACCACGCGCGTCCAGCAGTACGACGTGCGGCTCTCGGTGGCCGGCACGCCGGAGACGCTGGAGGCCAGCCTGAGCTCGCCCGACGGCATCAGCCAGGCCGATGCGATCTCCCTGCTGCTCACGGGGTCGCTGGCCGACGAGCGGGCGGTGACCGAGACCGAAGTCGCCCGGGGCCAGTTGCTGCTCCTGCTGTCGGGAGAACTGCTCGGCTTCGCGGGCCGCGCCGTCGGCCTGGACTCGGCGCAGGTCGGCCGGGGGCTGGGCGGCGCGGGTTCGTCGTTCGACCTGCTCGCCACCGACAGCGATCCGGCCGCCCGGCTCACCGTGTCGAAGCGGCTGCGGCGGGACGTCGAGATCGTGTTCTCGCGCAGCCTGCGGGATGCGAACGACATCACGTGGATTGCCATCTACCGGCCCATCCGCGCGATCGAGCTCAGGACGACGACGCTCGACGACAACGCCCGGAGCTACGAGTTCCGCCACGAGGTCACCTTCGGCGGCCCGGGCCGGCGGCCGGCGCCGGCCCGCACGCCGCCCCCGCGCATCGTCCGGGTGGACATCACCGGCGTGGACGACGGGGAGGCGCTCGCCGCCCGGCTGCGCCTGCACGAGGGCGACCGCTTCGACTTCTACCGCTGGCAGCAGGACAAGGACCGCCTGGCCGCCGACTTCCACGATCGCGGCTACCTCGAGGCGGACGTCCGCGCCACGCGGACGCCGGTGGAGGACGCGCCGGACGGGCCGGCGATCGCGCTGGCGTATGCGATCGATCGCGGGCCCGAGACCTCGATCGTCGTGGAGGGCGCGTCGCTGCCAGGTGGCGTGCTCGACCGGATGCGCGAGGCCTGGTCGGAGGCCGTGTACGACGGCTTCCTCCTGGACGACGTGAAGGCGCTGGCCGGGCGGTCGCTGGCGGAGGACGGCTACATCGAGGCGATCGCGGACGTGGAGGTCGTCGAGGACCGCGCGGTCGGTCGAAAGCGGATCGTGGTGCACCTGACGCCGGGCGTCCGCTACACGGACCGGCGGCTGCGCTTCGAGGGCCAGGAGGCGCTGTCGGCCGACAACCTGTCGGACGTCGTGAACGCGCGCGGCCTCGCGCTGGCCGCCTGGCGGCAGCCCGCGGACGTCGAATCGGCGCTGGCCGCCCACTACCGCTCGCTGGGGTTCCTTCGGGCCGAGGTGACGATCGGGTCGCCGATTTTCTCGGGCACCTCGGCGACGCTGCCGGTCCGGATCGCGGAAGGCCCACGCTTCGAGGTCGGCGCGGTGGACGTCCGCGGCGTCGACCGACGGCCGCTCGACACAGTGCGGGAGGCCTTCGGCATCCAACCCGGCACGCCCTACCTGCCCTCCGATCTCGAGGCGGCGCGCCGCGACGTGGAGATCGCGTACGCCCGGGAGGGCTTCAACGACGCCCGCGCCACCGTCACCAGCCGGGCGGACGAGGACACGGCGCGCGTGGCCGTCACGCTCGACGTCCAGGAGGGCCCGCGGCAGGTGCTCGACGCCGTCGTCGTCCGAGGCGGGGCGCGGACGTCGCCAGGCACGGTCCGGACCGCGCTGGATCTCGACCGCGGCGCCCCGGCCGATCGGGCCGACGTCTACCGGGCCCAGAAGCGCCTGTACGACACCGGCATCTTCCGCCGCGCCGACGTCGAGCTGACCCCCGCGGGCCCGGTGGCGGCCGACGGCACCCAGCCGGTGCGCGCGGAGGTGACGCTCGAGGAGCTGGCGCCCTACCGGCTGCGCTACGGCCTGCGGGTCACCGACGACACCGGTCCCCTCGACGCTGATCGCACGCTGCGCCCGGGGGCCGTCGTGGATCTGCTGCGCAGAAACCTCTTCGGCCGCGCGCTGTCGGCCGGCGTCGCCGGCCAGCTCGAGGCGGATCGGCGCCTGGCGCGCGCCGTCCTCTCCGCGCCGCGCCTGTTCGGGCTGCCGGTGACGTCGAACCTGTACCTCACGCGCTCGCGGCAGGACTTCACCATGCCCGGCAGCACGCCCTTCGTGCGCGACGGCGCCGAAATCGTGGCCGAGCAGCGCGTCACGCCGCGGGCCGACATGACCGTCGCCTACACGTACCGTTTCCTGCGGACCCACGCCTTCGAGCTCGACAACCCGGCCGCCAGCGCGTTCGACCTGCGCGTGGACGTCGCCCGCCTGACCGGGACGTTCGCCTGGGACACGCGCGACGACCAGCTCCTGCCGCGCCGGGGCTGGTTCCACTCGTCGGGCGTCGAGTTCGCCGTGCCGTCGCTCGGCTCGGACCTGCGCTTCCTGAAGTTCATCCTGCAGCAGTACCGCTTCACGCCGGTCGGCCCCGTGGTACTCGCCTCGGCGTTCAGGCTCGGCACGGCCTGGGGCTTCGATCCCCCGCTCCTGTTCAGCGAGCGCTACTTCGCCGGCGGCGGGACGAGCGTGCGGGGCTTCGCCGAGGACGCGCTCGGCGGCGTGGACTTCCTGGGCGACCCGGTGGGCGGGTCGAACTCGCTCATCCTCAACCAGGAGGTGCGCTTCCCGATCTACAAGTGGGCGGGCGGCGTCGCGTTCGTGGACGCCGGCAACGTGTTCGACCGCGTGCGCGACATCTCGTTCGGCGGACTCGCCTACGGCGCGGGCCTGGGACTGCGGCTGAACACACCGTTCGGGCTGGCGCGCATCGACTTCGGCGTGCCGCTCACCGACCGCCGCCAGCAGCCCGCCGGCCGGTGGTACTTCTCCCTCGGCCACGCGTTCTGATGCGCCGTGCGGGCGCACCGCGCCGCCTCAGGAGGCGGCGGCCGTGCCGGCAGGAGTGAGCGTCATCGGGCGATCGTGATCGAGGAACTCCGCGCAGGTGCCATGGAACTCGGCGGCCGTCGTGGCCCGCCGGATGCGATGGAGGAACGGCTCCGCGACGCCCTCGCCCAGGTAGTTGAGGAACTTCTTCATGCGCGCGCACTGCGCCTGTTCCGGCTTGTCGAACGACGCCTGGGAATCCCACAGCGCCCGGATGTAGCGCCAGACGTCGCGGCCGGTCGGGTAGGTGACCGGCTCGCCCCGCCACTGCTGCCGGATCTGCTGGAAGAGCCAGGGGCTGCGGATCGCGCCCCGTCCGATCATGAGGCCCCGCGCCCCGGTCCGCGCCAGGATCGCCGTCGCCTGCTCCGCGGCGTACACGTGGCCGTTGGCGATGACCGGGCAGGGCATGACCTCGACCGCGCGCCGGATGAGATCGTAGTGGACGGGCAGGCGGTACTGCTGGGCCACGGTCCGCGCGTGCACCGTGAGCGCGTCCAGGGAATGGCGGGCGAAGAGCGCCAGCAGATCCTCGAACTCGTCGACCGCGGCGAAACCGACCCGGGTCTTCACCGTGAACGGGATCGTGACGGCGTCGCGGAGCGCGCCGAGGATGGCCTCGATCCGCGCGTGTTCGCGCAGGAGGCCGCCGCCCGCGCACTTGCGGTACACGATGGGCGCCGGGCACCCGAGGTTCAGGTCGATGGCCGCGACGGCGTGCTCCTGGAGCACCTTCGCCGTGCGCACCAGCCCGGCCACGTCGTTGCCGATCATCTGCGCCACCACCGGCCGGCCGGTGGCGTTGCCGTCGATGGCGTCGAGGATCCAGCGCTCGGGCGTGGACGCCGCCTGCACCCGGAAGTACTCGGTCCAGTAGACGTCGGCGCCGCCGTAGTGGTGGACGAGCGCCCAGAACGCGCCGTCGGTCACCTCCTGCATCGGCGCCAGGGCGAGCACCGGCGCCTGTCCGGCCAGCAGCGCGTCGAGCGTCTCGCGGGGCGCACGGGCCGCGGCCGCCGCGCCGGCGGCGACGTCAGGCACGCCGGCTCAGTCCTCGACCCACTCGGGCGGCGGCGTGATGGCCACCTGGGGCTGCCCCCCGGGATCGGGCCGGCCCGATCCCTCGAACCGGCTGATGGCGCGCACGGTCATGTCGTGGTCGCACAGGATCTGGCAGGAAAGGCGGACGCCCGTCAGCTGACGGGCCGCCAGACGGTCGCGCTCCGCGACGGTCATCCGCTCCGGCTCGCCCTCGATGAACTCCACGCGGCAGGTCGTGCACCGGGCGTTGCCGCCGCACGCGTGCAGGATGTCGACGCCAGCGTCCTGTTCGATTGCCAGCACGAGCCGCTTGTCTTGCGGCACCTCGAAGGTGCCATACCCTTCCACCGTCAGCCTGGACATCCCGTCATTCTAGTGGCTGCCGCGCCCGGGCCGGGCCGAAACGGACGCCACCGCGGGCGTACCGGGGCGGCGGGAATCGGGTACGATCGGGGGCACCTGATCGGGGGACCCATGACAGGCGGCGTGAAGCGGCTGCTCTGGACACTCGCCGGCATCCTGGCCGTGCTCGGCGTCACGATCACGGGGGCGTACGCCCAGCGCATCTGGTACGGCTTCTACGGCCGCACGCCTCCCAAGTTCCCCACGGCGACGACCTTCGACGGCAGCTTCCATTTCTGCCGGGTGATGTTCGCCAGCGATCGCCGCGAGAAGCAGGGCTGGGGCACCGACTATCCCGGCGCCGACATCAACTTCAGCGTCCGGCTGGCGGAGCTGACCAAGGTGCGGGTCACGATGACCCACGACGGCGAGCAGTCGGTGCCCGACGCCGTCGTCGTCCGCCTGACCGACGACGCCCTCTTCCAGTGCCCCTTCGCGCTCATGGAGGACGCCGGGACGCTGCACCTCAGTGACGTGGAGGTGGAGCGCCTGCGGCAGTACCTGCTGAAGGGGGGCTTTCTCTTCGTGTCCGACTACCACGGCACGTGGGCCCGCCAGCAGTTCGACGAGGAGATGGACCGCGTGCTGCCGCGCAACCGGTATCCCATCGTGGACCTGACACCGCCCGACCATCCGATCTGGAAGAGCTTCTTCCCGGTGACGCGGCTGCCGCAGATGGCCTCGATCCAGACCTGGCGCAGGAGCGGCGGCGGCACCATCGAGCGCTGGAACGACACCGGCAGCGAGCCGGACGCACGCGGTATCGCCGACGAGCGCGGACGCCTGATGGTGGTCATGGTGCACAACTCCGACATCCCCGACGGATGGGAGCGCGAGGGCGAGGACCCCGAGTACTTCTTCACGTTCTCCCCGGACGCGTACGCCGTGGGCATCGACATCCTGATGTACGCGATGACACACTGAGCGCCGTGATCCGTGTGTCCGCCTGGGCGCTGGCCGCGGCGCTCCTGTCGACCGTCTGTGGAGGGGTGCTCGTGGCTGGAGAGTCGATGCGCGCGGCGGGAACGTTCGATGTGAGGATCGGGCAGCAGCCGGCCGATGGCCATGCCGACGGCAGCACGCTGGGCCGCATGACCCTCGACAAGACCTATCACGGCGATCTCGAAGGCACGGCGGTCGGGCAGATGCTGACCGGCATGAGCCCCACCGAGAAGACGTCCGGCGCGTACGTCGCGGTGGAGCGCGTCACGGGTACGCTCGCCGGCCGCACGGGGTCCTTCCTCCTGTACCACGTCGGCGTGATGGATCGGGGCGCGCAGCGCCTGACGGTCACGGTGGTGCCGGATTCGGGCACCGGTGAGCTGACGGGCCTCGCGGGCACCCTGACGATCGACATCCGCGGCAAGGAGCACGCCTACGTGCTCGACTACGCGCTGCCGGCGCCGTAGCCGGCCCGCCGCCCCCCGATCACGGCGCCTGGACGAGCCGCCCGCGCGCCGTGCGTTCGAGGTCGCCGAGGCCCGCGCTCCTCGCCACCTTCGCCGCCAGCTCGTAGTTCATGCGCGCCTCGTCGGGATGCCCGGAGGCGTCGAGGGCGTCGGCGAAGTTCAGCACCACCTTCGCCACCGTGGCCGGTTCGTTGGCGGCGGGGCCGCCGGTGGCGGCCACGTGCTCGAGGTAGGCGCGGTAGTGGATGGCCGCTTCCGCCGCCGCGCCTTGGCCCTGGAGCAGTTCCGCCAGGTAGAGGCGGACCTGGACGTCCCCGGGCGCCAGCGCCACCGCCTCGCGCCAGTGCCGGGCGGCATCGTCGAATCGGCCCATCCGCTGGGCGAGCACGCCGGCATTGACGTGCGCGGCGGCGGCCCGCGGCGCCCGCCGGATCGCGTCGTCGAGCGCCTGGCGGGCGCCCTCGAGATCGCCCCGCTCCAAGATCGCCTGGACGAGGCGTCCCTGCACCCCTTCGTCGTAGGGATTGAGCCGGGCCGCCGCCCGCAGCGCGGACGGATCCGACTCCCGGAGCGACAGCCAGTAGCGCACCTGGTCGAGGCCCGCGAGCGCCACGAGCGCCACGGCGGCGCCCACGGCCGCCACGCGGGGCCACGGGCCGGCGCCGGGCGCGACGGGCGTCGGGGCGGAGGACGGCTCCGTGGAGGTCAACGCCCGCGCCACCCGTGGGTCGCGGAGCTTCCAGACGACGCCGTCCACCATGAAGTGGTGCAGGTTGACGACGGACGCGACGATGAGGGCGCTCGTCGTGAAGTCCACGCCGGCTCCGAGACTGGCGATCCACGGCACCGGCAGGAAGAGGGCCATCCCGCCCAGGAACACGACGGTCCAATAGCGGGCGCCCGACCACGCGTCGCCTTGCTCGCGACGCGCGAAGTACTGGGTGATCCAGAGGTACTGGGCCGCGTGCATCACGGCGAGGACGCCGGCGCTGTAGCGGGCCTGGGGCGTGGGCGCGCTGGTCAGCCACGCGATGGCGATCGGCACGACGAACCAGAATCCCTGCGTGGAGTAGAGCACGAGCGGAGCGGTCAGGGCGCCGGCGGGCGCGCGCCGGCGCAGGGACCAGAGCGCCCCCACGCCGCCGGCCACGAACACCGCACCGGCCACGCCGGCCACGCCGCGCGTGAGCCACGCCGGCAGGCCGAGGGAGAGTACCAGCGGGTCGGGTGACGTGCCTTCCTGGAACGTGGCCAGGAGCATGACGTAGGACGCGACGAACGCGGCCTTGAGGGCGCGGCGCTCGCGCACGCCGACCTCGGCGCCCCCGCGCCGCAGGAACATCATGAGCAGCCCGTAGTTCTGGCCGGTGTAGTGCCAGGGGCTCCACGTGACGTACGCCGTGAACAGCAGCGGCACGAGCCGGGGGTCCACGTGGGCCGCGACACCGGCCGCCACGAGCGCCGCCGTCAGGTAGACCGTGTAGAGGCGATGCGCGCTCCGGTCCCGGGCGCCGTAGGCCCGGTACACCGTCGCCATGTAGTGGGGGTAGTTGGCGACCAGCGCGATCGAATAGAACGCGCCGGTCCAGAGCTGGACGCTCTGCCGCGTCAGCAGATACGCGACGGCCAGGAGCGGCAGCGACCAGCCGCCGCAGCCGACGACCAGGTCGACCCACGGCCGCGCGATCCAGCGGCCGGCGCCCGGCGAGGTCCGATCCAGGGCGCCCACCGCACCCATCGGCAGTCCAGGCCCCGGGGCGGGCCTCAGTCTTCCTTCCAGGGATTGGTCGCGAAGATCGCCAGCTCGGTCCAGAGCACCCGCTGCGGCAGGGTGATGCCCGCCAGGATGGTCGCCGCGATGTCCTCCGCGAACAGCTTGTTCGGGTTGTTCCGGCCCCCGCGTCCGCCGAAGTTCGTCTGCACCTCCGACGGGCAAATGCACGTGACCCGCACGTTGTAGGGGCGCAGCTCGGCCTGCCAGCACTGCGAGATGCCGCGGACGGCCCACTTGCTGCCGCTGTACGCCGTGCCGGCCGGGGCGCCCTTCATGCCCGACGTGGACGCCAGGTTCACGACGTCGCCGAAGGCCTGCGCCTTGAAGTGCGGCGCGACGCGGTTGGTGATGTCGACGAGGCCGAAGACGTTGGTCTCGAACATCGTCCGCATGGCCGCCACGTCCAGCGCGCCGATCTCGGCGCGGTAGGCGTAGCCGGCGTTGTTCACCAGCACGTCGATGCCGCCCATGTGGGCCAGGGCCTCGTCCACCGCGCGCTGGTTGTCGGCGGCGCTCGTGACGTCGGCCACGACGCCGTGGGCGCCCGTCCTGGCGGCCACCGCGTCCACGCGCGCGCGGTCGCGCCCGGTGAACGTCACCGCGTGGCCGGCGGCCCGCGCCTGTGCCACCAGCGCCTCGCCGATGCCCTGGCTTCCCCCCGTCACCAGCAGTCGTCTCGTCGTCATGCCGGCATGATACCCCCCGGGCCGTCGGCGCCGCGGGTGTCCCGCCCGCGGCCTCCAGCCGCGGCGAGGCGGCGCGGCCCCTCGTGTATCCTTCGCTGGTCGCCCAGCCGCCGCGGCGGCGTCACCCTGGCGAGGAGACCGTCGATGCAACCAGTTCGCTCGGGCACGCGCGTGGCGCCGATCGCGTGGGCGATTGGCGCGCTCGCCACGATCGGCTGCGGGGGCCCTCCTGCCGCACCCGATGCGCGGCGCGCGCCGAACGTCGTGATGGTGCTGGTGGACGACATGCGCTGGGACGAGATGCACTCGGCCGGCCACCCCTTCATCGAGACCCCGAACATGGACCGCGTGGCCCGAGAGGGCGCCCGCTTCCGGAATGCGTTCGCCACCACGCCGCTCTGCTCGCCCAGCCGGGCGAGCTTCCTCACCGGGCAGTACGCGCACACCAACGGCATCGTGGACAACACGGCGCGGCCGAGCCACGACCTGCCCACCTTCCCGAAGGACCTCCACGACGCCGGCTATCGGACAGGATTCTTCGGCAAGTGGCACATGGGCAACGACGCGAGCCCGCGGCCGGGCTTCGACCGATGGGTGGCGATGCCGGGCCAGGGCGAGGCCATCGACCCGCACCTGAACGTGGACGGCACCGACCTGCAGAAGTCGGGCTACGTCACCGACGTGCTCACCGATTACGTGGAGCAGTTCATCGGCGAGACCCACGATCAGCCCTTCCTCGTCTACCTCGCACACAAGGCGATCCACCCGAACATCGTCCAGCGCGACGACGGCAGCCTCGGCGCGGTGCCCGGCCAGCCCGGGGGCTTCGTCGCCGCCGAGCGCCATCGCGGCCGCTATGCCGGCCGGGAGATGCCGCGGCGGCCCAACGCGTTCCACGCACCGACCGACAAGCCGGCGCTGATGCGCACGATCGGCGGCCTGCCGCCGCTCGGCGCCGCCACCGCGACAAGCGACGAGGAGATCCGTGGCCGCATCGAGATGCTGCTGGCCGTGGACGACAGCTTGGGGCGGATCCTGACGGCGCTCGAACGGCGCGGCGACCTGGACGACACCGTCGTCGTGTTCACGAGCGACCACGGCTACTTCTACGGCGAGCACGGACTGAACGAGGAGCGGCGCCTGGCCTACGAGGAGACGATCCGGATTCCGCTGCTCGTCCGCTACCCGCCGGCCGTGGCGGCCGGCAGCACGCCGGACCAGATGGTGCTGAGCATCGACCTGGCGCCGACCTTCCTGCAGCTGGCGGGCCTGGCGGTCCCGTCGCGCATGCAGGGCCGCTCGCTCGTGCCCATCTTCGCCGGCAGCGCCGGCGCCTGGCGCGATGCGTTCCTCGTGGAGTACTACACGGACACGGTCTTCCCGCGTGTCCTGAACATGGGCTATTCGGCGGTCCGGACCGATCGCTACAAGTACATCCAGTACCGCGATCTCACTGGGATGGACGAGCTCTACGATCTCGAGGCCGATCCCTACGAGGAGCACAACCGCGCCGCCGATCCGGCGGCGGCCGGCGTGCTCGCGACCATGCGGCAGCGGCTGTCGGGCCTGCTCACGGACACGGGGTACACGCCGCCCGCCGGGCACTGACGCCGGCACTCCGCGGCTCGCTGCGGCGTGGGCGGGTGCGGCCGCCCGCTCGCGGCCGCGCCAAGGACACGATGACACGGCACCAGCAGCTCGCCGCTCACAAGGAGTGGATGTTCTTCGCGGCCCTGCCCAACGCCGGCCGTGGCCTCGCCGCCGCGTGGTGGGCCGTGGTCGTGATCCGCGGGCTGCTGCCCGCGGCGTTCGCAGTCGCCATCGGGACGTTGATGGCCGCCGTCGCCAGTTCCGCGCCCCTGGCCGGCCCGCTCGCCTTCGTCGCCGTCGTGTTCGTCCTGCTCCAGGTGCTGGCGCCGGTGCAGACGTCGGTGAGCCACACGCTGGGCGACCGGATGTCGGACTGGCTCTACGGCCGTCTGACCGAGGCGTGCCTCGCCCCCGACGGGCTCTCCCACCTCGAAGACCCCTCGCTCGTCACCGACCTCACCGTGGCCCGGGACTTCGATCTCGGGATGACGGGGCCCCCGCTGTCCTACTCGATGGACTTCATCGCCGGCGGCCTGGTGGGCCTGATCGGCGGCCTCGCCTCGGCGGCCGTGCTGGCGGGCTTCAGCTGGTGGGCAGCTCTGGCGCTGAGCGCCGCCTGGCTCGCCACCCACTGGCTGCTCCGCGAGAGCGCCGTCTGGTTCGATCGCAACACCGAGGTCGTGCGGAGCGCCCAGCGCGACGCGGACTACGTGTACCGCCTGGCGGTCGATCCGCCGGCGAGCAAGGAGGTCCGGCTCTTCGGCCTGGCCGACTGGGCGATCGACCTCTTCGTGTCGCGGCGCATTCGCCTGCACCAGCTGCAGTACGACGCCACGCGCCTGCGCGAGCGGCCGCTGGCGCTCAGCCTCGCGCTGGTGACGAGCGCCAACGTCCTGGTGCTCTGGGCCATCGCCTCGGCGGCGGCGGACGGACGGCTGGGCCTGCGCGAGCTCGTCATCTACGCGCAGTGCGCGGTGGGGACGTCGCTCATCGCTTTCGGCGGCCTCAACTGGGCGCTCGACGGAGCCGCGGCCCCGGTGGCCGCCGTGGCGCGCCTCCGCGACGCCATGCGCGCCAGGGGCGGACTATCGTCGGGCGTGGCTCCCGCCGACGGGCGGCCGGCGCGGGACGTCCGTTTTCGCGGCGTCACCTTCGCGTACCCCGGCGGCGCCCCCGTGCTCGACGGGTTCGACCTCACGATTCCGGCGGGCAGCTCGCTCGCCATCGTCGGCCAGAACGGCGCCGGCAAGACGACCCTCGCCAAGCTCCTCTGCCGGTTCTACGACCCGCAGGCCGGTGCGGTCGAGATCGACGGGATCGATCTTCGCCAGATGGCGCCCGCGGCGTGGCGGTCGCGCGTCACGGCCGTATTCCAGGACTTCGTGCGCCTCGAGCGGTCGCTGCGCGACAACGTCGCGCCGGGGGGGGCGCCAGACGCCGTCATCGAGGCCGCGCTCGCGGAGGCGGGCGCCCAGGGCCTGGCCTCCCTGGACACGGTGCTCGCCCGCGGCTACGAGGGCGGAACCGAGCTGTCCGGCGGCCAGTGGCAGCGTGTCGCCCTGGCGCGGGCCGTGTGCGCCGCGAAGCTGGGCGCGGGCCTCGTCCTGCTCGACGAGCCGACCGCGCACCTCGACGTCCGCGGCGAGGCCGAGATCTTCGAGCGCATCCTGGCGGCCACACGCGCCTGCACGACGATCCTCATCTCGCACCGCTTCTCCACGGTCCGGCTCGCCGATCGCATCTGCGTGCTCGAGCACGGCACGGTCGTGGAGCTCGGCTCGCACGACGAGCTGATGGCGCTCGGCGGCCGCTACCGGACCATGTTCGACCTGCAGGCCCAGCGCTTCGCCGCCGAGGACGAGGAGGGAAAGCACTATGACGTCCTCGGCTGAGCGGCGCGTCGCGCCCCAGACGCTGCCGCCGGCGCTCGCCTCCATGTGGCGGCTGTGCCGACTCGGGTACCGGCACGAGCCGGGCCTGATCGTGCGCGCCTTCCTCATCTCGCTCGCCGCGGCCCTGCCAGACGCGCTCCTGGCCTACTGGTTCAAGCTGCTCGGCGAAGGCGCCCTCGCCGGCGACTGGCGCCGCGTGCGGACCGCGATGGTGGCGCTGGGCCTGTCGGCCACGGCCACGTGGTTCCTGATGACAGTGAGCACGCGGGTCCAGCGGCGATTCCGCGACAGAGTGACCATCGCGCTCGAGTCGCACATCGCGACGATGATGGCGTCGATCACGACCATTGCTCACCAGGAGCGGCCGGTCTACCTCGATCGCCTGGCGGTGCTCCGCCACCAGGTGTTCATGCTCGACCACATGTACATGTCGCTCTTCACGACGTGCGGATGGCTGCTCCGCCTCGGCGTGACGATCGCGCTGCTCATGTCGATCCATCCCGCGCTCGCGCTCCTGGCGCTTTTCGCGATCCCACCCGTCTTCACCTCGTCGTGGCGTCCGGAGGCCGAGCAGCGCGCCCGCGAGCGCGGCGCCGCTTCCGCGCGGCTCGCGCGCCACCTGTTCGACGTCTCGACGACGGCCGCGCCCGGCAAGGACGTGCGCGTGCTGGGCATCGGTGCCCGGCTCGGCGCCGAACGCCAGCAGGCATGGCGGCGCGGCCACGAACCGATCGCGGCGGCCCGCCGGGCGACGGCGGCCTGGCACGCGGCCGCCTGGGCGCTCTTCGGCGCGGGCTACGTGGCCGCCGTGATCTTCGTCGTGTCGGGCCTCGCGGCGCCTCCCGGCGACGTGCTCCTGGCGCTGGCCGCCGGATCGCGCCTGTCGGCCTATGTGGGCGCAACCGTCGGCGAGATCGGCTTCCTGCGGGGCGTCTGGCTGGACGCCGCGCGGCGGCTCGCCTGGCTCGAGGACTACGCGGCCGCCGAAGACGCGCCGGCGGACGCGGCCGCGCCGGCCGGTCTGGTGACGGGCATCCGCTTCGACGACGTGTCGTTCGCCTACCCGGGCACGGATCGCCTCGTGCTCGACGGCGTCACCCTCGACCTGCCGGCCGGCGCCACCGTGGCCATCGTCGGCGAGAACGGCGCCGGCAAGTCCACGCTGGTGAAGCTCCTGGGCAAGCTCTACGCCCCGACATCGGGCCGGGTGCTGGTGGACGGCGTCGATCTGGCCCGGATCCCGGCCCCGGAGTGGCGGCGCCGCCTGGCCGGGGCGTTCCAGGACTTCTTCAAGTTCGAGCTGACGGCGGGCCGGTCGGTGGGCGTCGGTGATCTGCCGCGGCTCGACGACGACGAGGCCGTTCGGACGGCCCTCGCGCGCGCGGGCGCCGACCCGCTCGTGGGGCAGCTCGCCCGCGGCCTCCAGACGCAGCTCGGGCCCACGTGGCCGGGCGGCGTGGACGTGAGCTTCGGGCAGTGGCAGAAGCTGGCGCTCGCGCGCGGCTTCATGCGCGACGCGCCGCTCGTCCTCGTGCTGGACGAGCCCACGGCCGCCCTGGACGCGGAGACCGAACACGCTCTCTTCGCGCGCTATGCCGCCGCGGCCCGGGAACGTGCCAGCCAGGGCGCCGTCACGATCCTCGTGTCGCACCGCTTCTCCACCGTGCGGATGGCCGACCTCATCGTCGTCCTCGACGGGTCACGCGTGGTCGAGACCGGCAGCCACGACGACCTGATGGCGCGCGGCGGCCAGTACGCCGAGCTGTACGCGCTGCAGGCGTCGGCCTACGCCTGATCGCACGTACGCGGTGGGCGCGATCGCCGCCGCGGCTACTGGAAGTCGCGCGGAATGGCCTCGTTCCAGCGCTTCTCGCGCAGGAGCGTCCCGTTCTCGAAGAGCCGCCGGACGTTCGTGTAGTGGAAGGTCGTCCGGTCGCTCGTGAGCGTCACGTCGCTCTCCCACCGCAGCGTCCGTCCCGGCAGGATCACGGTCGTCGAGTACTCGCCCCGGACGGAGGCGGTCTCCGGGTGGTCGTCGGCGGCCTCGTAGGTGATCGTCTCGGTCTCGTGCTGCTCGCCCCACGGGTAGCGCATGCCGCTGTCGTTGGTGGCCACGACCTTCGTGGTGTGGGTCTGCGGGTTGCGCTCGATGGACGAGATCTCGCCGTACCCCGACGTCGAGCCCGACTCGATCGGCTGGTACCCGGGCAGCGTCTCGCGGCTCTCGGGGTTCGGGAGGAAGTCCGGCCCGGGCCGGGGCGCCGCGGGCACGACGGGCAGGACCACGCGGGTCGCGTCGGCGCCGCCGAGGAACAGCGACGTCGTCATGGCGTACGGCGTGGGCCAGATCATGGGGAACTGCGCGTTCGCGATCGAGAGCCGCAAGCGGTGGCCGGCCGGGAAGACCCACGACGTGAAGTGCAGCTCGATCTCGAGCGCCACGCGCTGGCCGGGCACGAGCGGCGTGGGCTCGCGGTCCGACTCGCGGTGCGTCCCGTTCAGGCCGGCGGCCGCGACCTGCGTCACCGTCCCGTCGGGCGCCACGTCCGACAGCCGCACGAACCAGTCGGCCATGGGCGCGTCGGCCGCCACGTTGAGGAACGCGCGCGGCAGGCCCAGGATCTCCATCTCGCGCTCGAGCGGCGCCGAGTCGTACACGAGGCTGAAGGCGTCGGTGGGCCGCTGATCGTGGGCGACATCGCCGAACCACATCACGGGACCGCCGGCCTCGATGCCCGTCGTGGGCACGTACTTCAGGCGGTGCGTCGCCTCGGCGCCGCCGGCGTCGCCGAGCGAGTGGTCGGCGCGGGGGAAGACCGCCCGGTCCTGGCTGCGCGCGATGGGCCAGCCGTCCTCGTACCGCCACGCACCGGGCGCCTCGTCGAGGTACGGGCCCGGCGGGTGCCACTGGCGCACGTAGACGGCGAGCCGCGGATCGTCCATGACGCCCGTGTTGCGGCCCTTCAGCCACTGGTCGAACCAGCGCACGGCCTCGCGGCGCCACTCGATGCCGGGCTTCGGGTACGGCCGGTGCGGGAACGTGTGGTTCCAGGCGCCGACGATCGCCTTGACGGGCGCCGACATGTACTGGAGCATGCGCGGCACGCTGTCGCGGTAGCCGTCGTACCAGCCGCCGATCACGAAGGTCGGGATCCGGATGGCGTCGTAGCGGGTCTTCAGCGCCGTGCGATCCCAGAACGGCCCGTCGCGCTGCTGGCGCTTGTAGGTCAGCATCCAGGGCGGCTGCTCGAAGCGCTCGGTGAAGAACCGCTCGTCGATCCGGTAGTCGGGCGCGGCCGGCATCGAGTTGGCGATGTCCATCTGCCATTCCCAGGAGTCGAGGTGCATCATGCCGTCCATGAAGTGCACGTCGTCCTGGTAGAGGTCGTCGGTGGCGTCCACGGCCAGGATCGCCTTGAGCGCCGGCGGGTTGCGCATCGCCATGTGGATGGAGTTGAAGCCGCTCCACGAGATGCCGAACATGCCGACGTTGCCGTTCGAGAACGGCTGGCGTGACAGCCAGTCGATCACGCGATCGCCGTCCTCGAGCTCGATGTCGCTGTACTCGTACGGGATGAGCGTGCCCTCGCTGGACCCGGTGCCGCGGATGTCCACGCGGGCCACGACGTAGCCGCGGCGGACGAAATAGGCGTAAAGGTCGTAGCGCCCGCTCCGGCTCTCGTTCTTGCGGTACGGCAGGTACTCGAGCAGCACCGGGAACCGGCCGCCCTCGCCCGGGCCGGCCGGCCGCCAGAGGTCGGCCGCCAGCCTGACGCCGTCGGGCATCCGGATCTGCGCCTCGTCCATGCGCACGCCGTAGCTCGGCGGGGAGGGCGGCAGCGGGCCCGGCTGGCGCGCGCCGCCGGAAGCCGCCGCGGTGGCGCCCAGCGCCAGCAGGAGGACGAGGCGGGTCAGGGCTCGCGTCATCGGCCCCGGCAGTCTCTCACGAGCGGGCGGGAATATTCCGGCGGCGGCTCGTGATGAAGCCCTGGTAGCGGCGCTCCAGACGCCGCCCAGAGGAGGCTTCATGACCCTGCAGCGATACCTGTGGAGCACGGCGTGTGCCGTCGCCCTGCTCACCATGCCCGTGGCCGCGGCCGCCCAGCCGGCCGTCTACGAGATCCGCGTGACCAACGCGATGCGCGGCGAGAGCCTGACGCCGGTCGGCGCGATCACCCACGTCCCTGGCATCCACCTGTTCCAGATCGGCGACCCGGCGCCGTCGGTGCTCGAGGCCGTGGCCGAGGAAGGCAACCTGGACCCGCTCTTCACGCTCGTCCGATCGGTGCCGCAGGTGGTGTACGACGCCCAGATGACGAGCGGCCTGACCGGACCGGGCCAGACGTCGACGCTCACCGTGAAGGCGCGGCCGGGGGCGAGCCTGACGCTGGTCGCCATGCTCATCCCGACCAACGACGGCTTCATCGCCCTGAACGGCGTGGTCCTGCCGCGCGGGTTCGAACCGGCGGTCTTCACGCCCGTCGCCTACGACGCCGGCACCGAAATCAACGACGAGCTCTGCGCCTCCATTCCCGGGCCCAACTACGCGGAGTGCGGCGGCCCTGGCGGCGGCGGCGCCCCGGCCGGCGGCGAGGAGGGCTTCGTCCACGTGCACGCCGGCATCCACGGCGTGGGCGATTTCGTGGCCGCGGACCGCGACTGGCGCAACCCCATCGCCAGGGTCGTGGTCCGGCGCATCCGCTAACGGCCCGGGCGGCCAGGCCCCGCGGGGCGGCCGTCTCTGCCGGCACCAAACCTCCGCCGCGCTCCCGACGTCTCTACCGGGGGAGCCCATCGATGGTGACGGCGCGCGCGTGGCACGGAGTGGGAGCCGCCCTCGTGGCGGCCATCTGCATGGGGTGCGTGAACTCGCCCACGGGCCCGTCGGCCGAGCTCGGCCGCGAGTTCACGCTGGCCCCGGGCGATACGGCCCAGGTGGAGGAGGCCGGCCTGCGAGTCCGCTTCGACCGGGTGGAGGGGGATTCCCGTTGCCCGGCCGACGCCGTCTGCATCCAGGGCGGGGACGCCGTCGTGCACGTCACGGTTCAGACCGACGACCGCACCCGCGCATACGAACTCCACACGGGCCCGATGACGCCGATCGTCCACGAGGGCTACACCGTGACGCTCGTCCAGCTGGCCCCCTACCCCTTCAGCTCGCGCACCATCGCGCCCGGGGACTACCGCGCCACCCTGACCGTGTCGCGGTAGGCCGGCGACCGCACCGGGCCGTCAGGCCTCCCGCCACCAGTCCCCGAACCCCGCGGTCCCGCCCGCGGAGCGCCTGAAGTTGAGCCACAGATAGAACGGGATGCTGAACCCGAGGCCGCCCAGGAGCGACAGGGCCACGAACCACGGCCAGCGGAGGGGGCCCGGGGGACGGACCGCGAACAGGTACGCCAGGAGGCCCGTCGCGAGGCAGGCGTCGAGGATGAACGCGAGCGCCAGGCGGTTCGCCAGGACCGCCCCCACCGTCGTGAAGTCCGCCACCAGCCAGTAGACGAACAGGCCGTTCGGCACGGTCAGTCCGAACAGCGCGAGTGCCAGCAGGATCGTGGTCATGGTCGGGCGCCCCTTCACACGCCCCTTGCGATGGGCCGTGGTTCTCCGCTCTACTATCGGACCGTACAAAAGGAGCTGCCATGCGATTCCACCGAGCCCTGCTGCCTGCGCTTGCGACCACCGCGGCCGTCGTCCTGTCGGCGTGCGGCAACACCGGCCCCGGCGCGAATGCCCCGGCGCCCGCACCCGCCCCGGCGCCGGCCCCGGCCGGCAACATCATCACGGGCGCGGGCTTCCCGAACCCCGCGCCGAACGTCACCCGGAACTGGGGCCAGCTTCCGGCCGGCCGGGCGTGGGGTACCACGGCGGGCATCGATATCGATCCGAAGGACGGCAACATCTGGGCGTACGAGCGCTGCGGCGCGGGCGCCAGCGGCGGCGCCGGCGGCGGGCCCGTGGACTGCGAGTCCAACCCGGTCGATCCGGTGTTCAAGTTCGACCGGAACACGGGCGCCGTGCTGGCCAACATCGGCAAGGGCGTCATGGTGACGCCGCACGGCATCTCGGTGGACAAGGACGGCAACGTCTGGATCGCCGACTTCTCGGGCAACAAGGCCGGCACCAAGGGCCACCAGGTGCACAAGTTCAGCCCGACGGGCGAGAAGCTGATGAGCCTGGGCATCGCCGGCAAGCCCGGCAACGCCGACGGTCAGTTCAACCAGCCGAACGACGTCGTCGTCGGACCGGACGGCAGCATCTACGTGGCCGACGGCCACGACGCGCAGGGGATGACCACGGCACGGGCCGTCGCCGAGGGCATCGAGCGCGGCGCCACCTCCCGCATCAGCAAGTTCACCCCCGACGGCAAGTTCATCAAGTCGTGGGGCGGCATCGGCGTGAAGCACGGCGAGTTCCGCACGCCGCACGCGCTGGCGTTCGACTCGAAGGGCCGCCTCTGGGTGGCGGACCGCGGCAACCACCGCATCGAGATCTTCGATCAGGAGGGCAACTACCTCGAGTCGCGCTACACCTACGGCCGCATCAGCGGCATCTTCCTCAAGGACGACACGGTGTACGCCATCGACTCGGAATCGGGCCCGTACAACCACCCGAACTGGCGCGACGGCGTCCGCATCGGGCCGCTCGACGAGGACCGGATCACGGCGTTCATCCCGCCCTTCGAGCGTGACGACCGCGTCTACCAGGGCACGGCCGGCGAGGGCGTGGCCGTGGATGCCGACGGCAACGTCTACGCGGCCGAAGGACCGAACTCGCTGACGCAGGCCGGCGGCGCGTTCACGAAGTACTCCGTCAAGTAGCGGCACACCGGCGTGGGCGGTCGCGCGGCGGCTGCCCACCCACCGGCCAGCCGGCGAACCGGCGTCCTACCAGCCGGCGGCGGCCAGGAACGCCTCGAAGTCGGTGCACGCCAGGTCGGGCGGCTCGTCGAGGGCCTCGAAATACGCCGCCGAGAAGGTGGTCGTCAGGCCCACGACGCGCATGCCCGCGGCGCGCGCCGCCACGATGCCCACCGGCGCGTCCTCGAACACCAGGCAGTCCTCGGCCGGCACGTCCAGTTGCCGGCTCGCCTCCAGGAAGACGTCCGGGGCCGGCTTGCCGCGGCCCACTTGGTCCCCCCGCACCACGATCGGAAACGCCTCCGAGAGCCCGGCCTCGGCCAGCGTGTGGATCACGTTCGGGCCCGGCGCCGAGGTGGCCAGCGCCACGCCGAGGCCGCCGGCCGTGGCCTTCTCGAGCAGCGCCTGGATGCCCGGCACGCGCTGGATGCGCCCCCGGGAGACGTCCCGGTAGAGCGCCTCCTTCTCCTCCTCGTAGGCGAGCCACTCCTCGCGCTCCATCGCGCGCCCGAAGAGCACCGGGAAGATCTCGCTGTTGCGGCGGCCGTCGAGCGCGGCCCGGTCCGCCTGGGTGAGCGGCGGCAGGCCGTGGCGTTCGGCAAACGCGGCGAAGGCTTCGGCGTGGAGCGCCATGTTGTCGACGAGGGTGCCGTCGAGGTCGAAGATGACGGCACGGGGGCGGGGGGCAATCGGCACGAATCAATTCTCGCCGAGCCGGCCCCCGGGCGGCGAGACCGGGACGCCGTGGAAGCGCTCGTCGTCAGGAGACGGCGGCTGGTGCGGCCGATGCGCGGTCGTAGGCGGACCGACGCCTGCACGGGCCCCGGCGGGCGGCCGGCCCAGCCGTGGCGCCGTGCGACAATTGGAGGTCCAACGATTGTCGTGAAAGTCCGCTGACTGGTGCCAACCGACCCCTACCTGCGTCTCTCCGATCTCTCGCGCGTCGTGCACCGGGAGATCGTCATCCTCGTGGTGCTCGCGGCCGCCGCCGGCGGGCTCTTCATCGTCACGCGCGCGGCCGCCTCCGGCAACCGCGAACAGCAGCTCGTCGACGCCGCGGCCTGGTACGAGCGCGGCCAGGGCTACCTGGCCACCCACGCGACCGAGCAGGCCGTGGCGGCCCTGCGGCGGGCGGTGGCGCGCCGGCCCGACGAGTGGACCTACGCGCGGACCCTGGCCGAGGCCCTGGTCCAGGACGGCCGGACGGACTCCGCGCGCCAGTTGCTGCTCCTGTGGCGCACCCGCCAGCCCGACGACGCCGATGTGAACACCCGGCTGGCGCGCCTCGAAGCCGCGGCCGGCGACGTGGCCGCCGCCACGGACTACTACGAGGACGCGCTGCACGGCCGCTGGCCGGCCGACGCCGGCCCCGCGCGGCTGGACCTGCGGCGCGAGGTCATCCGGCTGCTGCTGTCCACCGGAAACGCCGGAGCCGCCCTGTCGCACATCCTGACCCTGGCCGCCAACCTGCCCGACGAGACGGCGGCGCAATCCCAGGTGGCCGGCCTGTTCCTCGACGCCGGGGATCCGGCGCGCGCCCTCGAACACTACCAGCGCGCGCTGCGGCTGGCGCCCACCGACGCCACGGCCCGCGCCGGCGCCGCGGCGGCGGCCTTCGGCCTCAACGACTACACCCGGGCGCTCGCCTACGCGCGCAACCTGACCGACGAGCGGAGCCGCCGGATCGCGGCCGTGTCGGAGGCGGTGGCGGCCAGTGATCCCCTGATCCCGCGGCTGTCCGGCGCGGAACGGGAGCGCCGGCTGGCGGCGGGCATCGCCCTGGCGGCCGGGCAGCTCGACGCCTGCCGCAAGCGCTCGCGCGCCCGCACGCCGCTTGCGGAGCGCTCGGCCGCGGCCGTGGCCGATGCCCTGGCCGACTTCGACCGGACGCTCACGCCGCGACGCGTCCGCGAATCGCCCGAAGTGCTCGACCGCGGCCTCGAGCTGGTGGCCTCGGCGCTCTCGGTCGTCGCCGCGCAGTGCGCGCCGCTCGACGTCCGGGCCGAGGCGCTCCAGCGCGTCGCACGGCGACACGGGTCGGCCGAATGACCCGCCCCTCCTCGCTCCCGACGCTGCAGGGCCTCCGCCTGCGCGAGAACCAGCTCTTCTTCGCCATCACGGTGCTCGTCGGCGTCCTGGCCGGCCTGTCCGCGGTGCTGTTCACGCTCGCCATCGAGTGGACGGGACGGCTGTTCTTCGGCCTCGATCCCACGCCCGCCCGCCTGTTCCTGGTGCCGACGGTGGCGAGCCTCCTGGCCGGCGTGCTGCTGACCCTGGTGTTCCCCGAGGTCCGCGGCAGCGGCGTTCCGCAGACCAAGGCGGCGTTCCAGCTGCAGAACGGCGTCATCCCGATCCGCGTGCCCATGGGCAAGTTCCTCATGGGCGCGCTGTGCGTGGGCTCGGGCCACTCGATGGGCCGCGAAGGCCCGTCGGTGCAGATCGGCGCCGGGGTGGCGTCGGCCATCGGCCAGTGGGTGGGGCTGCCGCGCGAACGCCTGCGGGAGCTGGTGCCGGTAGGCGCGGCCGGAGCCCTGGCAGCCGCCTTCAACACCCCGGTGTCGGCCGTGATCTTCGCGCTCGAGGAGATCATCGGCGACCTGAACGCTCCGCTCATCGGCTCGACCGTGGTCGCGTCGGTGGCGTCGGTGATGGTCGAGCGGACGATTCTCGGCAACGAGCCGCTCTTCCGCGTGCCCACCTACCACCTGGTGCACCCGGCGGAGCTGGCGGCCTACGCCGTGCTGGGCGTGGCCGGCGGGATCATCTCCCTCGTGTTCTGCCACGGCCTGCTGCGCGCCCGCCGGGCCGCGCAGCGGCTCTCGCCGCGGGGCCGCATGTTCCTGCCGGCCTTGGGCGGCGCGATCATCGGCCTGGTGATCATCGCGGTGCCCCAGGTGATGGGCGTGGGCTACGAGTACATCGACCAGGCGCTCAACGGCGGGATGGTCCTGAACACGCTGCTGATCCTCTGCGGCGTGAAGCTCGTGGCCACCGTGGTGTCGTATTCCACCGGGAACGCCGGCGGCATCTTCGCGCCGAGCCTCTACATCGGCGCGATGGCGGGCGGCGCCGTCGGCATCGTGACCCAGTGGGTGGCGCCCTTTCCCACGGCCGACACCGGCGCCTACGCGCTGGTGGGCATGGGCACCCTGTTCGCCGGCATCATCCGGGCGCCGCTGACGTCGGTGTTCATGATCTTCGAGATCACGCAGGACTACCAGATTCTGGTCCCGCTGATGGTCGCCAACATGCTGAGCTTCGCGATCTCGCGCCGCTACCTGCCGGTGCCGATCTACCACGCGCTGCTCGAGCAGGACGGCATCCACCTGCCGCCGGCGATCGCGACGCCGCCGACGGACTGGACCGCCGGCGACGCCATGTCGGACGCGTTCCTGCAGGTGTCGCCCGAGCTCACCGTGGAGGAGGTGCGGGCGCGCGCCGACGGGCGGCCGGATCGGGCGGTGTTCGTGGGCGCCGGTCAGCGCGTCACCGGAATCGTCGGCCTGCCGGAGATCGACTCCGCGATTGCCGCCGGGCGGGGGGCGGACGCCATCGGGGCCATCGCCATGCCGGCGCCCGACGCCCTCTGGGTGGACGCGCCGCACGAGGAGGTGCTGAAACGGCTCCTCTCGGAGTCACGGCCGGTGCCGGTGGTGGACGCGGGAGACGACGGCGTCGTGGTCGTGCACGGCGCGATCCGGGCCACCGACGTCCTGCGGCACCTGTCGGCCACTCGCGACGATCGCTGACGCCGGCCGAGCCCCGCCGTCACGATCGCCGGCGCGGCAGTGCCCCTCGACGGGCGCTCACTTCGCGACGAGCGTGCCGTCCTTCACCCACACCGTGTCGCCGACGCGCACCGTGAGATCCGTGAAGAAGTTCCAACGCACGTAGCCGCCGCCGACCCGCCCTCCGAGCTCGCTGTTGTCGCCCAGCGACAGACGGACCACGCCGGCGCCGTAGCCGTAGTAGGGAATCCACGGCCCGCGTGCGGGCACGGCCAACAGCGGGTTGAAGCCGAGTGCGAACTCGCGGAAGGCGCGCCCGGCCGCGCCGGCCCTGGCCATCTCCGCCTCGGCCGCGTCGCGTCCCTGCGCGGCCCGCACCTCGACGACCTGCCCTTTGGCGAAGCGCAGCACCAGGCCTTCGACGGGACGGCCGTCCCACTGCGAGGCCGGAAACGCCACCGTGCCCTCCACGCTCTCCTCGATCGGCGCCACCCGGATGGCGCCCGCCGGCAGCTCCACCTCGCGATCGATGAGGATGACGCCCTGGTTCGTCCGCGCGGCCGACGCATCGCCGTCCTGCCGGTTCACCGGGCGGTCGCCGATCCGGAACCGGAGGTCGGTGCCCGACGGCGACGTCACGTGGACCTCCTGCCCTCGCATCGCGTCGGCGAACCGGCGCTCGATGCCGGCAAGCGCCGCGTAGTCGGTGTCGAGGAGCGCGTGCTGATACAGCGCGTCGATGGCGGCGCGGCCCGGCAGGGGCTGCCCTGGCAGCGTGTACGCGCTCCCATTCTCGAGCCAGTGAAAGTGCACGGTGCGGCCGCGGCCCTCCTTGAGCCAGTCCTGCATGGCCGCGTACACCGGGTGCGCGGGCACCGCGCCCGGCATCATGATGGCCGCGTCCACGTCCCGGAGCATCGCCTTGTAGTACGGCCGGGCATCACGGGCCGCGCGCTGCAGGAGCGCGACGTCCCACGACGCCGGGACCGGCTCCGCCAGGACGTCGATGACGCCCAGGTCGACCCCGCCGGCCTTGATCACCTCGTAGCGGATGTACGGCACGAGGCCCTCGAAGAGGCCGGGGTGCACGACCGACAGCACCTTCTCACCGGGCCTGAGCGCCAGCTGCTGCACCAGCTTCCGGGCAATGGCCGGGAAGTCGAGCGTCAACTGGGACTGGGCCGCGGCGGGCGCCGCGGCCGACCAGGCCACGAGGAGCACGGCGAACAGGCGGCAACGCTGTCGGGACATCGGACCTCCACCGCGGCGCCGGTTTCGGCGGCGCCGCTTTGTCGCACGATACTCCAGGCCGCCGGAGGCCGCGGGTCTCAGGGTTCGGCGGCGGCGCGGCCTCGATCTCGGTGAGGCTCAGCGGAGGATGCCGCCGCCAATGGGCCAGCAGGTCGGGCCGTACCGCAAGCCGGCGTTCGATGGCGTCGATCTCCTCCGGGCCGAAGTAATGGGCGCGTTTCTCCGGGAGGACGTCGGCCGGCACGTGACCGTACAGCCAGGCCCGGTACGCCTTGAGTCCCGGGCCAAACCCGCGGGCCAGGGCGTCGAGGTCCGCCTGGCGCTCGAACCTGGCCTCGGATCGCTCCCGCAGCAGGCGCACCAGTCCGAGACGGCGGATGCGGGGTCCCCGGCTCAGCTGCACCACGTGCGACAGCTCGTGGGCCAGGATCGCGCGCACGCCGTCGTCGGGCGCCCCTTGGAGCCACACCTCCGGATTCACCTTGATCACGTAGCGCATCGGCTCGATGAGGAAGTACCGGCGAACGGAGAAGGACGTGCGGAAGTAGTCACCGCGGGCCGCCAGGGCCCGGACCTGGATGCGGCGGTGCGCCAGCTCCGGAAACCGCGTCGCCACCAGTTCGTGCACCACGGCCTCGGCCTCGGCAAGCGAGCGGACCTGCGCGGCGGCGGGAGCGACCGCGGCGTGCAGCAGCCACGACGCGGCCAGGGCGACGGCCAGGCGCCGGCAGCGGCGTCGCTGCCGGGCCGTCATGGCCGCGCACCCCGGGTACCAGGCACCGTCCGTCAGATGCCGCGCGGCACCGGGGCGATACGCGGCTGGGAGCGCCGCGCCGGCCTGTGGCCCGGCGGCACGACCCGGTCCGGACGTCCGACGTGCCGTACCGTCGGCCCCGCAACAACCCCAGACGTCGTCCTCAAGAGACATGACTATCGTTGCGACAGGACAGTGCTCTCGCCGCTGCCATCGCCGTATTGACTGCCCAACGGCTGGGCGCGACAGTCTCACTCCACCAACGTCAGGTGTGTCGCAGTCCGTGTGCGCCCGCGCCGACTGCCGATGGCGATCGCGTCAGCGTCTTCTCCAGGAGGCTTGGCATGCGTAGCTCGGCTCGCGCGTCGCTCCCCGCGCTCACGGCCACCGGGGCCGACGGCGCGGTCGTCATGGCGGGGCTCACTCCGGGGCAGTGACACGGCCGTGACACACGCCCGTCGTCACGCATCGACGTTTCGCCGCGGGCGGGCCACGCGTTCGCGCGGCTGACGGCGGGTCAACGGATGCAGGGTGTGCACCGTCCCCTCGATCGGAGCCGTCGCCCGCGACCATCTCGCGACGCAGGTCCGCCGTCACGCCACGCGCGAGCCTCGCCAGGACGTCCCCGCCGCGATCGCGCAAGCGCGTACGCAGCCCACGAATGTTGCGAACTGCCGTGTTCGGACCCGCTTGCCTCAGCGCGACGGGTGACTCAAGCGGGCATTGAAAGGGTGGGTATGGACATGAAGCGTCTCATTCTCGTGTGGGGGTTGGTGCTGTCGGTTGGCGTGCCGATAGCGGCCGGCCAGAGTTACTCGGACCTCAGGGGACGCGTGGAGGACGAACAGGGCTCCGTCATGCCCGGCGTCACCATCGTCGTTCGCAATCAGGACTCGGGGCAGTTTCGCGAAGTCGTCAGCGGCGGCGACGGGTCCTATCTGATCACGTCGTTGAATCCTGGCGTCTACGAAGTCTCGGCCGAGCTGCCCGGTTTCAAGCGCTTCATCCGCCGCGACGTGCGGCTGGCCGTGGGTGAGGCCCAGACCATCACCGTCAGGCTCGAGGTCGGAGACCTCGAGGAGACGATCACGGTCACCGGCCAGTCGCCGCTCGTCGACCTGACCTCGAAGACGGTCGGCGGCAACGTGGACGCCGAGGAGCTGCTCGACACACCGGTCGGGAACCGGAACACCATGTCTTACATGCAGTTGCTGCCCGGCGTCGTGGCGTCCGAGTCCACGTCCTGGGGCGCCGACTCGGTCAGCATCAACGGCCAGCCGTTCACGAACACCCAATTCGCGCTCGACGGCGGCTTCAACAACGACATGTGGAACGGGGGCTCGGGCGGCGCGCAGGTGCGGACGCCGATCGAATCGATCGCGGAGCTGCAGGTCCAGACCAGCCAGTACGACGCGGAGATGGGATGGGGCACGGGCGGCGTCCTCAATGCCATCTCGAAGCAGGGCACGAACCGCCTGCGGGGAAGCGCCTTCTTCTTCGACACCGAGTCGGAGTTCAGGACGACCGAGTTCTTCAGCAAGCAGTTGGGGCTCGAGAAGCCCGACGAGACCAGCCAGCGGCAGTGGGGCGGATCGCTGGGCGGCCCCATCGTGCGCAACAAGGCGCACTTCTTCGTCAACGTCGAGCGGGTCACGCAGGATCGCCCGGTCACGATCAACATCGCGTCGCGGCCGGAGTTCAACGAGAACGTGATCTGGAAGGATCGCGTCTGGAATTCGCTCGTGCGGATCGACCACCAGATCAACGCCAACAACACGTGGGCGCTTCGCTGGCTGCAGGAGTGGTCGCCCCAATCGGATCAGCTCACGAGCACGACCCGCACCGCCGCCACGCGCGAGAAGGAGACCGACATCGACAAGACCTTCGCCGGGTCGTTCAACTCGGTGTTCGGCGGCACGCGGGTGAACACCATCCGCCTGTCCTTCACGGAGGAGAACGTGTTCTTCGGCAACACGCAGCTCTTCGAGAACGGGGAGATCCAGGCCGCGCTGGCGCCCACGTTGAGCCACCTGACGTTCCTCGACCAGCAGAGCACGCGGGCCAGCCGACGGCTGGATCGGACCTTCGGCTTCGACGACACCTTCGCCTGGTTCGTGCCGAACAAGGCCGGCGACCACGACCTGAAGTTCGGCCTGCAGTACGTCTACGCCCCGCTGCGGTTCGAGGATCAGGGCAACATGAACGGCACGTTCAACATCAACAGCGACCTGGACTTCGACCCGGGCAATCCGCGCACGTACCCGGAGCGGCTGCAGATCCGCGTGCCGGGCTCGGTCAACTTCCTCCTCCCGGGGCAGTTCATCGGCCTGTTCTTCCAGGACAAGTGGAAGGTGAATTCGCGGACGACCCTGAACCTGGGCCTGCGGTACGACCTGGAGATCATCAACGTCAACGAGCGCGACAATCCCTTCTTCGCCAATCCCAACGACAATCCAGTCGACAAGAACAACATCTCACCCCGCGTGGGCGTGACCTATGCGCTCGACGGAGAGGGGAGGTCGGTGCTCCGCGGCGGCATCGGGCTCTTCTACCAGAAGACGCCCTTCGGTCCCCTGGGCAACTTCATGTCCAACGGCGTGATCGCCAACTCGTTCCAGGTGCTGTTCCCGGCCAACGGTGTCGACCGTGGACCCTCGCAGGGCCAATTCCCCACCGATCCCTTCCTTGCCAACGGGCCGGTCGTGGATCGCGGCCTGCTCAACCAGTTGTTCCCGTTGGGGGCGGTGGCCCGCAACACGGGCGACGTGTTCCTCGACAATCCCGACCGCAAGAGCGCGTACGCGCGCCAGTACACCGTGGGCTACGAGCGGCAACTGTTCGGTGACGTCGCCGTGACCGTCGACTACGTGCGCTCGGAGAACCGCGACCAGTTGCTGCGGAGGAATCTGAACCCGCCCACGCGCACCAGCACCGGCCGCACGGCGCCGGTCACACGCCCGGATCCGCAGTTCGTGCAGAACGTGTGGCAGCCGGTCAACGTCGGCTCGTACGACTACAACGCGTTGCAGTTCCAGCTCAACAAGCGGTTCAACCGCGGCTACAGCTACCGCGTCTCCTACACGCTCTCGCGTGCGCGCGGGAACATGGACGGGGTGGTCGCGGCCATCATCCCCACGCAGGTCGGCGACAACCTGAACCTCGACGCGAACTACGGACCGACGGACAACGACCGCCCGCACATCCTCTCGATCAACGGGACGGCGAACGTCCCGGGCGTGCGGGGCTTGAGCCTGAGCCCGGTCATACGCTACATGAGTGGCCTGCCGTTCTCGCTGGTCAGTTCGTCGTTCGATCTGAACCAGAACGGCCGGACCGACGACGAATACCTGCCGGCGGGCACCTACAGCGGCACGGGGGCCAACCCGATCACGGTGAAGAGCAGAGGCGGCTCGAACGGCGCCCGCGGCCCCGACTTCTTCGAGATCGATCTGCGGCTGGCTTACGCGCTGCCGATGCGGGGGGGGAGCCGCCTGCAGCTGGTGGGAGAAGTCTTCAATCTCACGGATCGCGTCAACTTCAACAATCCGTCAGGCGATCAGCGCCTGTCCACCTTCCTCGATCTGCGGACGCTCCGCCAGGGGAACACGTCCCGGAGGGGCCAGATCAGCGTGCGGTACTCGTTCTGACGTAAAGAGGCCGTTCGTCACCGTGTGGTGCTGAAGACGGGCCGGTGGGTGCTCCACCGGCCCGTCGTGTCTCACCCGCCATCGGATGGGCCGAGCGGGCGTGCCTAGCCGGCGGACGCCGTCACCAGCGCGGCGCCGATGCCCACGGCGAGGATGACGGCGAACCCCAGGAGGCCCACCGGGACGAAGGCGGCGAACGAGAACTCGAGCCGCCGGCCCTCGGCATCGGTGAGTCCGGCGCGATCGACCATGCTCTGGGCGAGCGGGCCCGACGTGGCCGCCGTGAGGAAGAGCGAGCTGCCGGCGCAGACGCCGAAGGCCAGGCCGAGGTACACCGCCGCGGGCCCGATCGCGGCGGCCAGCGGCGTTGCCACCTCGAGCATCGCCGCCATGCTCGGCCCGGCCGAGAACATCCCGGTGGAGACGCCGGCCACTGCCACGAACAGCGCCAGGCGGACGGGCAGCGGCCACGGCAGATCCGCCAGCGCGCGCGCCAGGTAGCCGAAGAGGCCGGTCTCCCGCACCGCGCCCACCATCACGAGGAGCCCGAACAGGAAGAGCGTGGCGTCGAGGTCCACGCCCTGCAGGACGGCGTCCCGCCCACGGCGTCCCAGCGTCAGCACCAGCAGCCCGGCGCCGAGCCAGGCCACCAGGTGCACGGGCACCCCCGAGGACGCGGGAAGGAGGACCCAGGCCGTGAGCATGCCCGCGAGGGCGAGCACGCCCGGCACCAGCACCCGCGGCTGGATGCGGATGCGGGCGTGAAGGCCTTCGACGACGGCCACCGTCACGCGGCGCCTGAGCGGGTCGACCGGCACGTCCCTGGAGGGCCGCACGACCAGCATCACGAGCCCGACGAACAGCACGAGTCCCACGACGGCCGTCGGCAGCGCGAGGCGCAGGTAGCCGTTGAAGTCCATGGCGCCGGCGCCCAGGAGCAGCACCGCCGGGAAGTCGCCGATCGGCGTCGCGGCGCCGCCGAGGTTGCAGGCCACCAGGAGCGAGCCCATCGTCCAGCGGAGGTGCCGGGGCGTCGTGCCGGCGAGCTGCAGGATGGCGAGCACGACCGGCAGGACGAGCACGAGGGCCGTGATGTTGTTCACGAGTCCGCTCACGACGAACATCGACGCCGCGACGACCGGCACGAGCCATGTGGGCGAGGCGCCGATGAGGCGGGTGACCCGGACGGCCAGGCGGGTGAACACGTGCGACTCGGCCAGCACGCGCGACACGACGCCCAGCGCCGCCAGGATGATGAGCACGTCCCACTGCAGGTTCGCGAGGACCTCGCGCGGGTGCCCGCCGCCGAGCCCCAGGGCCAGCAGCGCGAACGCCGCGCCCGCCAGCACGATCTGGAGCCGTTGGGCCGGCATGCGGGCCTGCGCCAGGATCGCGGCGACGAAGATCGCGAGCGGCAGGGCCCTCACCCGGCCTCCACGAGGTCGGTGAAGTCGGCCGTGTCGGTCTCGCCGAGCCAGCGGGGATAGGAGGCCATGCGCCCGCCCAGGAGGTCCACCCCCACGAGCCGCCGGAAGAGGAGCCGCACGTCGGCGCTGTGCACGCGCAGCCAGATGGGGGCGACGACGGCGCGGAAGCGGTCGGCGCCGTACACCCACGTGAGGAGGCCGCTGCGGCCGCCGGCCGACTGCTGGAAGGCGCCGACGTCGGTCAACTGGACGCGCGGCGCCCAGCTCGCGGCCACGCGGGCCGGATCGACGGGGAACGTGGCGTCGAAGAGCGCCGCGACCTCCACCGAGGCCGGCAGGCGATCCACGATCGGGCCGAGGAGATCCGCCTCCACGCCCACGACGACCAGCCGGCGCAGGTCGCGGCAGCGCTCCACCACGGCATCGATGGCCGGCACCGGCAGCGGCGCCTCGCGCTGGAGCACCCGCCGCACGGCGTCGTCCACCACCGGGTAGGCGTCGCCGAGGTCGTCGTCGAGGGCGCGGACGGCCCCGCCGCCCCCGGCCTCCCAGGCCGCGTTCACGAAGAGGCGCGAGGCGGACCAGAGGCCGAGCTCCCCGGCGCAGACCCTGAACGCCGGCTCCAGTCCGGCCAGCGGCGCCGCGCTCATCGGCGGAGGAGGGCGTCGATGAGCAGCAGCATCGCCGCATTCGCCAGGGCGTGCTGCGGCGGGCCGTCGGTGAGGCAGTCCACCATGGCGTCCACCGCGCGCTCGTCCTTGCCGGCGAGGCGCTCGAGCGGCGCCAGCGGGAGGCGCAGCGGGTACGCGCCGTCCTCCTCGTCGTCCTCGTGGCGGCGCAGGTGCGGCGGCAGCCGCATCGGCACGCGCGCCTGCGGCCCATGCCCCGGCCCGAGCCGCGTCTCGGCGGCAAGCTCGCCGAGCAGGGACAGCAGGATCCAGTTCACGCCCCGATGGTGGGCGGGCCCCTCGTCGAGCAGGCAGCGCAGCACGAAGGCCCGATCGTCGTCGTCGGTGACCCAGGGCTGGAGCAGCCGGTCGATGCGCTCGCGGTCGACGAATCGCTCGAGCGTGCGCTCGCGGGCGTGGTGTCCGTGCCGGTGGTGGTGCGGTGGCGGGTGCCGATGGTGGGAGTGCGGAGGCATCGAGAGGTGCCGACAGCCTACCCCAGGAGGGCCGGACGGGGCGACGAGCGCCGGCGGTGCCGCGCGGCGGCACGCGGCGCCGCGACGGGCGGCGAGCAGCTACGAGGCCGGCTGCGGCTGGTCTGACGCGAGGCGTGCGGCCGGCTGTGCGGCGGTCCGCGGCGAGGCGGTCACGCACACCAGCATGTTGATCGCCCAGCCGATGGTGCCGTCGTGGATGCCGAAGGGCCGCGACAGCCCCGCGAGCGGCAGCGAGAACGCCACGACGAGGCCGGTGACGAGACCGGCCAGCGCAGCCCGCCCCGTCACACGCGCGCTGGCCAGGCCCAGCACGAAGAGCGGCGACACCTGCACCAGGAGCTCCATCTTGAGCTCGGTCAGGCCCCAGAGGCTGATGCGGGGCACGAGCGCGAGGGTCACCAGCGTGGCGACGATCGCCCACGAGACCCGCTTCCCCACCCGCGTGAGGGTCGCTTCGGGGGCGCCGCGCAGCCACGTCCGTCCCGCCACGTCCTTGGCCAGGATGGACGACAGCGTCAGGAGCACCGAGTCCGCGGTGGACATGATGGCGGCCACCGCCGCCAGCATCACCGCCATCGCCGCCAGCGCGAGCCCCGTGGACTGGCCGGCCCAGCGGGCCAGCATCATGGGCATCACCTGGTCGGCGGCGAGCCCGCTCACGCCGTCCAGATCGCGCAGGCTGAGGATGCCGATGAGGAAGATCGGCGTCATGGTGAGGAGCGGCATCACCACCATCACCGTGAGCCCCCGCTTCAGGACGGCCGTCGATCGGGCCGCGTAGATCCGCTGCATCGCCTGCGGGTAGACGGCGCCCGACATGCCGATGAGCAGCAGGGTGCTCAGCCACGTGAAGGACGTCTGCCATCCGGGGACCGCGGCCTTTTCCGGCGCGTGCTCGATCACCCAGGCGGTCACCTCGGCCAGGTGCGCAGGCGTCGGCACGACGGTGAGGAGGATACCGCCGAGGCCCGCCAGCATGAGCAGGCCCTGCGCGGCATCGGTCCAGGCGACCGCGCGCATGCCGCCGAGCGTCTCGTACACCAGGATGACGGCCGTCAGGCCCACGACGCCGACCCAGTACGGCACGGCGTTGCCGGACAGCCCGGCCACGACGTGGCCCATCGCCATGAGCTGAGCCAGGAGGTAGTTCGCGATCGCGAGCACGAAGACGCCGTTGGCCGCGAGCGTGAGGGGCCGATAGTCGTAGCGATGGTCGATCCAGTCGCCGGGGGTCACCAGGGACCAGTGGCGCGCGGCGCGGTGCAGGCCGGGCGCCACGAGCAGGTAGGCGACGATGATGGCGGTCATGAAGCCGACGCTCATGACCCACGCGAAGCCGATCCGGTGCGCCTCGCCCGGGTAGCCGAGGAACGAGTTGCCGCTGTACTGCGTGGCGTAGAGCGTGGCGAAGAGCACGAACGGGCCGAGATCGCGGCCCGCCAGGTAGAAGTCGCTCATCGACTCGTCGCGCCGGGCCCGCCGCGCAAGGACGCCGACGCCCAGCAGCACGGCCAGGTAGCCGGCGACGGCGACGAGCGGCCAGGGCCCGAGGCCGTTCACCGGTCCACCTCCCCGTCGGTGTCGTCATCGAGCCAGTAGCGGCGCACGACGAGGATCGTGAAGGCCGACACGCCGGCCATCGCCACGAGCGACAGGACCACCCAGTGCGGCAGGCCCAGCCACAGCCGCACCGGGCCGTCGGGCACGTACCACGGCACGGAGGCGGTGAAGAGCACCAGGTACACGGCCCACACCCAGCGGGGAAGACCGGCACGCGACGGGGACGGCGGCGAAGCGGGGTTCACGCGAGGCTCGAATCCGGCAGGCGGGCCGGGCCAGGCGGCGACGTTGCCACCGGCGCGCGGCGGTGTCAAGGCCGAGCTGGCCCTGCCGGCTGCAGTCCGCATGCTACGCTGCCGGCGGTTCCATGCGTGTCGTCATCATGGGCGGAGGGCAGATCGGGTCCTCGCTGGCCCGGGCCCTCGCGGCCAATCATGAAGTGGTCGTCATCGACCACGACCGCACCGTCGGCGACGCCGTCCAGGCGCTGGACGTCGAGTTCCTGCTGGGCAGCGGCACCAACGCGGAAGTGCTGGAGCGCGCGGGCATCGCCAATGCCGACGTCTTCGTCGCCGCCACGGGCCTGGACGAGGTGAACATCGTGGCGTGCGCGCAGGCGAACCGGCTGGGCACGCCCGAGACGATCTGCCTCGTCTCGCGGGCCGACTTCCTGGGCGCGCAGGGCGACACCGGCGGCCTGGGCGCGTTCGGCATCGACCGGGTGGTGTGGCCCGAAGCCCAGCTGGCGGCCGACATCGAGCGCATCGTGACCGCGCCCGGGGCCATCGATGCCGAGGTGTTCGCCGGCGGCGTGGTCCGGCTGCTCGAGTACCGGCTCGACCAGGGCTCGCCGCTCGCCGGCAGGACGCTGGGAGCGCTGCACCTTCCACACGGCTCGCTCGTGGTGGCCGTGAAGCGCGGCGGCCGGATCTTCGTGCCGCGCGGCACGACCGAACTCGCGGCCGGCGACAAGGTGATCGTGATGGGCACGCCGGACGCCATGCACGCGGTGGAAGCCCTGGTGTCGCCCACCCGCGCCGGCGGCCGCCTGCAGGTGACCATCATCGGGGGAGGCGACGTGGGGCTGCAGCTCGCCGAGCGCCTCGAGCAGACCCCGTCGGTCGAGGTCCGCGTCCTCGAGCGGGGCGCCGAGCGGGGCGCGATGCTGGCCGCGCGGCTGTCGCGGACCCTCGTGTTGAACGGCGATGGCACGGACCTCGAGTTCCTGGAGTCCGAGAACGTGGGCCGGAGCGACGTCCTCGTGTCGGTCATCGACAACGACGAGCGCAACCTGCTGGCGTCGCTCCTGGCGCGGCAGCTGGGCGTGCCGAAGGTGATCACGCGCGTGGGCCGGCCCGCGAACCTGCGGCTCTTCGAGCGCGTCGGCATCGACGTGGCGATCTCGGCCCGGGGCGCCGCCGTGGACTCGATCCTCCACCAGATCACGGGCGGGCCCACGAGCCTCCTGGCCGTAGTCGAACACGGCGAGGCCCACGTGTTCGAGCTCACCGTGGCGCCGACCTTCACGGCTCGCGCCCTGAAGCACATGGGCAGCTCCCAGGACGCCATCGTGGCGGCCATCCTCCGCGGCAGCACCGCCATCGTCCCGCGCGGCGACGACCAGGTGCAGGCGGGCGATCGGCTGCTCATCTTCTGCACCCAGGAAGCCGCCGACCGGGTGCGCGACTACTTCACCCGCGAGATGCGCTGAGCGGCCGCGGCCATGCGCTACGCCCTCGTCGTCCACGTGTCGGGCGTCATCGTGCGGCTGTTCGGGGCCATGTTCCTGGCGCCGTTCGTGGTGGCCCTCGCCTACGGCGAGTGGCGCGACGCGACCGGCTTCGCCGTGTCGGGCGCGCTCACGGTGGGCCTCGGGCACTTGATGCGGCGCGCCGGCGGCACTTCCGCCGAGGACGCCGTGGACCGGATGCGGCGCGTGGAAGGGCTGGCCGTCGTGTCGGCGTCGTGGCTCCTCATCGCGCACGTGACGGCGCTGCCGTTCGTGTGGGCGGGGCTCGGGCCGATCGACGCGTTCTTCGAGTCGATGTCGGGCCTGACGACGACCGGCGCCACCATCCTGCAGGACTTCACCGGGTACGGCCGGGCCTTCTTCTTCTGGCGTTCCTTCACCCAGTGGCTGGGCGGCATGGGTGTCATCGCCCTCTTCGTCGCCATCCTGCCCCGCCTGGCCATCGGCGGCCGCGAGCTGTTCTTCGCCGAGGCGCCGGGCCCGAGCCAGGACAAGGTGAGCCCCCAGATCCGCCAGACGGCCGCGCTGCTGTGGAAGCTGTACGCGGCCCTCACGGCGCTGCAGGTCGTGGCGCTCGTGGCGGTGGGCATGCCGTTCTTCGACGCGCTCTGCAACTCGATGAGCACGCTCGCGGCCGGCGGCTTCTCGCCGCATCCGCAGTCGATCGGCGGCTACGGGAACCCGACGGCCGAGTGGATCACAATCGCGTTCATGTTCGTGGCGGGCGCCAACTTCGCGCTGCAGTACCGCGCGCTGGCCCGGCGTGACGTCGGCGTGCTGACGCGCGACGACGAGCTGCGCGCCTACACGCTGGTCGTCGTGGTGGCGAGCGCGTTCCTGGCCCTCGCCCTCTGGCCCACCACCGGCTGGAGTTCAATTCGGATGGCGCTCTTCCAGGTCGTCTCCATCCTGACGACGACCGGATTTGCCAGCACCGACTTCCAGCTCTGGACCGACCAGGCCAAGATCGTCCTGCTGGCAATGATGTTCATCGGCGGCTGCGCCGGCTCCGCCTCGGGCGGCCCGAAGGTGGTGCGGCACCTGGTGCTGGCCCGCTACACGCTCCAGAACCTCCGGAAGGTCCTGCACCCGAGGGCCGTGCTGCCCGTGAAGCTGGGTGGACGCGTCGTGCCGGAGGACATCCTGCAGGTGATCGTGGTGTTCTTCCTGTTCTACCTGCTGGTCTTCTCGATCTGCACGGGCATCGTCGTGGGGTTCGGCGCGGACCTGATCACGGGCATCACCGCCACCATCGCGTGCCTGGGGAACATCGGGCCGGGCCTGAACGGCGTGGGCCCGATGGCCCACTTCGCCCACCTGCATCCGGTCAGCCGCGTGACGCTGACCCTCGCGATGTGGATCGGCCGGCTCGAGGTCCTCACGGTGCTCGTCGTGCTGCGGCCGGAGGCCTGGCGATCCGGCCGGTGGTCGGCGGAGGAGCGCGGCGCCTGAAGGGCCGGCACGTGGCGGCCACGCCCGGGGCGCTTGACACGGCCTCCCTCACGGAACACGATGCGCCACCGGCGCGGGCCGTGCACGGCACGGTCCCCGTCCCAGGGAGGTTCCCCATGGACGCCACGCACGCGTCACCCGATTCCGTGGACCTGTCGCGCAGGCGGCTGCTGCAGGCCCTGGCCGCCGCCGGCGTCACGGGCCCGCTCGCCGCCCGGCTCGCGGCGCAGTCCGGCCCGCGCGTGACCGCGGAGACGCTGCGGCAGGCCGCCGCCCTCGTGGGCCACGAGCTGCCGCCCGATCGTCTGGCCATCGTGGAGCGGGCGCTCCAGCGCAACCTCGATCAGTTCCAGATCGTTCGCGACCTGGTCATCGACGACCTGGTCGAGCCGGCGCCCGTGTTCCTGGCGCGGACGCACGCCGGACCCGTGACCCGGCCGAAGTGAGGTGCGCCATGGCCGACAACGAGCTCGTCTTCAAGTCCGGCCGGGAGCTGGCGACCCTGATCAAGGGCCGCAAAGTCTCGCCGGTGGACGTCACCGAGGCCTTCCTGGCCCGCAGCGAGGCGCTGAATCCCAAGGTCAACGCATACATCACGATCACGCGCGACCACGCCCTGGCCGCGGCACGGACGGCCGAGAAGGAGATCATGGGCGGGCGGTACCGCGGCCCGGTCCACGGCCTGCCATACGCGCCGAAGGACATCCTCGCCACCAAGGGCATCAGGACGACCAACGGCTCGAAGGTGACGGCCGACGTCGTGCCGGACTTCGAGTCCACCATCACGGCGCGGCTCAACGCCGCCGGCGCCATCCTCATCGGCAAGCTGAACCTGCTGGAGTTCGCTATGGGCAGCGGCGTCCGGTCGGGCTTCGGCCCTGCGCGCAACCCCTGGCACCTGGACTACTCCCCCGCCGGCTCGTCGAGCGGATCCGGCGCCGCCCTGGCCGCGTGCATGACGCCGCTCTCGATCGGCACCGACACGGGCGGCTCCATCCGGGGGCCGGCCAACAACTGCGGCATCGTGGGCCTGAAGCAGACCTACGGCCGCGTGAGCCGCTACGGCGTGACCACGCTGGCCTGGACGCTCGACCACGCCGGGCCCATGACGCGGACCGTGGCCGACGCCGCGGCCATGCTGCAGGTGATCGCCGGACCCGATCCGATGGACCCCACGGCGGCAGCCGACCCGGTGCCGGACTACCAGAAGGCCCTCGCCGCCGGCGCGAAGGGCCTGCGCATCGGCGTGCCCACGAACTACTTCTACGATGGCGCGCACCCCGAGACGCTGGCCGCCGTGCGGGCCGCCGTCGCGGCGCTGAAAGGCATGGGCGCCACCGTGATCGACGTCGAGGTGCCACACGCGGAACTGGCGACGTCCGCCGGCTGGATCGTGGCGATGGCCGAGGCCGCCTGCTTCCACGAGCAGCGGCTGAAGACCACGCCCGAGCTCTTCGATCCGATCGTCCGCGAGCGGCTCGAGAGCGCGCAGTACTACACGGCCGTGGACTACATCAAGGCGCTGCGCGTCCGCTCGCTCCTGATGGACTCGATGGCCCGCGCCCTGGCGAGCTGCGACGTCCTGGCCGTGCCGTCCGGCAACCCGGCGACGAAGCTCGATCCGCCGGACGTGGCCGGCACCGACGTCAAGCCGGGGTCCACGGCCCAGCGCTTCCGCACGGGCAACACGTTCATCGGCAACATGACGGGCTATCCGGCCCTCGTGATGCCCTGCGGATTCACGACGAGCTCGCCCACGCTGCCGCTCGGCATCGAGTTCTACGCCAAGCCGTTCGACGAGGCGTCGCTCTTCCGCGCGGGCCAGGCGTACGAGTCGGCCACGGACTGGCATACACGGCGGGCACCCGTGGACGACGCGCCGATGCCGTCGGCGCCGCGGATCGACTAGCTCCGGCAAACTGGCGAGCCGACGGGGGCCCGGGCCGCCGCTGAGCCTCTCACGCGGCGGCGGGTCCACGCCTGCGAGACATGGGCTCGACTGACCTGACTCGCCAGATCGGCGATTTGCATTGGCTGGGCCCTGCCAACATAGCCGACTTCCTTGGGGCAATGGTTTGTAGCCCTCGACATGCGCTCTCGTGCCGGGGGCGCTGTTCGGTCACAATCCAGTTCCATGCGGGCATTTCTTAGTTCAACCTACGCGGACTTGACGGAGCATCGACGGGCTGTCACTGCAGCCCTGACGCGCTTAGGACTAACGCTGTCACGAATGGAAGACTACGGAGCGCGACCAGCTGATGCGACGAGCGCCTGCTTCGACGAGATCGAGCAGAGTGACTTGTTCGTGGGAGTGTACGCCCATCGATACGGCTTCGTGCCTAGCGGCTCGGAGATCTCGATAACCGAGGCCGAGTTCAACCACGCCGCGTCTCTGCGGCGCCCAACCTTTTGTTTCGTTGTCGATGACGAGGCGATCTGGCCACATGAACTCTACGAGGAGGGGCATGGCCAAGCCCTCTTGGCAGCATTCAAGGCGCGAGTTGACACTCTGGTTGTGCGCGACACGTTTACCACGCCCGACGTGCTCGCGACCCGCGTCGCAGCGTCCGTCGGGCGGTACCTAATTGCGGATCCAAGAAGGCACGGCGCGCGGGCCGCCGCGAAGTTCGCGCGGCTTGCAGCAGCTGACACAACAGCGGCGCTGTTCGTGGACGTGATGCGATTGGCATCGGTGGCCTCGAGTGGCGCCGCCAGGGCCGCTGACGAGACTCGCTACGGCGAGTTCGTCGACATCGCCGATTCGCACTTGGCAGAGCTGCGAACGTCGATTCCGAGGCTGAACCCAGACGATGATCTCGATCTGACTCAACAGTTCAGCGCCGTGGAGCGAAGTATTTCGTACTTGCTCGTTCGGTTGCGGCGCACTCCAACACTCGATCGGCCCTGGCCGGCCTTCGCCCGGGTCCTGCATGAGGCGGCTGAGCGTGTCGCACTATTCGCCGCCACGGCTGAGTCTGCTTACAACGCCGAGCGGGCCGTCGAGGTCGCGGCGATCATTGCGACGGGGCTTGAAGGCCTGCCCCCTGACGCGCTCCGACGATCTCCTGACCTCTTTCTCCGCACGAGGTTCACCATTCAGGCTCACGTGCTGGCGGCAGTACGGGAGCGAGGAGGCTTCAGCGTAGCGACTGTCAGGGATGACATCGACCGGAGACTCGCGCTGCCATACTTCTTCATCGACCTCGCTCTACTACGACGTGCGACCGAAACGCCTTTGACACCATGACACACCGCATCGACACTGCGGCGCGCGCTGCCGGCCGACGGCAACTCTCAAATCCCGAGTCGTCGCGATGTGGCGATCGCGAGGCTGAACCGTAGGCTACTCGACGGGCGGAGGTCGCCTGGCGGCATGGGCTGGCTCGGCGACGACGGCCACCGGAGCTGAATTGCATCGAGTCCTCACCCCGCTGGCTGCGTTTTCCGATTCCGACCGGCGCATCATTTCAAGCGGCGCGTGCAACCGAGCCGTCGGCCGGCTGGCATTTCGCATCGAGCGCCACCGACCTCGGCGTCAGCGAGGTGCTGATCCCGATGCCTGGACCGACCGAAGCGCGTCATCGGCGTTCCCCGTTCAACGCTGAACACGGTGATGTACTCGCGGCGCCAGCAAGATAGGTGCGCGCTTCATCCTGGGTCAGTGTGCGATTCGCAATGGTGCAAGCGTGTGCTATCCAGGCTCGTGGGTCGAGGTCCCAGACGTTGACCGCTGAACCTCCGTACCAGGCCGCGAACACTAGGCCGTCACCGGAGAAACGCAACGCCATCGCGGAACCCGTCGTGTCCGCCAGCGTCGCGAAGCTAGTCCCTGATGGCATTCTAAGCAGCGACACACGGCCGAGCTGGGAGACCGCCAGGAACCGGCCGTCAGGACTTGGCGTCACGAAGTCGTTGTCGCTCGCGACGCTGGGCGCGGGCGGCGTATCGGGGGCTCGAAGGTTCCACATGCGCCATTGCCGCTGGTCCGCCATCGCCGTGACCTGGCGGCCATCAGCCGACACCTGGACGGGCGCAGCCGCGTCCACAGTTCCCGCAAGTGCCGTCATCACGACTTCCGTGCCGTTGCCGACCGTCCCTACCGAGAGCCGTCCACGACCTGTCGCCGCCACGATCGTGTTTCCCGCGGCATCCAGGCCGAAGGCCCGCCACTCGTCCTCCGCACCGGACAGGCGCACGTCGCGACGCTCACCAGTCGCAGTGTTCCAAAGCGACACCGTTCCACCGGTCGTCAACGTTGCGAGCGTGCGCCCATCGCCACTGGCAGCCGCCGCAACCCCCCGATCGTCGTTCTCTGCCAGCCATTCCAACTGTCCATCCCTGAACCGCACGAGCGCACGGCGGCCCTGACGATACGTCACCACGGCCATCGATCCGTCATGACTGACGCCAAGACCAACACCTGGATCGCTGCGAGGGTCGGCGTCGGTACGGATGACGCGGCGAACGACTGGACCTGCCGCTACTGACACCGCGGCGACAGTACCGTCGTTGCAGGTTGCCGCAAGCCAGACACCATCAGCGCTGATGGCGACCTGCTGCGGAGTGTCGTTTCCGCAGGGCGACACGTACCGAGCGATGCGGGATTCGGGACTGTACGGCATCGGCCCCCACTCCATGAGCGCTCCGGCATTCGTGCCGACGAATAGGCGCTTGTCGTCCGCGGCATAGACCAGCGCCGAATCGGACCCCGTTCCGGCGCGCAGCGAGCCAGCACGTAGTCCGCTCGTCGCATCGATGAACGACACCTCGCCGTCCGTTTCGGCGACCGCCAGCGTCTTCCCGTCTCGCGTAAACGCAATGCCTCCTGTTAGACCCCGCAACGCCACAGGACAAAGACGGCGTGGGATGCTGGGGCGTCCCGTGACCGCACTCCAAAGCCTCAAGCGCAACTCGAAATCGACCGATGCGAGCCTCGACCCATCGGGGGACAGCAGGGACAGTGTGGAGGCTGGCTCCGGCTCCTCTACCGCTACGCGGCTCAGTTCGGTCCCGCGCTGAACGTCGAATGTGACCACCAAATGCTCTGCAGTGTCGTAGACGACGACCCTCGAATCATCGAGATGGAATGCCAGACCACCGCCAGTTCGCACCTTCCCTAGCGTTCGGCGGATGGGTGGCCACGGAGCAAGCTCCCACACGGACACGGCACCGTTACCGTCGACTGTCGATAGCAAGCT
>JBFWXO010000045.1:0-52786 GCA_050187355.1 Vicinamibacterales bacterium
CGATGCTCTTGCGGAACGCCGCCATGTATTCCTTGCGCGCCCGGAGCGCGAAGAACACCCACAGCGCCATGATCGAGAGGCTGGCGTAGCTGAGCTGCTGCCACGTGAGGCCGAGGCCCCAGTCCTAGATGAGCACCAGGAAGAGCAGCGCGCCGGCGCCCATGGAGAGCCGATCCACCGTGACGTCGATGAAGGGCATGGCGCGGTACTTGACGTCGGCGGGCAGCGGCAGGAACAGGATCTCCCGCGTCGTCTTGTCCACCGTGTAGCGGAGCGACGTGTCCAGCACGCGCGCGACGCCCGACGTCCAGAGCGCGCCCACCGTCAGCATGAGCAGGCCGCTGGCCCCGAGGCTCACGGGCAGGATGAGCAGCGCGAAGCCGATGCCGAGCAGGCGGTGGATGCGGCTCGTGACGGCCACCTGGATGAAGAGGCCGATGAGCGACAGGTACACCGTGACCTGCGCGAGGAACGCCGTGATGCCGTCGGTGTTGGCCTGGCCCTTGGCCTCGGCCGTGGCCATGTTGAGCTGCTGCTCGATGATCGCGGCGCCGATGGCCGCGAACGTGATGACGAGCGCGATGATCTGCAGGTGGCGCGAGCCCCGGAGCAGCGCCAGCGCCTCGCCCCCGCCGACGCCCTCGTCCTCGCCGGTCTTGGCGGCGTCCGACTGTCCGGCCCGTTCGTTCGTCCGGATGATGCGCACCACGATGCCGGCGCAGATCGCCATGATGGCCGCGCTGACGAGCAGCATGGTGGTCGTGCCCAGCTCCTCGACGAGGCCCGCCGTGATGGCCGCCCCGGTGGCGCCGCCCAGGCTGGCGCCGCCGCCGATCAGGCCGAACAGCCGCTTGGCCTGCCGCGGGTCGTAGATGTCGTTGGCGAGCGTCCAGAACTGGCTGATGAGCAGGATGCCCAGGACGAGGCCGAAGAGATAGAAGCCGACCGACACCCACTCGGCGCCTACGCGCGTGAAGAGCACCCAGAAGAGCACGAGCAGCGTGATCATGCCGGCCTGGGTGACCGGGATCGTCCAGCGGCGGGGGACGGTCGCGATGAGCCGCGTGTACCCCTGCATCAGGAGGCCGATGACCATGCCCGCGCCGAACTGCACCCACGGCAGGTTGTCGGCGCCGAGGCTCGAGATGAACTGCGAGCGCGTGACCGGCTTGACGATGTTGTACGACGTCATCGCCAGGAACGAGTAGAGGAAGAGCAGCAGCGCGGTGGCGCCCTCGCCGGGCCTGATCTCGGCGATCGGCGCGAGCAGGCGGGAGACGAAGGACGGGCGGGCGTCTCGTGTGGTCATGGTTGGGGGGACTCGCCGAATCTTATGCAGGCCGGGGAGCCCCGGCAATACGATAGGCCAATCGCATGCTGATCGCCGTGACACGAGTGCTCGGGCTGAGCCGGAGCGAGCTGGCCCGTGTCTGGCCGGTCTTTGGCTACCTGTTCCTCACCACGGCCGCCACCGTGGCCTCGAAGGCGACGCGGGACGCCCTGTTCCTGGATCGGTTTCCCGCCATCGACCTCCCGTACGCGGACGTCGCCATCGCGGGCCTGACCGGCCTGGTGGTGTCGGTGTACCTGCGCGCCCACCGCTGGCTGTCGTTCCGGGCGCTGCAGATGGGCAGCCTCGGGCTCTTCGCGGTGGTCTCGCTGCTCTTCTGGTGGCTGCACGCCGCCTACCCCGAGGACGGCACCCAGTTCGTCGCCATCTACGTCTGGGTCGGGGTCTTCAGCGCCCTGGCGCCGATGCAGGTCTGGATGCTCGCCAACTTCGTGCTCACCACGCGCGAGGCGAAGCGCGCGTTCGGCTTCATCGGGAGCGGCGCCATCCTGGGCTGGATCGTCGGCGGGGCGGCGACCCGGCTCACGGCGGCGATGCTGGGGACCGAGACGCTGCTCCTGTGGGTGGCCCTCAGCCTCGTCGCCTCGGCCGGCCTCGTCGAACTGGCGTGGCGGCGGTCCGGCGCGACGCCGCTCGAGCCCTCGGACGCCGGCGGCGGCCTGCGCGGAAGCCTGCGGCTCATCGCCGGGTCGTCGTACCTGTGGGCGATCGCCTGCGTGATCGGCCTGGCGTCGTTCACCACCACCGTGGCCGGCTGGCAGTTCAAGGCCATGGCCAAGGCCGAGATTCCGGACACCGATCAGCTCACGGCGTTCTTCGGCTCGTTCAACATGCTCGCGGGCCTGGCGTCCCTGGCCCTGCAGGTCGCGCTCACCGGGCGCGTCCTCCGCTCGGCGGGGGTGGGCGTGGCGCTCTTCATCGTGCCCGTGGCGATGGCCTCCACGTCGCTGGCCGTCGTGCTCCTCGGCTCGCTGGCCGCCGCCTCGGCGCTCAAGGCGAGCGACCAGGTGCTGCGCTATTCGATCGACAAGTCCACTGTGGAGCTGCTGTACCTGCCGCTCTCGGCGTCGGAGACGCTCCGGGCCAAGGCCTTCATCGACACCGTGGTCTCGCGCGTGGCCGACGGACTGGGCGGCGTCGCGGTGCTCGTGGCGGCGGCGTGGCTCGGCTGGTCGTCGGCGCAGGTGGGCTGGCTCACGCTGGCCGGCGTGGCCGCCTGGCTCGTCGCGGCGTCGGCGGCGCGGTCCCAGTACATCTCGACGCTGCAGGACAGCATCCACCAGCACCGCATCGACGCGGAGCGCGCGCGGACGGGGACGCTCGATCGCGAGGCGACCGCCGCCATCGCCGCCAAGCTGCAGGGGAGTCCCGACGAGATTCTCTACGCCCTCAGCTTCTTCGAGGAGGGCGCCAGGGGCGGCGCGGCCGGCGCCCTGCCCGAACTGCTCCGGCATCCCTCGGCCGACGTGCGCGTCCGGGCGCTGAGCGTGCTGTCGCACACGCCCGCGCTCCAGGCGACGGGCGAGGTGGAGCGGCTGCTGTCGGACCCGTCGCTCGAGGTGCGCACCGCCGCGCTGCTGTACCTGACCCGCTACACCTCGATCGACCCGCTGACCGTCCTCGAGCGGACCGGGGACTTCGAGGGCTTCTCGATCCAGGCGGCGACGGCCGCCTTCCTGGCCCGCCCGGGCCGGGCGCAGAACGTCGAGGCGGCGCAGCTGATCCTGCAGCGGATGGTGAGCGAGAGCGGCGAGGGCGGGGTGCGGACGCGGGTGGAAGCCGCCCGCGTCATCGCGATGTCGCCCGACCTCTTCGAGCGCGAGCTGCGCAAGCTGCTCGAGGACGACGCGGGCGAGGTGGCCCGCGAGGCCGTCCGGGCCGCGGCCCGGCTGGGCAAGCGCGCGCTGGTGCACCGGCTGGTGGACCGCCTCGCCGAGCCCGCGCTCACCTCCGAGATCATCGCGGCCCTGGCGGGGTTCGGCGACCGGATCGCCGGGACCCTGCGCGACTACCTCGTGGACCGCGACACGCCGCCGGCCATCCGCCGCGAGCTGCCCGCCGTGCTGCAGGCCATCGGGACCCGGGCCGCGCACACGGTGCTCGTCGAGAGCCTGCTCGACGCGGATGCGACCGTCCGATCCCGCGTCGTCACCGCCCTCAACAAGCTGCTGCAGATCCATCCCGGCCGGCGCGTGGACCGCCACATCGCCGAGACGGCGCTGGCCGCCGAGATCACCGGGCACTACCGGACCTACCAGGTGCTGGACACGATCGGCGGCGCGCTGGACGGGTCCGAGCCCGTCACGCGCGCGCTCGCCGAGTCCCTGGCGCAGGAGAGCGAGCGGATCTTCCGCCTGCTGAAGCTGCTCTATCCCGAGCACGATCTCCACAGCGCGTTCGTCGGCATCCAGTCCGCCGACGCCGCCGTGCACGACAACGCCCTGGAGTTCCTCGACAACGTCCTGCCCGCGCCCATGCGGGCGCTCGTCGTGCCGCTCTTCGATCGCGCGGTCTCCACGCGCCAGCGGGCGCGGACCGCCGTGCGGATCATCGGCGTGACGGTGGAGTCGCGCGACGAGGCCGTGGACGTGCTGTCCGAGAGCCTCGATCCCTGGCTCCAGTCGTGCGCGGCCTACGCCATCGGCGAACTGCGCCTGGCCCGCCTGGCCCACAAGGTGGACGCCTGGGCCGAAGCGGCGGACCCGCTGCTGCGCGACACGGCGGTCGCGGCGCGGGAGAAGCTCAAGTCCCGGGCGATGCCGGTCGTGGACGTGGGCTGACGGGCAGCGTCCGGGGCCCGTGCCCCGGCGGTCCAGGCTGTCGCCGATGTCATCGCGATGTCAGGGCGCGGCAAGGCCCGCCGCCGTCCTACCTCACAGGAGCCGATGCGGCTCCGGGGAGGACCACATGACGAAGATGCTTGGACGGCTGGCCCTGGCGGGGGCGTGCTCGATGCTCGGGCTCGGGACGGCGAGCGCCCTGCCCCTCGCCGACGTGCAGGTGCCGTTCGCGTTCACCGTCGAGGGCGTGCAGCTTCCGGCCGGGCGCTACGAGGTCGAGCGGATCGGCGACGACGCGTCCACGATCGCCATCCTGAACGCGCATCGCCAGGTGGAGGCGATCCTGCTGACGGCACACGCGTCGCAGGCCGCGCCCGGCGACATGGCGAGCATGACCTTCGTGAAGGGCGCGCACGGCTACGAGCTCCGGACCGTCCGCGACGACGACGGCGAGCGCTGGACCGTGCCCTCGCACTGAGGGGGCGGGCGGTCCCGCCCGGCGCCCCACGCCATGGCCGCGTTGGTCAGGCCAGCTCCCATCCGGCGGCCAGGAGGAGCAGCGTCAGGGCCGCGATCAGGCCGAGGTACACGCCGGCGACGAGGCCGGCGCTCCGCCCGAGCGACACCCGCCGGCGCTCGATGCGGACGATGTCGGCCAGCGGGTAGCGCTGGCCCCGGGTGCCGACGAGGGCGTCGGTCCGTACCTCGGCCACGACGAGCCCGGCGAGGGTCCCGTCCCTCAACTCGATGACGACGTCGTCACCCGCTTTCACCACGCGCGCCGCAGCGCCGGCCGCCGGAGGCGGCTCGCCGGGAAGGGCCACGCGCGTCTGCACGTGGCAGGCCCCCGCGAGCGCCGCGATCAGGAAGATGGCGGCGGCCTCGGCCAGGCGACGGCGAGCAGCCCTGGCGCGCATCGCCTCACAACCCCGAGGCAAGGGAGGCATACGCCGCCGCCGTCATCACCAGGACCAGCAGGCCGAGTCCTCCGCCGACCAGGATCGCCGTACGCACCACCGAGAGGTGGCGCTTCTCCAGCCTGGCCATGGCCTCGAACGGGATGCGCTGGCCTCGCGTGGTCACGAGGGCGTCGGACCGGACCTCCGCGAGGGTGACCCGAAGGACCGTGCCGCTCTGCAGGCGGATCCGGACGTGATCGCCCGGCCGCAGCGTGGCGGCCTCGCCGCCCGCCGCGGCTGTGGCGGCTCCGGCCCGCGGGGGCTGACCGGGAATCGCGAGGCGTCGATGGGCGGCGCAGCCGTCGAGGAGCAGCACGGCGAGGAGCGCCGCCAGGAGGCGCCCGGCGGCACGAATCCATGGCCCCGCCGGCACCCCTGACGGAAGGACCATCCGTGGCATGACCGCACCTCCCTGCGGCGGGCCGCCGCCCCGGGCATCGTCCGCTCGACGGCGACCCGGTGGGCGCCGCTACCTCGACGGTGTATCCAAAGGGCGCGCCAGCGACGGGCGCCACCGGCCGGCCCGCCGTCGCGGCGGCTGCCTTGACTTGCGCAGCGCGCCCTGCCGACAATCGCGCGCGATGGGAGAAACCACGATGCGAACAGTCGCCCTGGCGGGCATTCTGTCGGCGGCGGTCGCCACCTCGGCGCTCGGGCAGCCGGCGGCGACCCTGGCGGAGCGGACCAAGGGCCTGACACGGATGGACGGCTACGTGCCGCTGTACTGGGACGCGGGACGCGGACGCGTGCTCGCCGAGATCCCGGCCTTCGACGCCGACGTCCTGTATTACGTCTCGGCGGCGACCGGCGCGGGCTCGGTCGAGCTGCCCTTCGATCGCGGCATCCTGTCCTCCGAGGTCGTGCACTTCGTCCGCTCGGGGCCGCGCGTCCTCGTCGTGGCCCAGAACCTGGGCTACCGGGCGGTCGGCGGCTCGGCGGCCCAGCAGGAGAACGTCCGCGATTCGTTCGCCGCCTCCGTGCTGGCCTCGCTGCCCGTCGAGGCCGACGAGCGCGGCACGGTGCTCGTCGACGCGTCGCCGCTGTTCCTGCGCGACGCCGCCGACGTCGAGGGCCGCCTGCGCCGCGCCAACCAGGGCGCCTTCCGGTTCGACGGCGCGCGCAGCGGCTTCTACCCGGCGCGCATCAAGAGCTTCCCCCTGAACGCCGAGGTGGAGACGGTCGCGACCTTCACGGCCGACAATCCCGGCCTGCTCGTGAACAACGTCACGCCCGACGGCCGCTTCTTCACGCTGCGCATCCATCACTCGTTCCTGAAGGCGCCCGAGGGGTACACGCCGCGGCTGGCCGACCCGCGGATCGGCGTGAGCGCCATCGCCTTCCGCGACTACGCGAAGCCGTTCGACCAGGACACCGAGACGCGGTGGATCACGCGCTGGCGGCTGGAGAAGAAGGACCCGGCCGCCGCGATGAGCGAGCCCATCACGCCCATCGTCTTCTACCTGGATGCGGGCATCCCGGAGCCCACGCGCACGGCGATGCGCAACGGCGCGCTCTGGTGGAACACCGCGTTCGAGGCGGCGGGCTTCAGGAACGCCGTCCAGGTGAAGGACCCGACGCCCGACATGGATCCCATGGACATCCGCTACTCGTGGATCCTGTGGATCAACCGCGACGAGCGCGGCTTCTCGAGCGGCGGGTCGTTCCGCGATCCGCGGACCGGCGAGGTGCTCGGCTCCAAGACGCACATGGACTCGCACCGCATCCGCACGGTCGGCAACTTCTTCGAGGCCTACACGCCGACCAGCGGCAACGACGACGCCGGGCTCATGTTCGGCGACGCCGAGCTCGTGGCCGCGCTCGCCGCCCAGCCCGCCGACGGCATGCCCGCCGCCGAGCGCGACATGATCCTGGCCCGCCAGACGCTGCTCACGGCGCACGAGCTGGGCCACGTCATGGGCTTCCAGCACAACTTCTCGGCGAGCCTCGACAACTTCGGCTCGGTCATGGACTACCCGACGCCCAGGGTCAAGGTCACCAACGGCAGGCTCGACCTGAGCGACGCGTTCCCCACGTCCATCGGCGCCTACGACCTGATGCTGGCGAAGTACGCCTACTCGGTGTTCCCGGCCGGAGGCGAGAAGGCGGGCCTCGACCGCGTCATCGCGGAGGTGCGGGCCAAGGGCCTCCACTTCGTGCCCGACACCGATCCCCGCTGGTGGTGGTACGACGACCGCGCCACGCCGCAGGAGTACCTGAAGGAGACGATTGCGGCCCGCGCGATCATGCTGCGGAGCTATGGCCCCGCCATCCTCCGTCCGGGCGAGCCGGTGGGCGCGCTGCGCGATGCCCGCCTGTGGATGACCTACCTGCACCACCGCTGGGCCATCGAGTCGGGCCTGCGCTACGTGGGCGGGATGTTCCACACCTACAACGTGAAGGGCGACCCGGGGCCCGCCACCGAAATCGTGCCGGCGGCCACCCAGCGCGAGGTGCTGCAGCTCCTGCTCTCCACCATCGCCCCCGCCGCGCTCGAGATGCCCGAGTCGCTCCTGGCCGAGCTGACGCCGCACCCGAACACCAATCTCGAGGACCTGTCGAACGACTACGCCTTCGACCACCTGCGCGCCGCGCGCATCCTCGCCGCGATGGTGGTCGGCGATCTCCTGCAGCCGGATCGCGCCGCGCGTCTCGTGGCGTTCGCCGACCGGCAGCCCAACGCCCTGACGCTGCCCGACGTGCTCCGGATGGTCCTCGACGCGACCTGGGGACCGCACGGCCCCGAGCCGCCGATGCAGCAGTCGCTGCGCCGCGTGACGGAGCGCGCGGCGCTCGACGCCATGATGATCCTCGGCGGCGATGCCGACACCACCCCGCAGGCGCGGGCCGTCGTGCTGCAGGCGATCCGGCAGCTCGGCCAGGGCATCGCCAAGCGGAAGGACACCGACCCGATGGGCGAGGCGCACCTGCGCCAGGCCGAGGTGGACATCACCCGCTACCTGCAGAACCCGTCGGCCAACGCGCCCAAGTTCGTCGCGCCCGGCTGGGGCGCACGGCCGCGGTCGCGCTATCCGCTCAACCCGGGTCCGCCGCTCGGCGGCGGCGGGAACTAGCCGTCGACGCCGACGGGCATCCGGGGAGCGCCGGACCGCGCGTCGTGGTCCCGCGCCCGTCCGCTCGTCTATGCTGGAAGCGATGTCCTGCGTGCTCGCCGCCCGCGGCCCGGCTTCCGGCACTCGATCGTGTCCCGCGTGACGTCGTGGGCGGCCGCCGTCGCGGCCGTCGTCCTGCTGAACCTGCCGCTGGCGATGGCGAACCGGTGGCCGACGCCGTTCCCGCGCCTGACCGGCGATCTGTCCGCGGAACTGGCCGCCGTCCTGCTGGTCCTCGCCGCGGCCAGCCGGGCCGCGCCGGGCCCCGGCGTGCGCACCATCCGGGGCTTGGCGGTCCTGTGGGTGTTCCTCACCTATGGACGGTACGCCGCGTCCACCGCGCAGTCGCTCTGGGGACGTGACGTCAACCTCTACTGGGACATGCCGCACCTGCCGGCGGTGGGCGCGATGCTGGCCTACGTGATCGACCCGCGTGTGGTCGCCGGTCTCCTGGCCGGGCTGATCCTGGTGCCGCTCCTCCTGTACGTGCCGTACCGCTGGGCGTTCGCCACGCTCGTCCGCGCGATGCGCGACACCGACCGCCGCCGGGTCCTGGCGGGCGCCGCCGCCGCCCTGCTGGCCTACGGCGCCGGACAGCAGCTCGACGCCCGCGTGCCCCGGCGGCCGGCGGTGGTGGAGCCGGTGACGCTGGTCTGGGCGCGGCAGGCGCGGCAGTTCGCGATCGAGGCCAGCGGCGCGGGCGTCCACGCGCTGGGCCCCGCGCCCGTCATCGACGCCACGCTCGACGGCCTCGGGGGCGCCGACGTGTTCCTGGTGTTCGTCGAGTCCTATGGCGCGGTGAGCTGGGACCGCCCGGCCTTCGCGGCCGCCCTCGCGCCGGCGCGTGCGCGCTTCGAGGCCGACATCCACGACACGGGGCGCGACGTCGTCTCGGCGTTCGTCGAGTCGCCCACGTTCGGCGGCGAGTCGTGGCTCGCGCACATCAGCCTGCTGTCGGGGACCGAGGTCAAGGACGGCGCCACGAACGTCCGCCTGCTGGCGCAGGACCGCGACACGATGGTGACGGCGTTCGCGCGGGCGGGCTACCGGACGATCGCGATCATGCCCGGCCTGCAGCACGCGTGGCGCGAGGGCGCGTTCTACGGGTTCGACGTGGTCTACGACGCGCCGCGCCTGGCCTACGCCGGGCCGCCCTTCGGCTGGTGGGACGTCACCGACCAGTTCGCGCTCGCCAAGGTCGATCGCCAGGAGGTGGCCGGGCGGCACGCGCCGGTCTTCGTGGTGTTTCCCACGATCAGCACGCACACGCCGTTCACGCCGACGCCGCCCTATCAGGCCGACTGGGCGCGGGTGCTGACGTCGAGCCCGTACGACGAGCAGGCCCTCGACGCGGCCTGGTCCGTCCAGGCCGACTGGCTCGACCTCGGCCCCGGATTCGTGCAGGCCCTCGACTACGATTTCCAGACCCTGGGCGGCTATCTGCGCCTGCGCGCCGACCGCGATATCGTGCTCATCGTGCTCGGCGACCACCAGCCGCCGGCCCTCGTGTCCGGCGAGGGCGCCCCCTGGGACGTGCCGGTGCACGTCGTGGCGAGCCGGCCCGGCCTGCTCGACGCCCTGGTGGCCCGCGGCTTCCGGCGCGGGCTGACGCCCGCGCGGCCCCTCCTGTCGAAGATGCACGCGCTGCTGCCCACGCTCCTCGACGCCTTCGACGGGCGGGCGGCGTCCCCCCGGTAGACTGAAAGGCGTCCGGCCGCCCCGGCCCTCGTGCTGTTCACCGAGCCCGCGTTCCTCTACGCCTTCCTGCCGCTGCTGCTCGGGCTCTACGCGGTGTGCCCGCGGCGGGGACGCAATGCGCTCCTGCTGGCGGCCAGTCTCGTCTTCTACGCCAGCGGCGCCGGGGCGTTCACCACGCTCATCGTCGCGTCGATTGCCGTCAACTACGTGGCCGCCATCGGCATCGCGCGCCTGCGCGACACGCCGGCGGCCGGCCGGCTGCTGGCGGCCACGGTGGCGCTCGATCTCGGCGTCCTGGCCGTGTTCAAGTACGCGGGCTTCCTGGCCGTGAACCTGAACGTGGCGCTCGACGCCGCGGGCCTGCCGCCGATCGCGGTCCCGGCGATCGCGCTGCCCATCGGCATCTCGTTCTTCACCTTCCACGCCATCTCGTACGTGGTGGACGTGAAGCGCGGCGACGCGGTGGCGCAGAAGGGGCCGATCGAGGCCGCGCTCTACCTCCTGCTCTTCCCGCAGCTCATCGCCGGGCCGATCATCCGCTACCGCGACATCGCGGCGCAGCTCTCGTCGCGCACGGCCGGTCTCGAGGACCTCGCCTGCGGCGCCCGCCGCTTCGTCGTCGGGCTGGCCAAGAAGATGCTCGTCGCCAACGTGGTCGCGGGTCCCGCCGATGCCGTGTTCGGCCTGGACCCGTCGCAGCTCACGGCGCCGCTCGCGTGGCTGGGCGCCCTCTGCTACACGCTGCAGATCTACTTCGACTTCTCGGGCTACTCGGACATGGCCATCGGTCTCGGCCGTCTGTTCGGGTTCCGGTTCCCCGAGAACTTCCGCTATCCGTACGCGGCCACGTCCGTGCAGGACTTCTGGCGCCGCTGGCACATCTCGCTCTCGACGTGGTTCCGCGACTACCTGTACGTGCCGCTCGGCGGCAACCGCGCCGCGCCGGCGCGCGTGTACCTGAACCTGCTCATCGTCTTCTTCCTGTGCGGGCTGTGGCACGGGGCGAGCTGGACGTTCGTCGTCTGGGGCCTGTATCACGGCGCCTTCCTCGCCGCCGAGCGGTGGATGCGCGCCGGCGGCGGCGGAGGCGCCGTGCCGTCCGGCCTGGGCCGGGTCTACGCCCTGGGCGTCGTGGTGGTGGGGTGGGTGTTCTTCCGGGCCGAGACGCTCGGGGGCGCGCTGCGCATGCTGGCGGCCATGGCGGGCGCGGGCCAGGGCCTGCCCGCCACCCACACGTGGGCCTGGTACGTGACGCCGGAGCTCGTGCTCGCCATGGCGGCCGGCCTCGCCGGATCGCTGCCCCTCGCGCCGTGGCTCGCGCGGCGCCTCGCGCCTGCCGCCTCCGGCGGCGTCCCGGTGCTCGGCTGGGTGCCCTCCGCCGCGACGGCCGCCGCCCTGGCGCTGCTCCTCGCGGCCTCGATGGCGCTGAGCGCCGCGCGCACCTACAGCCCCTTCATCTACTTCCGGTTCTAGCCGTGCCCGCGCCGCCGTCTTCGCCCGCCTCCGCCGCGCCGCGGCTGCACCCGCTGGTCGAACGGGTGTTCCTGATCGTCTGCGCGGTGGCGATCGCCCTGCCGGGGCTGGCCACCCTGGCCGGCGTGGACCCCGCCCCGCGCACGGCGGAGCGGGAGGACGCCGCGCCGCCCGGCGACGGCGGCGCCCTGCCCTGGGCGACGCTCGACGGCTGGCCGCACGCGATCACCCGGGCCTTCGACGCGCGCGTCGCGTTTCGCGACACGCTCGTCCGCTGGCAGGCGGTCGTCCGCTACTTCGTGCTGCGCGTCTCGCCCCAGCCCGAGGTGATCCGCGGCCGGGACGGCTGGCTCTTCTACGGCGACGACGGCGGGATCGAGGACTACCTGACGCCGTCGCTCCTTTCCGACGAGGATCTCGCGGCGTGGGCGGCGACCCTGCAGCACACGCAGGACTGGCTCGCGGCCCGCGGCATCGCCTACCTGTTCGTGATCGCGCCGGGCAAGTCCCGCGTGTACCCGGAGTTCATGCCGGCATCGCTGCGCCCGGTGCTGGCCACGTCGCGCGCCAGCCAGCTCCTGGACTACCTGGCCGCGCACACCACCGTCCACACGCTGGCGCTCGACGAGGCGCTGGCGGTCGAGAAGGCGCGCGACCGCCTCTACCACCGGACCGACAGCCACTGGAACGGCGCCGGCGCGCTCGTCGCCAGCCGCGAGATCGTCGCCGCCCTGGCCCGGCAGGCGCCCGACGCGGGATGGGATCCGCGGGCGCTCGCCCCTGAGGCGTTCGAGCGCTGGGAGACCGCGTCGCCGGGCCTGGATCTGGCGCGCATGCTGCGCCTGGAGCGCTGGCTGGGGGAGACGGCGATCGAGCGGGTGCCGCGCGTGCCGTTCGAGGCGCGGGTGGTGGAGCCGGCCGCGCCCGACCCCGAGTTCGCCGAGGGCCGCGTGGTGACCGTCCGCGGCGGCTCGCCGCGGCCGCGCGCGCTCGTGTACCGCGACTCCTTCGGATCGGCGCTGATTCCGTTCCTCGGCGAGCAGTGCAGCCGGGCGGTGTTCCTCTGGGAGTACGACGTGGATCCCGCGACCGTCGAGGCGGAGCGGCCCACCGTCGTGATCCAGGAATGGGCGAGCCGGCGGCTCCACAACCGGCTGCCGTACGATCCCTTCGCCGGTCAGCAGTAGCCGGCGGGCACGTCGAGCAGCACGCGCCGGCGCCGGAGATCGTCGTACGACGCGCCGAGCGCCGCGCGGACGCGGGCATCGTCGAGGGCGCCGGTGAGGTCGGCCGCCACGCGGACCTCTGCGGGGAGATACCGGGTGCAGGCGCCGAACTCGTCGGCGTACTCGGGCGTCGGGAAGGCCAGGCGCAGGCGGGTGCCGTCGCCGTCGCGGCTCACCTCGTACAGCGGGTTCACGGCGAGCTGCCCGGTGACGGCGTCCGGCGCCGCGAGCGGGAACGGCGCGGCCGGCTCGGCCCGGCGTCCGGCGACGAGGGTGACGGCCGGCTCGTCGCCGAGGCGATCCGGGGCCACCGGGTGCGACAGGTCGATGGCCTGCCGGTCGACGACGCCGTCCAGCAGCAGGGCATCGCGGTACAGCCGCGGCGCCATCGGCGCGAAGAGATCCGCGTAGGCGCCGGGCGTGAGCGCCATGCCCTGCGAGTGGTTCTCGCCGTCGGCGCTATGGAGGTGCGGCAGCGCGACGACGCCGTCGGGGCCGGTCACGCGCATCAGTTCGCCCGCGAGCAGGCGCTTGTGCCAGATGTAGGGGAACGCGTCGGACAGGACGGCCAGCGAGCAGGCGCGCTCCTCGAAGGGCAGCGGCTGGTTGGCGTCGCAGCAGACGGCGTGGCAGCCGGGCGCCGTGATGCGGCGGGCGAGCCAGAGCTTCCAGAAGTAGACGTCGGCCAGCACCGTGCGCCGGCGGGGGCCGTCTCCGCCGCCCTGCAGCGCCAGCAGCCGCCGCGTGAGGTGCCCGGAGCCGCCGCACACGTCGAGCGCCCAGCCGCCGAGCGTCCGCGGGTCGGCGGCCAGCGCCGTCAGCACGGCGTCGGCAGTGAGGAACGTCGGGTCGGAGAAGCGATAGAGGAAGTACGTCCCCTCGGCGTCCGGGCTCAGTACCTCGACCAGGCGGCGGTAGGTGGCCGGCGTCCGTCCCTCGGCGAGGGCCCGGAACGCCGCCGTCCGCGGGCCGTCGAGCCCGAGCAGGCCTTCGAGCGCCTCGCGGCCGCGCCCGGACTCCAGCGCCTGGATGGCCGCGCGCGCCGTGTCGTCGGCGATGAGGACCGGGATGCCGTCCACGACCGGGAACGCGCAGCACTCGCAGCCGACCACGCCGGCCGCGATCCCGTCGCCGTCGCGGACGAGCGCGTCGTTCTCGACGGCGGTGAGGCGGGTGCCGCAATACGGACACCGGAGGCGCGACATGAGCGACTGGCGCATCGAGCTACTCCCGCGCCACGGGGGACGCGGCCAGGCGGCCCAGGAGCCGCTCCAGCGGGCCCTCGCCCGTCGGGCCAACGGGCGCACGCCGGTAGTGCTCGACGCCGAACAGCCGGCGGGCCGCGGCGTCGTCGAGGCCGTCGAGCGCGCCCCCGCCCACCTGGCTGCCGTGGCAGCGGAGGGCCTCGACCTTGCGCGGCGCCGCGGCGGAGGCGTCCAGGACGAACGTCGGCGTCTCGGCCAGCGCGCCGAAGGCATCCGGGTCGTCGAGACCGCGCACCACCCACGGCGGCGCGCCGCGGCTCACGGCGTCGTCCGCGACGGCCCGCATCTGGCCGGGGGGCATCGTGACGTAGTACAGCGCGGGCGCCGCCCCGCCCAGGCCTGCCACGGCCGCCGTCGTGCGCTCGTGGACGGCGATGTGGTCGGGGTGCCAGTACAAGCCGTCGGGACCGAAGGTGACGACGGCGTCGGGGGTGAGGCGCGCGATCGCCGCCTGGATGTCGTGCTCGACCTGCGCCGCCGGCGCCCACGGCAGCATGCCGTCGGGATGATCCAGCACCTGCACGTCGCGTACGCCCAGCACGGCCGCCGCGGCCGCGAGCTCGCGCGTCCGGGTCCCAGCCAGGCGTCGACCGGCGTCGGGCGAGGCGCCGGCGCCCCCGCCGTCCTCGCCGCGCGTGAGGCACACCAGCGCGACGTGCGCGCCGGCGTCGGCCGCCGAGGCCAGGAGGCCGCCGGCGGCGAGCGCCTCGTCGTCGGGATGCGCGAAGACCGCGAGCAGCCGCCGGCACGTCGCCGGGGCGCCGGTCACGAGCGGGCCTCCGTTCCGCCGGGGCGGGCGCCGGCCAGCCGGCGGTAGACGTCTTCGTAGCGGCTGATCATGCGGGCCAGGTCGAAGCGGCGCTCGGCGTCGGCCCGGACCCTGGCCCGATCGAGCGCCAGGACGCGGGGCAGGCCGTCGATCAGCTGATCGAGCGTCGCGAAGACGCCGCCGCCGAGGCCGTCCTCGACGAGCTCGCGGACGGCGCCGGCGTCGAGCGCCGCCACGGGCGTGCCGCAGGCCATCGCCTCGGCCAGCACCAGGCCGAACGGCTCGGCCTCCGCCACCGGATAGAGGAGCGCGCGCGCCCCGCCGAGGAGCGCGGCCTTCGCTGCCGGCCCCACCTCGCCCACGTACTCCACCTGCCGGCCGTCCACGAGCGGCGCCACCCGCTCGCGGTAGTACGCGTTCTCCTCGGCCGCGAGCTTCAGCCGCAGGCCGGCGCCCGCGGCGGCCTCGATCGCCGCCATCACGCCCTTGCCCTCGGTGAACCGGCCCAGGAAGAGCAGGTAGTCGTCGGGCGCCGCGCGGAACGGGAAGCGCGTCAGGTCCAGGCCGTGCGGGACGACCGCGACGACGTTGACGCCCGCCATGCGGGCGGCCTGGTGCGCCGAGAGCGCCACGAACGGCGCCTCCGGACAGCGCGCCCAGAGGCTCAGCTCCTCGGGCGCCGGCGAGTAGTGCAGGGTGTGCAGGACGGGCGTGGCCACGAGCCGGTCGAAGGCCAGCGACATCGGGTAGGCCTCGGACTGGCAGTGCACGACGTCGAACTCGCCGGCCCTGGCCATGGCGGCCGAGAGGTTCAGCAGCTCGCAGAGCTCCCAGGGCCACTCGGTCGCGCCGTCGCGGTATCCGATCGGGAGGAGGGCGTGCAGCGCCGCGGTGGTGGTGGAGGAGCCCACCGCGAAGAGCGTCACGTCGTGGCCGCGGGCCACCAGGCCGTCGGCCAGCAGCGCCGTCATCGTCTCGATCGACCCCGAGCGCGCCGGCGGGACCGACGTCGCCACGGGCGCGACCAGCGCGATGCGCAGGGGCGTCATCGGCCGGCCGCCTCGAGGAGCGCCGGCAGGACCCGCGCGGCATCGAAGTGGGCGCGGGCGATCTCCCGCGCGCGGCTCGCGTGGACCGGGTACGCGGTGGCGAGGGCATCCAGGCCGGCCAGCGCCTCCTCCGGCGTGGCGAAGGCCAGCAGCCCCTCGCCCGCCGGCAGGTGCGCGCTCCAGCCCGTGTCCTGCACGAGCGCGGGCCGGCCCGAGGCCAGGTAGCACTCGGTGCGGTCGCTGAACCAGCCGGAGCGGTGCACGACGTAGGCGTGCTTGGCCACACCGAACTCCGCCAGGGACTGGTGGATGAACGCGCGGTAGTCCCAGAGCGAGCGCGACACGCCCATGGCGTCGACGGTGGTCCAGCCGTGGGCCCGCAACAGGGCCTGCGGGCCGTTGACGGCGAGACGGAACCGCGCCCGCGTGCGGGCCGGCAGGTCGATCACCTTCAGGAACTCGCGGTCCTTGTTGCCGTCCACGTCGGTGAAGCTCTCGGTCTTCCACGTCATGACGGTGGTGAACGGCGCGTCGGCGGGCGGCGGCGGCGCCGCCCACTGGTCGAGCACGACGGGCTGCCACGTCTTCTGCCACGTGAAGGGCCCGACGGGCACGTCGCACGCCGGCGTGCCGATGTTGGCGCCGAAGGTGAACAGGTGGTCGAAGCCGCGGAAGAACTCGACGTACCACGGGTCGCCCTTGGCGAGCGCGAGCTGCGTGAACACGGGGTCCGTGTCGATGAAGATCCGGCGGGGAATCCGCCGGTACTCGTCGCGCCAGAACCAGGCGCCGCCCGACAGGTCGATGAAGAGGTCCGCGTCCTGGCAGAAGGCGGCAAGCGCCGCGCGCGGCGCGCCGTGGTAGGTCCCGTCGTAGTTCACGAACGTCCAGCGGTCCCCGAGGCCGAAGGGCTCGAGCGCCGCGTGGATGTAGCGCGTGCCGAACGACGGGTCCTCGCTGATGGCGTCCTGATCGCGGTCGTAGACGCACTCGCCCGTGTCCTCGACGTAGCGCACGTCGTGGCCGAGCGCCCGGAGCCCCAGGAGGTACATCAGCGAGCACCAGGTGACGCCGCCGAAGGGGTACCTCGCGATGATGCCCGCGCAGAGGATCTTCACGGCTCCGCCCGCTACTGGACGGCCTGCAGCAGCTCGTCCACCGTCTCGGGCTCGTCCAGCGAGCGCCCCACCGAGAGCCGGGCGCACATGCGCGCGTAGAGGGGGTTCGAGGCGAGCAGCTCGTCGTGCGTGCCGGCGGCGGCCAGGCGCCCGTCGTGCAGGACGAGGATCCGATCGGCGTCGCGGATGGTGGACAGGCGGTGGGCGATGACGATCGTCGTCCGGCCCGCCCGGAGGGCCTTGAGCGCCGCGAAGACGACCTCCTCCGACAGGGCGTCGAGCGCCGAGGTGGGCTCGTCGAGGATCAGGATGCGGGCGTCCTTCAGGAGCGCCCGGGCGATGCCGAGCCGCTGCCGCTCGCCGCCCGACAGCGTCGCGCCGGCCTCGGCGAGCGGCGTGTCGTAGCCGCGGGCCAGCCGCGCCACGAACGGCTCGACGTGGGCCGCGCGCCCGGCGGCGGCCACCTCCTCGTCGGTCGCGTCGAGGCGGCCGTAGCGGATGTTGTCCGCGATGGTGCCGGCGAAGAGCACGGGGTCCTGCGGCACGAGCGCGATCTGCTCGCGGAGCGACCGGAGCGAGTAGGCCGACACGTCGACGCCGTCCACCAGCACCCGGCCGCCGGACGGCGTGAAGAACCGCGGCAGGAGGCTGACGAGCGTGGTCTTGCCGGCGCCGGTCAGGCCCACCACGGCCACGAGCTCGCCGGGCCGGGCGGCGAAGCTCACGTCGTCGAGGATCGTGCGCCCGTCGTCGTAGGCGAAGCGGACGTGCTCGTAGCGGACCTCGCCCGCGATGCCGGCGGCACTCCGGCCCCGTTCCGGGTCGACCGCCTCGGGCTCCAGCGCCAGGATCTCGCGGACGCGGCGCGCCCCCGCGACCGCCTGCTGCAGCGTGCCCGCGGTGTGGGCGATCGCCGAGAGCGGGTTGTAGACGGCGGCCAGGTACGCCAGCACGACCAGGAGCGCCCCCACGGTGAGGGAGCCGTCCAGCACGTGCAGCCCCCCGACGATCAGGATGAGCGCGGTCCCGACGAGCGTCGAGGATCCGAGGGCGATGGCGAACCACGACTCCTGCCAGGTCAGCCGGAGGCGCGCGCGCATCGTCTCCTCGCCGAGCCGCGTGAAGCGCGCGACCTCGTGGCGCTCGCGCGCGAAGCTCTTCACCACGCGGATCGACGTGAGCATCTCGAACATCCGCTCCACGAGCGACGACTCGAGCTGCTTGACCCGCTCCGCGCGGTCGACCATGCGCGACGCGTAGTGGCGCAGCGACAGGTACAGCAGCGGCACGATGCTGATCGACAGGAGCGCCAGGGTCGGATCGAGCCGGACCAGGATGGCGAACATCACGCCGAGCTTCAGCGCCGCGGTGGCCACCGGGAAGACGCCGCCGATGGCGAGGTCGTTGATGCAGTAGGCGTCCGCGTCGAGACGGTAGACCGCGTCGGCGGTGCGTGCCGTCACGTGGTGCCGCAGGCCGAGCCCGAGGAGGCGCTCCACGAGGCGGTGGCGCAGGTCGTAGAGGATTCGCTGGCCGGTGTCCACCTGGAGCTGCGTGTGGAACAGCGTGGCGACCTCGCTCGCGAGGCTCAGGGCCAGCCCGGCCAGCGCCACGGCGACGAGCAGCGCCGCCGGCCGGCCGCCGATCAGCGACGCGGCGCCCGCCAGCGGCCACCCGAGCGGCTGCCCGCCGAGCACGTTGTCCACGACCGTCTTCAGGGGCCACGGCGCCAGGGCGCTCAGGCCGACTTCGAGCACGGCCAGCGCCGCGATGCCGGCGACCCTGGCCTTGTAGGGACGCAGGTACGACAGCGTCCAGGCCGTCAGCGTCACGCGGTGGCCCTCGGCACGCCCGTGCGGTCGCGCGTCACGCGCGGCGACCGGGGCTTGGCGCGGCGGACGGGCGCGCGCGGGGCGGCGCCCCCGGTCTTGGCCGCCGGGGCCGCCCGGAGCCGGGCCGGTGCGGCCGAGGCTTCCGCGTCCCGGCCCGGGACCGGGCGGACCAGCGGCGGCGCAACCGCGGGCCGCGGCGCGGCGGTGCGGACCGGCGCGAGATCCTGCGAGAGGACGAAACCGCCGACGAGCGCGCTCGTGGCCAGCAGCGCGAGGAACATCGTGGCCTGGCTCTTGTGCAGGGCGGTCGTGGGGCGCCACGTCACGCGGGCGCCGGCCGCCGCTCCGGCCATGGGCAGGAGGGCCCAGCGCGATGCCACGCGCGCCAGCCCGCGGTCGACGACGGCCACCGACCGCGTGGTCTGCCACGCCGCCGCCGTCAGGGTGAGCGCCGCGCCGGCCACCGCCGCCGCGCTGACCCACGGCCACCTGAGCGCGATGGCGGCGCTCGTGGTCGCCATCGCCAGCGCGGCGAGCGCGAGCGCGCCGACCATCCCGCGTACGCTCGGCTGCAGCCGCGCGGCGACGCGCAGCAGGCACCGGCCCTCGGCATGCTCCTCGACCAGCGCGCGGACGTGCAGCCAGCCCCAGCGTCCGATGGCGAGGCTCACGTCGCGGTCCGCGTGCCAGCCGTCGTCCACGTCGACGCGCGGGGCCGGCCGCGAGGCCCTGAGCGCCGAGGTGAGCGCCGCGAGCACCGCCGTCTTGTCGATCCACGTCTCGCTCCAGAACGACCACACGGCCGTGCCGCCGACCTGCAGCCGCGCCGCCGCCTTCGCGCTCCAGGGCGACGGCACCGGCGCCTTCCACGTCTGGCTCACGGCCGGCGCCGCCGGCGCGACGGCCGGGGGCGAGAGCAGCCCGCGCAGCCGGCCGCGGGCGCGCGCGATCGGCTGCAGCAGGTGCAGCCACGCGATGAGCGCCCGGTAGGCGAGCGTGGTCCGCCACCGGGACCACGTGCCGATGGCGGGCGCGCTCCCGAGGTCCGATCGCCAGGCGAAGACGAGGCACCGCCACACGGTGACGGCCCACGCCCCCGCGCCGAGTCCGGCCAGGAGCACCGCCGCGTCGCCCGGATGCGCCAGGAGGCCGGCCAGGCCCGCGAGGAGGAGCAGCGTGGCGCCTCCCATCCAGGCGGGCGAGTGCGGCAGGAACTGGAGGGGATGGCAATCGGTGCTGTACACGGACGGGAAGGCCGCCGTGCCCCACACGCCGGAGTTCACCCGGCGCCCCGCCAGCGAGCGCACGAAGGGCAGCGGGCTGTAGATGCGGCCGCGCCAGAGCGCCTGTCCGCTGAGGAACTTCTCGGGATGGTGGGCGTCGAGCCAGATCTCGCCCTCGCCGTAGCCCACCTGCTGGCGCCAGTACGCGCGGACGGTGCGCCGGTGGTGGTGCCACACGAGGGCCGCCGGCGCGAAGCCGATCGAACGGCCGCTGGCCTGCAGGCGCCAGCAGATGTCCACGTCGTCGCCGGCGCGCAGGAACACCGGGTTGAACCCGCCGATGGCGGCCAGCGCGTCCTTGCGGAACGCCATGTTGCAGCCGGGCACGTGTTCGGCGATGCGGTCGTCGAGCAGCACGTGCGTCGGCCCGCCGGGCGCGCGCGCCACGGCCTGCGCCACCCAGGGATCGTCGTGCGGCACCACGTTCGGCCCGCCCGATCCGGCCACGCCGCTCGACAGCATCGGCTGGACGAGGAAGGTCAGCCAGTCGGGATCGACCCGCACGTCGGCGTCGGTGTAGGCGACGATCTCGCCGGTGGCGCGCGCGAGTCCGACGTTGCGGGCGGCCGAGAGCCCGCCGTTGGGCACCGACAGCACCGTCACGCCGGGCGCGCGCCGCGCGATGGCGGCCGTCGCGTCGGTGGACCCGTCGTCGACGACGATCACTTCGACGCGGGGGTAGGTGAGCGCCGCGAGCGACGTGAGGCAGTCCTCGAGCGTGTCGGCCGCGTTGTAGGCGCAGACGACCACCGAGACCACCGGCCACACGGCCCGCTCGGCCTCGGCGAACGGCGCGTCCGCGAACGCCGCGCCGACGGCCGTCAGCGCGGGTTTCGGGCGGCGGTCGGCGTCCACCAGCCCGAACGCCCAGTCGCGCACGTCGTGTCCGCCGCGCCACCACTCGTCGGTCCACGCGAACGCGACGGCGCCCGCGGCGCCCTCGGCGAACGCGGTCCGCACGTGCGTCGCCGTGATGCGCGCCTGGCCGTCCAGCCCCTCGCGGAGGCTGTCGGCGCCGGCCTCGGCCAGGAGCAGCGGCTTCTGGCCGGCGATGTGCTGCAGCCGCTGGAGGTAGGCGCGCAGGTCGGCCTCGCGGTGGAGGTACACGTTGAACGCGCACACGTCGAACGCCTCGACGTCGAGGTATTCCGTGGGCGGGAAGTTCACGTAGGTGAGGAGCGCGTCGGGGGCGGCGTCCTTCGCCGCGTCGTACAGGCTGCGCAGGAAGCGCTCCACGCGGCGGTGGCCGTGCCAGCGGACGACTCCTGGCGGGATCTCGTTGCCGACCGCGACGAGCAGCGTCGCCGGATGGGCCGCGAGGCGGCGCGTCGCCGCGACCACGTCCCGGCGGATCTCGCGCGCGAGCGAGGCGTCGTCGAGGAAGGCGAGATGCTGCGCCCACGGGACGCCGGCCATCACGCGCAGGCCGTGCGCGGCGGCTTCGTCGAGCACGCGCGCCGGCGGCACCGTGTAGGTCCGGACCGTGTTGATGCCGGCCGCCGCCATCGCGGCGAAGTCGTCGCGGACGCGGGCGGGCGCCGGGAACTGCTCGCCGATGGCATCGGGCGCGAAGGTGCCGTAGGCGACGCCCTTGACCGGGAATCGCCGGCCCCCGACGTCGAGGAACTTGCCGCGGACACGAGGTGCGGGATGCATGCTGGCGAACGCGGGGGGACCGATCCGCCATGTTACTCCGCGCCCCACCGCCAGGGAACCGGGCAGCGCGGGCGCTCGCCGTGCCTGTCACACGCGTAAGACACGCGCCGCGCAGCCGTTGTCATGGACGGCGGGATGGCCCGACGCCCGGGTCGGCGCGCCGGGCGCAGTAGACTGCCGCCACCCGCGATGTCGATGGTTCTCCGCGCCCGCACGGTCGTTCCGGCGCTGCTGTTCGCGCTGACGAGCCACGCCGTGGTGCACCCGGCGTTCCGGCCCGTGGCGGCGCGCGGCACGCTGGACGGGGCGTCCGGCCGGCTCGAGGTGACGCTGGACACGGCCGAGCCCCTGTACCTGGAGTACGAGGTGGTGCTGCGGGCCGACGGTCACGCGCGGCTGGACGTCACCTGGAATGGCGCGCCCGTCGACGTTCCGCAGCCCGGGGCGGCGTATCTCACCGAACGCGCGATCGTCGAACTGCCGGTCGAGGCGACGCGCGCCGGCGCCAATCGCCTGGAGGCCCGGCTGGAGGGCGGCGACGCGCCGGGCTTCGAGATGCGGGCGCGCGTGCACAACTACTACGGCATCGCGCCGGACGTGCCGCGCGCGGCGATTGTCGGCGACGCCGCGGCGTGGCGCCGGGTCCAGACCCTCCCGCCATGGCAGCACGCGGCCTGGCTGTCGGCGTTCGCGCTTGCCGGGGCGGTGCTGGCGAGCGCGGCGGCCGGGACGCTGGGCGTGCCGTGGGGAGGCGTCGCGGTCCTCGTCGGGCCCGGTGCGGCCCTCGCGTATTCGCTGGCCACGCCGCTGCACGTGTGGCTGTCGCTGCCCGCCCTCGCGGTGGTGAGCGTGGTGCCGTGGCTGGCGGCCCTGGGCGCCGCGGCCCTGGTCCGGCGGCCGCGTCGAGCGGCGCACGCCGCGCTCCTGGCGGCCGTGACGTTCGGATCGGTGGAGGTCGCCCTGCGGCTCTTCAACGCGATACGGCCGTCGTTCGTCTTCTATGCCGACGGCTACAACCGCTTTCGCGGCCAGCCGGGCGCCCGGCACTTCGACGACGTCTTCAACGGGCGCGGCTTCAACGACGTCGACCGCGCCGTGGCGCGGCCGCCCGCGGTCGCGCGCCGGGTCGTGGCGCTCGGCGATTCCTTCGCCGTCGGCGTCGTGCCGCGGGCCGGCAACTACCTGCGGCTCGTCGAGGAGGCGCTGGGGCCGCCGGGGACCGTCGAGGTCATCAACCTGGGCGTCGCCGGCACGGAGCCGAAGGACTACCTGGCGCTCCTCGTGGACGAGGGACTGGCCTACCGGCCCGACGTCGTCCTGGTGACCTTCTTCGTGGGCAACGACTTCGAGACCCGGGCGCCGCGGCTCATCGAGCGCTCGTACGTGCTGACGCTGGGGCGCGCGCTGTGGCGGCTGGGCACGGCCCGCGCCCCGGCGCGCCAGGCCGACGAGGCGCCCGCCGCCTACGCCGACGACGCGCCGTCCCTGCCGCGCGATCGGTTCCTCGAGATCAGCGTCGAGCGCGCCTGGGTGTACGAGCCCGGCAGCCGCCGCCTCGCGGCCGCCGTCAGCCGCGCCGCGGACCTGCTCGGCACGATCCGCGATCTCGCCCGGTCGGTGGGCGCGGAGGTCCTGGTGGCCATCGCGCCCGATGAGGTGCAGGTGGATGCCGGGCTGCGCGCGGAGGTGGCGGCCGCCCGCCGCATGGCCGTCGACGCGCTGGACGTCGAGCAGCCCGACCGGCTGTTGACCGCCGCCCTCGCCGCGCGCGGCATCCCGGTGGTGGACCTCCTGCCGGCCTTCCAGGCGTCGGCCGGCGGTGAGCGCCTCTACAAGCCCCGCGACACTCATTGGAATCTGGCGGGCAACCGTCTGGCGGCGGCGGCCATCGCCCACGCCCTCGGCGCGGCGGCGGCCCGGTGAACGCGCGCGCTGGTGTTTTTGCCCTCGCGGGGGAATTCCCCCACGCCAGGCAGCCGCCAGTCCGTGCTTCGGGCATAATTCCGTCCGGTCCGGCTGGCAGGGCGTGGCGCAAGGCTTGCTCGGGTCGCCGTGGGGACGATCGGCGCCCGTTCGTTCCCGGGCTTGGACCGGCCGCCGGCACCTCGACCGGCGGAAAGCGAGGACGTATGCGGATGGTCATGTGGACGTTGGTGGCGGTGGCGGGCCTGCACCTGGGGGCCACGGCGGCCGCGGCGCAGACTCCGGCCGAGAAGGGCCAGCAGCTCTTCACCGCGCAGCGGTGCACCATGTGCCACGCCGTCGCCGGCAAGGGCAACGCGAAGGGCCCCCTCGACGGCGTCGCGGCGAAATACAAGGCCGATGAGCTGAAGCAGTGGCTCGTGGCGCCGGCCGACATGGCCGCGAAGCACAACGCCACGCGCAAGCCCGCGATGCGCGACTTCTCCAAGCTGCCCGCCGCGGATCTCGACGCCCTCGTGGCCTACCTGCAGACGCTGAAATGACGGCCGACCGTCCCCCGGTCGCCCGTCGCACCCTGCTCGACTGGCTGCTCGGCCTGGGTGTCGGATCGACGGGCCTGGCCGTGCTCCAGCCGGTGCGGCGGTTCCTGGTGCCGCCGAAGGGCGGCGAGGCCGAGACCGAGAGCGCCGTGGCCGCGCAGCTCAACGAACTGCCGCCGAACTCGGGCAAGGTGTTCCCCTTCGGCAGCCGGCCGGCCATCGTCGTCCGGACGCCCGACGGCGAGCTGCGCGCGTTCAGCGCCGTCTGCACGCACCTCGACTGCACGGTCCAGTACAAGGCGGACACGTCGCAGCTCTGGTGCGCGTGCCACAACGGCATCTACGACCTGGCCGGGAACAACGTGTCCGGGCCACCGCCTCGTCCCCTGGAGGCGCTGAAGGTCAACGTGCGCGGGGAGGCGGGCCGCGAGGAAGTGGTGGTCTCGCGGACCTGATGCCGCCCACCGGAGACACGCCCATGACTCCATCCTCCACGTCCTGGGGAGCGCGCACGGCGGCGTGGCTCGAGGCGCGGTACGACCTGAGCGGCCTCCTGCACTTCCTGGCGAAGAAGCGCGTGCCGCAGCACCGGCATACGATCTGGTACTACCTCGGCGGCATGACGCTGTTCCTGTTCCTGGTGCAGGTGGGGAGCGGCATCCTGCTGCTGCTGTACTACCGCCCGAGCGCCGCCGAGGCGTACGAGAGCGTCCAGTTCATCGTGACGCGCGTCGAGTTCGGATGGCTGGTGCGCAACGTCCACTCGTGGTCGGCCAACCTGCTCATCGCCGTGGCGGCCGCGCACATGGTCAGCGTGCTGTTCATGCGCGCCTACCGCCGGCCGCGCGAGCTCACGTGGATCACGGGCGCCCTGCTCCTGTTCCTCATGCTCGGCTTCGGTTTCAGCGGCTACCTGCTGCCGTGGAACGAGCTGGCCTTCTTCGCGACCAAGGTCGGCACCGGCATCGCCGGCGCCGTGCCCGTCGTGGGCGGCGACCTCGTGCGGCTGCTCCGCGGCGGCGACGACGTGACGGGCGCCACGCTCTCGCGCTTCTTCGGGATCCACGTGGCCATCCTCCCCGCCATCACGACGGTGCTGCTCGGCGTGCACCTGCTGTTCGTGCAGACGCAGGGGATGAGCGTGCCGCCCGGCGTGGAGCGCCGCATGGCGGCCGGCGAGCGCATCAAGCAGATGCCGTTCTTCCCCAATTTCGCCCTGCGCGACGTGGTCGGGTGGTACATCGCCCTGGCGCTGCTCGCGGCCCTGGCGGCGTTCTCGCCGTGGGAACTCGGCGTGAAGGCCGATGCGTTCGCGCCCGTCCCGGCCGGGATCCGGCCCGAGTGGTACTTCCTGGCGCCGTTCCAGATCCTGAAGATGCTGCCGAGCCACATCCTCGGCATCGAGGGCGAGCAGGTCGGCGTGCTGGGATTCAGCCTGCTGGCCGCCGCCTTCGTGCTGCTGCCGTTCATCGATCGCGGCGCCAACGAGGGACGGCCGAGCCGCCTGATCACCTGGGGCGCCCTGATCGTTCTCGTCCTGCTGGCCGTGATGACGGTGGTGGGATACGTGCTGGCCTAGGGGATCGAGGCGCATCATGGCGACCACAGCGTTTCGTCCGGCGATGCTCCCGTGGCTGGCGGCAGCCGCGTGGCTGGGACTCGCGGCTCCGGCGCCCGCCGCCGCGCAGGCGCCCGCCGCCGCGCCCGGCAGCTGCGTCACGTGCCACCAGACGCTCGGCGGCGAGACCGCCGCGCCGGTGGCCAGTTTCGCGTCGGACATCCACAGCGCGCGAGGGTTCACGTGCGTGGACTGTCACGGCGGCGATCCGACGACCGACGACCCGATGGCGGCCATGGACCCGAAGAAGGGCTTCAAGGGATCGCTGGCCGGGGCCGCCGGCGTCCAGGCGTGCGCGCGCTGCCACAGCGACGCCGCGTTCATGCGCACGTACGCGCCGCGCCAGCGCGTCGATCAGCAGGCCGAGTACGCCACCAGCATCCACGGCCAGCGGCTGGCCAAGGGCGACACGAAGGTAGCCACCTGCGCGTCGTGCCATACCGCGCACGGCATCCGCGCCGTGAACGACGCCAAGTCCACGGTGTACCCGACCAACGTCGCCGCCACCTGCGCCACCTGCCACGCGGACCCGGCCCACATGGCCGGCTATACCAAGGACGACGGATCGCCGCTGCCCACCAACCAGCGGGCCGACTACCAGACGAGCGTGCACTACGAGGCGCTCACGAAGAAGTCGGACCTGTCGGCGCCCACGTGCAACGACTGCCACGGGAACCATGGCGCGGCGCCGCCCGGCGCCGGCAGCGTCATCAACGTGTGCGGCACCTGCCACGCCGTGTTCGCGGCCAGGATGCAGGCGAGCCCGCACGCCGCCGTCTTCGATCGGGGCTGCGTGGAGTGCCACGGCAATCACGCGGTGAAGGCCCCGACCGATGCGCTCCTCGGCATGAGCGACGGCGCGATCTGCGCGACGTGCCACGACGGCGACAACGGCGCGGCCGCCGCCACGAAGATGCGCGGCGACATCGACGGGCTGCGGGCGGCCATCGACCATTCCGAGGCCACGCTCGAGCGCCTGCACGAGGCCGGGATGGAGGTGGGCGCGCAGCAGATCGCGCTGCGCGAGGCGCGGTCGCACCTCACGCTGAGCCGGACCGAGATCCACGGCCTCGATCCCGCCGCCGTGGACAAGGTGACGGGCGAGGGCCTGGCCATCACGGCGGACATCGACAAGGCCGGCGCGGAGGCCGCCGCCGAGCTTCAGTACCGGCGCACGGGCCTGGCGGCCTCGATGGTGGCGATCCTGCTGGTCGTGGTGGCGCTCGTCGCCAAGATCCGCCAGATCGAGGAGCGGACCCCGCTCACGACCGACGACGGCCACCACTGACGACGCGCCCCGCGGCCGCGTCGGCGTCCCGGACGCTTCCCGCCGCGCGCCTCAGGGCAGCCGCTCGATCACGAACCGTCCCAGCGGGGCGACCGCGCCGTTGACGGCCACCGGGAACCCGGTCAGCGGCGCGATGGGCTGCCGCGGGGCGAGCGTCTGGTCCGCCGATTCGTAGCTGCGCCCGCCGTCGGTGCCCGCGTCCCAGGGCCGGAGGTCGACCGTCGCCGCGGTGACCCATGCCGTGCCGTCGAAGAGCGGCAGGGCCGAGACGCCCACGAACCAGTCGGGACTCGGCGCCACCATCGCGACGAGCGTGAGCAGCGGATGCGACCGGGCGGCCTCGAACTCCACGGAGGTCGAGCCGGGCGACCGGCCGATGCCGCTGCCCCGCAGGAGCGTCCGCGCCGTGCCCGCGCCGATCGCGCTCCCGATCTCGGTGTCGAGCGGCGAGGTGAGACCCTGCTCGGCCATGCGGCGGATCCCGTCGCTGGCGATGGCGGCCTCGGCCCAGAAGCGCACCGTCGCGGCGTGGGTCGCGCCGACGAGCGGCGAGAAGTGCGGGTCGTCCGGGAAATCCTGCGGGTGCGTCGCTGCGGACCACGTCGCGGCGAAGGTGACGCGATACCTGGCGGTGGCCGGCGCGGGCTGCGCCATCGTCCCGGTCTGCGGCGCCCCGGCCGTCGGTCCCGTGGGAGACGCGCTGCCGCAGGCCGTGGACAGCATGACGGCGGCCAGCCATGCGCCGAGGACCAGGGGGCGGGGACGTCGTCCGGGCACCGGGAGTCGCATGGCCCTAGGATGCCGGTCTGCCGCGCCGGGTTCCCGCGTGGCGCGCCGCCCTCAGATCGTCATCCGGCACACGACGCCGACGTCGTCGCAGTACCAGAGCGTGCCGTCCCGGATCGTGAGGCCGTGGGAGAGCGGATCGGCGTCGGCCAGGCGGATCTGCTCCACGATCCGGCCGGTGTCGACGTCGTACTTGAAGAAGGCGTGCAGGTCGCCGTCGTTGTGCCAGAGATGGCGGCCCTCCCACGCAAGGCCGTGCGGGCGGGGACCGGGCGTGGGCAGACGGCGCAGCACGGTCCAGCTCGACGGATCGACCTCGTAGATGGTGCGCGCGCTCGTGGACGTGGTCCACAGGCGGCCGTCCCGCCATTCCTGGCCGTGCGCGCCCTGGAACCGGAGGTGCGGCGATTGCGTGAGACGCGCGGGCGAGGGCGGCGCGGCCGGCTGCGGCGGCGCGGACGGAGGCGGCGGCGCCAGGGGACTGCGCCGCGCGGGCGGATCGCCGGCCATGCGGTAGGTCGTGCAGCCCGGCGTCGGCCTGCGATCCAGCACCGCGCCGGTGGTCGCGTCGCAGCGCACGTTCTCGTAGCTGAACGTGGAGCCGATCCACAGCGCCTCGCCGTCGAAGGTGATGCCGCTCGGGCGGACCGTGTCGGTCTCGAAGGACCGGATGACGCTCCCGTCCGAATACCGCACCAGGTATGCCCGGCTGCCCGGCGCCTGGTCGATGATCCACAGGCCCTCGCGCGTGGCCTGCAGCCCGTTGGGCCGCGGTCCCGGAGACTTGAAGGCGATCTCGACCTTGCCGGCGCGCCGCACCGGGATTGCCGCCAGGGTGTCTGGCGGCGGCGCGGCCTGATCGGGCAGGGGGGCGGTCAGGGGCGCGGTCGCGGCCAGACCCAGGAACGTGCGGCGGCTCACCATGGCGAGGCCTCCTTCGGCGGGGCCATTCTGTCCGGTTTCGCGATCCGGGAGAAGCGTGCCGGCGGCGCCCGTCCGCCCGGCCCGCGGGGCTCAGCGGTCCCGCTGGCGCCTGAACACGCCGTTCTCGACGAACATCGTCAGGGCGACGCCGCCCCACCGGCCGTCGCCGCTGGGGCTGCCCGCCGCCGCGTTGCCGAGGGGCATCACGTCGGTCAGCGTCGACTGGCGGCGGAACCTCGAGAGGACGTAGTCGCGCACGAGGGTGCTGCGCGCCACCGACGTGAGGAACGCCGAGGCCTCGTCCGCCGTGCGCGCGTAGCCCTCGACGATGAGCGGGCTGTCGCGGGGATACTGCACCAGCTGCGACATCGCCGAGTCGATGCGGCGCCGGCCCTCCTCGGTCAGGCGCTCGGCGCCGGCGGCGTCGGCGCCGAACAGCACGTCGGCGTCGAGCCACACCCTGACGGCCGTGCGGTTGTCGCGTTCGAGGAGGCCCGCCTGGTACGCCTCCCGCGAAATCGCGTCCAGGTCGTAGAACCCGCGGCTCTGGAAGAACCCGCGGAACAGGATGTTCCGCTTGAGGGCCTCGGTGCCTTCGGCGAGGTCGGAGGTCACTTCCTCGATGCCGGCCAGCGTGCTCCGCACGCTCTGCGCCATCTGCGGCCCCGCGCCGTCGGCGGCGACGAAGTCCCGCACCGCGGTCTTCGTGATCTCGGCCGCGTCCTTGACCGACCGCGCGCTCTCGGCCGCGTCGTGCCCGATCGCGTTCAAGCGGTCGTAGAAGGCCGTGTCGGTGAACAGGCGGCCCATCGTCCCCTCGCCCGCGCGGACGCCGCTCACGATCGCGCGCACGTCGGTGACCACCCCGGCCGCGTCCTCGACCACTCTTGTGCCGGCGGTCCCCACCCGCTGCACCTGGTCGCCGACCTTCGCGACGACGTCGTCGGTCGTGTCGACGATGCGCGTGAGCGAATCGAGCGCCTCCGTCACGTCGTCCGTGATCGCGCTGACGTCGCGGCCCGCCTGCGCGAACGTCTCGCGGCCCTGGCGCATGAGATCGGCGAACTCGATGGGATCGAGCCCCGCCAGCACGTCCCCGGACGCCACGGCCGGCGCGTCGTCCGTGCCCACGCTCAGCTGGACGAAGGCGCCGCCGACGAGGCCGTCGGTCTGGATCTCGGCGATCGAGTCGGCGCGCACGAGGTACTGGAGGTCCTGCCGGACGCGCATCCGCACGAGGAACGGCTCGGACGGGCGCGACGGCAGCCGGATCTCCCGCACCTCGCCGGCGCCGAGGCCGGCCAGCCGCACCGGCGTGCCCACCTGGACGCCCGTCACCCGGCCGAACGTGGCGCCGAGTTCGATGTGGTCCACGAAGAGCATCCGCCGATCCCCGATGAGGAAGAGCCCCACCGCGAACAGCGCCGCCCCGGCCACGACGAACGCCCCGACCCATGCGCTCCGCCTCGCCTCCATCCTCACCTCCCGGCGCCTAGCCGGCGCCCTCGGACCGCATGAACTCCCGGACCAGCGGGCTGTCGCTCCGCTCGACCGCCGCCGCGTCCCCCTGGGCCAGGATCCGGCCTTCGTGCAGGAACACCAGCTCGTCGCCGATGGTGCGCGCGCTCGGAATGTTGTGCGTCACGACGATCAGGGTCGTGCCGCGGCGCTCGTTCAGGTCGACCAGCAGCCGATCGATCTCGGCCGCCGTCACCGGGTCGAGGCCCGCGCTCGGCTCGTCGGCCAGGACGATGGCCGGGTCGAGCGCGAGGGCCCGCGCCAGGCCCGCCCGCTTGCGCATGCCGCCGGACAGGTTCGCCGGCATCGTGTCGTAGTCGCGCTCGAGGCGGACTTCCGCGAGCAGGTGCTGGGCCCGCGCCCGGATCTCGGCGTCGGTCGCCCGCGTGTGGCGCCGCATGGGGAAGGCGACGTTCTCGCCGACCGAGAACGAGTCGAAGAGGGCGCCGTTCTGGAAGAGCAGTCCGATCCGCGTGCGCACCCGCGAGAGCGCCTGGCCCGTCAGGCCGCCGAGGTCCTCGCCCTCGACGAGCACCCGGCCCTCGTCGGGCCGGACGAGCCCCACGATGTGCTTGAGCATGACGCTCTTGCCCGTGCCGCTCCGGCCCAGGATGCAGACCGCCCGCCCGCGCGGGACGGCCAGGCTCACGTCGTCGAGCACGCGCCTGGTCCCGAACGCCTTGGAGACGTGGCGGAGTTCGACGGCGGGCGGCCCGGCGGACGGCATCAGTCCGGGTACACCAGCAGGATGAGCCGCACGAGCAGCACGTTCACGGCGATGAGCAGGATGGAGGCCGTGACCACCGCGCGCGTGGACGCCTGGCCGACGCCCTCCGTCCCGCGCGTCGTGTGCACGCCCTGGTAGGCCGCGACGGTGGCGATGATGAACCCGAACACCACGGTCTTGAGCGTGGACGGGATGAGGTCCGTGAACTCGATCGGCGCGAAGGCCTCGTGGAAGTAGGTCCGGAACGCCATGCCGGTGATGGCCGTCTCGGCGAAGTAGCCGCCCAGCATGCCGGTGAAGTCCATGAGCGTGGTGAGGAGCGGCAGGGCGACCATGCAGGCGGCGACACGCGTCACGACGAGGTAGCGGAACGAGTCCACGGCCACGGCCTCGAGCGCGTCGATCTGCTCGGTGACCTTCATGGCGCCCAGCTCCGCGCCGATGCCGGCCCCGATGCGGCCCGAGAGCAGCAGGCCGGCCGTGAGCGGCCCGGTCTCGCGCACCAGCGCGATGGCCAGGCCGGCCGGAATCAGGGCCTCGGCGCCGAACCGCTCGAGCGAGACGCGCGTGTGCATCGACAGCACCAGCCCGATCGCGAAGCCCGACGCCGCCACCAGCGGGACGGACCGGACCCCGAGCTCGAAGATCTGCCGCGTCACCTCCCGCACCTCGTACGGCGGCCGGACGCCCTCGGCGATCACGCGCCAGGCGAACTGCGCCGCGCGTCCGACGATGGCGAGGAGCGAGAGCACGCGCGCGGCCACGGATGCCTCAGAAGAGCCGGTAGACCAGGCCGGCCAGGAAGACGGTGGTGTCCGCGTTCACCGGCCGCCGGCTCAGGATGGCGTCGTCGATGAAGGTGACGCGCGGCCTCGTGAAGACCCGCCCGAGCGAGAAGGTGAGCGCCGTCCGGCGGGACGTGTCGATCGAGACGGCGAGCCCCGGCCGCCAGGCCACGCTGTTGGCCACTTCCACCGGCACGCCCTGGGCTACGCCCTGGTCGGGGACGTGGAGGCTGTTGAAGGCGTAGCCCACCGAGAACGACGGCGTCGCCTGCAGCCGGCCCACGGCCACCGTGTACCCGAGCCCGGCCAGGACGGGACGGATCGTGGTGCGCCCGGCGTCCAGCGGCGCGTCAGGCGACTCGGCCGTCGTCGTGCCGAACCAGTCGAAGACCACGACCGGCCTCGCGCCAGGGCCGGCCCCGAGCGTGATGAGGGGCTGCAGCGCCGTCCGCGTGCCCGACGCCGGCGCCCGCTGGTTGGACCAGCCCACGGCTGCCCCGAGGGCCAGCAGGCCGTAGCGCGCCTCGAGCTCCGCCAGTTCGAGGGCCGGACCGCCGGTGGGATCGGCCTCGCCCGCCAGGCCGGCCGTGCCGTCGGCCGGGGCCGCATCGGCGATCTGCAGGCGGTTGTCCACGCCCGTGACCCCGCTGACCTCGCTGGCGAGCGCGACGGCCCGCTCGGCCTCGGCCTGGCTCTCGACCCGGCCCGTCAGCTGCGCCACCGTGCCCAGCATCCGGACGTTGATGACGCGCGTGCCGATCTCGGGGTCGTTCACGAGCGCCGTCTTCACGCGTGCTTCGGCGTGCGCGGCCTCGATGCGAAGGCCGCTGATGGCGGGCGCGCAGGCGAGGCCCGTGGCCGACCCGGCCAGCAGGACCAGCCCGCACAGGAGCCGAAGGAACGAGTGCTTCGCCATCTGCCTGGGTTTCGCCAGCCTATCACCGCCGTACGGCGCGGCCGTCCGTCGTCGGCGGCACGCTGGTCCGCGACAGGCTGAGCCAGCGTGGCCGCACCCACCTGCCACCGAGCGCCTGCGTCTCCGGCGTCCGCTCCCTGGCCAGGTCCCCGGTTCCAGGCCCTGGTCTCTGGTCTCTGGTCCCCGGTCCCTACGGCGTCAGTTCCCTATATCCGCCCCATCCACTCCAGGAGACCCGTCGTCAGCCACGGCACGTAGGTGATGACGAGCACGCCGAAGGCGAGGACGGCCAGCATGGGCAGGGTCGCGACGGCCACGTCCATCAGCGGCCGGCGGAAGCGGTAGGACGACAGGAACAGGTTCAAGCCGACCGGCGGCGTGAGGTAGCCCAGCTCCAGGTTGGCGATGAAGATGATGCCCAGGTGCACGGGGTGGACGTCGTAGGCGACGCCAAGCGGCACGAGCAGCGGCGCGACGACGAACGTGGCGCTGAAGATGTCCATCATGGCGCCGACGACCAGCAGGAACACGTTGAGCGCCAGCAGGAACATGCCCCGCGAAGTGATGTACTGCTGCGTGGCCTCGAGCAGGCGTCCTGGGATGTCGGCGTCGATCATCCAGCTCGTGAGACCCACCGCCACGCCCAGGATGAGCAGCACGCCGCCCACCGTTGAGGAGCACTCGGCGGCGACGCGGCCGATGTCCTTGCCGATCCGGAGGTCGCGGTGCACGAAGACCTGCGTGCAGAACGCGTAGAGCGCGCCGATGGCGGCCGCTTCCACCGTCGTGGCCACGCCGCTGAACAGCGCGCCCACCACCACCACCGGCAGCAGCATCTCCCACTTCGCGTCCCAGATCGCGGCGCCGGCCTCGCGCGTGGAGAACGCCGGCCGAGGCACGCCGCGGGTGATGGCGGCGCGGATGCCCCAGGCGGCCGTCATGCCGATGAGGAGCAGCCCCGGCAGGATGCCGCCGATGAAGAGATCCTCGATCGGCGACTGCGCGACGATGCCGTACAGGATGAGCGGCAGGGCCGGCGGCAGGAGGAGGCCGAGCGAGCCCGACGCCGTGAGGAGCCCGAGCGAGAAGCGCTCGCCGTATCCGTCCTCGACGAGGGCCGGGAAGAGCAGGCCGCCCAGCGCCAGGATCGTCACGCCCGACCCGCCCGTGAAGACGGTGAAGAAGGCGCAGAGCATCGCGCAGACGACGGCGGTGCCTCCCGGGAACCACCCGAAGAGCGCGCGGAAGACCCGGAGCAGCCGGCCCGGCGCGCCGCCTTCCGCGAGGATGACGCCCACGAGGGTGAAGAGCGGGATGGCCGCCAGCGTGGGCTTCGTGGAGAGCTGGTAGGTCTGGATGAGGATCGCCGACGGCGAGACGCCCTCGGACAGGAACATCACCGCGGCCGCGCCGCCGAGCAGCGCGAAGATCGGCGCCCCGGCGAGGCCCCCGATGAACAGCGCCAGCAGCCACCACAGGTAGCTGCCGCCGCCGCCGGGCAGGGCCGCCATCGGCACGTCGTCCACGGTGGGCGAGAACGGCGCGCCCCAGTTGAAGGGAAGCCCGGCGCCCAGCCAGAGGCCGAAGGCCACGCCGAGCGCCGCGCCGACGCCCGCCGCCCGGTCCGAGCGGAACGCCGCCCGCACGATACGCCAGGCGATGAGCCCGAACCCCACCGGGAGCAACACCTGGAACGTCCACACGGGCACGCCCTCGGTGATGTTGCGTCCCGCCTGACGCTCGAGCCGGACCAGATCCACGCCCGCCCGCGCGAGCAGGCTGGCGACCGACGCGCCAACGAAGCCGCCCAGCGTCCGGGCGGCCGAACGCACGCGGCCGGCCGGCAGGAGGGAGCCCGTGGCGAGCGCGAGCAGACGGTCGTCCCGCGCCGCCAGCGCGCCGCCCAGCAGCGCGACGACGAGAGTCAGGTGCTGGACGAAGGGGACGCCGCCGGGAATGCCGGAGTCGAAGCGCCGCAGGACGATCTCGGCGATCGGCAGGAGCGTGAGCAGCGCGAGCGTGAGCGTGGAGAGCCCGTGCTCGACCGCCGCGACCGGGCCGCGTGTCTCGATGCCCCGCGCCTCGGCGGGGGCCGACGGCTCGGCCGGTGCGCTCACTTGGCGCCGCGCGTCTTGCGGAACGCGTCGCGTTCCCTGAGCGCCTGGTCGTAGATATAGGCCGGCACCACGCTGCCCTTCATCGACACGGCGAAGCGGTCGGCCATGTCACGGAAGGCCTTCACCGCGGCCGCATCGGGCGTCGTGATCTTCAAGCCGCGCTTCAGCATCTCGGCCCGCGCCTGTTCGTCCTGCTGCGGGACGTCGCGATCGAGCGCGTCCTGCGTCTTCTTCGCCATGGCCAGGATCTGCTGGCGGTCGTTCTCGGCGATCGAGTTCCACACGCGCGCGTCCACGACCGTGGCGCCGGCGAGCGGCCCCACCCCGAGGTCCAGCATCTGCGGGACGCTGCGATACCACTGGAACGCCAGCGTGGCCAGGGGCGTGGAGGGCACGGCGTCGAGCAGGCCCGTCATGAGGCCGCTCTGCACCTCCGTGAAGGGCAGCGGCCGGGGATTGAACCCGTTCTGCTTGTAGAGCTGCACGAACTGGTCCTCGCCCGCAGACGTGTAGAGGCGCTGCTGCTTCAGGACGTCCACCGTGGGAACCGGGTTCTTGCTGAACAGGTACACCCAGCCCGTGTCGCCCCAGTTCAGGAACACGAGGCCCTTGGCCTCGAGCTTCTGCTTCAGCACCGGCTCGAGCTTCGCCCGCACCGTCCGGTACTCGTCGTAGCTGCCGTAGAACATCGGGATCGCGAAGATGTTGAACGCCGGATCCACCGAGGCGAGCCCCAGGGCCGTGATCGAGGCCGCCTGCTGCCGCCCGATCTTCATGTTCGAGATCATCGTGGCCTCGTCGTCCTGGGCCGCCCCGATGACGCGGATGACCACGCGCCCGGCCGTGGCCGTCTTCACGTCGGCCTCGAACTGGCGGAGCGCCTTGTGCCAGACCGACCCGAGCGGGGCCGGCGAGGCGAGGCGGATGGTGGTCTGGGCGGAGGCGACGCCGGCCGACAGGGCCAGCGCGACGACTGCGATCCAGAGGCGAGACATCACTGATCTACCGTCCTTTCCAGGGCGCCGTCCGGGCGCCGTCATCGAATCGGGGCTGGCACCGGTACGGGCAGGTGCGGCACCGGGGGCGCCAGCGTCAGCCGCGGTGCGGCCGGCCCGCCGGCATCGGAGAAGAGCTCGTCCTCGCGCGACTGCAGGATGCGCGCCCGCTTCTGCGCGATGAGCGTGGCCAGGCGGATGTCGGGCACGTCGTCGGGGTTCACCGCGAGCGCCTGGGCCAGGAGCTGCTCGAATTCGTCCTTGTTCTGGGCCGGTTGTGCCACGCTGGCGGCCATGGCGACGTAGGCGGACGCCGACTTGCCCTTCGACAGCGCCACGGCCCGCTCGAAGTGCTGCCGCGCCCGCGCCGCATCGCCGCCCATGGAGGGCGACATGCCGTCCAGGGTGATGAACACCTCGTGGATGGCGCCGTCGGCGTAGTCCTCGTCGATTTCGAGCGCGCGTTCCATGAGCGTGCGCACGACGGGAAAGTCGGCGACGAGATCCGGCTGATCCACCCCGACCGCGATCGCCGATCCCCACGAGGCGCCGAGCCAGTAGAGCTCCTCCACGTCGTACTTCGCGTTGCCGAGGGCCGTCGCCGGGTCGCGCGCGAGGGCCTCGCGCAGGCCGGGACGCCTGAGCTCGACGCGGCGCATGCAGTAGTCGCGGGCACGGAGATACAGACGGCGGGCGCGCGCCTTCAGCCGCTCGCTCTCTTCGTAGTCGGTGGACTCCAGCGCCTCGGCGTCGAGCTGCACGAAGGCGTTGGCGTAGGAGGTGAAGCCCGAGCACGCCGTCAGGAGCAGGCCCTTGTGCCGGGGCGAAGTCTGGAGCAGGGACTCGACGGTCTTGAGCGAGAAGGGCAGCGCCGCCCGGATGAGCTCGGGGTCGTCGTCGGTCGTGTACACGGAAGGACCGGGCGCCGAGAGGGCATCGCCCAACTTGTTGACGGCAAAGGTCTTGATGGAACAGCCCGCCGCGAGCACGGCGCAACCCGCCACGGCGACCAGCCGGCCGCGCCATGCTGGGTGAACCTGGAGTGCCAATGTCACTTCAGGATAGACGAAAACCCCGGCGGGCACGATTCGGACCCCGCCCCGCCCGCGCAGCCGAGGGACGCCGTTCTACTGCTGCGCCTCTACTGCGCCCGGCCCTCGATTTCCTCGTACACCCGCGCCACGCCGTGCCAGCTCACGCCGGCCGCCGTGATCCCGGGGTAGTTCACGGCGTGCTTCCGCATGTCGATCCGGGCCGCCGCCGTCTCGGCCGGCACGCCCTGCGCGTGCTGGGCCTCGGCCTGCGTCCAGAAGTCCCGCAGGTACGCCTGGAAGTGATCGATCTTGGCCTTGCCCCGGAACGCCTGGCCGTGGCCCGGCAGCACCACGTCGAAGTCGAGGGCGCGCAGCCGGTCCAGCGTCCCGGGCCAGTCCCTGATGAAGCCGTCGCCGATGTACGACGTGCCCTCGACCAGCAGGTCGCCGGTGATGACCACGCGCTCGGCGGGGAGGAACACCACCACGTCGCCGCCCGTGTGCCCGCGGCCGAGGAAGAGCAGGCGGATCTCGCGGCGGCCCCGGTACAGCGTCAGGTGGTCGGCCAGCGTGACGGTGGGCGGCCTGACGTCGATCGCGCGCGTCCCCTCGAGCTCGACCTCGAGGGGAGCGATCTGCGCCTGGAGCGTCGCGCGTTCGGCCGCGTCGGTGGCCGTCGCCAGGCGGGCCTTCATCTCGCTGATGCGCCCGGGCAGGCCGCCGATGAACTGGTCCCAGCTGCGGCCGCGGGTCGAGTCGCCCGCAGCCAGCTTCCGGCGCGTGTACTCGTGGCCGACGATCTCCACCTCGGGGCCGAAGATCTGGTTGCCGTGCGCGTGATCCCAATGCCAGTGGGTGTTCACCACCTGGCGTATGGGCTTGGGCGTGAGGGCCGTGATCTCCTCGCGAAGCGCCCAGGCCGCTCCGGGCGACAGGTGCGTGTCCACGACGAGCACGTCGTCGTCGTTGACCACGATCGAGGCGTTGCAGCCCACGGCCAGCGCGCCCGTGCCCACGGCGTGATACACGCCGGGGGCGACCTCGGTGAAGGTGAACGCCTTCCCCGTGTAGGTGCTGCCGGGCGGACGTCCGCCGCCCTGGGCGGCCGTCCGCGGCGCGGCGACGAACGCCACGGTGCCAAGGCCGGCAAGGGCGATGGCTGCCAGGGTGATCCAGCGGCGTCGGGGCGTGGCCATGGCGCGACAGCGTACTCGCGCGCGGCCCGGGCCTCAAGCGGCGGGACGCCGGCGCTCCGCCGCTAGGCGAAGGTGGCGACCACGGGGCCGTGGTCGCTGGACCCCACCTCGCGCTGGACCACGCACGCGGTGGCGGAGGCGGCCAGGCCGGACGAGGCGACCACGTAGTCGATCCGCCAGCCGATGTTGCGCTGCTTGAGGTTGCGCCACGGCGCCCACCAGGTGAAGAGCGCGTCGTCGGACGGATGGAGCGTCCGTCCCACGTCCACGAGCCCCCGCGACAGCAGCCGTTCGATCAGGGCCCGCTCGTCCTCGCGCGCGCCGACCTGGTTCGCCTTGCGCTCCTTCGGGTGGATGTCCATGTCGGTGCGGGCCACGTTCAGGTCGCCGCAGAAGAGCAGCGTCCGGCCCGCCGCCTGGTGCTCGGCCGCCCAGGCGTCCATGGCGGTGAGGAAGCGCAGCTTCGCCTCGTAGTCCTTGCCGCCGTTGGGCACGTAGAACGACGAGGTCAGGACCGGCCCGCGCCCGAAGTCGAGCTCGGCCGAGATGACGCGCCGCTCGAAGTCGAACGGCGGATGGGTGTAGACGGGCGGCGCGGCCACGGCCGTCTTGGCCACGAGCAGGCCCACGCCCGAGTAGCCCTTGTCGCCGTGCCACCCGGTCCAGTAGCCCTCCACCTCCCGCAGCTCGAACGGGAGCTGGTCGAGCGAGGCCTTCACCTCCTGCAGGCAGACGATGTCGGGCCGCTCCGCCGCGAGCCAGTCGAGCAGCTGCCCCTGCCTCGCGCGGATGCCGTTGACGTTCCAGGTCGCGATTTTCATCGGTGCGCGCCACAGCATACCGTCCCGCGCAGGTCGCCCCCGCGACGCGGCGGCGAGGGCGGACTAGCGCGCGGACCAGCCCAGGAGCGTCCGGTCGACCGCGAGGCGGGTGCGGCGGACGACGTCGGCCGGCGGCGTCGTCTCGATGGCGTGCACGGCGCCGTTCAAGAGCGCGTCGAGTTCGTAGGCCACCTGCGCCGGTTCGACGCCCCGGGCCAGTTCGCCCGCGGTCTCGGCGCCGGTCGCGGCCTGGTCGAGGGTCCGGCGCCACGAGGCGGCCCAGGCCAGCCGCCTGGATTCGGCGGCGGTCGCCAGGTCCCGCCCGAACGCCCGATGGACGGGCGTGAGCCCGGCACCGCCGGACTCCGCGGCGAAGAGCAGGAAAGCGTCGCACAGGGCCGCGAGCCGCGCCAGCCCAGGCGGTGCGGCGCCCGCCGGGTCGACGACGGCCCGTCCGAACCGGTCCGCCGCCTCGTCCACGAGCGCGGCCTCGAGGGCGGCCTTGGACCCGAAGTGGGCATGGACGGCACTCTTGCTCATTCCGAGCGCCGCGGCCAGGGCGCCGATGCTCACCCGGTGGCGGCCACCTTGAGCGACCAGCGCCAATCCGCGCTCCATGAGCGCCTTTCGGCTGCGCAGGCCGTTGGCTCTGGAGGCGGGGCCGGGCACTCGTGAATTATGAACGAACGTTCGTATAAGTTCAATACATTGTCAATATTGGCGATACGCGAATTATTCTCAGGGTGCGACCAGTCGTACCAGCCATTCAGGCCGGTCCGGTCGTCAAAGCGGAGGGCGGACCGGTATACTCGCCCCCTCCCCCGAGGAGTCCAGATGTCCATGCGAGTCACGACCCTGGCCGTCGGCCTGACGGCCCTCCTCGTCCTGCCAGTCCCCGACGCGGCCGCTCAGCCCGCCGCCGCGACCCGCCGCCCCGACGTCATCTACGTACCGACGCCGCAGGAAGTCGTGGACGCGATGCTGCTGGCGGCCAAGGTCACCAAGGACGACGTCGTGTACGACCTGGGCACGGGGGACGGGCGGATTCCGGTGACGGCGGCGCGGAAGTACGGCGCGCGCGCGGTGGGCATCGACATCGACCCGGAGCGCATCAAGGACGCGACCGCGAACGTCCAGCGCAACGGCGTGGCCGACCGCGTCCGGATTCAGCAGGGCGACCTGTTCGAGGCCGACATCTCGGCGGCGACGGTCGTGACGCTGTACCTGCTGCCCAGCCTGAACCAGAAGCTCAGGCCCAAGCTGATGCGCGACCTCAAGCCCGGCACCCGCATCGTGTCGCACGCGTTCGACATGGGCGACTGGAAGCCCGAACAGGAGATCGACGTCAACGGGCGGAAGATCTACCTCTGGACGATTCCGAAGAGGTAGCCCGGGGCAGGGCCCCGGGCGTGCCGGTGGTCGCCTAGTCGGTGCTGCTGCCCGGCAGGAGCGGCTCGCAGGTCCGGGTCTCCGGTCCGTTCTCCGTGCACACCGCGAACTTCGTCTCGTACATCGAGACGCCGGCGAACTCGCCCTTCTTGTTCAGCACGTAGAAGCTGAGGCCGAAGGCCGGGTTGCCCTTGCTGTTCAGCAGCCGCTTCTCGATCGTGTTGGCCTTGACGCGCCGGAGCGCCTCCATCCCGGCGTCCTTCGGCGACTTGCCCGCCCGCAGCTGCTCGACGATGAAGAACGAGCACAGGCCGTAGAGGTTGGCCTCGCCGCGCCCCGTGGAGCCGGCCGCGCCGACCTCGTTGTCCACGTACAGCCCCGCGCCGAGGATGGGCGAATCGCCCACGCGGCCCGGGATCTTCCACGCGAGGCCGCTCGTGGTCGTCACGCCGCACACCTCGCCCTTGGCGTTGACGCCGTCGCAGTTGATGGTGCCCCAGAAGTGGTTCGGGTCGATGAGCCCCTCCCGCACCATCTGGAGGCCGGCCATGAGGCCCGCGCGCTCGCGCTTCTTCGGGTCGAGGTAGTGCTCGGGATCGATCCGGCGCTTCCACTCCAGCCACAGCCGCCGCGACTTCTCGGTGTTGAGGTCGTCCTCGATCGTGAACCCCATCGACCGGGCGAATTCCTGCGCGCCCTTGCCGACGAGCAGGTGGTGGTCCGTGTTCTCCATCACGGCCTTGGCGACGAGCGACGGCGCGCGCACGCCCTCGATGGCGGCCACGCCGCCGGCGCGCCTGGCCGGACCGTGCATGCAGCACGAGTCGAGCTGGACCACGCCGTCGGCGTTGGGCAGCCCGCCGTAGCCGACGCCCGACTCGGTCGGGTCGAGCTCCACGATGTTGACGCCGGCGATGAGCGAGTCGAGGACGTCCTTGCCGCCGCTCGTCATCATCTCGAAGGCCTGCTGCACGCACACCTTCGTGCCGCCGTTCTTGTAGACGTTGCCGTTGTCGCTGGAGATGACGACGGGCCGCGACGCCCCGGTGCGCATCGCCGGGGCCTGGCCGAACACCGGCGCCGCGCCGAGCGCGAGGCCGGTGCCCGCGGAAGTCTGGACGAACTCACGACGGGTCAGCGTCTTGGACATGGATCCTCCTGAGATCCGGAGCATCCTACACCCGCCCGGCACGGGGCGCCTGGGCGGTGTGCCCGCCCGGGCCGAGGGTCAGCGCCGCCAGATCGACCGCCACCACCGGACGGGGGGCGGCGGGGCGACGGGCTGCGGGCGCGGCTCCGGCTCCGGGCGCGGGACCGGCACCGGCGCGGGCCCCTGGCGCGAGCGGATCTCGTCGATGGACCAGCCCGTGAGCGACGCCAGTGTCTGCGCCTCGCGCTCGCGGCGCTGGGCCACCTGCCGGAAGTAGGCCTCGGCCTGCGGGCACGTGGCCGGTCCGGTCCACGCGTGGCGCAGCACGTAGCGGCCCTGGAAGTTGGTCCGATCCCCGGTCTCGTGGAACACGAGGTCCTCGGGGAAGTGGGCGGCGTCGTAGCGGACGTGGAGGCGCGTCACGAACACGTCCTGTGGACCGGGTCCCACCTGGAGGATCGCCGGCCGCGGTGCCTGCGGCAGGTCGTCCAGCCAGAAGACGCCCAGCTGCCGCAGCTCGTCCCGCGACAGCGGGTCGGCCGCGCACGGATCGCACCAGCCCATGTCCCAGGCGTACTCCTGGAACACCGCGCTCATGCGCTCGGCCTCGACGTGGCGATCGAAGAGCGCGCGGTACATCTTCGCGAACTCGGCCGGATCCTTGACGTAGGACGGGATCTCGACGTCGGTCCGCAGCTTCACCGTCCGGTAGTTGGTGCTCTCGACGCGGCCCTTGCGCGTCAGGGTGTAGACGAAGAGCTCCTGGGGGCCGTCGGCGTTCACCATGCCGAGGCGCAGCGGGAGCATGAACTTCGGCGATTCGTACGCCACCTGGATCGGCCGGAGCGTCGTGAAGCCCAGGCGCGACTGCTCGGTCAGGTTCACGCGCGCCACGAAGAAGCGCATGTGCTGGCGGATGTAGCTGCCCAGCACGTCGCTGGCGCCCCGCGGCATCCTGTAGCCGTTCTCGCGCAGCCACGTCTCGAGGCCCGAGCTCTGCGTGGCCGAGAGGATGAGGATGTCGTACTCGCCCACGGTGTAGCGTGCCTCGATGGTCACGCCGAGGCTCTTCTCGCGCTTCGCTTCCTGGGCAACCGACATTCGCACGTTGCCGCGCAGCGCCGCGTCGGCGGCGGTGGCCGGGTAGAACGTGCCGCACGGGTTGGCGTCGTAGTACTCGACCAGGCGCGGCGCCGTGTACGCGTCGAGGTGCGCGACGAGGGGCGAATCGGCGACGTGAATCTGGTCGCGCGCGATCGAGGTCGGCACGGGCACGACCATCGCGAACTCCCGGGGGCTGCCGCGGAAGTCGCTGGCCATCGTGATGACGGTCCGGTCGCCGTCGCGCGCGAGCACGACCTGCGAGGCCTTGTTAAACAGGGACGTGTCCGCCTTCGACACGTAGAAGCCGCAGAACGCCTCGGCGCGCGAGGCGAGCGCGGACCCCAGCGCGAGGGCGGCGAGCAGGGACACGACGGACCGGCGAATCATCGGGGACCTCCAATCGAACGACAGGGACGAGCGGACCGGGGCCGGCCAGGCGTAGCGCAGGGCCGGGAGCAGCCGGTCCAGGACCGGCACGAACGGGGACGTGCAGGCGAGCGCCCACAGGAAGCCGTTGGGGCGGAACAGGCGGAAGTGCACCCAGGCGGCGCCGACGGCCACGGCCAGCGCGAACAGCACGCGCCCGGTCCGCGAGTCGGGCGTCGTCTTGGGATCGGAAATCATGAAGAACGCGAACAGCAGGAAGGCGCCGCTCTCCAGGTGATGGAGCGGCACGGCCCAGGGATCGCCGAGCCACGCGGCCCGCGCCAGGACCAGGCCGGCGTAGCCGGCGATGAAGGCGAGCGTCACGTCGCTTCTCGCCGACCGGTGCACGACGGCGAGGCCGGCCGAGGCGAAGCCGAATCCGGCCAGGGCGCCGGCGCCCCACTGGCCGGGCGAAACCCACGCCGCGTCGGTCGCGAGCAGCAGCGCGACGAGCGCGCCGTTGGTCGGGTTGAAGACGTGCTTGCCGCCGACCCGGATGAGGAACTTCGACCCGACCGCGATGGCCGCGCCGGCCGCCGCCCACGCGAGGTCGTCGGTGCGCAGCAGCAGGCAGAGCGACAGCGACGAGATGAGGGCGCTCTTGGCGCCCGACCCCCGGGGCGCGCCGCGCCAGCCGTCGCCCGTCCACTGCACGACGAGCGCCGTGGCGACGGTCACCGCGCACTGCGCGGCCGATACGTCGAAGCCGAGCCCGCCGGCGCCGTAAGCCAGCAGCAGGACCAGCGTCGCAATCTGTCCGTGGCGGGGATCCGCCGAGAGCCACCGCCAGAGCCGGTCCACCGTGGTCATGCCCTGCCTCCACGGTGAGAACGGACCGGGCCGGACTTCTTGCAGCCGGCGCCCCCGGGACGTCCTCGGCGGCCGGGGTGGCCCGCGCGGCCCGCCCCATCGTGCGCGCGCCCGCGCTTGTCGGCACTGCGGCGAGCCCCTATACTCCCCGCTACTTCGATACGGAGGTCCCATGCGCGTGACCCGACGCGATCTGATCGCCGGCGCGGCCGGCGCCGTCGCCCTCGGCACGACGGCCGCCGGGCAGGCGCCCGCCGACCCCACCAAGGTCCGGGGCAAGCCGCCCCGCGCCACCGGGCAGCGCGCGCCGTCCGCCCAGGTGCAGCGGCTCGTGCGCGGCGCGACCTCGTCGGGCACGCCCCACCACGACCTGATGGGCACGATCACGCCCGCCGACCTCCATTTCGAACGCCACCACGGCGGCGTTCCCGAAATCGACCCGGCGAACTACTCGCTGCTCATCCACGGCATGGTCGAGCGCCCGCTCGTCTTCACGCTGGCGGACCTCAAGCGGTTCCCGTCGCACTCGCAGATCTACTTCCTGGAATGCTCCGGCAACCTTGCGCGGACCGCCGGGCCCGAGACCACGCCGGGCCAGCTGGCGGGCCTCACCAGCACGAGCGAGTGGACGGGCGTCCGGTTGAAGACCCTGCTCGACGAGGTCGGCGTCCGCGCCGGGGCGGCGTGGCTCCTGGCCGAGGGCAGCGACGCGGCCGTGCTGACGCGCAGCGTGCCCCTCGAGAAGGCCCTCGACGACGCGCTTGTGGCCTACGGGCAGAACGGCGAGTCGATCCGGCCCGAACAGGGCTACCCGGCACGCCTGTTCCTGCCCGGGTGGGAGGGCAACACGAGCGTGAAGTGGCTGCGCCGGATCGAGGTGTCCGACAAGCCGTTCATGACGCGGGAAGAGACCTCGAAGTACACCGAGCCCTACGCCAACGGCACGGCGCGGCAGTTCAGCTTCCGGATGGACGCGCGCTCGCTCATCACGGCGCCGGCCTATCCCAAGACGATCGAGAAGGGCTGGGTGGAGATCCAGGGCATCGCGTGGACCGGCGCCGGCCGGATCGTGCGCGTCGAGGTGTCCACCGACGGCGGGGCGACCTGGGCGGCGGCACGCCTGCAGGAACCGGTCCTGCCGCTGGCGCACACGCGTTTCCGCCACCTGTGGGAATGGAAGGGGGGCGAGGCCGTGATCATGAGCCGCGCGGTGGACGAGACCGGCTACGTGCAGCCCCCGCGCGCCGAGCTCCTGGCGCAGCGCGGCCCCGGGACGGCCACCTACCACCTGAACCCGATCACGGGATGGGTCGTGCGCGCCGACGGCACGGTCGTCTACAAGGAGGAGGCGTGGGGATGACGCGCCGCCTGCCATCGATGATCGCCGCGGTGCTCCTGGCCACCGCGCTGGCCGCGGCCGCCGGCGCCCAGGCGCCGGCGCGGTACGGGATCGGCCGCGCCGCGACGCCGGCCGAGATCGCCGCCCGCGACATCGACGTCACCCCCGACGGCGCGGGCCTGCCGGCTGGAAAGGGCACGGCGGCCGGCGGCGCGGCCATCTACGCGTCGAAGTGCGCGCAGTGCCACGGCAAGACGGGCACCGAGGGCCCGAACGACGTGCTCGTGGGGCGCGCGCCGGGCGACGGGTTCCCGTTCTCGAAGGACCCGAAGGTCCCGCACACGATCGGGAACTACTGGCCCTATGCCACGACCGTCTTCGATTACGTCCGCCGCGCCATGCCGCCGACGGCGCCCGGCTCGCTGACCGACGACGAGGTCTACGCGCTCACGGCGTTCCTCCTGCACGAGAACCGGCTCATCGATGCGGACGCCGTGATGGACAAGACGTCGCTGCCGAAGGTCGAGATGCCGGCGCGGAAGTACTTCATGCGCGACACGCGCAAGCAGTTCGCCGAGAAGCCCAAGCCGTAGGCCGCCGGACCGCAGCCCGGCGGTACCCGCGACGGTGCGCAAAATCACCGCCGGTGGGGGTGGGGAACGGAGCTTCCGGGTAGATCCGTTTCCAGGCCGGGGGCATCCACGCGCCGGCGGTAGGAAACCCGCCTGTTCCTGCCGACGCCTCGAGGCACGATGCTTGTAGCGCATTGCGCCAGAGCGGTACCGCCGCTCGGGGAGTCGCGCCATGACACAGACGACGTTTGCCAACGTTGCCTGCGCATGGGCCATCGGGCTGTTCGTGTTCGCTGCCGGCCCGGCCGTTGCGCAGGACGCTCAATCCTCCACCCAGCGCGCGGGCATCACGATCGCGCCCGGCGCGCACATCGCCACCCGCCTCAACACGCCGCGACGGTTCTACGGTCCGGTCGAGAACGTCGAGGCCCTCCGCACCATGATGGCCAAGCCGGGCATGGCCTCCGACATCCAGGCCGTGTTCGAGGCGGCGGGGCTCGGTCATCTCGGCGCGGACGCCGTCCGCACGCTCACCGAGGCCACCGGCCTTCGCAGCGTCACCGTGGCCGTCGGATCGACGCTGGAATGGATGGCGCTGCGCGAGCGCGGCACGCCCGGCATCATCCGCAACGTGCAGTGGGGCGGTGACGCGCCGTTCGAGGCGTACGAGTTCAGCCTCGACGACGGCAATCACGGCTACACCTTCGTCGTGCCGACGGCGTGCGCCAACCTCTCGCTGTCCGGCACGGGACCGAGCCCCAAGGCCGCCGAGGCCGCCAGGGCGGCCGAAGTGAAGCGGGCCGAGGAGGCGAAGCGCGCGGCCGCCGCCGAGGCCGCCCGGAAGGCGGACGAGGCGCGAAAGGCCGAGGAGGCCCGGAAGGCGGAGGACGCGCGGAAAGCCGAGGACGCCCGAAAGGCGGAGGAGGCGCGGAAGGCCGAGGAGGCCCGCGCGGCCGAAGCCGCCCGCCAGGCCGCCGACGCCGCCGAGCGCGATCGCCGCGCCAAGGTGGACGCCTTCATCGAGATCCTGGGCGGCAAAGAGCGCCGGCTCCGCGCGGCCGACGTGAACGGCGTCTCGGTGGAGAACGGCCAGTGCGCGGCGCTCGTCGGCGGCAAGGGCGGCCTGGACCTCCGCCTCGGCACGTCGGGCTGGCGCCTGGCGCCCGCCGTGGGTGTCGCTCTGAACACCGAGGAGACGGGCAACAGCAGCCTCTTCGGCGACGTGGAGCTGAACTACTGGGGCCGGAGCGAGAAGGGATTCGTCGGCACGGGCGTCGGCGTGTGGGACGTGACCCACTCCGACACGATCACGGGGTCGTGGCTCCTGCACGGCGGCGTCCAGCTCGCGCGCACCGCCAGCGACGTGCGGTTCCTGCTCGTGGGCGAGGGACGGCTCTTCTTCGACCACGCCGACGACATCGACAACAACTACATGGTGTGGGCGGGTCTGCGCGTCGTGTTCCGGTGACCGGGACCCGCCGTCACGCGGCCCGGGCCTGTCCGGCCTGGGCCGCGTCGGCGCGCGCCGGCGGCGCCCCACCGAATCCCACCCGCTGCATGCGGCCCCACGTGTGGTCGCCCCGGAAGTAGCGCCAGAAGGCCTTCAAGCGGTACCACACCGTGATCTGGCGGTAGCCGAACGGCTCCAGGAACGCGAACACCACCAGGCGCAGCGTGTCCATCGGCCGGCGGTACCGGTGGAAGCTCACCTCCTCCATGAGGATGGCGGCCAGGGACAGCAGCGAGCCGAAGAGGTACGCGGCCACGAAGAACGCCAGGGCGAAGCGCGGGGACAGCGTGCCGGTCAACGTGCAGCCGACGGTGATCACGAGTCCGGCCGCCTCCACCACGGGCGCCAGGAGCTCCGCGACCAGGAAGTAGGGCATGGCGATGAGCCCGGTCGCGCCGTACTTCGGATTCAGCAGCACGTGCCGGTGCGCCACCAGGGTGGAGATGAGGCCGCGGTGCCACCGCTCGCGCTGGCGGCCGAAGACGGCGATCGACGACGGCACTTCCGTCCAGGCGACCGGGTCCGGGATGAAGACCACCTTGGCGCCGATCGACTGCTCGCGCAGGTAGCGCTGCAGCCGCACGATGAGCTCGAAGTCCTCGGTCACGGTGCTCGTCGCGTAGCCGAGGATCTCCGTCAGGTAGTCGCGGCGGAAGAGCCCGAAGGCGCCGGAGATGATGAGGTTGCCGCCGAGCAGGTTCCATCCGAGCCGGCCGAACAGGAACGCGCGCAGGTACTCCACCGTCTGGATGCCGGCCAGCCAATGGCCGTCCACCCGCGCGTCCACGACGCGCCCCTCCCGCACCGTGCACGAGTTCACCACGCGGATCGTGCCGCCGACGGCCGCGATCTTCTGGTCGAAGAGGAAGGGCCGCGCCAGGCGGAGCAGCGCGTCCGGCTCGATGAGGGTGTCGGCGTCGCAGGCGAGCGCGAAGGGATAGCGGGCCGCGTCGAGCGCCACGTTGAGCGCGTCGGCCTTGCCCCCGCCGTGCTTGTCCACGACCAGCAGCTTCGACCACGTGCGGGACCGGTAGTAGCCGCGGACCAGCTTCGTCCGCAGGCGGCGCATCACCGCGGGCGGCACTTCGTAGAGGTCGTAGGCGTCGATGAGGCGCTGCAGCGTGTCGTCGGTCGAGCCGTCGTTGACGAGCACCACCTCGTAGTAGGGGTACTGCAGCGTCAGCAGGGCCCGGACGCTGTCCACGATCGTCACCGCCTCGTTGTGCGCGGGCACCAGGATGCTCACGCGCGGCACCGCCGACGAGGTGAGGCTGCGCGCGAGCACGTCCTCGCTGCCGAACCGCCAGTGCGCGAAGAGCTGCGGCGCCGCCAGCGCCAGCAGCAGCGCGAAGAACGAGTTCACGTGCAGCATGTACCAGAGGATGGCGATGTCGGCCACCCGCAGGACCTCGAGGAACCACCAGTCGGCGTGGAGCGTCACGGCCGTCAGACCTCCGACATCTCGACGACCGCCGGGGCCGAGAGCCCCGAGACCAGGACCGCCATGTCGCGCGCCAGCGGATCGTCGCCGCGCGCCACGGCGAGGAGCTCGTCCTTGCCGTGGCCGCCGATCTGCGCCAGGGCCAGCGCGGCGCGGTAGCGCACCCACCACGACCGGTCGCGCACCGCGACGGCGAGGGCGCCGGTGGCCGCCCCGACGCGCAGCGCGCCCAGCGCGCGGGCCGCCTGCGCCCGCACGCGCCAGTCCGTGTCGGCCAGCAGCGCGAGGAGCGCCGGCACCGTGTCGGGATCGGGGTGCCGCCGCAGCGCCCGGGCGACGTGGACGCGGACCAGCGGCTCCGGGTGATCGGCCAGCGCGACGACGCGGCCCAGCGCCGTGGGCGACGCGAGGGCGCCGGCGGCGTCGATCCACACGGCGAGGGCTCCCGGCGGGGCGTCCGCCGCGAGGCGGGGCAGCAGCGCGGCCTCGACGACGCGCGGGTTCCTCGCGAGGGCGGAGAGCTGATACGCCTGCACCGCGTCCTGGCGGCGCGGGACGCCGTCGAGCTCGTGATCCACGAGCAGGCCGCCCAGGCGGGCCGCGGCGTCGATGGCCACCAGGCGCACGGCCGGGTGCCGGTCGGCCAGCAGGGCCGTGATGAGCGGCGCGTCGTCGGGCGCCCCGACGATGGTCAGGAGGCGGGCGGCGTCGAACCGCCGCCACCAGAAGATCGAGCGTCCGCGGGCCAGCATCCGCTCCACCCAGCGCTCGGACCTGAGGATCGGCGCCAGCACCTGCTGGCGCTCGAGCGTCACGTAGGCCGTGGCCAGGCGGGCGACGGCGTGAAACGCGACGTGCGGGTGCTCGGACCGCAGCGCGCGCACGAACTGCCGGACGTCGGCGTTGTCGATGAGCCACACGTGCAGCAGGGGCTCCAGGCGCTGCACGCCGTCGGCCACCTGGTGGGCGCGCACCACGAGCCAGACGCGCAGGATGGCGAGCGCCCCGAGCGCGAGGGCGATGAGCGACCCCTCCACGGTGAGCGCCACCGCCAGCGTCTGGAGCGACAGCATCAGGCGGCCACCTCGCACCGGCGGGCCACGGCCGCCCACTGCTGGAGCTTCACCGACAGCACGCGCACGTTGAAGGGCTTGGCCAGGTGGTCCAGCGCCCCGGCGAGCAGCGACCGCACCTGCACGGACTCGTCGGCATGCGACGAGAGGGCCACGATCAGGTACGCGCCGGGCCGTTCCACGGACAGCCGTTCGAGGATGGCGTGGCCGTCGACGCCCGGGAGGTCCACGTCCAGGACGACGATGCTGGGGTGCGCGCCCTGGGGCGCCGTGAGGAGCCGTTCGAGGAGCGCGAGCCCCGAGGTGAACGTCGTGTGCGGCAGCCCCACCTGCACGAGCGCGAAGGTGAGCATCCGGAGCAGCGACGGGTCGGCGGTGGCCACGACGATGGGGGCGACCGCCGGCGGCGCCGCATCGAGGTCGACGGGCGCGACGTCCGGGATCGCCCCCTCGGGCGCCGCCGTCGGGGGCGGCAGGCCCCGGCGCTGGCGCCCGCGGCGCGGCCGCGCCGGTCCCGCCGGCGCGGCGACCTGTCCGGTCGCCGTGTCCGCGGTGGTGCGGGCATGCAATGTCCGTCGTGGCTGCACGTGAAGTCGCGGTACCCGCGCGGCGCCAGGCCGCCGCGGGGCTCCCAGTCGGGGAATCGGCCCGGTGGACCCGGCCTTCAATGCGCGCCGTCGCGCGCCGTTGCCCGGGGCGTCGTGCGCGCCGGACTAAGATCACGTCCGCCACCGGACGATAGTCCGGACGCCTGCTCATGCTCCGTCTCGACCGCGCCCTCATCGCCGCCCTCGCCGTGGGGCTCTGGTCGGGCGTCGCAGTGGCGGCCGCCGCTCTCCACGGGGGCCTGGCGGGCGCCCGCTTCTGGTTCGCCGGGCTGGCGGCCCTCGCGGCCGTCGCCGTCAGCGCCCGGGGAGCGTGGGCGGCCACGGGACGGTGGACCGCGGTGGCGATCGGCGGGTCCGCCGCGGCCCTCACCCTGATCCAGGCCGGCCCGCCGGTCCGCTATCAGCACGCCCTGGACTGGCCCCGGCTCGCGGACCACCCCGTGGCCCTGGCGGTGCTGGCCCTGCAGGCCGCGCTCGTCGCCGGGGGATGGGCGACGGGCGGCCGCTTCGCGCGGCTGAGCCGCGGCGTCGGGACGGCGTTCGGCTGGGGCCGCGCCGCCATGTTCGTCGTCGCCGCGGTCCTGCTCGGCGCCACCCTCAGCCGGGACGTCTGGGTCTACGTGCGGGAGCTCGTCACGGCGACGGTCCTGACCGTGCTCCAGGCCGGCACGATCGGGCTCGCCGGTCTCGCGGCCCCGGCGCGCGTCGCGCTCACCGACGTCGGCCACGACCGGGAACCGGCGCTCGGCGTCTTCGAGTGGGCGGCGGCCGGCGTCGTCGTGGTGACGTGTCTCGCCCTGAACCTCGTCGTCTACCAGAACCACCCGCACGTGCCCGACGAGGTCCAGTACCTGTTCCAGGCACGCTACTTCGCGGAGGGGCGGCTGGCCATCGACGTCCCGCCGGTCCCGCGCGCGTTCGAGACGTACCTGACGACGGCATCGCCGCAGGGCTGGTACAGCGTGGTGCCGCCGGGCTGGCCGGCCGTGCTGGCGCTCGGCGCCGTCGTCGGCGCCGAACTGCTCGTGAACCCGCTGCTCTCGGGCCTGAACGTCCTCCTGATGGCCATCCTGCTGCAGGCCTGGTACGGGCGCCGCGTCCGCCAGACCGGCGTGGCCCTGCTCGTCGCGTCGCCCTGGGCCCTCTTCCTCGGCATGAGCTTCATGCCGCAGACCGCCACCCTCAGCCTGGCGCTCCTCGCCGCGGTGGGCGTCGAGCGCGCGCGCCGCACGGGCGCCAGCGTGTGGGCGTGGCTGGCCGGCGCCGCGCTCGGCGGGCTGGCGTTCGTCCGGCAGCTCGACGCGCTCATCGCCGCCCTCGCGCTCGGCCTCTCGGCGATCGGCATCGGCGGCCGCCGCCTGCGTGTCGCCTCGACGGCCGGGCTCGTGCTCGGCTCGATGGCCGTCGGTGCGCTGCTGCTCGCCTACAACGCCCACTTCACCGGCCGCGGGACGCGGTTCCCGATCATGGAATACAACGACCGGTACTACGCGCCGGGGGCCAACGACTACGGGTTCGGGCCCAACCGCGGCATGGGCTGGGCACTCGACCCCCGGCCCGGCCACGACCTCATCGACGGCCTGATCAACACGAACCTGAATCTCACCGCCACGCAGGTGGAGCTCTTCGGCTGGGGCGCCGGATCGCTCGCCTTCGCGCTCGTGCACCTCCTGCGCGGCCGGTTCGAGCGCGCCGACACGGCCCTGACCGGGACGGCCGCGATCGTGTGGGCCGCCTACTTCGCCAACTACTTCTCGGGCGGGCCCGACTTCGGCGCCCGGTACTGGTACCTGGCGCTGCCGAGCCTCCTCGCGCTGACCGCGCGCGGCATCCACACCTTCGACACGGTGACGGGCCTGGCCGAACGCAAGGGCACGGTGATGGCCGTGGTCGCGTGCGCGGTGGCGGTCCTGACCTTCGTGCCCTGGCGCGCGACCGACAAGTACTTCCGCTTCCGCGGCATGCGGCCGGACATCCGGGAACTCGCCGAGACGCGCGGCTTCGGCAGGGCCCTCGTCGTGGTGAACGGCCTGAACGCGCCCGACTACGCCTCGGCGTCCACCTACAACCCGCTCGACTGGTCGGCCGCGGTGCCCATCTACGCGTGGAACCGCGACGCCACGACGATTGCGGATCTGCGGGCGGCCTTTCCCGATCGGCCGATCTGGATCGTCGATGGCCCGTCGCGCACGGGCGGCGGCGGCTACCGCGTCGTCGCCGGCCCCATCGCGCCCGGCGCCCCGCTCCCGTTCCAGCCGCGGCCTGCCGATCCGGATCAGTCGCCGGCGAAGGTGAGCCAGTGAGCGGCCCGCGGACCGACCTCGCGGCGTCGCTCGCGAACCGCCGCGTGCTCGTGCTGGGGACGACCGGCTTCATCGGCCGCTGGGTGGCGCGAGAGGCCAGCCGCGCCGGTGCGCGCGTGTGGGCCGTGGCTCGCGACGGCGATCGGGCGCGCCGGATCGCCTCGGCCTACGGCGCGGAGGTGACGGTGGCGGCGTGCGACGTGCTAAACGAGGCCGCGCTGGCGGCCGTGGTCCGCGACGTCCGGCCCGAGGTGACGTTCAACCTCGTGGGCTACGGCGTGGATCGCCGGGAGACCGATGCCAGA
>JBFWXO010000046.1:0-52681 GCA_050187355.1 Vicinamibacterales bacterium
CTCGATCCGCTCTGGTGCTGGGCGGTGACCAACGATCGCACGTGCCGGACGCCGCACGACGGCATCGTGGCCGTCGGCAGCCAGGCATATCCGGGCGGCGTGTACTTCGCCGTCTACGGTCCCGCGCACACGCAGGAAACGGAGCGGAGCGATCGTCCCATCTCCGATGCGCTCACGGGCGTGATGGGCGTGGCCGTGCGGACCACGGGCGGCGGCGGGGGCGGCGGGGGGACGTCGTACGGCGGCGGCACACGTCTCTACGCCGATCAGCAGCTCACGTCGCCGGACGGCACGGTGGGCCTCCGGTATCAGTCCGACGGCAACCTCGTGCTGTACCGGTCCGGCGCGCCGGTGTGGGCCTCGGGCACGCAGGGGTTCTGGGCGGGGTACATGGAGATGCAGACGGACGGGAACCTGGTGGTCTACGACGCTGGAGGAGCGCCGCGCTGGGCCAGCGACACCTCGGCGCCGGGCGCGGTGTTGCGGCTGCTGAATGCCGGCGTGGCGACCATCGTGGACCCGTCGGGCACGCTCGTCTGGTCGACGGGAGTGGCCGTGCCCTAGCGAACGATGCCGGGCGGCGGGACGGCCCGCCGCCCGTGCCTCCGGAGGAGTGCCCCATGCGAATCGCGTCCGACAGGAGAGCCAGCGTGGTCGTCCTCATCGCCGCGGCGGGAGCGGCGTCGGCCGGCGTGTTCGCCGCGCAGCCATCGAACGTGCCCACGCCCGGCCCGACGGCCTCGGTCGTGTGGCACCTGCCGGGAGAATCGGTCGGACGGCCGACGCACGACGACGACACGGCGTACTTCCTGTCCAAGAGCCGCGAAGTCGTCGCGCTCCGGACCGACACCGGCGCGGTCCGCTGGCGGACGGGCACGGGCGTGAGGAGCACCGACGCGATCTTCGGGGACACGACCGCCGGGACCGCGGTGCGGCTGGCCGGCGAGACGGTCGTGGCCGGCGACTGGGACGTGGTCGGCTTCGACAGGCGCACGGGCAGGCGGCGCTGGACGTACGAGGCGCCCGGCGGCGACGGGCCGGGGCTGTTCCTGGGGGCGACCGCCGGCGAGATCGTGTACACCGGGTCGCCCGACGGCCGGATGTATGCGATCGACGCGGCACGGGGCCGGCTCGTGTGGACGACGCGCGTGGTGGACACACCCGGCGTGCGCTCGACGGTGTTCGACCCGGTGGTCGACGGCGATCTCGTGGCGGCCACCTATTCCACCTACGACGTCCCTGGCGTCGGCGGCGTGGCGGTGCTCGACGCGGCCTCCGGGCGCGTCCGCTGGCGGACCGAGTTCCCGAAGCCGCGCGAGGCCTGGCAGAGCACCATCCGCGCCGGCGGCCCCGTGTGGGTGGACGACATGCTGGTCGCGGCCGCCACCGACGGCAACATCTACGCGTTCGACGCCGCCACGGGCGGCGTCCGGTGGGCCTTTCCACGGCTCGAGGGTCCGTTCTCGAGCGCCATCGCCTCCACGGACATCGACCAGCGCGCCCTGGTGCGCGCCGGACGGGTGGTCGTCGCCGGATCGACGACGGGGCTCGTCGTCGCGTACGACGTGGACACGCGCCGCGAGCGCTGGCGTCACGACGCCGGCTACTGGGGCTCCACCACGTTCAGCCTCGCCGCCGACGACCGGCTGGTCTACCTGCCGTTCTTCGGTGGGTTCCTCGTGGCGGTCGATCTCGTCAGCGGACAGGAACAATGGCGCTTCGGAGACTTCAGGATGGGATTCCTCTGGGCCCCCGCACCGCACGGCGACCGCGTCTACGCCAGCGCGTCCAACGCGGGCTTCTACGCGCTCGCCACCCTCCGTCCGGGAGGACAGCCGTGACCGCGCGGCCTGCCATCCCATTCCTGCTCGCCCTGGTCCTGACGGGGGCAGGCTGCGGACCGTCGAGGCGGTCGAGCCCCACCGGACCGTCGCCGGACGGGCCGTGGACGGGCGTGTGGACCGGCACGGTCACGGACACGGCCAACGGCACCGGCGCGATTCGGGTCGCGATCGACGACTTCCGCATCGACGCGGCCCGGAGCTTCTTCGTCGGGACGTGGACCACGTCGTTCGGCGACGCCTCGAAGAACGCGGCGGGCACGCTGGCCGGAGGCACGACCGGCGCCGCGGGTGTGCTGACCCTCACGCCCGCGCCAAGCCCGCCGTGCGACGGGCCGCCGCCATTCCCCGGCGCGGTCGGCTCGTATACGGCGCCCGCCCTCGCGCTGGATGGCGACACCATCCGCGGCAACTACCAGTTCGGCACGTGCACGGGCGCCGTCCCAGGCACGATCGAACTCAGGCGCTGAGCACGGCCGCGCGCGCCAACGGGCGTCAGCGCCTGGACCAGTACACCTCGGCGATCTGCATCCTCGCAGTGCGTCCCTTGACGTGCACCGCGTCGAGGGGCTGGTACGTCACGCTGGCGTCCACGGCCTGCATGGTGTGCTCGCTGATGATGATCTGGCCGGCCTGCGCCAGGTGCTCCAGGCGCGCGGCCGTGTTCACCGAGTCGCCGATGGCGGTGTAGTCCAGCCTGGTCTCCGACCCGATGAAGCCGACGATGGCGGGGCCGGTATTGATCCCGATGCCCACGCCGATCTCGGGCCGCCCGGCGGCTTTCAGGTCCTCGTTCAGCCCGACGACGGCCCGCTGGATGTCGATGGCGGCCCGCACGGCCTTCACGGCATCGCGCTCGGTCGCGTACGGCGCTCCGAACAGCGCCATCACGCCGTCGCCGATGTACTTGTCGAGGGTGCCGCCGTGGCGGAAGATCACCTCGCTCATCATGGTGAAGAAGCGGTTCAGCAGATCGACGACCGCCTCGGGCGAGGTGGACTCGGCCAGCGGCGTGAAGCCCCGCAGATCCGCGAAGAGCACGGTCACCATCAGGCGGGCGCCGCCCGGCCGGATCTCCTTGGTCGGATCGAGCAGGACGTCGTCGACGAGCTGCTGCGGCAGGAACCGCTCGTACTTCTCGCGGGCCTGGGCCTCGCGCTGCAGCGCCTCGTGGGCGCGCACGGTGTCCAGGGCGATCCCGGTCTGGACGGCGACGGCATTGAGCAGGTCGAGGTCGTCGGTGGAGAACGACCGGGCCAGGTCCTGCAGGTCGGCGTAGATGACGCCCAGGAGGCCCTTGCGGCCGATGATCGGCGCGGCCATCACCGAGTGCGTCTGGCTGACCCTGAGGCTCTCCGGGACGGGCTGGTCGCCGCGAAGCGTGTTCTCCAGCAGCACCGACACGCGCTGCTTCGACACGTTGTCGAAGACGGTGCGGCTCACGCGCAGCGGCTGGGTCGGGGCGATGGCGGCCTCCGCGGGATCGGCCTGCCGGACCCGCGAGGCGACGTGCGTCATGTCGCCCCGCTCGCTCCGCTGGTAGATCACGACCCGCGCCGCGGGCGTGACCTGCATCAGGATGCCCATGACCTTGGCGTACACGTCTTCCAGCGAGAACACCGAGCCCAGCGTGCGGCTCAGCTCGTAGAACAGGCCCAGTACGCGTGTCTTCTTCTCGAGCTCGTACAGGAGGCCCTCCGGGGACACGTCGCGCTTCTCGCCCGCGCTGGCGGCGTGGACGCCCGACTTCAGCACGTCGGCCGGCGCGACCTTGAGCACCTCCCGCATGCCGGCGTCCCCCGCCTCGTCGGCGAAGGGAATCGCGTCGGTCGGCTCGAACACGAGCGTGAAGTCGCCTACTTTCAGCACGTCGTTCGGCGCGAGCCGTTCGGGCTCGGCGCCGAGGCGCCGCCCGTTCAGGAACGTGCCGTTGCGGCTGCCGAGGTCCTCCACGGTGACCATCTCACCGGCGCGGATGAAACGGGCGTGGCGCCGGGAGATGCGGGCGTCGTCCAGGACCAGGCCGGCCTGGGCGCGGCCGACCGTGGTCTCCCCTTCTGGAAGCGCGTGGGACGTGAGGCGCCCGTCCAGGGCCTGGACGCGGACGATCGGAGGCTGGCGGCGCATCGGGCGGAGAATCAGCGGAGCTTGGAGTGGCGCACGCCGTAGGCCCCGTAAACGAGGAGGCCCAGCACGAGCCACACGCCGAAGCGCTCCCAGGCGGGCGCCGGCAGCCCGGCCATCACGAAGACGCAGGCGAGCGCGCCCAGGGGGGCGACCACCCAGACGAGCGGAACGCGGAACGGCCGCGGCCGTTCGGGCTCCAGCACGCGGAGGACGAGCACGCCGATCGAGACGAGCGTGAAGGCGAAGAGGGTGCCGATGTTCGTCAGATCGTAGGTTTCGGCCGCATCGCCGATGGCGGCCGCGAGCGCCACGACCACGCCCGTCACGAGTGTCGTCGTCGCCGGCACACCGGTCCGGGGGCTGACGCGGGAAGCCCACGCCGGCAGGAGGCCATCGCGCGCCATCGCGAAGAAGATGCGCGGCTGGCCGTACTGGAACACCAGCAGCACCGCCGTCATGGACACGGCCGCGCCGAGGGCGACGATCCAGCCGACCGTGCTGAAGCCCGCGATCTCCAGCGCGCGCGCCAGGGGGTCCGCGACGGCCAGCTGCTGGTAGGGCACCATGCCGGTCAGCACGGCGCCCACGATCACGTAGATCAGGGTGCAGATCGCCAGCCCGGTGAGGATGCCGATGGGCAGGTTGCGCTGCGGGTTGATGGTCTCCTCGGCCGCGGTGGAGATGGCGTCGAAGCCGATGTAGGCGAAGAAGACGATCGCCGCCCCCTGGTGGATGCCCGTGAACCCGTTGGGCGCGAACGGGTGGTAGTTCGCGGGGTTGATGCTCCGGAGCCCGACGGCGATGAACAGGCCCAGCGCCAGGAGCTTCACGACCACCATCACGTTGTTGGCGCTGGCGCTCTCCCGCGCGCCGCGCAGGAGGAGCCACGTGATGAACGCCACGATCAGGAACGCGGGAAGATTCAGGAGGATGGGCACGCCGAGCAGGTGCGGCGCGGTGCCGATGAGCCCGTGCACCTCGGGGTTCGAGCTGAGCGCAGCCGTGCGGTAGCCCGTCGTGAGCCAGACGGGCAGCTCCAGGCCGAAGCCGCGCACGAGGGTCGTGAAGTAGTCGCCCCAGGAGATGGCCACGGCCACGTTGCCCACGGCGTACTCGAGGATGAGGTCCCAGCCGATGATCCAGGCGACGAACTCGCCGAGCGTCGCGTAGGCATAGGCGTAGGCGCTGCCCGCCTGCGGGATCATCGCGGCCAGCTCCGCGTAGCAGAGCGCCGCCAGCGCGCACGCGCCGCCGAGCAGGAGGAACGAGAACACCAGCGCCGGGCCCGCGCCATACCGGATCACGGCGCCGCCCGGGTCCGTCTGGCCGGCGGCGGCCGTGCCAATCGCCCCGAAGATGCCGGCGCCGATGACGGCGCCGATCGCCAGCATCACGAGGTCCCCGGCGCCGAGCACGCGGCGCAGCGAATCAGCGCCGCCTTCGTGGGCGGTCAGCGCGGCGATGGGCTTGCGCCGGAGCAGGGATGCCATCCGATCGGTGGACCGCGGCTAGGTTAGCCGTGCTCGGCTGCTGACGCAATCAGGGAATGGCGTCGAAGCGGAACACCGAGTCCGCGGTGGCGGCGACGAGCTCGCCCGCGGGTCCGAACGCGATGCCGACCAGGCCCGGCCCGGCCACCACGGGCCGCCGCGGCGCTCCGGAGGACACCCGGTGCACGGCCGCCGCCCCGGCCAGGGCATCCACCACGTGTAGGACGCCGTGCCGGTCGAACGCGAGCCCCTGGGGGCGCCCGAACGTCCGGTCGACGGCGTCGCACCGCCCGTCGGCGTCGAAGCGGTAGACGGCGTCGTGCGTCGCCAGCGTGGGGCCCGTGACGTACAGCCGTTCGTCCGGTCCCATCGCCAGGTGGTAGGCCGCGACGCTCGGGGGAAGCGTGGCGAACGTCTGGGTGCGCGCGCCGTCGTCGGTCACGTGGTGAATCGTCCCGGTCCGATCGCCCACGAAGAGCGTGCCGTCGGGCGCGAAGGCCAGTCCGCACGCCACGCCGAGCTCGGTGGCGAACGGCTCGGCGCGTCCCTCGGGACTCACGCGGTAGACGGCGCCGTCGAAACGGCTGGACACGTGGAGCACGCCGGCCGGCGAAAACGCCAGACTCGTCGCGTTGACGATGCCTTCGACGAACGGCTCACGGCCGCCGTCGGAGCCCACGCGATAGACGGAGACGGGCACCTGCTGACCGCGAGGGCCGCTGAAGGCACAGTACAGGCGGCCCTCCCGGTCGAAGACCGGACTGTCCACGGTGTGGAGGCCGGTGGCCAGCGGCACGCCGACGGTGACGAAGGCGGTGGCCCCGGGCGACCAGGCCGCCCGGACGGGGACGGCACCGGGCTCCCGGAGATCGGGGACTTCCACCGCCACGCGGTCCGGCGCCGAGAACAGCACGCGGGCCGCCGCGCCGCCGATCGAGACGGCGGCGTCCGCGGCCGTCACCGGGGGCAGGCTCGTGCCGCGCAGCCACAGCCGCGCCCCCGGCAGCACGCACGGCGGATCGATGCCGGTCAGCGTCGAGGCGGCGGGAGCCACGACCCGATCGTAGCGCACGCGGACAGGCCTCTGGTACGATCCGGCGATGACGTGCCCCGGCTGCGGCCAGGAGATGGCGTCGCTGTCGCTGGCAGGCCACTACGGGCGCACCATCGCCATCGACGTCTGTCACGGCTGCAACCACGTCTGGTTCGACGCACAGGAAGACCTGCACCTCGCGCCCGGCGGGGTCCTGGCGCTGTTCGAGGACATGGGCCGGGCCGCGCAGGAGGCGCGAACCGTGGTGGCGGCGCGCAAGCCGTGCCCGCGGTGCGGCTCCGGCCTGCTGCGGACGCGCGACCGGATCAAGACGACACCCTACGAGTACTTCCGGTGTACGCAGGGGCACGGGCGTTTCATGGGCTTCGGCGCGTTCCTGCGCGCCCGGCGCTTCGTGCGCGACCTGGATACCGCCGAGGTGACGCGCCTGCGCGCCGACGCCCGCGTCATCAAGTGCGTGAACTGCGGCGCCTCGACCGACATCACCCTCGAGTCCGTGTGCCAGTACTGCCGGGCGCCCATCGCCGTCCTCGACGCCGACCAGCTGTCGAAGACCCTGGCGGAGCTCGAAGCGGCGGAGGCGGCGCGCGGCAAGGTCGATCCGGCTTGGCCGCTCAAGGCCGCGCAGGTCCGGCGCGAGACGGAGGCGGCGTTCGCGGCGCTGCAGGGCGGCCGCGGCGCAACGCCGCACCTGGACCTCATCGAAGCCGGGCTCGCCGCGTTCGCGAACGTCATCAGCGCCCTGCGCCGCTAGCACCCGGCGCGCCCGGGCGACGCTCAGCTGTCGTCGTCGAGTTCGAGGTTCCAGTAGAGATAGTCGCGCCAGCTGTCGGGCGTCCGCCGGAGCCCGATCGTGATTCGGAGCGCGGGCGCGGTGTCCGGACGCCGGGGCGGGCGGACCAGGTGCATCCCGGCTTCCGCCGGCGTCCGGCCGCCCTTGCGCCGGTTGCACGCGACGCAGCAGGTCACGATGTTCTCCCAGTCCTTGCGGCCCCCTTGCGAGACCGGAATGACGTGGTCGAACGTGAGGTCCTGGGTGGAGTGGTGCCGGTTGCAGTACTGGCAGGTGTGCTGATCACGCGCGTAGATGTTCGCGCGCGAGAAGGGCACGTAGTCGAATCGCTTCTTGATCCGGACGTAGCGGAGGAGCCGGATGACCGACGGCAGGCGCAAGCTGAACGACACCGCGCGGATCTCGCGGTCGTGCGATGCGATGATCTCCACTTTCCCCTGGCACCAGAGCGTGACGGCCTTCTGCCAATGGACGACCTTCAGCGGCTCGTAGGTGGCGTTCAGGAGGAGCGTCTGCTCCATGGGTCGTGACGCTCATTGTGGACACCCCGGCACGGCGTGTCAAGGATGGCACCCCGTAAAGGACTGTCAACCAAGGGCTTAGCAGGCACGACGATCGCGCGGTGCACAAAACCGCACCCGCGGCCGATACTCTGGGAGCCGTGCGAGCCCTGGTGCCCCTGCTCCTCATCGCCGCCCTGTCCGCAGCCTGCGCCTCGGGCCGCGCGGTCCCGCGTTCAGGACCGGCGGGCCCGGTCCGTCCTCCCTCCGGGGACGTCGCGCCGGAGACCGCGCCGGCGAGCGCCGCGATCGGGCATCGGCTCGTGGCCGATGCGCTGGAGCTTCGGGGCACGCCCTACCGGAACGGCGGCACGGACCCACGCACCGGCTTCGACTGCAGCGGGCTGGTCAGCTACGTGTTCCGCCTCCACGGCCTGTCCGTGCCCCGGCAGACCAGCGCGCAGTTCAAGGTGGGCGAGGCGGTCCCCCGCGACGAACTCCAGCCGGGCGACCTCGTGTTCTTCTCCACCGTCGCGCCCGGTGCCTCTCACGTCGGCATCGCGATCGACGAGGACGAGTTCGTCCACGCGCCCAGCAGCCGGGGCGTGGTCCGGGTCGAACGGCTCACCTTGCCCTACTGGCGGTCCCGGTTCATCGGTGCTCGCCGGGTCCGCTGATCGGGGCCAGCTCCGCCGTCAGCCGGCCGGCGGGTCGGCGGCCCCCATGCGGCCGAGGATGATCTGCTGGCGCCGGAGCAGGCGCCGGGTCGGGCGGGCGGGGTTGTGCACGCGGGGATTGATGATGGCGCCGGCCATCAGGGCCGCCTCGGCGGGCCCGAGTTCGGCGGCCGACTTCCCGAAATACGCCCGGGCGGCCGCCTCGCAGCCGAAGATGCCGTCGCCCCATTCGATCGAGTTCAGGTAGATCTCCAAGATCCGTCGCTTGGACAGGGCCGCCTCGAGCCGCCGCGTGATGATGAGCTCGATCAGCTTGCGGGTCGGGTTGCGCGAGGGCGACAGGTACAGGTTCTTCGCAAGCTGCTGGGTGATCGTGCTGGCGCCGCGCAGCGCCACGCCGTCCTCGAGGCTGGACTCGATCGACTCCCGCAGCTGCTGGTAGTCCACGCCTTCGTGCTGGAAGAACGCACTGTCCTCGGCCACGAGGACCGCCCGCTTCAACTGGCTCGAAATGCGCCCGTAGGGCACCCACCGGCGCCTCAGCGTGAAGGTCTTGCCGGCCCGCCTGGCTTCGTCGCGCCGCAGTTCGATGAACGCCGTGGTGTCGGGATTCTCCGAGGCGAGCACCCGGACGTCGGGCAGGGTGAGGTAGACGTACGCGATGTAGGCGAACGCCACGCCGAGGGCGCCGGCGACCCAGCGGGGCCATCGGGAGCTGCGCGCCATTCCCGGGGATTATAGGGCCCGCTCGCCTCCGGACGCCGGGTCCGCTTGCGCGCGCCGGCGTGCAACGGCGTCAGCCCTCGACGACGATCTTCAGGCGCGTGCCGGCCGGGGGCTGGACGTTCACGGCGAAGCCGTTCATGAGCGCCAGCCGCGACGCGGACACCAGCCCCTTGCTCGCGCGCTGGGCGATCGACTGCCAGGAGTCGCCGGACCGCGACGTGTAGAGCGCGATCTCGTTGGGCCGGACGTTCGAGGCCTCGCTGCTCGACAGCTCGCGGAACGTCCGGAGCGCCGCGTCGAACTCCGCATCGACCGCGGCGAACTCGGCCTCCGGCGCGACGCCCGCCACCATGTACACCTGGCGGCCCACCGGCAGGTGGGCGGCGCGAAGGCGGACCTTGCCGATCTCGCGGGCCTTGCCCCGATACAGCCCGACGAACGCATCGACCCCGCCGAGCTGCTCGACCGCCCCGCTCTCGAGCGTGAACCCCAGTTCGCGCATGTGCCGCCTGGCCCCGTCGGCGAGCGACGCGCCGCGCGCCGCGTCTGCCGCCCGCAACACCATCAGGGTCCTGCCGCCGTCGGGTTCGGCCACGACCTGGTCGCTGGTGTTCTGGACGGTCCAGCCTTCGGGAAAGTCGATGGCGATCCGCAGGTCTGGGTGCAGGAAGCGGTTGCCCCGAACGACGCCTTCAGCCGGGTTGTCGCCGTAGGCCAACCCTTGCACGTGCTGCAGGAAGTCCTCGCGATTGCGCGCGCGCTCGCCGCCCTCGGCCGCCGCCGCGATCGGGGTGGCCTTCGCCACGCGGGAGCCCGGATCCGGGTGCGTCGAGAGCCAGTTCGGGATGCCTCGCTCGCTGAGGGCGTCGAGCCGCGACAGGGTGGCCAGGAAGCGCGGCACCGCGTCGGGATCCCAGCCGGCCTTGGACGCGTACTCCACGCCAAGCCGATCGGACTCGAGCTCGTCGTCGCGGCCGTACTTCAGGAACAGCGTGCCCAACCCCACCGAGGCCACATCGCGGAACGGCGCGACGCCGGGAATGAAGATGCTGGCCAGCAGCACGCCGATCGAACCGCCGGCCGAGCGCGTGTACTGCTGCGACGCGTGGCGCGCGGTGACGTGCCCCACTTCGTGCCCGAGCACGCCGGCCAGTTCGGCCTCGTCGCCGAGGTGCGCGAGCAGCCCGCGTGTGACATACACATAGCCGCCCGGCAGGGCGAACGCGTTGACCACCGGAACGTCCACCACCGTGAACGTCCAGGGCAGCGTAGGACGGTGCGACACGGCCGCGATCCGCTCGCCGACGCCGCTGACGTATCGCTGCAGCGCCTCGTCGTGATAGACGCCCATCTCGCGGCGGATCTCGGCGTCTCCCTGCTTGCCGAGGGCAATCTCCTCCGCCTCGCTGATGAGCGAGACCTCGCGGCGCCCGGTGACGGGATTGGACGCGCAGGACGCCGCCAGCAGGATCGCTCCAGCCACCCAGGCCAGCCGTGCGCGACGCCGCCGATCGGAGGAGATGCGAGTCGTTCGGACCATCAGGTGCGTCTCCGCGGGCCGAAGTGCAACTGCCGTACCACGACGCGCTGCCGCTCGCGCACCTTGCGAGGACGGGAGGCCCGCCGCGTGTCGCCCGCGGAAGGTCGCCAGGCGACACGCGATGTCGCCGGCAGCGGTCAGGTCGTCGCGGGATCCGCGTCCATCGATGCGGGCTCCGCCAGGGGCACTCCCAGTTCGGTGAGCATCCGGCGCAGCTGTTCGACGACCGGCGGCGGCGTTGGCCCCAGGGGCGCGCGCGGCAGCCCGCCCTCGTAGCCCATCAGATCGAGCGCCGCCTTGAGGGCGGGCACGCCGTGCAAGCCCCCGATGGTGCGGGCCAGGGGCGTCAGCTTCCGCTGCAGGGCACGGGCCTCGAGGAACCGGCCGGCCCGGACGTGATCGAAGATGTCCGCACACAGGTCCGGCACGAGGCCCGCCAGCGCCAGGATGGCGCCATCGGCGCCGGCGGCGAGCCCGGAATAGTAGGTGACGCCGCTTCCCGCCAGCACGAAGAACTCGGGGCCGGAACGCGAGATGTAGTCGGCCAGGAGCGACGCGTCGCTGCCGGATTCCTTCATGCCGACGATGTTCGGGTGCTCGGCGAGCAGGCCGACCGCATCCGGCGGCAGCGTGACCCCTGTGTACATCGACACGTTGTAGAGCAGCACGGGCACGGGGCTGGCTTCGGCGACGGCCACGTAATGGCGCACGAAGACGTCGGCCGTCATCATGTTCTTGAAGAACGAGGGCGTCCGGACGAGCACGGCGTCGGCGCCCGCGCGGGCCGCACGCAGCGTCGCGGCGATCGTGGCCTTGGTGGATTCGGCCCCCGTGCCGGCGATGAGGGGCCGTGTGGACGGCATGGCCGACCGCGCGGCGGCGACGACGCGCTCGGCCTCCGAGTCGTCGAGCATCACGGCTTCGCCGTTCGACCCCAGCACGACGAGGCCCGTGAGCCGCGTCTGCATGTACCGCTCGACGTTGCGGTGCAGGGCCGCGTCGTCCACGGTGTCGTGGTTGAAGGGCGTGACGATGGGCGTGTACAGGCCGGCGAGCGGAGACATGCCCCCGAGTCTACCGCGGTTGCGCAGCCGCGGCGGCGCCGGGCGCGGTCCGCCCGAGCAGGACGTTCGTGGCCAGGACGACGAGGAAGATCGCGAGGGCCGGTGCGAGCATCCAGGGCGCCCGGGCGAGCGCCGAGACGTTCGCGGCCTCGCTGAGCGCCGTGCCCCAGCTGGGAATCGCCTCGGGAAAGCCGAGCCCGACATACGAGAGCGTCGCTTCGGTCAGGACGAAGCCCGGGACGAGCAGCGCGGTCTGCACGACCAGGAAGCCCGCACACGCCGGTAACAGGTGTCGGGTCACGATCCGCCACCGGGAGGCGCCGAGCGCCAGGGCCGCCTGGACGTACTCCTCGCGCACCTCGGCCCGCACGATGGACCATACGCCGCGGGCGACGCGCGGCCACCCCAGCAGCACCAGGATTGCGGCCAGCGCGACGACGACGGTCGAGGTCGGCAGCACGAGGGGCAGGGCAGCCCGCAGGGCCACGACCGCGTACAGCGCGGGGATGACGATCAACACGTCGCCGAGGCGCAGAATCCCCTGCTCGATCACGCCGCCCACCAGGCCCGCCCAGGCCCCGGCCAGAGAGCCGACGACCAGGGTGATCGCCGTTGCCAGCAGGGCGAGCCCCAGCGACGCCCTCGCGCCGTGGAGCACGCGGGACAGGACGTCGCGGCCGAAGCCGTCCGCCCCCAGCAGCAGGACGGGAGGCGATCCGGACCGCGCGGACCAGGGCAGCGCCGCGCGCCGCGCGGTGTCGACGTCGAAGCGCTGTTCGAGCCGGTCGACGAGCACCAGCGGATGCGCGTAGAAGCCGCCGCCGTCCAGGTGGACGCGCATCGGAGGCGCGTACAGGTAGTCCTCGAACCGCTGCACGGGTCCGTACGGCGCCGCGAGCGGGCCAAGGAGCGCCACCGCCGCCAGCGACGCGATCAGCCATCCGGCGCGACTCATCGGGCGCTCCTCGCCCGCACGCGCGGATCAACGGCGGCGTGCAGGACGTCGGCGACCGTGGTGCCGATCGCGAGCGCTACGGCGCCGGCGGCTCCGCAGCCGGCCACCAGCCAGACGTCGCGCGCGCGGAGCGCATCGACCATCAGCCGGCCGATGCCGGGCCACGCAGTGACGATCTCCACCACGAAACTGCCGCTGAACAGGCCGCCGACGATCACCGCGTACGTGCCCAGCACGGGCGCGAGCGACACCGGCCAGGCATGACGCCGAATCGTGGCGTCGAGGTCCAGGCCGCGCGCGCGGCTGGCGGCCACGAACGGACGGTCCATGACCTCGGCGATCGCGCCGGCCTGCAGGCGCTCGAGTGTGGCGGCCAGCGGCAGTGCGAGGGCGAGCGTCGGGACAGGCAGATGCCGGGCGACGTCCAGGACCCGGGCGATGCCCGTCACGCCGGCCGACGCCATCCCGCCCGCCGGCAGCCAGCCGGTGGCGGCCGCCACGTAGACGAGCGCGAGCGCGCCGACGAGCGGCGGCACCGAGAGCACGGCCAGCGAGACGGCCCGCACGGCCCGGCTCCCGCGATCCGTCCGCGAGCCGGCGTACCGCCCGAGCGGCACGCCGATGGCGGTGGCCACGACGAGGGACACGAGCGCCAGCAGGCTGGTGTTGAGGAAGCGCTCGCCCACCAGGTCGGCGACCGGGCGCCCGAAGAGCGTCGAGCGCCCGAGATCGAGGCGGGGCAGCCCGCGCAGCCAGCGCCCGTACTGCACGAGGAAGGGCTGGTCGAGGCCGAGTTCGGCGCGCAGCGCCGCCCGCTCGGCGTCCGTCTGGTCCAGCCCGCCCACGACGGCCGCATCGCCTGGGGCGATCCTGGCGAGCACCAGCGTGAGCGACGCCACGACCAGCGCGAACACCGCGCCGCCCACTGCCCGTCGCGCCGCGAACCACGCCAACGACATGGAGGCTACGGCGCCGGCCCGACCACGCTGAGCGTGTCGGCGCTCCAGAGCAGCTGTGGCCGGTTGATGGCCGGCGTCTCGTGGCGCAGGCGGGAGCTGACGGCGACGTACACGCGCGGCGCCGCGAAGTAGAGCGCGGGCAGGTGCCGGCTGAACACGAGCTGGGCGTCGCGGAACAGGCGCACACGCTCGGCCTCGTCGACGGCAGCGGCCTGTCGCGTGATCAGGTCGTCCAGCTGGCGTTCCCAGTCGGTGGCCGGCGTCGGCTCCTCGATGTTCCAGATATGGGCGCTGCCGCTGCTCATCCAGAAGTCCCGCTGCATCGCCGGATCGGGATCCGATGTGACGTAGTTGAAGAAGATCGCCTCGAACGACCCGGCCGTCAGGCGTTCGATGAGCGCACCGGGCTCGAGCGGCACCACGTCCACGGCGATGCCGATCGCCTCGAGGCTCTCCTTGAGGACCTGCGCGCCGCGCTGCAGCGTCGTGTTCGTCTTGAACGTCAGGAGGGTGAAGCGCGCTTCGGTGCCCGCCTCGTCCTCGAGAAATGCGTCGGCGTCCCGGTTGGCGAGCCCGAGCCCCGCGAGCAGGGCCGACGCCTTCGACCGGTCGAAGGCGTAGCGCGGCAGGTCGGGCCAGAACCATCGGCGGTTGCCGGGCGTGACAGGTCCGTGCACGGGAACCGCCGCGCCGAGGAACACGGTGTTGGCGTAGGCCTCGCGATCGATGGCGTGACTGATGGCCTGCCGGAACTCGTCGGTCGGCAGCCACGCCCGGCGCGGATCCTTCGCCCAGGCGCTGGGCCGCAGGTTGAAGAAGAACACGTCCGGATCGAGGGCCACGCCCACCTCAATGAGCCGCAGGGCGCCCTGGCGTTCGAGGTCCCGTGCCGCGGCGTAGTCCTCGGCGCGCAGCTGCTGCTGGGTGAGGTCGATGCGTCCGGCCTGCAGCCCGAGCAGCTCGCCGTTCTGGTCCGGCACGATCTCGACGACCAGGCCGTCGAGATACGGCAGCGGCTGTCCGGACTCGTCGCGCCGCCAGTAATGGGGGTTGCGGGCGAAGGTCAGCCGCTGGCCCGGCTCGTACGAGGTCAGGACGAACGGCCCCATGCCGCTCATCTCGGCCGGCGGCGTGGTGGGCCCCCACGCCTGCGACATCGTGCCGTCGGCCTGGGCCCGCGCGAGGAGGTGCCTGGGCAGGATCGCGAAGTTGTCGAGCAGCCGGAGGCCGGGCCCGAATGGCCGCGGGAACGTGACCACGACGGTGCGCTCGTCCGGCGTCGCGACGGAGAGGGGTTGGCCGTCGATCAGCAGGCTGCCGGCCAGGACGCTCTTGACGGCGGGGTCCGCGACGGCGGCGAAGGTGAAGGCCACGTCGCCCGACGTGAACGGCTCGCCGTCCGACCACTGGAGGCCCTCGCGGAGCACCAGCGTGTGCACGAGCCCATCGGGCGACGACGTCCAGCGCTCCGCCAGCCACGGTTCCAGTTCCTGGGTGGCCCGATTCACTCGCACCAGACGGGCCTGGGTCAGGAGCGTGATGAGCTCGGTCGCGTAGTCCCGCGACACCAGCCGGTTGAACGAGCGGGGTTCCGAGCGGAGGGAGGCGACGAGCGTGCCACCACGGGCGGGCGCCTCGACACCGGGTCGGGACGGGTTGGGGCCGGGTCGGCGGTCGCTCCACCAGAAGAGGGCGACGAGGCCGACCACGATCACGGCGACGAGGGGAAATCGCGAGTGTCGGTTCACTTGTTGGCCGACCGGCCAAGATGTTGGCCGATCGCCTTTCTTACCGCTTTCATCGAAGAAAGCGAGAGGTTTGCACGCAGTTTTCGCGATCGTTGCAGCTTCTGCGGCAGCAGCCAATCCGTTGCCCGGCTAGGCCGATCAAGGCCCGCCCTTGGACCAGCCTCGGATCTTGGCCATCAAGCCTCACAGAATCAACAGCTTACAGGCAGACTCCGGACACCAGGCCCCATGGTGGCACCCACCCTGCGATCCATATCGGCGGAGTTCGCAATGGACAGCAGCACCCAGGACCTGATCAGCTTCCCGTCCGCCCCTCAGCTGGGACGAAGCGTGTCCATCGAACGCGCCGCCGAGATTCTCGGCGTCTCGCGGCGAACTGTCTACTACCGCATCAGCGAAGGCGTCCTGCAGACCATCCGCACCAGGGGTGGTTCCCAGCGGGTCGTCGTCGAGTCGCTGATGGCGCAAGACAAGAACTAGGCCACCCCCGGAACAGGACTGGACCATGACTCGTCGCCTCCTCGCTGTCATCGCTGCTCTCGCAATCGCCGTTCCGGCGGCCGCCGCGGGCTCGCAGCGGCACGCTCGTCTGTCTGCCGACCTTCGTGCAGAAGTCGGCCGGGGGAACACCAACACCGTGCAGGTGATCGTCGACGGCGACGATGCAACGATCAGCCGCATCCTGTCGCGGCACCCGCTGGACCTCAAGCGGCGGCTGCGCCACGGCGCGGTCGTCGAGGTGCCCGCGGGCCAGCTCGATGCCCTGGCCGGCGACCTCGAGATCGGAAAGCTCTCGGCGAACGCGCTGGTCACGTCCCACATGGCGCTGACCACGGCGACGACGGGCGCGGACGCCGCCCTCACGGGTCTCATCGACACGCTCGGCGCCGTGAACGGCTCGGGCGTCGGCGTGGCCGTGATCGACTCCGGCATCGCGCGCCACCGGTCGCTGAACGGGAAGGTCATTGCCCGGATGGACTTCACGGGCGACGGCCGCGGCCGTGATGGCTATGGCCACGGCACGCACGTGGCCGGCATCGTGGCCGGCAGCGCCCTGCCGGGCCGCGAGGGCGGCGCGGCGGGCATGGCGCCCGGGGCGAACCTGATCGACCTCCGCGTGCTGGGCGACGACGGCTCCGGCGACGTCGCCTCGGTGATCGATGCGGTCGACTGGGCCGTCGAGAACCGGGGGCGCTACAACATCCGGATCATCAACATGTCGCTCGGCACGGCGGTGACGCAGTCCTACAAGGACGACCCGCTGGACCAGGCCGTGGAGCGCGCGGTGCGCGCGGGCATCCTGGTGGTGGCATCGGCCGGCAACCGGGGCCAGACCGAAGACGGCCGCATCGTGATGGGCAGCATCACCGCCCCCGGCAACTCCCCCTACGTCCTCACGGTTGGGGCCGTCCGCGCCAACGGCACGGTGGGGCACGACGACGACACGCTCGCCCCCTGGAGCTCGCGCGGCCCGACGCTGTATGACTACGTCATCAAGCCCGACATCGCGGCTCCTGGCAGCATGATCACGGCCGCCGGCGTCGAGGGCTCCACGCTGGCCCAGATTCGTCCGGATCGGCTCATCGGCCACGGCGGCAGCGCCTACATGACGCTGAGCGGCACCAGCATGTCGGCGGCCGTCGTCAGCGGCGCCGCGGCGCTCCTGATCGACGCGAACCCCCGCCTGACGCCCCTCGGCGTCCGCCTGGCCCTCCAGGCGTCCGCGGACTTCCTTCCCGACGCCGGCCTGCTCGGCGCGGGTGCCGGGGACCTGAACCTCGCCGGCGTGCTGCGAGACGGCGCCAAGCTGCCCACCCGCACCACGGCGGACCTGTTCCCGGTGAGCTGGGGCGTGAAGGTCAACAAGGAGATCGTCAACTGGAGCGGTGTGCGCGGCGACACGCTGGTCTGGGGCGACACGCTGGTCTGGGGCGACGCGCTGGTCTGGGGCGACGCGCTGGTCTGGGGCGACGCGCTGGTCTGGGGCGACGCGCTGGTCTGGGGCGACACGCTGGTCTGGGGCGACACGCTGGTCTGGGGCGACACGCTGGTCTGGGGCGACGCGCTGGTCTGGGGCGACGCGCTCGTCTGGGGTGACACCCTCGTCTGGGGCGACACCCTGGTGTGGGGCGACTCCATCATCTGGGGCAACTCCATCATCTGGGGCAACTCCATCATCTGGGGCAACTCCATCATCTGGGGCAACTCCATCATCTGGGGCAACTGACTTCGACCTGGTTGCCGCCGCGCGAATTATTGAGCAGCTACCACACAGCTGCAGTCGTAGAACCCGAGGTAATATATGAAGCCGCTCATCATCTGGGGCGAGTAGACAATCGTTTCCTCCCGCTGTGGTAGACACTCGTCGTAGCCTCGCAGGTCGTGTCTACCTCTGGGCGGTACCAGCCGCCGGCGTTGCGACCCTGGCATGGGCCTTTACTGACCTCCTGGCCCATGCGCCATCCCCGTATTGGATCGCACTGGCGGCTCTGACCGCCTTCACTGGGTCGTTCACTGTAAAGATCCCCGGGATGGTGGCTCGGTTATCCGTTTCCGAGCCATTCGTTTTCGCCTCCGCACTCCTCTTCGGCCCTGCAGCCGGCACCGCTACCGTCGCGATAGACGCCTGCGTCATGTCGCTTCGGCTAATGCCGAGCTTGCGAACCCCTCACCGGATCCTCTTTAACGTCGGCACCCTCGTACTGTCTGTAGCGAGCTCTTCGTGGGTGTTCTTCATCCTTTCAGGGATCGACCCGCGAGCTCCCGCCTACCCATCGGTCGACTCGTTCATCTGGCCGCTTTACGCCTTTAGCGCATGCTGCTTCTTCGTTAATAGCGGCCTGGTCGCGCTGGCTCTGAGTGTAGAGCGACGAGCTTCAGCTGTGTCGATCTGGCGAGAGCAGTTTATGTGGCTTTCGGTGAACTATTTCGCCGGGGCTTCAGTTGCGGCTCTCATCGTCGTCTTTGCTCGCACTGTCGACGTCGCAATTCTCGGAATCGTCATTCCACTGATCGTTATTTCCTACCTGACGTTTCGCACCACGTTGGGTCGACTCGACGACGCCAACAAACACCTCGGCGACCTCAATTCGTTGTACCTCTCGACCATCGAAACGCTCGCCATGGCAATCGATGCGAAGGACCAGGTCACTCACGGTCACATTCGTAGAGTGCAGCGTTATGCCACAGGCCTTGCGCGGGCGCTTGGAATACAAAACGAACAGCAGGTCAAAGCGATCGAAGCTGCCGCACTGCTGCACGACATGGGAAAGCTCGCGATCCCGGAGTTCATACTGAACAAGCCTGGCAAGCTCACGAGCAGAGAGTTTTCAGTCATGAAGACTCATGCCGCCGTTGGGGCCGACCTGCTCTCGTCCATTCGATTTCCGTACCCTGTAGTCCCGATCGTAAGGCACCACCATGAAAGCTGGGACGGAACCGGATATCCAGACGGCCTCCGTGGAACCGCAATTCCAATCGGAGCCAGGATCCTCGCCGTTGTCGATTGCTACGACGCGCTGACGTCGCACCGCCCTTACAGGCCGGCCCTTTCGGCAACCCAGGCCCTTGAGATCCTTACGCAGCGGCGCGGAAAAATGTACGACCCACTCGTTGTCGATGCGTTCGTCCGGGAGCACGCTGCACTCAGCACACAGGCCGAGTTGCAGGACTTTCCAGCCGTTCTACTCGCTACTCAAACGGAGTCAACCGCCGAGCCGAACGATGAAACAGTTGGGCAGCAAGACGCGCCAATCGAATCGCTCCGTCTGCTAGCCAGCGTGTCGGCTTTTCCAGATGGGCCGCCAACTCGGGTCGTGTGTCGACAGTTGGTCGACAGCTTGCACGCACTTGTGCCGTTCGACACTGCAGCACTGTTCATCCTTGACGACGCATCTAGCGATGCGGAAGCGGTCTATTCCGATGGGTCAGCCGCGCACCTCCTGATCGGACAGCGTATCCCTATTGCAGAACGCTTGACTGGATGGGTGGCTGCGCACCGGACCGCAGTATGGAATTCAGACGCACGACTCGACCTTGGGCCGATGAACGCGAGCACGACGCTAACGCTCGGCTCAAGTCTGCCGCTGTATCAGAACGAGAATCTCTTCGGTGTCATTTCGCTCTACGGTCGGCCCGAACACGAGATTACCGTCGGACAGCGGCGCGCTCTTGAGTCCCTGCTACCCATACTGTCAGAACACATCGGAGACTCGCTAGCACGCCCTGGGACCGCGATAGATTGCACGGCGCCGGAACCACGCGAAGCGACCTTGGCGGCGCTCGACTCGCTGCTGTCGCACAATCGCCGAGGCAGCCCTGAGGATGCGGTGGCGATTGTGGCTGTCGCGATGTCGGCCCTAGCCTCCGATGGTGCTCGGCAGCACTCTCTCGATGGGGCCACCAGAACCCTGGCAGTACGGCTGTCTCCAAGCATCGCGTCACCGAGATGTGTCGTGAAGATTGCCGACGGGCATCTGCTGCTGTGCGGTCTCGATAGAGTTGATATTGCTGAGCTCGAGCGCGAAGTAATGACTGCAGCCAAGGCTCCAGCGCTGCAGCCGTTCGTGATCTCGTCGACCCCGATCCGGACCCCCCTTGAGCTACAGGACCGGGTCCGCCGCGCCCTGGATATCACGTCGAACTCACAGCCTGTTCAGACTAGCCGGGTTCATTGATTTGCCGCATTTCATCGAGCGGATCGCAGCCGCGGGCAAGGTCGCTGAGGCTCTCGCAGAACTCCGAGCACAGCCTCGGTTGACCCTCGAGCTGAGAGCCCTTCAGTGTGAACTCGAAGCCCTCAGCGGTAACCGGGACGTAGCGCTTCGGCTAGCTGACGAGGTCAGTTCACGGTCCGATTCGGCTTCCTCGGTGGTTCGCGCACTTGTCGTCTCCGGGCGACTCAACTTCTTCCTCGGGAAGCCCGCTCTCGGGCAACAAAGGTTTCGAAAGGCCCGAGAACTAGCGGCAGAGGGTCCCGACCCCGCCCTCCTCGCACTCGCCGTTGGGCAACACCTTGAAGCGCTACTGCGGTTCGTGAGCCTGGAGGCCGCTGTCGGCGACATCGCATCGTACCGCCGAATCGCCCACCGCGCTGGAACCCACGCCAGCCTGGCGCTCCTGCACAAGATCCTCGCCGAGGCTGAACTGAAGAGCGGGCGGGGGCTCAGAGCTGTGAAAGAACTGGAACTGTCATGGCTTCACGTCAACGCCCTTGGCGACAAGGTACTCGAAGCCCAGCTGCTCTTTGCCCGTGGTGCCGCGCACGGCTCTCTGGGAGAGGTGTCCGAGGCGTACGGCTACGCGCAAGACGCAGTGGCTCTCTCAGGGCGTCTTGGGGCGCATGCGATTTCTCGCTCTGGGCAAGTTAACGTGGCGCACTTGCAGATCGTGATGGGCCTGCACAACGAAGCGGCCACCACGCTCGACTTCCTGACCCGACAGTCCTACGCTTCAGTTGATCGAGAGTTGGACGTCTCCGCGAACCGGCTGCAACTCCTTTGTTATCGCAGGGACCTAGCTGCCGTCGACATCGACTCACGATTCGGTCAGGTTGCCGCGACTCGCTCGACGGTCTCCGCACAGTGGTACAAGCTTGCGCGCGTCGAATACCTCACCAGACTCGGCGATCCCCGCGAAGCGGTCGCTCTTGGCCTTGAGTGCCTTGAGCTGTCCTCGCGCGATGACCGCGACTATCTCGCTCGGCTCAGGGGTGCCACTGCCGAGGCGATGGCGATGCTGGGCCGTGAGCCGGAGACGGCGGCCCTCATCTCGGACGTCGTGTTGGGACAACTGGGCGGCCTGCCGGAGTTCGTCGCGATCGCGCAGCGTGTCTTCGGAAGGCTGTCGGCGGACTCGACGGCCGCCGCGCTCGAGCACTTCGATCGCGCGGCCAGGGTGTTCGGGGAGATCGGACACGTCGTCGGACGGGGCGAATCGCTGCACCGGGCGGCCACCCTGCGGGCGGACCAGGCGGGCGGCGTCTCGGTCCCCCCCGTCACCGATTTCTATGCGGCGCCCCCGATGGGCTTCGGCCGCATCTCGCCCGCCGGCGCCGGCCTGGACGCCACGGCAGAGTTCGCGTCGGCCGCAGTCTCGCGAGCGGCGGCCGCCATGGTGGACCTGGCGTCCCGCCCGGCGCTCGCCGGATTCGAGCTGCTGAGCATCCTGGCCACGACCGGCGCCGCGCAGGGCGCGGTGCTGCTGGCCGGCAAGGGAAGGCGGCAGGACGTGCTGGGCTGGACCGGCGGGGACGAGCCGGACATGGCCCTGCTCGAGGCGTCGGACCGCCAAGTCCGTTTCGACCTGGGAACGGACAGGGACCGGGCCGTGACCGCCGTCGTGCGGCCCGGCAGCCACCGGTCGGCCAGGGCGACGCTCCTCGCGCTCCAGCGGCTCGTGGGGCACGCGCGCACCCTGCACGCCGCGGCCGTCGCCGAAAGCGAACGGTCCGCGCTGTGGCCCGAACCGCTGCCCGAGCAGCAGCTCGGGTTCGTGTGCGCCTCCGAGTCGATGCTCAGCCTCCTGACCATCACGCGACGGGTGGCGGCCAGCAACATCACGGTGCTGATCACGGGCGAGACCGGCACCGGCAAGGAACTGCTGGCCCGTGCGCTCCACAACTCGTCGCCGCGGAAGGCCCAGCGGTTCCTGCCCTTCAACTGCACCGCCGTGGCTCGCGACATGCTCGACAGCCAGCTGTTCGGCTACCGGCGGGGCGCGTTCACCGGGGCGCACGACGCCTTTCCCGGCGTCATCCGGAGTGCGGCGGGCGGCACGCTCTTCCTCGACGAGATCGGCGAGATCGGCCTCGACGTGCAGCCCAAGCTGCTGCGGTTCCTCGAGTCCGCCGAGGTCCATCCGCTCGGCGAGCCGGCGCCCGTGCCGGTGGACGTCCGGATCGTGGCGGCCACCAACGCGAACCTCGACGCGCTGGTCTCGCAGGGCAAGTTCCGCGAAGACCTCTACTACCGGCTGAACGTGGTCAAGCTCACGATTCCCCCGCTGCGCGAGCGCCGCGAGGAGATCCCCCTGCTCGTGGACCATTTCCTGCTGCGGATGCAGAAGGAAACCGGCAAGTCCGGCATGCGCATCGACGAGGCCACCGCGGAGTACCTCCTGCTGTACGACTGGCCGGGCAACGTCCGTGAGCTGGTGAACGAGATTCGACGCGCCGTGGCCCTCGCGGAGTCGGGCGCCGTCCTGATGCCCGAGCACCTGTCGCCCCGGCTCGCAGCCACCCGGCGCACCGTTCCCGCCGGCCAGCGGCCGCCCACGCCCACGGAGCTCCTCGTGCGCCGGGATCAGCCGCTCAGCGCGGCCGTCGAGCACGTGGAGCGCGCGCTCATTCAGGACGCCCTGCGCCGCCACCGCAACGTCGAAGATGCGGCCCGCGCCCTCGGGCTGTCGCGCAAGGGCCTCTACCTCAAGCGGCAGCGCCTGCGGATCGACGAGCAGGTGGCCGAGCGCTGACCGCCGGAAGGCGCCGCGGGCACGCCTGCGCGTCCTCGGGCGGCGCCCCCGCCGGTCCCCGTCAGTTCGTGGCGGACGTCAGCATGCCCTGCAGGTGCCGGGCGATGTCCTCGTGCGTGGCGAACCAGACGCCGGGCTTGCTCTTCATGTGCCGGATGAGCCGGTCCAGCATCGCCACGCGGGAGCGGTGCCCGGTGTAGTGCGGGTGCATCGTCAGCACGTACAGGCCGCGCTCCTCCCACGCCACGTCGAACTCCGACTGGAATACGGCCAGCACCTGATCCGGCGAGGGCATAGAGCCGTCGGCGGCGCCGAAGTACGGGGCGTCGTCCACGATGCGCTCGATCGGGAGCTCGACGAGCCCGGTGGGCTTGCCGTCGAGGTTCACCTCGTAGCTGTCGTCGCTGGCCATCAGGCTGCTGTCATACAGAAAGCCCGCGTCCACGATCTGCTTCAGCGTGTACTTGCTGAACTTCCACGACGGCGCCCGGTAGCCGACGGGCCGCTTGCCCATCGCCTTGGTCAAGGTGTCGATGGACTGGTTCAGCAGGCGCAGCTCCTCCTGCTCGTCGTTCAGCACGGGCAGGCGCTCGTGAATCCAGCCATGGATGCCGATCTCGTGCATGTTCCGGGAGAGGATGTCCGGAATCATCTGGGGATGCAGCAGCGAGCTCACGGCCGGAATGAAGAACGAGGCCGGCACCTTGTGGGCGTCGAGCAGGCGCAGGATACGGGGCAGCCCGTCCACCGCGCCGTATTCGCCCCGTGACAGCACCTCGTAGTCGAGGTTGCCCTGCGACAGGGCCATGGTGGCGTTGTCCACGTCGAAGGAGAGCGCCACGGCCACCCGGTTGCCGCCGGGCCACGACGCCGGCTTCAGACGGCGTCCGGCGCCCACGTGGAACATCTCGGCCTTGAGCTCGTCGAGGTTCTTGGTCACGCCGGGCAGGGGGTTCGCGCGCGGCGCGGCCGCGCCCGCGGGCGCCTGGGCCCCGGCGTTCTGTTCGGCGCAGCCGGCGGCCAGGCTCGCGACCGCGACGACCGCGGCCACCGACGTCAAGCATCTGATCTTCATCTTCGTGCCTCCGAGCGGGCGCCGCCCAGCGCCTCCGCGATGTGATCGGCCGACCGCAGCGTGAGCGCCGCGAAGGTCAGCGTCCCGTTGGTGCAGCCCGCCGTGGGCAGCGTGGGCGATCCGACGACGAACAGGTTCTCGTGATCGTGCGTCCGTCCGTAGCTGTCGGTCACGCTGGCGGCCGGGTCCGTGCCCATGCGGCATCCGCCGGCGGGATGGTCCCAGTAGGTGCCGACGTCCAGGTCGTGCATGACCGCGTTGTGGTTCCCGGCCAGCCGCGCGAACACGCCCCGGATGTGCTCCACCGTGGCCGCGCGCCGGCTCTCGGTCGCCGCGTCGGCGCGATGGCTGACCTTCGGCATCGGGTCGCCGTACTGGTTGGTGTGGGCCGCGTCGAGCGTGAGCTCGCTCGTGCGATCGGGGTGGACGTCGTAGTAGGCGCGCACGCGGGCCGTCGCGCGCCGGGTGCGCGCCCGCCAGTCGGCCATCACCGCATCGCCGAGCATCACGCGTCCGCCGGCGTCACGCAGCCGCGGCTCCCGGAACACCGGGCTCTCCCACACCCGCAGGTCGTGCCTGACGAAGGGCTTCGTGCGGTCGGCCCGGAAGAACTGGCGGGAGATGAGGCTGTGCTGCGGGTTGATGCCGGGATAGATCTCGGCGTCCAGCTCGATCTGCGTCTGGACGAACGCGTGGCCCGCCATGTACTTGCCGACGAGGCCCGACGAATTCGCCAGGCCGTTCGGAAAGCGCCGATCCACCGACAGCAGCAGCAGGTGCGGGCTCCACGCATAGCCCGACGCCAGCACGAACGTCCTGGCCCGGTACTCCACCGGCTCGTGTGGCCGGTCGCGATGGAGCCCCTGCGCCGCCGCGATCTTCGGCGTCCGGCCGCCGTCGGCGGCGAGCACGAGCTTCCTGACGAGCGTGCGATCGTGCAGCGCGATGGCCTTGGCGGCCAGCAGCCGCTTGAAGGTGGCGTCGGGCGCGTAGCGCGCCTCGGTGGGACACACCGAACACGTGTTGCACCGCCGGCACTCGCCGCGACCGTCATAGGGACGGGTGTTCTTTGCCTGGGGCGTCCCGCCGAACGGAATGCCGCTCTTCTCCGCCCAGGCCTTCAGCTGCAGCAGGTTCCACGACAGCGGCATCCCAGGCATGGGATACGGCTCAGACCGGGCGTCCTCGGGAAACGGGCTGGGGTCGCCGGACACGCCGATCCGCCGCTCCGCCTCGCAGTAGTAGCGTTCCAGCTCCGTCCACGCGATCGGCCAGTCCGTGGCGAGCCCGAACATGGAGCGGAGCCGCGTGTCCTCTTCCGAGAAGCGGTTGGTGACGCCGCCCCAATGCATGGCCGACCCGCCGACGACCATGGAGCGCGAGATCACGCCCTCCCCCGCCTGGTCCGGGATGTGGTCGCCCGGCCACGGCGCCTCGCCGAACTCGAGCATGCGGCGCCGCTGCTCCCACCGCCGCTGGGCGTCGAACATCCGGTCGCCCGCCTCCACCACGATGATCGACGTCCCCGGGCGGCGCTCGGACAGCTTCCAGGCCAGGAGCGCGGCGGAGATGCCGCCGCCGATCACGACGACGTCGGCCTCGTGGCGGGCCATCATCGCGCTCCAGGGCCACCGAGCGCCGGAGGGCGGGCGTCCGAGCCCTGGAGTCCCCGGCACGCGTCTCGGCCGATCGCGCGGCCGTAGGCCGCGTCGTTGGCGGCAGCGCCGCGGAAGTAGTGCGCCATCAAATCCGTGGCGATGTGACCGCCGGTCGGCCGGGCGGGAAGGTCGCGAATCCCGGCCGCGTCGATGGCCTCCACGATCACGCGGTGGCGTTCGGTGTCCGTCAGCGCCAGGAAGTCGCCGCCGGCGCGGCGGTCGAGGTCGGCGAGCTGCCCCGGGTAGCGGTCGGCCGGCGACGCCGGGAGGGAACGCAGCGCAGTCACGCCGTACCCCGGGTCGCGCTCGGCGCCCGGCCGGTAGTCCCGCAGCCACTGGAGGAATCGCGCGGAGGCCTGCGCCTGCCCTTCCGCCGTCAGCGAGGCTGGCAGCACCACCGCTGCAAGGGCACGCACGTACGGCAGATGCGCGTCCCCGAACGCGGCTTGCGCGCGCGACTCGACCCGTCGGGGCCGTCCGACGGCCAGGCCGGCCAGCGCCGATTGCAGCAGTCTTCGTCGGGGCAGCATTCGGATCTCGGTGAAACTCTGGTGCATCCTGAGCCAGCGCGCGACGCGAGTCAAGCGCACCCCCGGCCCCGCGGCGAAGTCCTGCTACGATGGACACCCGACCCCCGCCTAACAACAGAGAGGCTCCTCACACGATGACCGCACTCACTCGTCTCGCGATCCGGTCCGTCCTGCCGGCCACCGTCCTGGCCCTGTGTGGCGTCGCGACGTCCGCGTCGGCGCAAACCATCGGCACGTTCCCCTTCGCGCTGCAGCCGTTCTGCAACCAGGTCACGATCACGATCACGCAGGAAGGAAGCACCTACCGCCTGGCGGGGTGGGACGACGCCTGCGGCGCGGTCCAGCGGTATCCGCTGCATGGCACCATCGCGCCGAATCTCGACGGCACGCTCCACATCACGTTCACGGTCACGCGGCCAACGGGCATCTCGGTGGAGACGAGCGTGCGCAACTTCAACGTGGGCACGCTCAGCGGCAACTGGACCGACAGCGCGGGGAACTCCGGCGTGTTCCCGCTGGCCGGCGCGCCCGGCGGCTCCGGCGCGCGGCCGGCGCCCACCTCCTCGATTCCCGCCAACTCCATCACCACCGTGAACATCGTGGATGGCTCGGTCAGCGCGGCGGACGTGAACCCGTCGCAGGTGCAGCTGAGGGTCAGCGGCTCGTGCGCGAGCGGCCAGGCCGTCCGCTCCGTGAACCAGGATGGCACCGTGGTGTGCGGCGCGGTCACGGGCCCGACCACGATGGGGAGCGAAGTCTCCGTGCTGAACGGCATCGACAGCAACTGCGAGGAGCTCGATGCCCTCACCTTCGGCACCGTGCCCGCGGGCACCTTGTCGTGCACGGCCGCCGTGACCGCCAACTTCAGCCACACCAGCGACACGGTCGATCACCTGGAGTTCGACGTCGCGACCTCGACGAACGCGTGCAACGGGCTCAACCGCTCCGTGTACGAGATGCCCGCGGGAGTGGCGGCGGAAGCCGGGATCGACGTGACGGTCCCGGTGCACCGCTGGCTCGGCTCGGTGTCCGCCGGGCCGCTGACCGTCTACCTGAACGCGCGCACGCTGGGCACGAGCGCCAACGTCTTCGCCTCGCAGTTCACCTGCACCTTCACGCCGCAGTAGCGGCGGCGTCGGAACCGGCCACCGGGCCCGCATCCGCCCCGGCGGAGCGGGCCCGCGCTTTGTACGGTTCAGGCGCGCGCCGCCAGCGCCCCTGCCAGGGCCGCGCCGTCGGCATAGTGCAGCAGCAGGCGATCCGCCGCGCCGACCGCCGTCACGAGCGCCGCCCGGTCGAGGCGCCGCCCCGCCTCCGCGGCGGCCCGTGCACACTCGACGCGGACCACGGCGAGCGCCAGGTCGAGCCAGCCCGCCAGTCCGCGCGTGGCGTCGGCCTGGTAGGTCTGCCACGCCCCGAACGCGCGCGCCGCCAGGTAGCGCCTGATCGGATCGGCGGCGTCCGCCCACGCGGGCTCCACCCACCGCGCATCAGCGTCCGCGAGATCCGGCGGGGCCGCCGGCCACGTCCACGGCGCGCGGCACGTCGCCCGCGCCGTGTCGAACAGCCGGCGTCGAACGCCATCGGCCTCGGTACCGCGCGCGGCGGGCGGCGAGGGCCGGTCCGCCTCACGCAGCGCACGGACCGCCGCGTCGAGCGTGTCGCCGGCGGGCCGCCACGCCCGCAGGTGCTCGGCATCCGCCCGCAGGCGCGCGAGGACGTCCTCGGGCGTGCCCGGCACGGCCGCGGGCCCGGCCAGCGTGTCGACGACGTGCGCTTCCCACGCCGACAGGCCGTCGAGATCGCACAACACGCGTTCCGACAACCGCGGCGGCAGCGTCCCCCTCGCATCCAGGCCTTCCGGCACCGCTACGTCGGGCACGGCCGGAGGCCCCGGCACCAGCGTCACAGGCTCGTCGTAGTCCACCAGCAGCGCCGCGGCGGTCGGGCAGGCGTGCGACAGCGAGACGCGTACCCCCCGGTCGTCGACGAGGCACACCCGCGGGAAGTGCTGACAGCTCGCCGGCAGCGCCTCGTGGCCGAGGCACGCGTGCACCGCGCACCGGTGGCCGCCGCCGAGCGCCGGGACGTGGAACACGCACGCTCCCTCCACGTGGCGAAACGTTCCCGCGACGCCATCCGGCGCCTCGGCCGACTCCTCGAGCCAGCGGGGCGACCCATCCACCGTCACCAACCGGCAGGCGATGACGGCGCGATCGATGCCCCCCACGACGCCGTCGTCGACGGGCACCGGCCACCCCGCACGGCAACAGACGCCGCTGTGGCGGCAGGCGTACCCCACGTGGCAGGAGAGCCACCACGTGGTGAGAGGGGGCGGGATGCTCACGAACGATACAGGGCGCCAGCCAGGTATTTGAGTCCGGAGTCGCAGACGATCGTCACCACGCGCGCGCCGGGCGGCAGCGTCTTCGCGCGTTCGAGCGCCATCCACACGTTGGCGCCCGTCGACGTGCCGCCCCAGATGCCTTCCTCGCGGGCCAGGCGACGGGCGGTCTCCATGGCGTCGTGGTCCGTCACGGAGAGCACCGCGTCGGCCAGCGACGGGTCGTAGTTGCCGGGCACGAAGCCGGGGCCGGTGCCTTCGATCCGGTGCCCGCCGGTGGGCGCATAGCCGGACAGGGCGCGGCTCTCGGCCGGCTCGCCGGCGATGCACCGCACTCCGGGCACCTTGGCCTTGAGCGCCGCCGCGTTGCCGGCGAAGCAGCCGGCCGTGCCCACCATCATCACGAACTCGTCGATGCGGCCACCGAGGGCCGTCAGCGTCTCGTCGGCCATGGCGTGATACCCGGCCGGGTTGTCGGGGTTGTTGAACTGGTCGGTCCAGAACGTGCCGGGCTCCGCCGCCAGCGTGCGGGCGCGCGCGATCATCGACTGGATGAGGCCCGCCGTGATCTTCCCCCCCTCGCTCTTCAGCACGTCCAGGCGGGCGCCGAAGGCCCGCATCGTCTGCAGCTTCTCTTCCGAGAACGCATCGGCCGACACGAAGTGCGCCTGGTACCCGAGGGCGGCGCAGACCATGGCCAGCGAGCTTCCCGTGCTGCCGCCCGTGTACTCGACGACGCGGCCGCCCGGAGCGAGCGCCCCGCGCGCCACGGCGCCCTGGATCATCGAGAGCGCCATCCGGTCCTTCATGCTGCCCGTGGGGTTCGCGCCCTCCCACTTCACCCACACCTCGACGCCGTTGGCGGGCGCCAGCCGTTCCAGCCTGATGAGGGGCGTGCCGCCGATTTGCATGGGGGGAATCTTAGAACGGGCAGGGCGCGGGGACCAGGGATCGAGGACTGGAGCCTGATTCGTCGTCCCTGGTCCCTGGTCCCTGGTCCCTGGTCCCTACAGGTCTTCAGCCACCTCCGCCTCGGCCTCGATCTCGACGAGATACTCGTCGCCGATCAACCGGGCCTGGACGAGGGTGTTCGCCGGACGGATCCGGCCGAACCGCTCGCCGTGGGCGCGGGCGACGGCCTCCCAGTGCGCCACGTCCGAGACGAAGATCCGCGTGCGGACGACGTCCTCCAGGCGGCTGCCCAGGGACTGGAGCGCGCCGGCGATCTTGTCGATCGCCGCGTGGGTCTGCGCCGCCGGATCGCGGCCACCCAGCAGGCGGTCGCCGTGGGTGGCGGTCGTGCCCGATACGTGGATGCGCGCCCCCGTCCGGACCGCACGGGCGTAGCCGCAGACCGGCTCCCAGGGGGTGCCGCTGAAGCACTGCCGGGTGCCGTTGGGGCCCGGACGCACGTCGAACGGCGCGGGAAACGCATCGAGATGGTGGCTCAGGTCGCCGGAGGCCGTCAGGTACGGCGGCACGCGGTACTCGTCGCCGCAGTCGCCGGGAATCGGCGCCAGGGTCGCCATCGCGGCCTCGAGGTGGGCACGGTCCCCGGCCGAGAGGCGCAGGTCGAACATGCGGAGGTTCTCGTCGACGTGCGCCCGCTCGCCGAGCCGCGCGCCGACGATCACAGCGGCCACGCCCGGCTGGTCGAGGACGTAGCGCGTGGCCACGTTGGTGATCGAGACGCCGTGCCGGTCCGCCACGTCCCGGGCGGCCCGCAGCACGCGCTGCAGCGCCGGCCAGCCGCCGGCCTCGCGGATGAAGCGTCCGTACTTCATCTGCGACCAGGTGCCCTCGCGCTCCCAGTCCGGTTCGTCAAGGCCGAGCCAGCGATCGCTCAACCACCCGCCGCAGACCGTGCCGTAGGCCAGCAGGTGCACGTCCGACTCGACGCACACGCCGGCCAGCGCGCCGGCGGCCCGGCGATCGATCAGGGAGGCGCTCACCTGGTTCGACACCACCTCGATGCCCGTGGCGAGCACGAGCCGGAGGTGCGCCGCATCCACGTTGGTCAGGCCGAGGTGGCGGATCAGGCCCTCGCGCTTGAGGTCCTGCAGGTGGAAGAGGGCGTCGAGCCAGGCGGGGTCCGCGTAGTTCCAGGCGTGGAACTGCAGGAGGTCGATCGCGGGCATGCGCAGGCGTTCGAGCGAACGCTCCACCGCCGCACGGACGTCCGCCGCCGTGACCGGTCCCGGTTTCGGCACCCACTTGGTGAAGAGCTGCAGGCGCGAGGGGTCGCCCAGGGCGCGGCACGTGCCGGCAATCACCTCGGCCGACCCGTAGTGATCGGCCATGTCGAACGCGGAGCACCCGGCCGCCACGTAGCGCTCCATGGCGCGGGCCGCGGCGTCTGGGTCGAGCGGCGCGCCCTGGCGCTCCATGTCCGCCACCTGCCACAGGCCGGTCACGACGCGCGGAATCAGGAATCCTGGAGCGAGCGCGATGCTGGGAACGGACGCCACGGCCACCCTCCTCTGCCTACTCCGGCGGCAGCACGGCGAACCGCGCCGCCAGGTCGACGCCCTGCGCCGCGAGGCGCCGGGTCTCACGCAGGTAGACCACCGACCCGATCGCCATCACGATGGCCCAGAGCGGCGTGGATCGGAAGTACCAGGCCGCGGCCGGCCCCGTCAGGTCCTTCCAGGTGTGGACGCCCAGGAACACGGCAAGCACGACGACCCCGGCTAGCGCCACCGGCAGTTGCAGGGCGCGGGACGGCAGCACCGAGACGTGCGCCGCGATGGCCGGACTGCGCCGCGGGAGGGTCACCACCGACACCGCCATGAACAGGAAGTTCACGAGCATCGACGTCACCAGGATGTCCACACCCAGGAAGAAGTCCCCGGCGACGTGGCTGCCGAGCACCCCCAGCGTCGCCATGCCGGCGCTGGCGAGGATGGCGGCGTACGGCGTCCTGCGCGTGGGATGCACGGCGGCGATGGCCGCCGGTACGATGCCGTCCTCCGCCCAGGCGAACATCAGCCGCGACACGCCGAGCAGCATGGCGGGGAGGTCCTTGATGAGGGCGACGGCGGCGCTCGACACGATGACCACGGACCAGAACGGCGGCAGCACGTAGGCGAGGAGCCCCGGCGCGGTCAGGTCTCGGGTGCGCGACAGGTCGGCGACGTAGGCCCACGGCACCGTGTGATAGACGGCGGCCGTGAACAGGAAGTAGAAGACGGCGACGGAGGCCACCGCGATGAAGATCGCCAAGGGCAGGTCGCGTCCCGGATGGCGGGCTTCCCCGCCCGCCTGGGCGATCGAGTCGAAGCCGATGAACGACGCGAACAGCGTGGCCGCGGCGGGCAGCAGCACGCCCGGGCCCGCCATCGGCATGTCGGCCCGCCAGGTCTCACCGCGCAAGGCGGCCGCGGCGAGGAAGTCGGCCGGGGCGTGGCCGAACCCCGCCACGATCACGACGCCCCCGAGCGCGAAGGTGAGGAACATCAGGGGCACCATGAGGCGTTCGTACGCCTTGACGCCCCGCAGGTTCAGGGCGGCGGCCGCCCACAGGAACGCCAGCGCGATCACGACCCGGACGGCGCCGAGGTCGAGCCAGGCGGCGGCGGTGCCGTTGTCGAGCGCCACGGCGATGTCGCGGAGGAATGGCGCAATCAGGTACGACACGACGCCGATCGCGACCGAGAGGGAGAACCATTGCGAGAACGACGCGATGAAGCCGAGGTACGGCGAGAGCGCGCGGCTCGCGTAGATGTAGCTGCCGCCGGCGCGCGGCATCGCGGAGGCCAGGATGGCGTAGGCCAGGCCGGCGAACACGGCCGGGATCGCGCCGAGGACGAAGGCCGGGAGCACCCACGACCCCACGCCCGGCACGTTGCGCTGGATCATGAAGGGGATCACGTTCAGCCCGGCGCCCACCATCGAGCAGACGCCGGTGGCGGTCAGCCCGAGCAGCCCCATCTCTCGGGCGAGGCGGGTGCGCGGCCGGGTGCCCCCCGGCGCCGTCATCGACGCGACGAGGACGGGGGCGCCGCCGGCGCGCCGGGGGCGCGCATCGACGCGAAGAGCGCCGCGTGGTTCTCCACGATGCGCGCCTTCTCGGCCTCGTTGACGTCCGTCGTCCAGACGTTCCGCTCCGACGTGCCCCCCATCACGATGCCATCGGTGCGCGGCATCATGTGGATGAAGAGCCCGCGCTGCGAGGCCGGGATGTTGACGCCGCCGTTGGTGCTGTAGTGCACCTCCGGCTGGGCCGGCAGCAGCACGAGCAGCCCCTTGAGCGGCATGAGCTCGTCGTCGCCGAAGAGCGCCTTGGCGCCGAGGCCGGTGCAGTTGACGACGAGGTTCTCGGAGAGCGCCAGCACGTCACGCGGCGACTCGAACTTGCGGATCACGAAGCGGCCCCCGAAGGCCAGCACGTCGTCCATCAGCGCCGGCAGGTAGATGTTCGGCTCGATGCGCAGCTCCGGCCGTTCGATGCAATACGTGGTCGGGAACGGGTGTTCACCCGGCTGCAGCAGCGTCTGCTCGCTCTGCAGGTGGCGCGGCAGGAGCGCGTTCTCGCCGCGGGCCGCCTCGGCCGAGTCGGTCGGCGAGTAGTTGGTGATCCACGAGATGCCGTAGCGCGTCCCGGCCATGAACTGCAGCTGGCGGTAGGCGATCTCGGCGGCCTGCACGAGCTGGGTGCTCCACTCGGGCGTCCGCTTCGCGAACTCGACGAGCCCCGAGGTGGGCGTCCAGGCCGCCAGCGAGAAGTTCGACGTCACGTCCGGCGGCACGCGCTCGGCGTAGACGGTCACGTCGAAGCCCCGCCGCTGCAACTGCCTCGCGGTGGTCAGCCCGACCACGCCGGACCCCAGCACGGCGGCCCGGCGCTCGCCGTGCGCCAGGGCCATGTCGGCGGCCATCGTCGCCGTGCCCCAGGACAGGGACATCCCCGAACCGCCGTGCCCGTAGTTGTGGATCACGGTCTTCCCGTCGAGCCGCCCGTCCTTCAGCACGAAGCCCGAGGGGCGGTGCGGCCGCAGGCCCACCGTCTGACGGATGACGCGGTCCATCGACACGCGGACGGGCGCGAGCTGCACCATCGGCCGCCGGCTCGCCGCCGGGGCCGCGGGCGCGGTCCGCGCGGGCGCTTTCGGTGCGCAGGCCGGCAGTCCCAGTCCGGCCAGGGCGAGGCCGGCGTTGCTCAACAGAGTGCGACGATTCACGGGCAGGTCCTCCGGTCAGCGGGCACGCGCGACGTCGGCGACGACGTCGTAGTAGTAGCGCACGAACCGGTACAGCTCCGATTCATTGATGCGCTCCTGGTCGCTGTGCGCACCGAACCCCTTCGGGCCGTCCTCCACGTCGATGGCAGGGCCCACGCCGTAGCACTGCACGCCCTTCGCCCGGAGGTACGCCATGTCGGTGGCGCCCGTGCTCATCGTCGGGAGCGTGAGCACGTTGTAGTGCTTCTTCACGCCGGCCTCGATCGCCTCGAACATCTCGGTGTTCAGGCGTGAGACGCCGTTCGGCCGGACGTCGCGGGCGCCGAAGGACACCTCCACGGACGGATCGTTGACCACCTTCTTGACCATCTCGAGGAAGGCCGCCGGGTCCTGGTCGGGCATCATCCGCACGTCGAGCGTGGCCGAGACTTCGGACGGAATCACGTTGGTCCGGTAGCCGGCCTGGATCATCGTCGGCGAGATCGACGTCCGGATCGTGGACGCGTGCCGGGGTTCGTTGTCGAGGAGGTACTCGTCGGCGGCGTCCTGGGCCTTCGGGTCGCTGGCGTTCAGGATGGCCCGGTAGCGCTCGGCCGAGGCCGGATCGGCGATGGTCGCCAGGCGCTTGAAGTAGGCGGCGGTGGTCTCGTTGAAGCTGATTGGCGGCTTCCACTTGGCCACGGTCGAGACGGCGGTCGAGAGCTTCACCACCGCGTTGCTCCGGAGCGGCACCGAGCCATGGCCGGCCGTGCCGCGCGCGGTCAGGGTGATCGCCCGCGGAATCTTCTCCAGCGTCTGGATCGACGCGAAGGTCACCTTCTCCTTCTCGCGGTTGAGGCTGCCGCCCTCGGCGAGGCAATACTCGGCGTCGATCTTGGGGAAGCGCTCGGGGGCGGTCATGTGCGCGATGCCGTAGCGGACCGCGCCCTCCTCGCCGGCCTCGAAGAGCGCGATGACGTCGCGGTCGAGCTGCACGTTCTGGCGCTTGAGCAGCACCATCGCCATGATGGTGGCGGTGACGTTGTCCTTGTCGTCCACGGTGCCGCGCCCATAGATATAGCCGTCGGCCCGGTCGGCGCTGAACGGGGGATGCGACCACTTCTTGGCGTCGATGTTGACGGTGTCCGTGTGGGCCATGAGCAGGAGCGGCCGCTTCCGCCCCGAGCCCTTCAGGCGCGCCACGAGGTTCGGGCGATTGGCCTCCAGGGCGAAGGTCTCAGTGGGGATGCCTTCCTGTTCGAGGACCCCGCGGATGTAGTCCACGACGGGCTTCTCGATGCCCGGCGGCGTCGTCGGGGGGTCCGTCGAGTCGATCCGGACGATGGACTGGAAGTGCTTCAGCGTCTCGGCGTCGGCCGCCGTCCAGTCGATCGCGGGCCCCTGGGCCGACGCGACAGCCACGGCGCCAGCGACCGCAAACGGGAGTGCCAGTCTACGCATGCGCGGGATGGTAGCACGGGGGTTACCCGGCCCTCGGCGACCGAGCTCAGCGCCAAAATGCGTCGGTGGATCGACAAAAGTGTCAGCTCGGCCGCAAGTGGACGCCGCGCCGACACCACGGCGCCGGGCCTCGAGGGGGCCCGGCAGGTGGCAAACGCATTGCAAAGTCGTCAGCCCGTCATGTCCATGTCGCCCCGCGTCGGAATCGCGTGCCCGCACCCCGGAGAGCGCGCCGCCATTTCCGAATGGTTGAATGCAGCCGGCTTCGAGCCCCTCGTGTTGGTCGACGCCTGCTTTGTGACCACCGAAATTTCGGGGCCCCCACCCGTTCTCGTCGTTGCTGACGCCAAGCTGCTGTCGGCCCAATTCATCACCGCCCTCCGGAAGGGCGACCCGAACCGTCCCATCCTGGCTATCGGCGATGCCGGCGACCCGAACGAGCCGGCGCTGACCCGGAAGGGCGTGGCCTTCCACGTCCGGCCGCTCGACGAGCAGGCCCTGGTGCTCGCCGTCTCCCTGGCCCATGCCGAGAACCGGCTCGCCCGCCGGTCCGAACGCCGCACCGTGCCGCGCCTGGCGTCGTCGATCGAAGGGGCGCCCGCCGTCCTGCTCGACGTGAGCAACGAGGGGCTGCGGCTCGAGATGGATGCCAAGGGCGGCGCCAAGCTGCTGCCCCAGTTCCTCGTGCACGTTCCCCTGCTGAAGATGGCCGTGCCGGTCCAGCGCGTCTGGGTCCGCTCGGCCACGACCGGCGCCGTCCGCCGCGTCCAGTGCGGCGGGTCGCTGCTGGCGCCGGACGAACGGACCCAGCGGATCTGGCAGCGGCTGGCGATGCCCGGCACGCGCATCGTCACCGAGCAGCCGGCGCGCGTCGGCGCCGACGGGCTCTTCGGCCGCGTGTCGAGCCTGATCTCCCAGACGCCCATCGTCGGCTCGCTCGCCCAGCTGCCCTGGCGGGGCCGTTCCTAGCGGCTGGCGCCGCGGTGCAGGCGCACGCAGGGCGGCGCAACGACACAAGTATTACAGTCGCAATTCGCGCATCGCGTTAGTGTAGGCATCGCGATGCAGCCAATTTCCACCGTCTACGGCCGCAAGGCGGCCACCGGCCTCAACTGGATCACGTTCATCGCCATGACGGCGTACCACATCGGTGCCGTCGCGGCCTTCTTCTACGTGGACACGGGGGCCATCCTCGCGGCCGCGTTCCTCTGGTGGCTCAGCGGCAGCCTGGGCATCGGCATGGCGTACCACCGCCTGCTCACCCACCGCGGCTACAAGTGCCCGAGGTGGGTCGAGTACTTCCTCACCGTCTGCGGCGCGCTCGCGCTGGAGGGCGGCCCGATCTTCTGGGTGGCCACCCATCGCATCCATCACCAGCTGTCCGACAAGGACGGCGATCCCCACACGCCGAAGGAAGGCGCCTGGTGGGCGCACGTCGGCTGGATCATGTTCGGCAAGGCGATGCACCACGACACGGAGATCCTGAAGCGCTACGTGCCGGATCTCAGCAAGGACCCGTTCCACGTCGCGCTCACCAAGTGGCACTGGGTCCCGCAGGTGGTGGTCGGCCTCATCCTGCTGGCGATCGGCGGCCTGCCCTACGTGCTGTGGGGCGTCTTCTTCCGCACCACGCTCGGCCTCCACGCGACCTGGGCGGTCAACTCGGCCACCCACATGTGGGGCTACAAGACGTTCCGGACGCGCGACGACTCGCGCAACCTCTGGTGGGTCGGCCTCATCGCCTTCGGCGAGGGCTGGCACAACAACCACCACGCCCACCCCGTGTCGATGCGCCACGGCCTGGCCTGGTACGAGTTCGACCTGAACTACCTGCAGATCAAGCTGCTCGAGAAGCTGGGCCTGGCATGGGACCTCAAGGTGGCCCGCCGCCCGAAGGACGCCTCCGAGATCGTCCCGCAGGAGACCCCGGACGCCGTGGACATCTCGATGGCGTAGGGCGTCGCCCGGCGGGGCAGGACCCGAACCCGGGATCAGGGACCGGAGTCGCAGCGACGGATTCACGGGGCCGGGCGTCAAGCCCGGCCCTTCGAGTGAGTGCCGGTCCGTGGTCCCCGGTCCCTGCGGGCGAGTGTGCCGGTCCTTGTTTGAAGCCCAGGTCCTCCTTGGTCCCTGGTCCCTGGTCCCTACGCAGCACTAAGCTAGTCCCCCATGACCCGCCGGCAGTCGGCCGCCGTCGTCTTCATCGTCCTGTGCGTGGTGCTGGTCGCCGCGGCGGTGTCGCTGAACGTCGGCTGGATCCTGAGCGGCGAGCGGCACATCGCGGCACTGGTCTTCGGCGTGGTGGCCTTCGCGCTCATCATCGCCGGCCTGATCGTCTACACGGTGTTCCTGGTCCGCGAGCTCCGGCGCACCGAGCAGCAGGACAGCTTCCTGAACGCGGTCACGCACGAGCTGAAGACGCCGATCGCCTCGATCCGCCTGTACCTCGAGACGCTGCAGGCGCGCGAGACCTCCGAGGCGCAGCGCCAGGAGTTCTACCGCGTCATGCTCGACGACACGACCCGCCTCCAGTACACGGTCGAGCAGGTGCTGCGGGCCGGCGTGGCCAGCCAGCGGCGCAAGCTGGCGCACCGGGCGCCGGTGGACCTGGCGACGCTGGCGGTCGAGTGCATCGAGACCACGCGGCGGCGCCACCACCTGCCCGACGAGGCCGTCACGCTCGCCGCGGCCCCGCCGCAGGCCATGCTGGTGGACGGCGACGCCGACGAGCTGCGGACCGCCATCGGCAACCTGCTCGACAACGCGGTCAAGTACTCGGCCAAGGCCGTCCGCGTCACCGTGGAGCTGGCCTCGCCGTCGCCGGACACGCTGTGGGTGCGCGTCCGGGACCGCGGCGTGGGCATCCCGCGGCGCCAGCTGCGCCGCATCTTCAATCGCTTCTACCGCTTCCAGGCGCGAGGCTTCAGCGTGAAGGGCACCGGCCTGGGTCTCTACATCGTGCGGTCGATCGCCAGGCAGCACGGCGGCCGCGTGTTCGCCGAGAGCGCGGGCGAGGGCGCGGGCGCGACCTTCACGCTCGAACTGCCCAAGCTCTCGTCGGGAACCGCCTCGTGAGCCGCATCCTCATCGTCGAGGACGAGCAGCACCTCGCCGACGGCCTGCGCTTCAACCTGGCCGCCGACGGCCACGACGTCACGGTCGTGGGCGACGGCGGAGACGCGCTGAAGGTGCTGCGCGAGGAGCGCGGCCTCTACGACGCGGTCGTCCTCGACGTGATGCTGCCCGGCCTCGACGGCTTCGAGGTGGCGCGCGCGCTGAGGGCCGAGAGCGACTATGTCCCGATCCTGATGCTGACGGCGCGGGCCCGGCCCGAGGACGTCCTGCAGGGCTTCGAGAGCGGGGCCGACGACTACCTGCCGAAGCCCTTCGAGCTGGCCATCCTCCTGGCGCGCGTCCGCGGCCTTCTCCGCCGGCGCGAGTGGCTGCGCGGCCCCACCGAACCGCCGAAGCCCGCCCAGCCGCCGCCGCCCCCGGCCGACGTCCTGGAGTTCGCCGGGCACCGGCTGGACCTCCGGGCGCTCGAACTGCACGCGCGCGGACGGGCCTACCGCCTCACGGTGATGGAAGCGGATCTGCTGGCCTACCTCGTGCGTCATGCCGGGCAGGTGGTGTCCAGGAAGGCCATCCTCGAGGACGTCTGGAACCTGCACGAGGACACCGACACGCGCGCGATCGACAACTTCATCGTGCGCCTGCGCCGGTATCTCGAGGTGGACCCGGCCAAGCCCACGCTGATCGCCACGGTCCGCGGCGTGGGCTACCGCCTGCAGGTGTGAGGCCGGGGCCGGCGGCCGGCGCCGCCAGGGCCAGCCACAGGAACGCCGTCGTCTGCGTGGGCCGGAAGTTGTCGTCGCTCACGAGCATCACCGTGGCTTCGCCGCCGGGCCCCGGCGGTCCGATCGCGATCCCCTCGAAGTTGGACAGCGTCGCGAGCGCCGGCGGAAGACGCGGCCGCCAGCGGGCCAGATCGACGACCAGGCGCTTGCGCGCCAGGACGGGTGCGACGCCGGCGAGCGACTCGAGCCCCGACACGTCGTCCGCGCCGTCGATCGTCACCTCGAAGAGGCGCACGGGGTTGTAGGCGGGCGCGCCTTCGGCCCCGCGCAGACACGCGCGCTCGATCGCCAGGAACGTCGTATCGGTAAGCGCGAGCAGGTCGGAGAGCCCGTTCTCCCCATCCTCGCAGGCGGGACCGTACCCGGCCACGCCGGGCGTCGGCTCGAGCTGATACGCCCATTCCCTCCCGGGCCGCCACGCCGGAGGCCCCGGCAGGAACTCGACGAGGCGGACCACCCCGCCCCTGGCCGCGCTCGACACGGGCCCGTCCTGGGCGAGCGGCTGCTCGAGGCCGCTCACGAGGCGGCCGTCCGGCGTACGTGTCAGGCTCTCGAGGCCGAGGTTGTGGCGGACGCCGTGCGTCCGATCGGCTGGGTCGATCGTGAACCGATCCCGCGGCCGGACCCCGCCGGTCACCACGCCGCCGCGCGTCGCGAAGAGCACCTGGGGCTGGTGCGCCACGCCGCGACGGTCCACGTGGCCCTCGTGGGACAGCGCCAGCGATCCGTCGCCCAGCACGGCCAGACCTTCCATGTCGAGGGCGGTCAGGGCATCGGGCGGCGCACCGGGTCCCGCCGTGATGAACGTCACGTCCACGGGCCTCGGGTCGAGCGACGCCGATCGGGACACGTCGAACCACAGCAGCCGCGGACGCACGACGTCGTCGGACGCCGTCATCCAGCGGCGGGAGGCCGGCTCGTAGGCCAGGGCCGACAGGCTTCCCACCCGCACCCCGTCCAGCGGCGGCCACGTCCCCGCCCATACGGCCGAGGCACCGAGCAGTCGGACGGTGTCGGGCGCGCCGCCGGCCCCGCCCGCCGCGGCGGGCGGCATCGGCGCGCACGCCCCGCCGGCGGCGAGCGCGGCCACGAGCGCGAGGATTGGCGATATGCTCGACGGGCGCCATCCCACGAGGAGAGTCACGATGCTCACACGGTGTCTTGGTTTCGGAGTCCTGCTGCTTGCCGCCACGTCGTCCGCCTTCGCCCAGGCCGACCCGGCCTCCGCGGCCATCAAGGGTCAGTTCGGCATGATCAGCGGCGTCGTGTCCAAGACCGCCGAGAAGGTGCCCGAAAATCTTTACTCATTCAAGGCCACGCCGGAAGTGCGGTCGATCGGACAGCTGCTGGCGCACATCGCCGACAGCCAGTTCTCGATGTGCGCGGCAGCCGCCGGCGAGAAGCCGCCGCAGATGGGCATCGAGAAGGGCAAGACGTCCAAGGCCGACATCAGCAAGGCCGTCAACGACTCGATCGCCTACTGCAACACCGTGATCGCCGGGATGACCGATTCGAAGGGCATGGAAGTGGTGAAGTTCTTCACCGGCCCGACGCCCCGGCTGATGGTCCTGTCGTTCAACATCTCCCACAGCTACGAACACTACGGGAACCTCGTCACCTACATGCGGCTGAACAAGATCGTGCCGCCGTCGAGCGAGGGGCAGTAGGGGTCTGGTGACCTGCAGGGACCTGGGACCAGGGACCGGGGAACACGCAACCCACCGCGGCGAGGCGGACCGACCGCCTCGCACTGCGGTCATCTGAGCGCATGACGCGGGCGACGGCGTCCTCCGGCGGCCACCTGGGCGTGCTCGTCCGCGCGGCCGCCGTCGCGCTGAGCGCCCTTGCCGTGCAGGCCTGCACGCCCGTCTACTGGCTGGGGGCGAAGCTGCTGTACGAGACGGCGCCGCCCCCACCGGTCGTGGCGCTGGCCGTGCCCTACGACCCGGCCGCTCCGGACGACCCGAAGCGGCAGCTCGATCTGTATCTGCCGTCCGGCCGCGGCTTTCCGCTCGTCGTGTTCGTCCACGGCGGGGGCTGGGCCTGGGGTGACCGGACGCAGCGCTTCGGCGGCGCCGACGTCTACAGGAACATCGGCCGCTTCCTGGCCGATCACGGCATCGGGGCGGCCGTCATCGGCTATCGACTGTTGTGGCCCCTCGACTGGCGGAGCCAGGTCGGTGACGTGGCCCGCGCCGTGGCGTGGGTCCAGGCACACGCGGCCGACCGGGGCGGACGGGCCGACCGGGTATTCCTCATGGGCCACTCGGCCGGCGCGCAGCTCGCCGCGCGCGTGGCCACCGATCCGTCGTGGCTGGAGCGGGAAGGCGGGACGCCGTCGGGCATCTGCGGCGTGATCGCCGTGAGCGGTGCGGCCTACGATCTCGGCGACATCGAGACCTACCGCGACGGCTTCGATCCCCTCTACTTCGCCGAGCGCTTCGGCGGAAGCCGGCTGGACGGATCGTGGTGGCACGACGCCTCGGTGGTGCCATGGGTCGATGCCGGGGATCCGCCGTTCCTCGTGATCTCGGCCACGGGCGAGGACGCGGGCCTGCGCCGGCAGTCGTCGCTCCTGCACGAGGCGCTCGGCAAGGCCGGCATCCCGTCCACGCTCGTGACGGTGCACGGCTCGAGCCACGAGCGCATCATCCTGGAGCTGAGCCGCGCGGACAAGACGGCGGGACCCGCCGTGCTGCGCTTCCTCCGGGACACGCCGTGTCCCCGCCCCACGGCGCCGGCCGCGGCTAGTCGCGAGGGGCGTCGCCCGGCGGCAGGAACGCGCTGAAGTCCCGGGCGAGCCGCTCGGCGTAGGCCGCCACCAGCTCCGACACGCGGGCGTGGCTCGGCGAGGCCACGATGAGCCCGGCATGGTGTGCCTTGTCCATGCGCCACACGACCTCGGGGTCCGAGAAGCTCGAGAGATCCGGCCGCTCGTCCTTCGTGAGGCACGTGACCAGTCCCGCGTAGTCCTCGCGCAGGACCGGCGGTACGTAGGGTGTCTTGCCGCCGGCCAGTTCCACCTTCGCCCATTCCTGCCAGAAGTTCGCGCCCGTGGCCGCCTCGACGAGCTCCACGATGTGCGCGCCGCCGACCCGGGCCGACGTCTCCAGGAAGTACCACGTCCCGTCGGCGCCCTTGATGAACTCCGTGTGCGACACGCCGCGCACGAGCCCCAATGCCCCGAGCACCGCGCGATTGCTGGCCAGCGCGGCGCGTTCGTCGGCGGATCCGCGCGGGAGCAGCCGTGTCGTGAAGACGCCGCCGCCATGGGATACGTCGAACGGCGGCCGCCCGTACCCGCTGGCGACCGCCGTCAGCACGCGGCTGTGGTCGACGATGCTGTCCACGTGGAACACGTCGCCGCCGACGAACTGTTCGAGCAGGTAGTACGACGCCTGGTCGTCCAGGGCGTCGATGTGCTGCCAGAGCTCGGTCTCCTGCTGCACCTTCCTGATGCCGATCGTGCCGGCCGACAGCCGCGGCTTGAGCACCCAGGGCGCCGGCACCTCCGCGGTGAAGGCCCGGATGGCCGCCTCGTTCAGCACGTGGACGAAGCGCGGCACGGGAATGCCGGCCTCGCGCGCGCGCAGCCGCATCGCCAGCTTGTCGCGGAAGTAGCGCGTGGTCGTCTCCCCCATCCCGCCGACGCGCAGGTGCTCGCGCAGGGTCGACGCCTTCTCGAGGTCGAAGTCGTCGAGCGGCACGATCCGGTCGATGACGACCTTGCGCGCGAGATGGCTGGCGCCGAGCAGCAGGTCGTCGATCTGCCAGCGCTTATGGTCGTCCTTGACGAAGTAGATGTCGTCGACGCTCTCGCGCGGCCAGTCGGCGTCGCGCAGGCTCTCCGACGTGACGAGGAACACCCGCGCGCCCTGGCGCTTGGCCTCACGCAGGAACTCCTGCCCCTTGTGGTACGACGCGATGCAGAGAATGGTCAGCGGCTCGGGCATGGTGGCGGCGCCTCGGCGCCGGGCCGCATGCTACCATCTGCCGCGTGAGCGTCTTCGACGAGACTCCGTCCGATCCGTCGCCACGACGCGGGCCTCTCGTGGCGGTGGCCGGGGTGGTGATCGCCGTCGCCGCGGCCGGTGTCTGGTACGTCGCACGCCGGCCGGAGGCGCCGCCCGCCACGGCCGGGGCCCCCGCCGCGGCCCCGCGCCCGGCCCCGGCGCCGGCCCGGAAGGCCGAGCCGCCGGCGCCCGAGCCGGCGAAGGCCGACGAGCCCGCGCCCCGGCGGTCCGCCGCGCCCCGCAAGGCGGAGGGCCCCGCCCCGGCGCCCACGGAGACAGCGGCGCCGGACGCGGCCTCGCTGGTCGTCGAGACCGACGTACCCGGCGCGTCCGTGTTCGTCGATCGCGAGTTCGTGGGCACGGCGCCGGTCACGCTCACGAACGTGGCGCCCGGCACCAAGCGCATCAACCTCTCCGCCGAAGGCTTCGAGGGCGTCCAGCGCTCGGTCGACGTCGTGCCGGGCGAGAACACCGTGACGCTGCGCTTCAAGGAAGTCCGGCTCAACGCCTCGGTCCCGGTGTCGCACAAGCACGGCATGGGCGGCGGCTGCGAGGGCACCCTTCGGGCCACCGTGGACGGGCTCAGCTACCAGACCTCGAACAAGAACGACGCCTTCACGCTGTCCTACGCGCAGATCGACGCCTTCGAGGTGAACTACCTGGAGAAGAACCTGCGCGTGAAGCAGAAGGGCGGCAAGACCTGGAACTTCACCGACAAGGCCGCCACGAACGCCGACGCGCTGTTCGTCTTCCACCGCGACGTGACGGCCGCCCGCGAGAAGCTGGCCAAGGGCTACACGGCCGCGCGTTAGACGCGGGCGCCGCCCGCCCGGTTCCCGCCCGGCGCTCCCGCCGGATCCGCTTGCGCGCCGACTCGGCCGACCCTATGCTGAGTTCACGGCGCCGTCGTCGCCGTTCGAGAGCTGGCCCCCATGATGAAACGCATCTCCCTGTTCGTCGCCACCAACATCGCCATCGTCCTGACGGTCAGCATCGTGCTGAGCCTGCTCGGCATCGGCGGCTACCGGCTGGGCGGAGGCAGGCTCGACTACTCGTCGCTCATGGCCTTCTGCTTCGTCTGGGGCATGGTGGGCTCCTTCATCTCGCTCCAGCTGTCGCGCTTCATGGCCAAGCGGATGACGGGCCTGCAGCTGGTCAACGGCCAGACGGGCCACGAGGACGCCGACTGGGTCTACCGCACCGTCGAGCGCCTGACGCAGCAGGCGCAGCTGCCGATGCCCGAGGTCGGCATCTACAACTCGGCGGAGGTCAACGCCTTCGCCACGGGGCCGAGCAAGTCGCGGAGCCTGGTGGCGGTGTCCACGGGCCTGCTGCGCGCGATGCGCCGCGACGAAGCCGAAGCCGTGCTGGCGCACGAGGTCTCCCACATCAGGAACGGCGACATGGTGACGCTGACGCTCATCCAGGGCGTCGTCAACGCGTTCGTGATGTTCGCCTCGATCGTCATCGCGAACATCGTCCGCCAGGCCATCCAGAGCCGCGACGAACGGGGCGGCGGGGGCGGCTACATGGTGGAGTTCATGGTCCGGATGGTGCTCCAGGTCGTCTTCGGCTTCCTGGGCTTCATGGTCGTGGCCTGGTTCTCCCGCGCCCGTGAGTTCCGGGCCGACGCCGGCGCCGCCTCCCTGTCCGGCCGCCAGGGCATGATCGCCGCCCTCCGCCGCCTGCAGGGCACCCACGACCGCATCGACACGACCGAGCCCGCGCTGGCCGCGATGAAGATCTCGGACAAGCCGTCGTGGACGGCGCTCCTGTCCACGCACCCCCCGCTCGAGGCCCGCATCGCGGCGCTCGAGCAGCTCCGCTAGCCGGCGCCGGACCGTGGCCATGTCTCCCTGGAACCCCGCCGGCCGCCTCCCCGTCGCGGCAGCCCTCGTCGCGGTCCTGGCCGCGCCCGTTCTCGCGCGCGAGGCCCGGCCCGCCTCGGGCGACGAGGCCGCCGTCAGGGCAGCCGTCGAGCGCTTCCTCGACGTCCTCGGCAAGCGGGATCTGGACGCCGTCGAGCGCCTCCTCGCGCCGAACGCCACGATTGCGGTCGTGCGGCTCCGGGACGGCGCCTGGACCACGTCCACGCAGACCGCCGCCGAGTTCCTGAAAGGGCTGCGAGCCCAGGCGTCGCCCACGCCGTTCCGCGAGCCCCTGACGGGCATCAGCGTGCACGTGGAGCAGGACCAGCTCGCGTTCCTTCGCGCCGACTTCACGGTCGTGATCGACGGCCAGGTCCGCTCGCACGGCGTGGACTACTTCACGCTGGCGAAGACGGGCGGTGCCTGGACCATTCTGAACGTCTCGTACACGTCGCTACCGGGTGCGCCGTAGGCGACGCGCACGGCCGAGACGGCGGCGCGCGACGCGCGCATGCCGGCCGTGGGCACCGAGGGCCGGCCGCGCCAGCGTCCGGCGGCATAGAATAGCGCGCACGGCCCCGGGGCCGCACCGCGCATGATCGCCGAAACCATCGACGCCGAAGGCCACCTGATCGACTCGGGGGACCTGCAGGCCATCCTCACCACCGTCGTCGAACAAGGGGCCACCTACGAGATCCTGCGGTTCGACGTCGGACGCACCAACGCCGACGCCTCCCGCCTGTCGATGCGCGTGGCCACCGAGACGCGGGAGTCGCTCGATCACCTGCTGGCGACGCTCTCCACCTTCGGCTGCTACGTCAAGGGCGCGCCGGACGCCGTCGTCCGCGCCAACGACATCGCCGGCGCCGCGCCGCCGGACTTCTACTCCACCACCAACCACCACACCGAGGTGCTGCTCGGCGGCCGCTGGGTCACCGTGACCGGGCAGCGGATGGACGCCGCGATCGTCGTCGACGGCGATCGCGCGTTCTGCCGCAAGCTCCGCGACCTGGCGGTCGGGGACCGCGTCGTCTGCGGAATGCAGGGCGTCCGGGTGAAGCCGGACCTGCAGGAGCGCGACAAGCCGACGTTCGGCTTCATGAGCAACGACGTCTCCTCCGAGCGTCGGGTGGAAGTGGCGGTGACCCGCGTGGCGGCGATGCTGCGCGAGGCGCGGGCGGCCGGCGGGCGGATCGCCTTCGTCGCCGGGCCCGTCGTCGTGCACACCGGCGGCGGCGAGTACTTCTGCGAGCTCGTCCGGCAGGGGTACGTCGACGTGCTCCTCTCGGGCAACGCCCTGGCCGTGCACGACATCGAGGCCGCGCTGTCGGGCACGTCGCTCGGCATCGACCTGGCCACGGGCCGGCCGGTGGAGCACGGACACCGGAACCACATGCGCGCGATCAACGCGATCCGGCGCGCGGGCGGCATCGGCGCCGCGGTGCAGGCGGGGCTGCTGACGCGGGGCGTGATGCACGCCTGCCACGTCCACGGCGTGCCGTACGTGCTGGCCGGCTCGATTCGCGACGACGGCCCGCTGCCCGAGACGGAGATGGATCTGGCCCGCGCGCAGGACCTCTACGCCGCGGCGCTCGCCGACGTCGCCGTCGTCATCATGCTGTCGTCGATGCTCCACAGCATCGGCGTCGGCAACATGGTGCCGTCCTGGGTGAAGGTGGTGTCGGTGGACATCAACCCGGCGGTCGTGACGAAGCTGAGCGACCGCGGCTCCACGCAGACCATCGGCGTCGTGACCGACGTCGGCCTGTTCCTCCACCAGCTCGCCGTCGCGCTTCGAGGATCTCCCGCTCATGCACACGACGCTCGTTGATCCCGCCACGCTCGCCGCCCACCTCGACGATCCCGCCTGGGTGGTGCTCGACGCCCGCTTCGATCTGGCCGCGCCCGACCGCGGCGAGGCGCTCTACCGCGCCGGCCACATCCCCGGCGCGCGCTACCTCGACCTCGAACGACACCTCTCGGGCGAGAAGACCGGCGCCAACGGGCGCCATCCGCTGCCGTCCCGGGACGAGGCGGCGCGGCGGTTCGGCGCCCTGGGCATCGGTGCGGGCTCGCAGGTCGTGCTCTACGACGCCGACATGGGCGCGTTCGCCGCGCGCGGGTGGTGGATGCTCCGGTGGCTGGGGCATCGGGCGGCGGCCGTGCTCGATGGCGGCCTGGCCGCGTGGGAGCGCGCCGGCCTGCCCGTGTCCGCCGCCGAAGAACGGTGGGGGCCGGCCGCGTTCGCGCCGGCGCACGACGCCGGCATCGCGGTCGGCGTGGGAGACGTGGCGGCCCACCTCGGCGACACCCGGCGCGTGCTGGTCGACGCCCGGGCGAACGACCGGTTCCACGGGCAGAACGAGACGCTCGACCCGCTCGGCGGGCACATTCCGGGGGCCGTCAACCGGTTCTACCAGCTCAACCTCACGGCCGATCGCACGTTCAAGGCGCCGGCCGCCCTGCGCGAGGAGTGGTCCGCCGTGTGCGGCGGGACCGACGCGTCGCGGGTGGTGATGTATTGCGGGTCGGGCGTGACGGCCTGCCACAACCTGCTCGCCCTCGAGCACGCGGGCCTGCCGGGCGCGCGGCTCTTCCCGGGCTCCTGGAGCGAGTGGTGTGCGGACCGGTCGCGGCCGGTCGCCGTGGACTGATCGACCGGCGCCGAGGGGCGCCAACGTTTTCGCGCGGACGCTCGTCCAACTCCCCGACCAGATTTCAGGGAGACGCCGATGACCTTCCGCCCCTTCGCCGGGCTGCTCGCCCTGGCCCTCACCGCCACCTCCGCCACCGTGGCGGCCCAGGACCGCTGGCGCGACGACGATCTCCGCCTGGAGGTCCGCGGCATCGTCCGCGACGTCCTGCGCGACGTCCGGCACGTGGTTCGCGACGCGAGGCTCATCGCCCGGGACGTGACGCGCGAGGTGGACCGGGCCGTCCGGGACCTGGACCTCGACCGTGAATGGGCGCGGATCGACCAGGACGCCGAGCGCCGGCGGGAACGCCAGCGCGTGCTGCGCCAGCGGCGGGACGACGCGCGCGACCAGACGCGGGCCGCCCGCGACTCGGCCCGGCAGGATCGGGAACGCGAGCGCGACGCCCGCCGCTTCGCCTCGGTGTCGCCCAGCGACGACCCGTGCGCGCGGGACGACCGGGGTTCGCGGGGCCACGCCTGCGAGGTGCGCGACACGCGCCTTCCGGCGCCGGGCGGACCGCTGACGGTGGACGCGTCGCCCAACGGCGGCATCCGCGTGGAAGCGTGGGACCAGCCGGACGTCCTGGTCCGGGCGGTGGTGCGGACCCAGGGCGACACCGACGAGGACGCGCGCGCCCTGCTGCCGCGGGTGGCGGTCACGGCGGCGGGCACGACCGTGTCGGCCCAGGGGCCGGAGCGGGGGGACGGACGACGCAGCGGCTGGTCCGTTGGCTTCCAGATCTGGGCACCGCGGCAGACGGCGCTCGCGCTCACCGCCCGGAACGGCGGCGTCACGATCTTCGGCATGCGCGGCGAGTCGCGCTTCTCGACCCAGAACGGCGGCATCACGCTGAACGACGTCGGCGGGCAGGTGGCCGGGCACACCCGCAACGGCGGCGTCACGGTGCGCCTGGCGGGCGAACGGTGGGAAGGGGCGGGCCTCGACGTGGAGACCACCAACGGCGGCGTGTCCCTGACGATCCCGCAGGGCTACTCGGCTGCGCTCGAAGTGGGCACCGTCAACGGCGGCATCAACACCGACGTGCCCATGACCGTCCAGGGCCGGGTGGGCCGGGAGCTCAAGACGACGCTGGGGTCCGGCGGACCGCTGGTGAAGGTCCGCACCACCAACGGCGGGGTTCGCATCGCCGAGCGCTGAGCCGCCGGCGGGAGGTCTGGCCGCCGCGCGGGCCGATCTAGTGGGCCAGGTGGGCGGTGACCCGGCCAGCCGCGGTCTGGTAGTACTCCGCGTCGTAGGTCGAGAAGCGGACCAGGAGCAGCCGCGGATCGCTCGCCCCGCCGGGGAACCAGCGGCGGAACGTCGGCCGCCACATCTTCGCGATCACGGCGGCGTCGGTGATCACCTCGGCCCGGCCAGACAGGGTCAGATACACCCGCTCGTCCGGGCTCTGGAAGCTCAGGGTCACCACCTGGCGCCGCTGCGACTCCCAGTCGAGGAGCGTGCGCGAATCGGCCAGGAACCACAGCACGCGCGCGTCGTCGGGCGCACGGTCCGGCGCGTGGATGGCGCCGAGCCCTTCGGCCGTCATGAGCACGGCCGGCTCGAACCGTTCGAGGGCGCGCGCGGCCAGGGGCAGGGCGTCCAGGCCGCGGATGTGATCGAACGCTGGCGGGGTCGGCGGGGGCGGGGAGGCGGGCGCCACGTGCACATTAGGATAGACCCTCCCGCGGCGCCCGAGTCACGCGCCGCCCGCACTTTTTTCCTGGGCCCGCCCGGTCCCTCGCCCGCCGAGGCACCGCGCGGCGAGACACGGCGTCAACGGCCGCCGTACAATCTCCCGGCGCCGTGGAGCGCAGGGACACCAATGGCGGGACAGGTACGACGGATCTGGGTGAAGCGCAGTCACGGCGGCGTCATGGACGAGGTGTCGGACGCCGATCTCGTCGAGGGCCGGGGACTCGCGGGCGACGCCACCCAAGGCGGCGTCCGGCAGGTCACCATCCTGTCGCTCGATCGTTGGCGGGCGCTGACCGCGCACCTGGACCAACCGCCCGACCCGGCGATCCGGCGCGCGAACCTGCTCGTCGACGGGGTGGACCTGGACGGCTCGCGCGGCCGGGTGCTCGCGATCGGCGATGCCCTCATCGAGATCGTGGGCGAGACGAGGCCCTGCCGGCAGATGGACGAGGCCTGTCCGGGGCTCCAGGCAGCGCTGTCGCCGCCGTGGGGCGGCGGCGCCTTCGGCCGCGTGGTCCGCGGAGGCCCGATCGCCGCCGGCGCCGCGGTGGGGTGGGTGCGGGACGAGGCGGGCGAACCGGACGCCCGCTGAGCGCCGGCGCTAGAGCCCGAAGACCGCCAGGCCCAGCCACGCCGCGATCCGGCCGGCATGGGGTGCGACAAGCGCCTTGTTGCGGGCGGGGACGTCGGGCAGGTCCACCTCCGGGATCTCCACGCGGCTCCCGTCGGCCATCGCGCGGATGACGCGCTCGAGGTCCCGCGCGTCGTAGCGCACGGCGTTCAGGCCCGCCGCCTGGTAGACGCGGCCGCGTACCCACGAGAACTCGGCGCGCGAGAAGCCCGCCTCGTTCATGGCCCGCACCTGGGCGCGCCAGGCGTCGAGGTAGACCTGCGACAGCCCGGAGACGGCACCGAGCAGATCCGGCAGCGTCGGCACGGGCGTGGTGCCGTCGGGCCGCGGACGCGTCACCTCCCGGTACTTCGTCGTGAACGCGCCGGCCCGTTCGCCGAGCGCCCGCTCGACGGCGGCCTGGACCCGCAGGAAGCGCGTCACCTGGTCGCCGGTGAGCTCGCCTGCCGACGGCGGCTCGTAGGGCGCGGTGTTCGTCAGCTCACGTTCGATGGCCGACACGTCGGCCAGCGTCGTCACGCCGGCGGTGACCTCGGCGACGCGTTCGGCCACGGGCCGGGCCGCCCGCCAGACCATCACGGCGGCGACGGCGCCCAGGACGCCGCACGCGACCGACGCCAGCAGGCACCCTGCCAGCCACTTGCGCATGAGGGCGATGCTATCCCAGGCCCGGGCCCGCTCCAGTCGGGTGGTCTACAGTAGGGATATGACACACCTCACTCGACCCACCTGGATCCTCGCGGCAGCCCTCGCCGCAGCGCTCGTGCCACGCGCCGCATCCGCCGACCTCCGGGCCACCGGCTTTGCAGGCAGCGCGCGGATCAACGAGACGAACAAAGGCACGTTCGGCGGGGCCGTCACGTTCGGGGGCCTGCTCGGCATCGAGTTCGATGCGTCCCGCATCTCGCTCGGCACGCTGGCCGACGTGGACGTGGCGGAAGTGACGGCGAACATCACCACCTACATGGGCAACCTGGTGGTCCGGGCACCGACGGGCCCGATTCAGCCGTACGCCTCGGCGGGCGTCGGCGTCGTCCGCGTGACGGGCGACGTCAAGGTCCCGTTCGTGGGCACCCTGGTCAGCGCGAGCGCCCGGGACGCCGCCTGGAACCTGGGCGGAGGCGTCTACGTGATGCCGTCGGAGAACTTCGGGCTCCGCGCCGACCTGCGCCACTTCCAGACGTCGGACGTCACGTGGGAGGACATCACGGGCCTGAACGACCTCCCGCTGCCGAAGTTCGACTTCTGGCGCGCGACCGTCGGCCTCACCGTGAAGTTCTGAGCCGGCGCCTGCCCTCCGCGGAACCCATCCCCCGGGTTCCCTCTTCCCCACCCTCGCGACAGCACGCCGATCACCCGACGGCACCCGGGGCGGGCCCTGCCGCCCGCACGTCCGGTGACGCCGGAGGCCGGCGCGTCCTCACGGCAGGTTGTCGATGGGCACCGGGGTCAGGCGCCCCGCCGGCGTGAAGCCCAGCACCTTCCCGTAGAAGTACAACTCCGACTCGAGCGCCCGGACGATGTTCTCGGCCGCGCGGAACCCGTGCTGCTCGCCGGGGAAGGTCACGTAGGCCACGGGCAGGCCCTTCTTCCGCACGGCGTCGGCCATCATCGCGGACTGGTTGGGCGGCACCACCTTGTCGTCGAGGCCCTGGAACAGGATCAGCGCGCAGTTCAGCCGGTCCACGAAGTGGATGGGCGAGCGCTCGCGATACGTCGCCTGCATCGCCGGGTAGGGGCCCACCATCGAGTCCAGGTAGCGCGACTCGAACTTGTGGGTGTCGGTCGCCAGCACCTCGAGATCGCTGATGCCGTAGTAGCTCGCCCCGGCCTGGAACGTGTCGTGGAACGTGAGCGCGGCGAGCGTGGTGTAGCCGCCGGCGCTGCCGCCGCGGGTGACGAGCCGGGAGCCGTCCGCCTTGCCCGCGGCCACGAGGGAGCGCGCGGCGTTCACGGCGTCGCGGACGTCCACCACGCCCCACTGCCCGTTGAGACGCCGCCGGTACGCCCGGCCGTAGCCGGTGCTGCCGCCGTAGTTCACGTCCACGACGGCGAACCCGCGCGTCGTCCAGAACTGCACCTCGGGATCGAAGACGGCATCGGTGGCGCCCGTCGGACCGCCGTGGCTCACGACGAGGAGCGGGGGCGCCGTGCCCGGCGGCGCCGCGAAGTCCGGGTTCGTCGGCGGGTAGTAGAACGCATGGGTGGCCTCGCCCGCGCTGTCGAACGTGATCGCCTCCGGGCGCGAGACGTAGGCGGCCGCGAGCGTGTCCCCGCGCGAGCGCCGCAGCACCTCGACCTGCCCGCCGCCGGCCGGCACGCGGACGATCGACCGGCCCTCGGTGTCGGAGCCGCCGACGAAATAGACCGCGCCGTTCGAGGCCGCCACCGAGTCGAGGGGCTCCAGGGCGAGGCCCCACGGCTCGAGGCGCCGCGGCTCGAGCGAGAGGAGGCCCATGCGCCAGCGCCCCTGGTCGGCCCACGTCACGATCAGGCGACCGGCGGACTGGAACGCGTAGGTCGTGGTCCCGAACTGCCACTGCGGCTTGCCGAAGTCGTTCGGCATCGCGTGCACGGCCTCGACGACGTCGCCCCGGCGCCGGTAGAGGTTCCACCACCCCGATCGGTCCGAGATGAAGAACTGCTCGCCGTCGGGCGACCACCGGGGCTGGAAGACGCTCTCGTCCGGTCCCCCGGCCACCTTCACGGCGGCGCGCGGCGCGCCGCGCGCATCCAGGTCCGCCACG
>JBFWXO010000047.1:0-52203 GCA_050187355.1 Vicinamibacterales bacterium
GATCTGGCTCACCCGGTCGAAGTAGACGTCGTCCACCCCGGCCATCACGTCGAAGATGCGCGGACACACCCAGCCGACCCCGTCGAAGGCGTGCCGCACGACGGCCTTGCGATCGGCCGTCCCGATCGGCCCAGGTGGCAGATACTCGTCGCGGAAGACGAAGAGGAACAGGGTGCGGTCGTCGCGCATCGAGAAGCGCGACACCTGGCGGCCGGGGGCGCCGTGCGTCATGTAGACCAGGTCGTCCCGGCGGTCGTACCCGGACGCCTCGAACGCGGCGACGTGGTAGCCGAGCGAGACGTCGGGGACGTGTCCGAACACCAGGTCGCGCACCCGCGAGTGGAGGCCGTCGGCGCCGACGACCAGGTCCACCTCGCGCGGCGCCGCATGCTCGAACGCGACGCGCACGCGTGAACCGGCGTCGTCGATGGCCGCGATCGAGTCGCCGAACAGCCGCTCGACGCGCTCGTCGAGCGCGTCGGAGATGGTCACGGCGAGATCGGAGCGCCGCAGGCTCGTGAAGCGCCCGTTGGTGGCCTGAACGAAGACGTCGGTGTCGAAGCCGCCCCGCCTCCGGCCCTGCGCGTCGACGAAGCGGACCTCGGTTACCTGGTAGCCCAGCTCGCGGATCCGGGGCAGCAGGCCCATACGCTCGGCCAGGTCGTACCCGACGCCCCAGAAGTCGATGACGTAGCCGCCGCGGCGGGGCGCCGGCGCCTGCTCGACCAGCAACACCTCGTGGCCCCAGCGAGACAGCCAGAAGGCCAGGGCCGGACCGGCCACGCCCGCGCCGTTGATGGCGACTCTCACCGCACCAACTGCCGGGCTACCGCTGCCCCCCGCCTTCCGCCTTCACCCGCGCGTCGAGGGCCTGCATGGCCGAGGCCGCCAGCGCCTTGCACGCGCCGGGGTCGATGAAGGGATCCGGGGCGTCTGGCGCGCGCGCGGCGCGGGCCTGTACCTTCTCGTCCATGCGGGAGGCCGACGGATGGGTCGACACCATGATGTCGCACGGCAGGTCGGCCACGGCGCGGATGCTCTGGCGGAATCGCTCGACGAGGCCCGGCTGCGCGGTGAAACGGAAGCCGTCGTTCGACACCGCCGAGATGCTGTCGGCGTACACCATGGCCAGGCAGCGCGTGCCCTCGCACGACTGCCAGGTCCAGGCCGTGGCGCCCGGCGTGTGTCCGGGCACGTAGTGCGCGGTCACGGACACGCCGCCGAGCCGCACCACCTCGCCGTCCTTCACCACACGCACGTGCTCGGCCTTCGGAAAGTAGTCCACCCCGGGCGGGGGGCCGGGCGGCGCCTGCGGGTCTTCGGGCACGGGGGCGCCGAGCGCCAGGGCGCGGGCCGTCCCCGCGCTGGCGAGCACCGTGGCGCCGGTGTAGCGCTGCAGCGCGTGGACGCCGCCCACGTGGTCGTAGTGGCCGTGCGAGGTGAGGATCAGCTTCACGTCGCTGGTCTTGAACCCGAGCGCCCGGATGTTCGCGTCGATGACGGCCGCGCTCTGCGGCAGCCCCGTGTCCACGAGGATGTGGCCGCGATCCGAGGTGATGAGCAGCGCCGACACGCCGGCGGGCCCGACGAAATAGGTGTTGCCGTACACCTTGAACGGCTCGCGGGGCGCGTTCCACTCGGCGCAGTTGGTGCACGCGGCCGCGGGGTCGGACACGAGCGCGGGCGGATCCTGCGCGGTGGCTGAAGCGGGCGCGAGCGCAGCGGCGGCGAGGGCCAGGACGGCGAGGCGACGTGCGGACATCCCGTCGATAGTAGCGGACAACAGCGCCGGCGCGGTGCGCGAGAGCGCCGCGCCAGTCCCCGGCGGGCCGATCGGCGTGCCCGGCACGTCTCCGCGATCAGCGACGACGCGGCGGCGACGAGGGGGCGGCCTTCGCGCCCGACAGGACCTGGCTGTCCACCGTGTACTCGGTGAACGCCTGGTACATCTCGTCCCAGCTCTGTTCCGACCAGTACACGGGCAGGTGCGGCGCCGGGTTCCACTTGTTCTTCACTGAGTTGTCGTAGATGCCGTAGCCGACGATCTTGCTGCCGGCGGGAATCCTGAGCGGCTCCTCGAGCTCGTAGTTGAACTGCCAGTTGAAGTCGAACTTCGGGACGTCGAGGATCGTCTGCTCGCGCCCGTCCGGATACACCACCACCCACCGGAGGCTCTTGCCGCGGAGGTGCATGTGGGGCGACATCGCGTAGAGGGTGATCGGCTCGGTCACCGGCGTGATGCCGATGAGCGACCAGTTCTCGACGTACGGCGGGATGTTCGGGGTCTGCGACCGCCGCCGCGTGCTGCCCTCGTCGGCCTGGTAGAGGATCTCCCGGCCCTCGGCGCGATACAGGGACTGCGCCCTGGCGTCGGTCGCGAGCGGGTCGCCCGCCTGGCGGATGAGCAGTTCGTGAGTCACCGGCTGGCGGTTGAACCAGATGCCCAGACGCGTCCGGTCCGTCTCGGGCTTCCCGGTGGGGTTGTAGTGGATCTGCCAGTTCAGGTACTTGCCGGCGGGGATGCGTTTGCCGACGGCGGGGCGATGGCGGTCGAGTCCGCGGCCCGGCACCCACGAGAGGAGCTTCGAGGAGCCCGGCAGCGAGCCGCCGTCGTTGCGCGGCAGGCCGGCCTCGGTCCGCTCGATGAACGGCTTCCCGTCGGCGTTCAGCAGCCGCCCGTCCACGATCTGGGCGCCCTCGGGCAGGTCCACGACGAAGACGCCGGAGTGATGGACGACGGCGCGGTTGCCGGGCCGCAGTTCGAGCACCTCGGCGAACTTGTCCTCGGTGAACGGGATCTTCGAATAGAAGGTCTGGACGCCGAGCTCGCCCTCGGCCGGGATCTCGAACTCGACGGGCATCTCCAGAATGGCGTCCGGCTCCCGCCCGTAGGTCCACCCTTCGGTGAACGCCGGCGGCGCGGGCGCCTCGGCGTCGTTGCCACGCGGCGCGCCGGCGTCGGCCCAGGCGCTCAGCGTCGCAATCTCGGCGTCGGTCAGGCTGACGTCGTTGCGCATCGGCAGGGACAGGGCGGGATTCGCGCCCCACGGGGGCATCTCGCGGCTGGCCACCTTGATCTTGATGGCCTTGGCCCAGGGCCGCGCCTCCTGGTAGGAGAGGAGCGACATCGGCGCGACCTCGCCGGGCCGATGGCACGTCGCGCACTTGGCGTACAGGATCGGCGCCACGTCCTTCGCGAAGGTCGGGGCCTCCGCCGCGGCCGTGCGCCCGGCATCGGCCGTGAGGAGGGAGCCGAGTCCGAGACTGGCGATCACCGCGAACAGCAGACGACGCGTCATGGTCCCTCCACCCGCCCGGGGCACGCCCTCGAGCCGGCTCAGTCTAGCGCACCTGGCGCGTCCTGCGGCGCCGCGGCATCGACGAGGCGCGCCGGTAGAATAGCGGCCATGACGGGGCGCGGCGCGATCGCCCGGCGGGCCCTCGCGGCGGGGATCGTGGCCGCCATCGCCGTGCCGCTCTCGGCGCACGACCTCGAACGCACCACCGTGCACCTGGAGGTCGCGGCGGACGGCACGTTCGCCCTGCGCCTGGCGCACGACCCGTCCTGGCTCCTGCTGCGGATGGAGACGTTCGCCGGCGGCGGCCAGACGCCGACCACCGACGCGCCCGCGCGCGATGGGCGCCTCGCGGCGCTCGCGCCGGACGCCCTCGACCGCGTGGTGCTCTGGGTGGACGGCGCGGAGGTGCGTCCCGTCTCGAGCGAGTACGAGCCGCCCCCCGCGACGGTGCCGGCCGGAGAGTTCGCGCTGGCGTCCTACACGCTCCGCGGCCGGCTCCCCGGCGGCGCCCGGACGATCCGCTGGTATTACGGCATGGTGGCCGATCCGTATCCGCTGACGCTCACGCTGGCCGACGGATCCTCCACGACCGAATGGATTCAGGGCGATGCGTGGAGCACCTCGCTGCCGCTCGGCGGCCCTTTCGTGCGGCGCACGGTCTGGTCGCGCCTCGCCGAGTACCTGGCGCTGGGGTACACGCACATCCTGCCCAAGGGGCTCGACCACATCCTGTTCGTCCTGGGCCTCTTCCTGCTGGCGGCCCGGCTCCGCCCCGTGCTCGCGCAGGTGACGACCTTCACGGTCGCCCACTCCATGACGCTGGGCCTCGCGCTCTACGGCGTGGTGTCGCTGCCCGCGCGGGTCGTCGAGCCGCTCATCGCGCTGTCGATCGTCTACGTGGCCGTCGAGAACCTCCGCACCGACCGCCTGACGCCCTGGCGGATCGCCCTGGTGTTCCTCTTCGGGCTCCTGCACGGCCTCGGCTTCGCCGGCGTGCTCACCGGGCTGCAGCTGCCGCGGACCGACTTCGCGCTGGGCCTCGTCGGCTTCAACGCGGGCGTCGAGTTCGGCCAGCTCACGGTGATCGCCGGCGCCGCGCTGGCCGTCGGCTGGTGGCGCCATCGCCCGTGGTACCACCCGCGCGTCGTCGTGCCGGCGTCGCTGGCGATCGCCGCCGTGGGAGCGTACTGGACGGTGGCCCGCGCGTTCGCGTCCTGACGCGGGGCCGGCTGGACACCCGCACCGCGGCGGGACGATCATCCTGTCGTGCCGAACGGCCGATTCCTGGCGGGGCTCGCGTGTGCGGTGGTCACCGCGTGCGGCGCGGCCTGCCGGCCCCCACACGCGCCCCCGCTGCCGCGATCGGTCGTCCTCCTGACCATCGACACGTGGCGGGCCGACCGGCTGACGGCGGACGTGGCACCGGAACTGGCGCGCTTCGCGGCGACCGGCGTGCGCTTCACCGCCGCGCGCACGGCCGTGCCGCTCACGCTGCCCTCGCACGTCACGCTCCTGACGGGCCGGACGCCTCCCGCCCACGGCGTCCGGGTGAACGGGCAGCGGCTCGACAGCGGCGTCCCGACGCTGGCGGCGGCGCTCGGCGCGGCGGGGTACCAGACGGCGGCGTTCGTCGGCGCGTACGTCCTCGACGCGCGCTTCGGTCTCGCCCGGGGCTTTGCCACCTACGACGACCGGGTCGCCCGCGACTGGCGGCGTGCCGAGCGGCTCGAAGCCGAGCGGCCCGCCGCGGCGGTGGTGGACGCGACGCTCGCGTGGCTCGAGGCCCGGCCGGCCGGCCCCTTCTTCCTCTGGGTACACCTGTACGATCCGCACGCGCCCTATGCCGCGCCCGAGCCGTTCCGGACGCGCTTCGCCGACCGCCCCTACGACGGGGAGGTCGCCTACGCGAGCGCCGAAGCCGGCCGCCTCCTCGCGCGGCTCGACGGACGCGGCGACCTGGCGGACGCGGTGGTCGTCCTGGCCGGCGATCACGGCGAGGGCCTGGGCGACCACGGCGAGTCGACGCACGGCATGCTCGCGTATGACACGACGCTGCGCGTGCCGCTCGTCGTCCGCGCTCCGGGCCTCGCACCGGCCGAGCAGGCGGCGCCCGTGTCACTGGCCGACGTGGCCGGCACGGTCATCCGCCTGGCGCGCGCCGGGGCGACGCTCGCCGGAGCCTCGCCGCGCGACCTCTTCGACGGGGACCGGTCCGCCGAGGTCTACGCCGAGACCGAATACCCGGCTGCCGCCGGTTGGCATCCGCTGCAAGTCCTGGCCGGCGCCTCGCGCAAGCTGATCCGGTCCTCGGTGATCGAGTTCTACGACGTGGCGTCCGATCCGGGAGAGGCGACGGACCTGGCGGCGCGCGAGACGGCGGCGGCGCGCGCGGCCGTGGCCAGGCTGACGCCGCGGGCCGCCGCCAGCCGCCGGTCGGAGGGTCCGTCGGCCGAGGTGCAGGCGCGGCTGCGATCGCTCGGCTACGCCTCGGGGCCGTCGGCGCGCGACGTCGCCGCCGACGCGCCCAATCCCGCATCCGCCATCGAGGACTGGACGACGTTCGAGCGGGAGTCGGCCGCCGCCCCGGGTGCCGAGGATCTCGCGACGCTCGGCGCGCTGGCCGCCAGGCATCCCGACGGGTTCGTGTTCGTCACGACGTACGCGCGGGCGCTCGCCGCGCACGGCCGGCACGCCGACGCCGTGCGCGTCCTGAAGGACGCGGCCGCCCGGTTCCCGCCCGACGCCGCCCTGCTCCACGATCTGGCGGTCGCGGCCCGTGACGCCGGCGATCCCGGCGAGGCCCTGCGGGCGGAACTGGCGGCCCTGGCGGTCGACGCCGCCTACGCGGCGGCGCAGCACGGCCTGGGCCTCCTGCAGACCGACGCGGGCCGCCACGGCGAGGCGCGGGCCGCCTACGCAAGAGCCGCTGAACTCGATCCGTCGAATGCCGCCTACTGGAGCGACCTCGGCAACGCGTGCCGGGACGCCGGGGATCCGGCCGCCGCCGAGAGCGCGTACGACCGCGCGCTGGCGCTCGCTCCCTCGTACGGCGACGCCCTCAACGGGCGGGGCGTGCTCCTGGTGCAGGCCGGCCGCCCGGCCGAGGCCATCGCCTGGTTCACGCGCGCGCTGGACGCCGTCCCTGACCTCCATGAAGCGCGCCTGAACCTGGGCATCGCGTACCAGTTGAGCGGCCGCACCCGCGAGGCAGTCGCGGCGCTGCGGGACGTGCTCCGCCGGGCGCCGGCCACGGCCACGCGGGAGCGTCAGGCGGCGAGCGAACTGCTGCGGACGATGGGGCCGGGGCGGTAGGGGGAGGGACTCGGGTTACCGACCAGGGGCCCGGGACCGGGGACCGGGGATCGAAGACCGGGGATCGAAGACCGGACACAAAAAAGGCCGGACGCCGCAAGGCGCCCGGCCTTTCCGTCATGCGAGCCCAGGTCCCTGCGCGGTATTCCGCGCGGCCCCTGGTCCCCGATCCCTACGGTGCTGACTAGAACGAGAAGCGGAACCCGATCTGGCCGACCCGCTGCTCGGGATTCTGGAAGTCGCCGGAGTACTCCTGCGGCTGCATGAAGTCGGGATTCGGCGCGCCCGTGCCGAGCAGGCGCGTCGTGGTGAACGTGGACGGGTTCTTGGCGTTGAACATGTTGAAGAGCTCGCCAATCGCCTCGATGCGCGCCGAGCCGCCGAGCGAGAACGACTTCGACACGCGCAGGTTGGCCTGCGTGCGCCAGGCGCCGCGGCCGCAGTTCCAGGTCTTGCAGTCGCCGATTTCCTTCGGCGCCTTGCCGATGCCGTCGAACTGGTAGGCCTTGGCGGGCAGGTCGTTGCGCTCGCCGTTGTTGTTGGTGTCGAGGCCCTCGGTGATCGACACCGGGAGCGGCGAGCGGAACAGGAAGATCGGCGACACGCTGATGCCGAACGGCGCCTGCCACACGGCCGACACGGTCCCGCTGTGGCGGGCGTCGGTGCGGCTCGTCGGGCCGAACACCTTCGGGTCGTCGTAGAGCAGCGCGGCGTCCTGCAGGTTGTTCGAGTTCAGCTCGTCGCCGGCGGTGCCGACCGTGCTCTTGGCCTCGGCCAGGGTGTAGTTGGCCGTGAACTGCAGCCCGTTCGACATGCGGCGCTGCACCGAGAAGATGGCCGCCTGGTAGCGGCCCTTGCCCGCGGCGATGGCCGGACGCGTGCCGGCGGCGTTGGGCTGGAGGTCGAGGAACGCCAGGCGGCGGGGCGCCGTCGGCTGGTCGACCGGACGCGTGTTGATGCGCGGCCGGACGTTCAGATCGCGGGCGTCGTTGCGCACCAGGTCCAGGCTGAACACCATGCTCGTCGCGAACTGGTGGGACCAGCCGAGCGACGCCTGGCGCGTGAACGGCATCGCGAGGCGCGGATCCAGGAACTGGCCGATGAGCGGCAGCGCGCTGGCGTTGGCCTGGTTCTGGTTCGCGATGTTCGCGATGGGCTGGCCGATCTGGTAGAAGCTGCCGTCGGGATTGCGGATGCCCGAGGGGTTGTCCACGTTGAAGATCGAGCCCGACCCGATGCCCGTCGCGTCGATGGCCGCGAACAGCACGTTCGAGTTCGTGTAGCCCATGTCGTAGTAGACGCCCCAACCGCCGCGGATGAGGTCCTGGCCGTCGCCTTTGAGGTCGTAGGCGAAGCCGAGGCGGGGCTGGATGTTGTTCGTGTCGTCCTTCGGATCCTTCCCGAAGTTCTCCATGCCCTTGATGCCGGACAGCAGGCCCGCGGCGCCCGCGGCCTGCACCTTCACGAAGTTGGGGTTCTTCGACTGGTCCACCTGGAGCCCGGTGATGAGGTCGTAGCGCAGGCCGAGGTTCAGCGTGAGCCGATCGGAGATGCGCCAGTCGTCCTGGATGTAGCCGGCGTACTGCTTGAGCGGGATGTTGGCCTCCGCCGCGCCGCCGTTGCGGGTGATCACCGAGATCGGCCCGTTGATGTTGTTGTCGAGGTGCGTGTAGGTGTAGTCGTTCGTGCCGGTGTTGAACGTGATGAACAGGCGCGGCTCGTTGATGAAGTTCACGCCGGCCTTCATGTCGTGGCCCAGGCCGCCCATCCCCGTCACGTGCCACGAGAAGTCGTCGCGGAACTGCCACTTCTTCTGCTGCGTGGACTGCGGCGTGTTGCCGTTCTGGCCGATGCTGACGCCGTTCGGGAACGTCTGGGTCGGGTCCTTGCTGTTCGCGCTGATGGCGTTGCTGAAGTCGGCGTACTGCACGATGACCTCGTTCAGCATCGAGCCGCCGAGCACCCAGTTGTGATTGAGGTTGAACGAGTTGAACTTGTTCTCGCTCTCGCCCCAGCCGTTGACGGGCGTCTGCGGGTCGGCGCCGTACGGCTGCGAGTTCTGGTTGCGGCCGTAGCGCACGGCCAGGTAGTTGGCCGGGTTCAGGCTCGCCGTGATCTTGCCCGTGATGAGGTTCTCACGGTAGGGCGTGTCGAAGATGCCGTCCTCCGACGGGAAGAGGCCGCGCGTGTCCACGATCTGCTTCGTGTCCTGCTGCGTGCGCTCGGCCGCGCCGAAGTAGTGCACCTTGTCCTTCACCAGCGGACCGCCGAAGGATCCGCCGAACTGGTAGCGGCGGTAGTCCTGCTTGTCGGCGCCGGCGTCGAGCTCGCTCTGCGTCACGGCGTTCATCGACTTGTCGCGGCCGAGCGTGAACCAGCTGCCGCGCAGGTTGTTGGTGCCGCTCTTGGTGACGATGTTCATCACGCCGCCGTTGCTGCGGCCGTACTCGGCCTTGTAGCGGGACGTGAGGACGTTGAACTCCTGGATGGCCTCGAGCGGGAAGAGCTGCAGCAGGCCGCCGACCGTGTCGTCGTTGTTGTCGCCGCCGTCGATCTGGTAGTTGAGGTTGCGGCCGTTGCCGCCGCCGATCTGGGGCGCGTACTGCGTGCTCTTGGTCGGGTCGCTGTGGAAGCCCAGGCCCACGCCGGGGACGGTCGCGGCGAGGTTGGCGAACTGGCGGCCGTTGAGGGGCAGGCTTTCGATCCGGCCCACGTCCACCACGCCGCCCACCGACGAGGAGGTGGTCTGGATGAGGGGCGTCTCGCCAGTGACGGTCACGGTCTCCTGCACGGTCGCGACCCGCAGCGAGAACGGCAGGTTGATGGTCTGGCCCACGTTCACCACGATGCCCTTGCTCTCGACGCCGGCGAAGCCCGAGAGCTCGGCCGAGATGTCGTAGGTGCCGACGGGCAGCGAGCTCAGCCGGTAGAGGCCCTCGCCGTCGGAAACGTCGGTGCGGGTGAGGCCGGTCGCGACGTTGCGCGCGACCACGGTGACGCCGGGGATGGCGGCGTTCTGGGCGTCGGTGATGCGTCCGGTGACGTTGCCCGCGGTCTGCTGCGCCGCAGCGGCGGACGCGCACAGCACCACGCTGGCGAGCGCCGCCAGTATGTACCTCTTCATGTATGACTCTCCTAAGGGGTGTCAGTCCTCGACAGTGGCAAGAACTTGCGTAACGCCCGTTCGAGAGCAAGCCCCGGACCAACCGCCGGGGTGGACACAATGTCGTGGCCGGCGAGTCCGGCGCCCGCAAACCCTTGAAATGGCAGGGGTGTCCGCAGACGACCATCTTCGGCCATCCAAATAACCGGAGAGCTGGCGGGACGGTCGCGCGGTTTTTTGGGCCGAACCTCGGAAAATCCATGACGGATCGCCAAGGGACGGGCCCGCGGCCGCCGCGCGGGTCGGACCGAGGGGCGGGCGTCAGCGAAGCGCGTCGATGAGGCGCTGGACCTCCCCACGCTGGGGGGCGGCCGCCGGCAGGCGCTGCAGCAGGCCCGTGGCTTCCCGCGCCGCGTCTTCCCGGCGCCCCAGCCGGGCCAGGGCGATGGCCAGGGCGAAACGGGCCTGGTGCAGGTCAGGGTCGGCATCCACGGCGCGCTCGAGGAACTCGAGGGCGGCGTCGGGACGGCCGGCATCCGACAGCAGCGTGCCGCGGTTGGCGGCAACCACGGGGTTCCCGGGCTCCACGGCGTCGGCGGCCGCCAGGACCGCCGTTGCCTCCCCGACATTGCCGTCGGCGGCCAGGCAGCCCGCCAGGCCGAGATGGGCATCGGCGGTCGGTATCGCGGCCGCGATGGCGGCCCGGAAGAGCGGGATTGCCTCGGCGCACCGCTGCCGCGCCACCAGCGCGTAGCCAAGCCGCACCTGGGCCTGCGGATTGCGCGGGTCCTCTCGCAGGATGGCGCGGAGCGCGTCCTCGAGCGCGGCGCCGGACAGCTCGCCCGACGTCACCTCCGCGAGGCGCGCGGCGAGCGCGACGCGGTCCTTCGGGTCAATCGCGGGCCCGCCGGCGGCCGGCCCGGCGCCGGAGAGGTATCCCAGGGACTGCAGCCGCCGCCTGGCGCCGGCGTCGAGACCGGCGGCCGGAACCGCGTTCGCGGCCGGGGGCAGCGCCGCCGCGAGGCGGATCGCGTCGGCCTCGCGCCGCGCCGCGAGGTTCGTCGTCTCACCCGGATCGGACGCCAGGTCGTAGAGTTCGGGGGTCGGCGCCTCGATGAACTTGAGGCCGCCCCGCCGGATGGATCGCAACGGGCTCCAGCCGAAATCCAGGCGCGGCGCCTCGGTCTCGGCATACAGGGCGCGTTCGGCATCGGGCGCCGCCGCGGCCGGTCCGGCAAAGGCCCGCCCGTCGATCTCGTCCGCCGGGGGCGGCGGCAGGCCGAGGAGCCCGAGCACGGTGGGCAGGACGTCCACGAGCGACACCGCGCGCGCGTCCACCGCCTGGCCGACACCCGGCCCCCGCAGCACCAGCGGCACGCGCAGGGTCGTGTCGTAGACAAAGAGGCTGTGCCCCAGTTCGCCGTGCTCGCCGAACGCCTCGCCGTGGTCGGCGGCCGCCACGACGAGCGTCTGCGCCAGGTCGGCTCCCAGGCCGGCCAGGAGACGCCCCACCTGCCGGTCGGCCTCGGCCACCTCGTCGTCGTAGCGGTCCGCCGCGTTGCGGCCGCTCCTCGGATCCCCATACGGCGCGTGCGGCTCGAAGAGGTGGACCCACAGGAACGTCCGGGCCGGGCCCGCGGACCGGCGCCAGGCGAGCGCCTCGTCCACCACGTCCCCGCCGGGACGCTCGTCCGCGGGACGGCCATCGGCCCGGCGCGGCAGGCGATCGCCGTAGGTGTCGAAGCCGGCAGCGAGACCGAACCGGCGGTCCAGGGGGAAGGCGGCCACGAACGCGCCGGTGGCGAACCCGGCCGCCTTCAGGCGCGTGGCCAGCGTCGGGTGTCCCGGCGGCAGGGCGATCCCGTTGTGCCGGGCGCCGTGCGCCGGCGGGTAGCGACCCGTCATGAGGGAGGCGTGGGACGGCAGGGTGACGGGCGCGGCCGTGAACGCCCGGTCCATCCGGAGCCCGGCGGCGGCCAGGCCGTCGAGCACCGGTGTCCTGGCTCGGGCGTATCCGTACGCGCCCACGCGGTCGGCGCGCAGGGTGTCGATCGTCACGAGGACGAGGTGACGCGCCGGCTCTGCCGGCCGGGCGGACTGGTGCGCGGGCGCCGGCCCGCTGCACGCGGCGGACAGGCACGCCGCGAGCGCCACGCCCCACCCCGCCACTCGCGCCGGCACGCCCCATTATCGCGCGCGGCCGCGCCGCGGACGGCCCGCGCCGCCGGCGCGCGTCGGCTATGCTGAGGGGCGCCGCCGCCGGGGCTGGCGCAGTCGACGCACGCCGGCGGCGGGAAAGAGCGGGGCACGATGCGATACGGCATGTGGAGCGGCGTGGTGGTGGCGGCGGCGATGCTCGCGGGCGGGGCCTCGGCGGCCGCCCAGGGCGTCAGTGCGGGGGCGCCCAGCGGACGCACGCCCAACGTCGAGTTCGAGATGATGACGTGGCCGGAAGTGAAGGCCGCGATCGCCGCGGGCAAGACGACGGCCCTCGTCTACAACGGCGGCACCGAGCAGCGGGGGCCGCAGAACGTGAACGGCGGCCACACGCTGATGGGGCGCGAGCAGGTGCGCGACATCGCCCTGAAGCTCGGCAACGCCATTGCGGCCCCGGTGCTCCCCTTCTCGCCCAACCGCGCCAGCGCCGAGCTGCCGGGCACCATCGGGCTCACCAACGAGATCTTCCAGGCCCTCAACGAGCAGGTGGCCGAAGAGCTCATCAAGACGGGATTCAAGAACGTGGTCCTCATGGGCGATCACGGCGGCGGCCAGGAGCAGCTCAAGGCCGTGGCCGCGAAGCTGGACGCCAAGTACGCCGGGCAGGGCATCCGCGTGGTGTTCTGCGACGAGGTGTACGCGAAGGCCAACGGCGACTTCGACGCCTACCTCAAGCAGAACGGCTACCCGCTCAGCTCCCACGCCGGCATTCCCGACACTTCGGAGATGCTGTACCTGGGCGGCGAGAAGGGGTGGGTTCGCAAGGATCTCGTGAAGGAGGCGCTCGGCGATCCGCTGCCCGCCCCCGGCGAGCGCCCGGACCGGAGCAAGCCGCGCATCAACAACGGCATCAGCGGCGACGGCCGGCGCAGCAGCGCGGAGCTCGGCAAGAAGCTGTTCGACATGAAGACGGCCTACGCCGTCCGGCAGATCAAGCAGCTGCTGGGCCAGTCGTCGTCGATGCAGTAGGAGGCACGAGGAGGCTCGCATGACCGTCTCGCGCCGCACCATGCTGACCGCGCTGCCGGCCATGGCGAGCCTGTCGCCCCTGGCAGGGGGCACGTCCGCCCAGCCCTCCGGCGATCCGCTCGGCGTACGGGCCGACTTCCCCGTGGCGTCGACGTCGCTCTTCCTGAACTCCGCCTATATCGCGCCCACGCCCCGCCCGGTGATGGAGGTGGGGCGCGCGTTCGCCGACGCCAAGGGCACCTCGCCCATCGTGCTGGGCGACATGCTGACGCGCACCGAAGAGGTGCGCGCGCAGTACGCCAGGCTCATCAACGCGAGCCCGGACGAAATCGCGTTCCTGTCGGCCACGAGCGAGGGCGAGAACGTGGTCGCCAACTCGGTCGCGCCGGGGCGCGGCGACAACGTGGTGATCGACGAGCTCCACTACGAATCGGAGTTCGTCCTCTACTCCGAGCTCGCCAAGGCCACCGGCGTCGAGCTCCGGATCGCCCGCGCCGTCGGCGGCGCGGTGACGGTGAAGGAGCTGGAGCCGCTCGTCAACGCGCGCACGAAGATCGTCTCGGTGGCGTGGGTCTCGCACCAGAACGGCTACCGCCACGACCTGCGGCCCATCGCGGATCTCGCGCACGCGCACGGCGCGTTCTTTTACACCGACGGCATCCAGGGCGTGGGCATGTTCCCGGTGGACGTGAAGGCGGCCGGCGTGGACGCCATGTGCATCGGCACCTACAAGTGGGTGCTCGGCACCTACGGCGTGGCGCCGTTCTACGTCCGCCGCGAGGCCTTGCCGCGCCTGCGCGTGGATCGCTACGGGTGGCGCAACGCCGAACGCGAGATCGGTCCCACCGAGTTCGCCATCTACCAGACGGCGAAGAAGTTCGACTACGCGACGCCCGCCTTCGGGCCCATCTACCAGCTCGGGGCGGGGCTGTCGTATCTGGAACGCGTGGGCGTGGACCGCATCGAGGCGCACACCGTGGGCCTCGCCCATCGCCTGCAGCGGGGCCTGCGGACGCTCGGGTTCGACGTGGTCACGCCGGAGGGCAACCGCTCGTCCATCGTGGCCTTCAAGGTCGCCCGGCCCGAGGAGGCCATCACGCGCCACCTGGCCGACACCAGGACCGCGGTGAGCGTGCGCGAGAACGGCACGCAGATCCGCGTGTCGCCGGCCCTCTTCAACACGGACGCCGACATCGATCGGTTCCTGACGGTGGCCGAGGGGCTGAAGTAGCCCGCCAGGAGGCAATGCCATGGCCCGGGACTCCCGCCCCCGCGGTGCCGGCCTGCCGGCCTGCCTGATCGCGCTCTCCCAGGCCGTCGCGGTCGCGGCGGGTCAGGGCCAGACGGCCGCACCCGCCGCCGTGCCGCCTGGGTGGACCGTGCCCCGCACCCCGGACGGGCGCCCGGATCTCCAGGGCAACTGGACCAACGAGACGCAGACCCCGCTGGAGCGCCAGGGCCGGCACGGCCTCACGCTGACCGAGGAGGAAGCGGCCGCCATCGAGCAGCGGGCACAGTTCGTCGAGGCCTTCCGCGATCAGCCGAGCGATCCGAACCGCGAGGCGCCCGGCAAGGGCGGCGATGCGGGTGGGTTCACCACGCCCGGGCAGCAGTCGTTCGTCGAACGCATCTCCGAGGCGGCCGGCGGCGCGGTGGGCGGGTACAACGGGTTCTGGCTGGACCCCGGGCTCAAGGTGATCCGCATCGACGGCGTGCCGCGCGCCTCGATCATCGTCGACCCGCCGGACGGCCGCATCCCGCCGCTGACCGACACCGGCAGGCAGCGCCAGGCCGAGTTGGCGGCCCGAGCCAAGCGGTTCGGCGAATTCGACCATCCCGAGGTGCGGCCGCTCGCCGACCAGTGCGTGCTGTCGTTCGGGTCCAACGCGGGCCCGCCGATGCTGCCGAACTACTTCTACAACAACAACTACACGATCGTGCAGACGCCCGACCACGTGGTCATCCTGGCCGAGATGGTGCACGACGTCCGCATCATCCGCCTGAATGCCACCACGCACCTCCCCGCCGGGCTCCGGCCCTGGTTCGGCGACTCGATCGGCCACTGGGAGGGCGACACCCTGGTCGTGGAGACGACGAACATCCACCCGGCGCAGGTGGCCCAGACGAGCATCCTGTGGCCGTACCGCGGGGCGTCGGATCAGCTGACGGTGACCGAGTGGTTCAGGCGGACGGGACCGGACACCATCACCTACCGCTTCACGATGGACGATCCCACCGCGTTCACGGCGCCCTGGTCGGGCGAACTGCCGTTCACGCGGATCGACGAAGCCGTCTACGAGTACGCGTGCCACGAGGGCAACTACGCGATGACGAACATCCTGTCCGGCGAGCGGGCCCGCGAGCGGGAGGCCGCCGGCCAGAAGAAGCCGCCGCGGTAGGCGGGAGCTACCAGTCCCGGGCGTCGCCCGGGGGCTTCGACGACAGGGGCAGGCCGGGCCGGCGCAGCACGACCTCGAAGCAGACGCCGAGGAGCGCCGCCACGATGAGGGCGCTGGCCGCGGCCAGCAGCACCACGCGCAGCGTCCACCCGACGGTCGGCCACGTCGCGAAGGCCGCCAGGGAACTCCCGAGCACGATACCGATACTGCTGAAGGCCGCGGATTCGAGTCGCATGTCGAGCCGGCTCCATGCGCCCGAGCCGGGTCGACCGCCACGCGCACGGCTGGCGCGAACGGTCGGCGCTGGGGGGGCGCTCGGCCGGGAAGGATAGCCGGAAGATCGCCGTCCGGCGCGGGATCGGGCGACGATTCCGTGCAAACCGTGCGGCGCCGGGCGGATGGCCCGAGGGCCGCCGCGTCGGCCGCCCCGTCATCCGCGCGGGCCGGGCCGGAACGGCCTGCGCTATAGAATCGACCCCGGTGAACCGGCCGTGGCCGCGGATGTGTTCGACGCGTTCCTGAGCTACCACAGCGGCGATGCCGACTGGGTCGTGGCGCTGCAGCGCGCGCTGGAGGCGCGGGGGGTCACGGTGTGGCTGGACCGCGACCAGATCCGCCCCGGCGACCGCTTCGTCACCGTCCTCGAGGAGGCGCTGACGCGCGTGCGGAACGTCGTGGTCGTCCTCTCGCCGGGCTCGCTCCGCTCGAACTGGGTCAGGGACGAGTACCACCGGGCGCTCGCCCTGTCCAACGCGAACCCGGCCGGCCTGCGCCTCATCGCGGTGCTCATCGGCGACGTCGAACCGCCCGGGTTCCTGGCCAACCGCGACTGGGTGGACTTCCGCGATCCAGCCCGCTTCGACGAACGACTCGACGAGCTCGTCTTCGGCATCACCGGACGCCGCGAGGGCGCGGCCGGCGGCGGCGCCGCCGCGGACTTCCACCGCGCCGATCCCGAGCCCGAGGCTGGCGACTCGCGCGTGGACGAGGTGGTGTGCCTGGTGCGGGCGATCCAGCGGACGCGCGGCGAGTCGCAGACGCTGCGGCGCTATCAGCGGCTCGCCCCGCTCCCCGGTCTCGGCATCGCCGGGATCTACGCGGCGATGGCGCCGGCGACCGGTCCGTTCACGGCCGGCGTGATCGTGGCCGCGCCGCTCGTCACGGGCCTCGTCGGCTGGAGCGCCACGGTCGCTTCGCTGGCGCGATGCCGTCGAAAGCTCGAGCAGTACGAGCTGCTCCACGACGGGCTGGAGGCGTGCCGGGCCCGCACGATTCCCGGGTGCAGCCGCCTCCGGGAGAACTTCTGGGACATGATGCAGCGCCAGACCCGCGACGCCGGCGGCCAGGGCCCGGACTGAGGAGCCTGCGACGCGATGCCCGACCCCATGACTCCCGAACAGCGGCTGGCGCTCATCGAGCGGATCGAGTCGCAGGATGCCGCCCGCCGGCGCCGGGCCATCGGCACGACGTGGCTCTCGGTGGCCGCGGCGGCCGTCGTCCTCGGGCTGGTGGTCTTCGGCGCGCGGCGCGAGCTGATGCGGACCCAGCGCGACCTGCGGGACGCCCGCGCGGCCCGCGAGCGGATCGAGGCGGACATCGGCACGCTCCGGACGGCCCAGGCCGCCGCTCAGGCGCAGCTCGAGGCCACGGAGGCCAAGCTGTCGGCATCGCTCGGCGCGCTGGGCCGTGTCGGTGATGCCCAGCGGCAGGCGGCCGTCGAGCAGCAGATCGCGGCCGAGCCCGACACGGCGCGGCTGCTCCCGCGCGTGTACCTCCAGATCGTGGACGCGGACGACCGCGCCTTCGCCGTCCAGATGGGACGCCGCCTGGAGCGCGCCGGCATGATCGCCCTCGGCGTGGAGTACGTCCCGAGGGCCGCGAGGCTGAAGACGACCGACGTCCGCTACTACAAGGCGGCCGACGAGCCGGGGGCCGTGCGAATCGTGGAAGTGCTGAAGGGCGCCGGAGTGGAGGCGCGGCTGAACTTCCTGAACATGGAAGACAACACGCGGGTCCGGCAGAACCACTTCGAGGTCTGGTTCGCGGCCGGCGCGCGTCGAACGCCGTCTCCCTGATTGGGGTCGAAAGGGGCGCGTCCGCGCGGCCTCGCGGGGGCCAGTCCCGGGCGTCGGGCTCGTGGTATCGTCCGCGCATGCTCCGGCAGATCGCGCCGCAGTTCTTCACCGAGGACATGGCGGCCACCCTCGCCTACTACCAACACGCGCTCGGCTTCGAGTGCCTCGGCACGTGGCTGGATCCCCCCGTCTACGCCATCGTCGCCCGCGACGGCGCCCGGATCCACTTCCGGTGCGCCCCGCCGCCGGCGGCGCAGCCCGACAAGTACGACGACGAACTGCTCGACGCCTACCTGCGCGTGGACGATGCCGACGCGCTGCACGAGGAATTCCTGGCGCGCGGAGTGGCGTTCACACGAACGCTCGGCGACATGCCCTGGGGCGCGCGGGAGTTCGTCGTGAAGGACTGCGACGGCCGCCTCCTCGCCTTCGGGTCCAATTCCGCGTAGGCCCTCCCGGTCCTCCCACGCTTCGTCACAAAGGGGACGACGCCCCGGATGGCCGAGTCTAGAATCGGGCGTCCCGGGAGGGCTCCGACATGAAGTCACTCACGCTCACGACCGCGCTCGTCCTCTGCCTGGCATCCTCGGCCGCCGCGCAGCAGGCGCCACCGACCTACGAGCAGGTGGTCGTCCGTACCTGGAAGGGCCTGCACGACAAGATCCTCACGATGGCCAAGGACACCGTCTATCCGGACGCGAAACTGGGCTGGAAGCCGCATCCCGATTCGCGCAGCGTCCTCGAGGAGTTCCGCCACGTCACGCTCGGCCTGCGGATGACGTCGGCCCAGGCGCGCGGCGAGAAGTTCGACTTCGAGGCCGAGGAGAAGAAGGACATGAGCAAGCCGGCGACGCGCGCCTCGGTCGTGTCCGAGATGGAGGCCGCCATCGCCGAGAGCTACCCGCTCGTCGAAAAGAGCCCGTCGCCGCGTCTGGTCGGATGGCTCGATCACCAGGGCGAGCACTACGGGAAGCTGGTGACGGCCTACCGCGTGAACGGCATCGTGCCGCCCATCAGCCGCAAGTGACAGGGACGAGGCGCCGGCCCGCGCTCATCCGGTGACGCCCCGCACCACCTGCGCGACGGCGATGCCGGCGTAGTTGCCAAGCGCGTTCCCGAGCATGCCGGCCGCCACTGCCGGCAGGATCAGGTCCATGCGGCGCCGCGCGCCGGCCAGCGCCATGGCCGACGTCGCACCGCCGACGTTGGCCTGCGACGCGATCGACAGCAGGTCGGCGTCGCGCGTGAACAGCAGGCCGACGCCGAAGATGATCGCGCCGTGGATGGCCACGGTGCCGGCGGCGAAGTAGAAGATCGCCGGCCCCACCTCGACGATCCGCGCCACCACGGACTTGGCGCCGTTGCTCGCCAGGAACAGCAGCAGCAGGTAGTGGCCGAACACGATCGCGCCGTTCAGGCGCGTCACCTGCGGCACGTGGGCCAGGGCCAGGGCGATCGTGGTGAGCCACAACACCCTGGGGACGGCCGGCACCCAGCCGGCCAGCAGATCCGAGGCCGCGATGGCGCCGAGCGTCACGGCGCCGAGGCCCGCGAAATCGGCCATGGTCATGGGCACGCCGCTGCTGCCGAGGAGCGCATCGAGGCGGAAGCCGCCCGCGGAGGTCGGCGCGCTCGCGGGCGCGGCGTCGCGGTCGGCGGAACGGGACCCGAAGAACTCGGGCACCGTGAGGCACGCCAGCAGCCAGAAGGCCGTGACGATCACGTCTGCGGCGACCCCCGCCGAGAAGAGGTCGCTCCGCGTCCCCAACTCCTGCCCGACGGCGGCGAAGTTCATGCCCCCGCCGATGTAGGTGGCCGAGAACTGGCCCGACAGCCGCCACGCGTCCGGGCCAATCGACGACCGCAGCACGACGGCCATCGTCGCGGCCCCGACCACGGAGGCGGCCGCACCGAGCGTGAACGCCAGCAGCATCGGCAGCCCGGCCTCGCGAATCGACCGGAGGTTCACGCCCAGCAGCACCAGCACCACGCCCGACAGCACGCCAGGCCCCATCAGAAAGTCGTAGACGGGCGACTCCCCGGGCAGGATGCCCGTGTTCGACAGGACCAGGCCGAAGAGGATGGCCGTCGCCGCCGAGCCCAGTTTCGTGAACGCCCGCACGCGCTCGGTGAGCCACACGGACGCGAGCACGACGGCCGCCAGCGCGAAGGCGACGACGATGATCGGCATGGAGGGTGTGCACTCTACCAGAAGGGCGCCGCCGCACGTGTAACTGCCGCGGGCTGGCAGCGCTGAGCTGCCCAGGACCGCGCCTCAGAGATAGCGCATCCAAGGATGCGCGCCGCCGGCCTTGATCCGCCCGTACTCCCGGCACGGCCAATACATCGCGGCCACGATGCCCAGCCACACGACGTACACGGCCGGCAACGGGATCCCGAACCAGGGCGGGATGCGCTCGGGGTGCGTAACCGCCTGGATGCCCGTGAGCTCGCCGCCCTGCAGGTACGCGATCGCCACCGCGGCCGCGTGGACGACGACGATGTGGGCACAATAGAAGAACAGCGGCACGCGTCCGTAACTGGCGAGGCACCCGGCCCACCAGCCCCGCGCGCGTTCGGCCAGCGCCAGCGCCACGAGCGCCGGGCCGAGCGTCATCAGCAGGAACTGCAGCGACGGCGGGTACTTCAGGACGTTGAAGAACGACGCCGCCGTGAGCGCCGCGGTGGCCTGGGGCCGCCACGGCGCGGGGTTCCCGTAGCCGTTGATGGCGCGCAGCACGACGAACAGCGCGACCGCGCCGGTGCCGAGGCCGACGAGCCACCGCCGGCGGCGCTCGGGGTCCCATCGGTAGACGTCTGCCAGCGCCACGCCCGCCCCCATCACGGCCACCCACGGCACCAGCGGATAGCCGACGAAGACGCCGCCCGGCCACAGGAACCCGGGCACGTGCAGGATCGTCCACAGCCACGCGAACGACCCGACGTCGGCGGGACGGACCGCGTCGGTCAGGTTGTGGCCGGCGATGACGGCGAGCGACACGGCCAGGAGCCAGGCGCGCGGGAGCGCGACGGCACCCGCCATGGCGATCATCGAGAGGCCGATCGCCCACAGCACCAGCGCGTAGACGGGCAGGGGCTCGAGGGCGAAGCTCCACCCGAGGGGCGTGATGACCAGATCGAGGACGATGAGCCACAGGCCGCGCGTGACGAGGTAGCGCCGCAGGTCCCGCGCCGGCATGCCCCGGTCGGCCATGAGGCCGATGCCGACGCCGGCCAGGAGCACGAACGCCGGCGCGCAGAAGTGCGTGACCCAGCGTGTGAAGAAGAGGGCGGCGGAGGCGCGCGCGAGGTTCTCCGGCGGGAAGCCCAGGTTTGTCGTGAAGTCGCGCGTGTGGTCCAGCGCCATCAGGACGATGACGGCGCCGCGGACGATGTCGATCGCGGCCAGCCTGGACCGCGCGGCGCCGGTGGACACGTGGGAATCGTAGCGCAGGGCCCGTCCGCGCTTGCCGCGTCGGAGGCGGAGGTCCGGCCGCCGCCCTGGGCGGGCAGCCCGGCGACCGGCCCCGGCGGGCGCCCGCGCCGAGTGGACGTGTTCCTATCGCTGGCTCGAGGTCCCCGCCGGCACGAACTTCTGGATGCGCTGACCGTAGGTGTCGGCGGCGTAGACCGCGCCCTTGGAGTCCACGACCACGCCGTGCACCCAGTCGAACTGGTTCGGGCCCAGGCCCTGCGAGCCCCACGTCGCCAGGAGTTTCCCGTCCTTCAGCGAGAACTTGTGGACGCGCTCCAGCATGTGGTCGGCCATGAAGCCGACGCCCTCGGTGCCCTTGCGCGAGATGTGCACGTCCCAGGGATTCCACTCGTTCTTGATCTCGCGCAGGTAGTTCAGGTCCTTGTCGAACACCTGCAGCCGGTGGTTCTCGCGGTCGATGATGTAGAGGTTCTCCTGCGCGTCCACGGCCAGCTTGTGCGGCAGCACCCACTCGCCGGGCCCGGTGCCCTTGTCCTCCGGGCCGCCCTTGCCCTTCCCCACCTGCTTCAGGAACTTGCCGGTCTTGTCGTAGAGGATGACCCGGTTGTTGCCGTAGCCGTCGGTCACGACGATGTTGCCGCTGTGCAGGATGGCAATGCCCGACGGCAGGTTCAGGTGCGTGGCGTCGGTGCCCTTCTCCATCGTGGTCCCGATCTGCATCAGGAACGTGTCGAGATTGGGCGACAGCTTGACGATCCGGTGCGCGTCACGCTCGATGACGTAGACGTTGCCCTCCCAGTCCACGCCGCCCGAGTGCTCCCAGTCCGGGTTGATCTTCTTGCCGTTGTACTCGCCGTCGGCGCCGGCCATCAGGAGCTTGCCGTCGGTGTTGAACACCATGACGGGCTTCGGACCGCGGTTGAACACGAAGATCCGGTCGTTCTTGTCGATGGCCAGCCCGGAGATGCCGGGCTGGTTGGTCGGCAGCCCCCCGCCTCCGCCCATCTGTCCACGCGCGCGCCGGGCCGCGGCCTGGGCTTCGCGCTCGGCCGGCGGCGGAGGCGCGTCCTTCAACCCGAACCACATCCCCGCCGGGAGCGTCGGCCAGTTCGGCACGAGCCGGTACTGCTCGCCCTGCGCCGAGCTCCGTGCGCCCGAGGCGCTCACGAGCGCCAGGGCCACGAGGGCCGCCATCCCGAAGGTCGTTCGTCGCATCGCTGCCTCCCGGCCGCGGCCCGATGGGGCCCGGCTACTGTCCGCCTGCCCCGGGCGCCTGCTTGCGCCACCAGGGATTGCCGTAGTTCGTGAACGGGCCGTCGTCGACGGCAATCGACGTGGCGACGCGGTAGGCCAGCGGCGCGTTGAGCCGCATGGTGTGCTTCAGCCGTACCGTGTGTCCGCCGGCCTGGAACGGCGCGCTCTCGAACAGGATGTTGTAGAAGCCGCCGAGGTCGGCGCCCACGTGCGCAATCTCGTCGTAGGCGAAACCGCGGCTGTCCACGACGTGCCGCGAGAACGCCTTGTAGTCCTTGTGGTAGCCGATGGTCTCGCGGATCGTGAACGCCCCGTCCGGGCCGTCGGCCTGGGTCACGGCCTGGTAGAACTTGCCGCCGAGCGCCGTGTACGTCGTGGTGCCCGTGATGCGGCCGGCGCCGCCGAGCGGCGACTCCGGCACGTCCCACTCGAAGCTCCAGGGGCCGCCGAGGAAGTAGGCGTCCGCGTCGAGCAGCGGCTGTTCGTCGTCGTGCTTCGTGGGCCGGCCCCGGTCCGGGGCCTGCCCACGGATCTGGGGGGCCTGGTCCGCCTGCGCCTCGGGCCGCGCGCCGGTGGCCAGTCCGACGAGCAGCGCGGCGCCGAGCGCCGCCGGAATCCGCCAAGACATAGGATGGAGTTGTATACCCCCGCGGACGCGCCGTCAACGACTCCCAGGGCCTCCGCCACGGTGCGATAGACTCGGCGCCGATGCCCGTCCCGCCGCCCGACGTCGACATCCCGCGCCGTTTCAACTTCGCCTCGGCCGTCATCGACCGCCGGCGGGCGGCCGGCGACGGCGCCCGGCTGGCCTATCGCTGCCCGGAGCGCACGTGGACCTTCGACGAGATGGCCGGGCTCGCCGCCGGGGTCTCGCGCGCGCTCGTCGCGCTCGGCGTGCGCCGCGAGAACCGGGTGCTCATCGCGCTGCCGGACTCGGCGGAATTCGTGGCCGCGTTCCTCGGCGCGCAGCTGGCGGGCGCCGTGGCGGTCCCGTGCAACACGTTCCTCGGACCGCAGGAGTACGCCTATTTCCTGGCCGAGAGCCGCGCCACGCTGATGATCGCGACCACGGCCACCGCGGAGGCGCTGGCGCCGGCCATCGCGGCCGCCCGCGACCTCTCGGCGGTGCTGGTGGTGGACGCCGACGTCGACACCGGCCTGACGCGCGCCTGGCGGCAATGGGTCGACCCCTCCGCCCTCGCGCCGCCTCCGGACACCCATCGCGACGCGCCGGCGTTCTGGCTGTGGACGTCGGGCAGCACCGGCCAGCCGAAGGCGGCCGTCCACGCCCACCAGGACTGGCCCTGGTGCTGCGAGGGCTTCGGCGTCGGGGTGCTGGAGATCGCGCCCGACGACCACGTCTTCTCCGCCGCCAAGCTGTTCCACGCCTACGGGCTCGGCAACGGCCTGGCCTTCCCGTGGTGGACGGGCGCCTCGGCCTCGCTGCTGCCCGATCGCCCGGCGCCGGCGAGGGTCGTCGACGTGCTGACCCGCGACCGCCCCACGGTGTTCATGGGCGTCCCGACGCTCTACGCGGCCCTCGTCAGGACCCTGGAGGAGGACCCGGGGCCGGCGCGGTCGCTCCGCCTGGCGGTGTCGGCCGGCGAGTCGCTGCCGCCGGAGGTGTACCGGCGCTGGCGCGAGGTGACCGGCGTGGAGCTCCTCGATGCGCCGGGGTCCACCGAGGTCCTCCACTGCTATCTGTCGCCGCGTCCGGGCGACGTGGTGCCGGGCAGCGTCGGCCGTCCGGTGCCCGGGTACGCGATGCGGATCGTGGACGAGCACGGCCACGACGTGCCGCCCGGCGGCATCGGCGAACTGCTGGTCCACGGCCGGAGCACGGCGACCGGCTACTGGCAGCGCCGCGACGAGACGACGGCCAAGATGCAGGGGCGCTGGTTCGCCTCCGGGGACCAGTACCGCCTGGACGAGGAGGGCCGCTACTGGCACATCGGCCGCACCGACGACATGTTCAAGGTGTCGGGCGAGTGGGTGGCGGCCACCGAGGTCGAGGCGGCCCTGGCCACCCACGCGGCCGTGGTCGAGTGCGCGGTCGTGCCCGAGCCCGACGAGTCCGGAGTCCTGAAGCCGCGCGCGGTCGTCGTCGTGGCGGCCGGCACCGTCGTGGACGCCGCGCTGGCCGACCTCCTCCGGACGCACGTGCGGAGCCAGCTCGCCGGCTACAAGGTGCCCCGCACCATCGACGTCGTCGACGAGCTGCCGAAAACGGCCACCGGCAAGATCCAGCGCTTCAAGCTGCGCCGCTGAGTCCGCAGCGACCCGCGGCGGCCCGCCGTGTCAGTGTCCGGCCGCCCGCTCCACCGCCTCCATCACGCGGAGGATGTTGCCGCCCAGGATCTTCGTGACGTCCTCGGCCGAGTAGCCCTTCGCCATCAGCGCCTCGGTGAGCTTCGGCAGCTTCGAGGCATCCTCCATCCCGAAGGGCATCGTGGCGCCGTCGAAGTCCGAACCCAGGCCCACGTGGTCCACGCCGGCCACCTTCACGGCGTGGTCGATGTGGTCCACGATGGCCTCCCACGACACCCGGGGCAAGGTGCCCTTCTCCATCGCCTCGCGGGTGATGCGGGCCGTCTCCAGCGTGGAGCACGCCTCGTCGCCCCCGCAAGTGGCCGACATGCGGTCGAGCGCGGCCACCACGCCCCCGCCCTTCTCCGACGCCAGCCGGTTCTCCTCCGAGAGAAAGCTCACCTCGAAGTTGATCATGATGACGCCGCCATTGCCGGCCAGCGCCTTCATCATGTCGTCGGTCATGTTGCGCGGATGGTCCGCGATGGCGCGCGCCGAGGAGTGCGACGCGATGACGGGCGCCGTCGAGAGCACGATCACGTCCCGGAAGGTGGAATCCGCCACGTGCGAGACGTCCACCATCATGCCCAGCCGGTTCATCTCGCGCACCACCTCCTTGCCGAAGTCGGTCAGGCCGTGGTGCAGGGGCGTGTCGGTGGACGAGTCGGCCCAGTGGTTGTTCTGGAAGTGCGTGAGCGTCATGTAGCGCACGCCCAGCCCCTGGAAGTCGCGCAGGATGCCGAGGTCGTCGTCGATCATGTGGCCGCCCTCGACGCCCATGAGCGCGGCGATCTTGCCCTGCGCCACCGCGGACCTGACCTCGGCGGCGGTCGTGGCGAGCGCCATCACGTCCGCGTGGGTGCGGACCGCCTCCCGCACCGCGTCGATTTGCTGCAGGGCGCGCTTCACGGCGATGGGGCCCGTCACGCTGCTCGGCACCCAGATGGAGAAGAACAGGGCGTCGAGACCGCCCTCGCGCATCCGGGGAATGTCGATGTTGCCGTCGGCGTGCCGGTCGCCGATGTCGAACGTCTTGTCGAAGACCAGGCGCTGCGTGGTGTCGTCGTGGGTGTCGACGACGATCGCGGCGGCGTGCACGGCCCCCGGCGCGGTGGGCGCGGGCGTGGCGGCGGGCGGCGTCGAGGCGCCCGGGGGGGCCGCAGGCGAGGAACAGGCCGCCGCGAGGGCGGCGACGACGACGGCGGCGGAGGCGCGCGTGCTCATGCGCGCGATTCTAGTCCGCCCGGCCGCTCAGCGGCAGGCCGGCCCGGCGGCTAGCAGGACACGCACTTGTGGTGATTGGTGGCGCCCAGCGATTCCAGGTACTTGATGGTCTCGGGGAACGGCTGGACACGCTGCACCGGCCCGTTGGCCAGGTCCACCGTGCTCTGCCCGGCGCGGTTCAGCCGGGTGACGTCGGCCCCCTTCGACACCAGGTAGTGGATCATCTCGAGATCGCCGCGCGACGCCGCATGGTGCACGACGGTGTTGCCCTCGTAGTCCAGGGCGTTCACGTCCGCGCCCAGTTCCTCGACCAGGTACTTGACGGCCGGCAGCATGCCGCCGTCCACGTGCGTGTGGGAGTTGCCGGCGAAGCCCTTGCCGTAGCCCACGCCGGCCACCGCGTGCAGCGCGGGCACGCCGGGACCGCCGACCGGGACCGCCGGCAGCGCCGAGACGTCGCGCTGCTCACCGACGCCGTCGAGGCCGCGCGTCCGCTCGGCGGGACGCACGGTGGGGATGTTCGGATCCGCCCCGGCCGCGACGAGCATCTTCATCGCGGTGACGTCGCTCGCATAGGCCGCGCGCCAGAAGGGCGTCGCGCCCACTTCGTCCACGCCGGACTGGTCGAAGTTGTAGCCCGAGTACCACACCTTGCGGGTCAGCCGCTGGTTCGGATCGGCGCCCTTGTCGATCAGGAGCCGCATCAGCTCCAGGTAGGTGGTCTGCTGCTGGAGGTAGGCGCGCGGCTGCGGGTAGGCGGCGATGGGCGCCCACTGGACGTTGAGGGTGGCATAGAGCGGACCGGCGCCGGCCTCGCTCGTCAGGTTCGGATCGGCGCCGTGCTCCAGGAAGTACTTCGCGAGGTCGTAGTGGCCGTTCAGGGTGGCGATGAGCAGGGGCGTCGTGCGGTCGCCGGGGCTCTGCAGGTTCACGTTCGCGCCGTGCTCCACCAGGGCACGCGCCGCCGCCACGCCGCCCTGGCGCGACGCGAAGTGCAGGGCCGAGAGGCCGCCTTGCGCACCGATGAGCTCGTTGTAGCGGAAGGGCCGCGAGACGCCAGCAATCCCCCCCCCACCGCCCGGGCCGCGCCCGCCGCCCTGGCCGCCTGCGCGCGCCTGCGCCTGCTGCCCCTGGGCGGCCGCGCCGCCCTGCTGCCCCTGCGGCTCCGGCGGCCGGCCGTCGCCTTCGCCCTCCGCGGTCAGGGCCGTGAGGTTCACGACCTTCGACGTCGCGTCGGCCTTGGCGCCGCGCGCCAGGAGCTGGCCGACCACGCCCGCCCGGTCGTAGGCCGCCGCGAACATCAGGGCCGTCTGGCCGTTGGCGTTCTCGGCCGCGTTCACCTCGGCCCCAGCCTCGAGCAGGGCCGCCACGCTGGGCTCGTGCCCCACCTCGGCCGCCAGCATCAGCGGTGTGGCCCCCGTGCTCGTGGCCGCGTTCGCGTCGGCGCCGCGCGCCAGGAGCGCGCGGACCACGGCGTCGGACGTTCCCTGGCAGGCGACGTGCAGCGCGGTGTAGCGTCCGAGGCGGCTCGTCGCCATCACGTTCGCGCCGGCGTACAGCAGCGTCTCGGTCAGTGCGGCATCGCCGTGGCGGGCTGCCCAGTGCAGGGCCGTCATCCCGTCGCCCTGCGCCGCATTCACGTCGGCCCCCTGGTGCAGGAGCGCGCGCACGCCCGCCGCGTCGCGGCGCATGGCCGCATCGGCCACCGGACTCCGGCCCTGCGGCGCCGGCTGGGCGGCGGACCGCGCCGCCTGGTCGGGGGACGCCGCGTGGAGCCAGAGGCCGCACGACGCCACCGCAGCGGCCGCGGCCAGGGAGCGGATCCGAGCCTTCATGATGCGCGCTCCTCTAGACGACCGTCGTGTCGACGGCCTTGTTCAGGTCGAGGCTGCCGGTGCTGTCGCCGAAGGCGGCCAGGTCGATTCCCAGGACGTTCAGGGCGGACAGCATCGCGTTCGCCATCGGCGTGCCGTCGGCGGCGCGCACGTGCAGGTTGCCCTTAAGCCGCCCCCCGGCGTGGCCGGCGAAGAAGAGGGGGCACCGCTTGTGGTTGTGCATGTTGGAATTGCCCATCGCCGAGCCGTAGACGACGAGGCTGTTGTCCAGCAGGCTGCCCTCGCCGTCCGGCGTCGTCTTGAGCTTCTCGAGCAGGTAGGGCACCAGGCTCACGTGGTAGACGTTGATGCGCTGGAAGTCCTTGATCCGGTCCTCGCGCTCCTGGTGGTGCGAGGCCGTGTGGAACGCGGTGGGCGAGCTGTTGGGCCCGAAGACGCGGTTGGAGACGTCGCGGCTCAGCTTGAAGGCGAAGTTCCGGGTGATGTCCGACGCGAAGGCCACCACCTGCAGGTCGAACATCAGCTTCACGTGCTCTTCCCACGAGTCGGGGACGCCGATGGGCGCGCCCGGCAGTTCGCGGGCCTCGCCGCTGGAGTTCTGGGCCTCGACCTTCTGGATGCGGCGCTCGATCTCGCGCACGTCGTCGAGGTAGTCGGTGAGGCGGGCGCGGTCCGCCGCTCCGAGGCCGCCCTTCAGGTCGTTCACCGACTCGGCCACGAAGTCCAGGATGCTGCGGTCGGCCTGGCGCCGCGCCTTGCGCGCCTCGGGCGTGGTCCCGACGCCGAAGAGCTGATCGAACACCGACCGCGGGTCGCGGATCATGGGCAGGGGGTCGGTGGGCGACGCCCAGCTGATGGTGTCCGTGTAGACGCACGAGTAGTTGTAGGAGCAGCCGCCCGCCTGGTCCACGTTCTCGATGCAGAGCTGCATCGAGGGAATGGGCGTGGCCTGGCCGTAGTGCTGGGCCACGATCTGATCGAAGGACGTGCCGGCGAAGACGTCGGAGCCCTGCGTCTGCTTCGGCTTGGCCTGCGTCAGGAACACGGCGGCCGACCGGAAGTGATCGGCCCCGATCTCGGGCGCCGAGAAGGCCTCGGCGTTCCGGCAATCCGTGTTGGAGACGATGGTGAGGTAGTCGCGGTAGGGCTCGAGCGAGGCCAGGGCCGAGGGCGACAGGTCGAACCCGCTGCCGGTCGCGGCGGGCGCCCACAGGTTCATCTTGGCGCCGTAGGTCGTGCTGCCGGCCGCGCCGTGCACCATCTCCAGTGCGATGAGCCGCAGCTTCCGGTCGGCGGCCTTGGCCCAGGCGGTGGACGCCGGGAGCATCGCGTCCAGGAAGGGCAGGGCGATGGTGGCCCCCAGCCCCTTCAGGGCCGTGCGTCGCGAGAGGTGCTGCTTGGTCAGAAACGTCGCCATCGTATGGTGCTCCGTTGGTCCCTGATGCCCGGTCCCTGATCCCTACTGCTGCCGTACTCCGGTGCCCTGCTCCGTCGTGAGCGGGGTGTCCGTGCGAACGACGCTCTTCTGAAACGGGTCGCTCGCGACGATGCCGCGGACGAACGCCGACATCCTGTAGTCCTGCCGCGCAGCGTTCCGGATGACGGCCCGAACGGCCGGCATGTCGCTGGGCTCCACGCGGCGGCCCAGTGCGTAGGTCATCAGGTGTTCCGTGAAGCTCAGGAGGAACGCGTCCTTGTGCTTCAGGATCGCGGCGCGGAGCCCGTCGGCCCCGTCCATCTTCGTCCCGTCGTACAGGTCGCCGACGGCGTCCACCGACACGCCGCTGTCCTTGATCCGGTAGCGCCCGGTGGCGTCGAAGTGCTCGAGCGCCAGGCCCAGCGGGTCGATCACCTTGTGGCAGGAGATGCACGGCGGGTTCTTCCGGTGCTGCTCCATCCGTTCCCGCACCGAGAGCTGCTTGCCGTCGGCCGTCCCCTTGGTCTCCTCGAGCGCGGGCACGTTGGGCGGCGGGGCCGGCGGCGGCGAGCCGAGCAGCACCTCCATGATCCACTTGCCGCGCTGCACGGGCGAGGTGCGCGTGGCGATCGACGTCAGGGTGAGGACGCTCGCCTGGCCCAGGATGCCCCGGCGCTCCGGCGGGAGGGACACGCGCCGGAAGTCCGTGCCGACCACGCCGGGAATGCCGTAGTGGCGGGCCACCTTCTCGTTGGCGTAGGTGTAGTCGGCGGTGAGGAGGTCCAGCACGCTCCGGTCCTCGCGCACCACGCTCGCGACGAACAGCTCGGTCTCGGTCTGCAGGGCCTGGCTGAGCGAGCGGTCGAAGTACGGGTAGAGGATCGGATCCGGCGAGACGTCGTCGAGATCCTGCAGGCGCAGCCACTGCGACGCGAAGCGCGTGGCCAGCGCCTCGGACCGGGGGTCGGCGAGCAGCCGCGTGACCTGCCGATCGAGGGCGGCCGGCCCGGCCAGCTTGCCCTGGGTGGCCGCGGTGCGCAGCGCCTCATCGGGCGCGGCGCCCCACACGAAGTACGAAAGACGCGACGCCAGTTCGTCGTCCGCGAGCCGATAGGGCTGCCCGGGGCGGGCGTCGGCAGGCGTGTCCTCGAGCCGGAAGAGGAACTGCGGGCTCGCCAGGATCGCCTCGATGGCCTTGGTGACGCCCTGCTCGAAGCTGCGGGCGTCCCGGCCGTCCTCGTAGAAGCGCATCAGCCGGCTCACTTCCTTCTCGGTCGGAGGACGGCGGAACGCCTTGGCCGCCAGCCCGCGCACGATGCCCGTCGCGCACGGCACCTCTTCCTCGGGGACCGTGGGCCGGCACGTGAAGATCTTCCGGCGGCTCGCCGTCTCGGACACGCCCGTGACCGAGTGCGGCCCGACGACGGCCAGGTTGCGCAGGTGCGGCAGGGTGGTGATGCCCACCGCAATGCCGATCTCGGTGTCGGCCAGCGTGTGCGCGATCGGCGCCACCAGGTCGTTCACCGGCCCCTCGAACCGCTGCAGGAAGGCCGCCGTCACGCGGTGCGCGCCGGCCTGCACGTGCACCGACGCCGACTTGATGGACAGGCTCGACGTCGTCTCGTTCATCTTCGGGTCGATGTCGAAGAGGCCCACGCGCTCGCCGTCGATCGACACCTCGATCTGCTCGCCCCGCGCGGTGTTGCCGAACAGCATGCCGAGCGGCTCGGCGAAGAAGTCCATCCGGAACGTGTAGTCGCCGTCGGCCGGGAAGGTGTGCATCACCGAGATGCCGCCGCGCGTCCCCAGCGGCGCGCCCTCTACCCGCGAGAGCTGGCCTTCGGTCTTCGGCAGGCTGTAGGTCGTCTCGCCGGCGCCGCTGTCGGGGTCGCCCACGGCGAGGGCCGTCACGCGGCTGGCCGCGCGCAGGTAGCCTTCGAGCAGCGCGGGCGAGAAGCCCTGCGAGTCGGCCACGTTGTCGAAGCCGTGGCTGATGGTGTCGGGCGGGAGGAGGGGCGTGACGTCGACGTCCACCCCCAGCATGTCGTAGACGGCCCGGGCGTACTCGGCCCGGTTCAGCCGCTGGAACGGGCGCCAGCCCGGGTTCGGATGGGCCGCCGCGTGCTCGTCCATCCGGGCCTCCAGCGCGCCGACGAGATCGTCGAGCGCCGCTTCGGGGGGGCGCTTGGCGCCGGCCGGGGGCATCATGCCCGCGCGCAGCTTCCGGATCATCTTCTCGACCATCTCGGGCGAGTCCTGCGCCCGCATGGCGTTGAAGTCCGCCAGCGACAGCCCGCCGGCCTTGGCGCGATCGCTGTGGCAGCTCGCGCAATAGGTGGCCACCAGGGTCGTCTGGGCCGCGGGCGTCATGGCCGGGCCGGGCGCTGGCGCGGCCGTGGACACGGGGCGCGCCCGGCGTACCGCGGGCGCAGCCGCCTGGGGCGCGGCCGCCCGGGCGGAGGTCTGCGGCGGGGGCGCCGCCGGCGCCTCGCGGCGCGCGGCCATCACCGCGCTCCCCGCCAGTGTCAGCCCCATCACCGCCGCCGCCAGGCCCGCGGTCGCGTTCCGATGCATGCGCTGCCTCCGCTCCGCCGCTGCCGCGGCGGCGCTCTGTCCGCCCTGTCTGCCGCCCGCGGCTAGACCGCGGTCGCGTCCGGCGCCGAATTCAGGTCCATCGCGCCCGTGCTGTCGCCGAACGTGGTGACGTCGTCCAGCCCGAGCGCGTGGAGCACGCTCAGCATGGCGTTCGCCATCGGCGTGCCGTCGGCGTTCTTGATGTGGAGGTTGCCCTTCAGCGCGCCCCCCGCGTGGCCCGCCAGGAACAGCGGGCAGCGCTTGTGATTGTGCACGTTCGAGTCGCCCATCGGCGACCCGTAGAGCACGAGCGTGTTGTCGAGCAGGTTGCGCTCGCCGTCGGGCGTCGCCTTCAGCTTGTTCAGGAAGTAGGGGATCATCCCGATGTGGTACAGGTTGATCTTCTGGAAGTCGCGGATGCGATCCTCCCGCTCCTGGTGGTGTGACGCCGAGTGGAACGCCGTCTTCACGCCGCTGTCGGCGTAGACGCGGTTGCTGGCGTCGCGCCCGAGCTTGAAGGAGAACACGCGGGTGATGTCCGAGGCGAAGGCGATCGCCTGCAGGTCGAACATCAGCTTCAGGTGCTCCTCGAACGAGTCCGGCACGCCCACGGGCGCCCCGGGCAGCTCACGCGGCTCGCCGCTGCTGTTGAAGGCCTCGGTCTTCTGGATGCGCCGCTCGATCTCGCGCACTTCGTCGAGGTAGCTGCCGAGACGCGCCTGGTCGGCCGCGCCGAGGCCCCGCTTCAGCCGCGCGACGTCGGACGTGATCCAGTCGAGGATGCTCCGGTCCTCGGCCCGCCGCTCCGCCCGCGCGGCGGGCGTGGCGCCCACGCCGAAGAGCTGGTCGAAGGCCACGCGGGGATCCCGGATCATGGGCATCGGCTGCGACGGCGACGCCCACGAGATCGTGTCGGTGTAGACGCACGAATAGCCGTACGAGCAGCCGCCGGCGGCATCCACGTTCTCGATGCAGAACTGCATCGACGGGATCGGCGTCTCCTGGCCGAAGCGCTGCGCGTAGTACTGGTCCAGCGACAGGCCGGCGCGGACGTCCGAACTCTGCGTCTGCTTCGGGTGCATCTGCGTGAGGAACACGGCGCTCGACCGGAAGTGGTCGCCGCCGATCTCGGGCAGTTCGAACGCCTCGGCGTTCCGCACGTCCGTATTGCTCACGATGGTGAGGTAGTCGCGGAGCGGCTCGAGGGGCTTGAGCGCCGACGGCGTCAGGTCGAAGGCGCTCCCGGAGGCGGCGGGCGCCCACAGGTGCTCCTTGATGCCGAAGGGCGTGCTGCCGGCCGAGCCGTGCACCATCTCGATGCAGGCGAGACGCACCTTGCCCGCGGCCGTCTTGGCCAGCGCGGTCCGGGCCGGCACCATGGCCTCCAGGAACGGGAGGGCCACCGTGACGCCCAGGCCCTTCAGGACCGCGCGCCGGGACAGGTGTTTCTGGGAGATGTACATCGCCGATTCCGCCTCCGACTCGTCCTTGCCGTCGTAATCCTATCCGATCGCGCCCGCCGGTCCCGCCCCCTCAGGGATGGGCCGGGGCGGCCACCGTCGTCGTCTCGGCCGGGTCCACCCGGCTCATCCTGAAGGCCGGGCTCGCCACGATGCCCTGCAGGAAGGTCTGCATCCGGTAGCCGTCGGCCGCGGCGTCGCGGATGATCTGGCGGACGGTGGGCTCGTCGTACCACTCGATCCGCCGGCCGAGGGCGTAGGTCATGAGGTGCTCGGTGAAGCTGAGGAGCACGGCGTCCTTGTGCCGGAGCAGCGCCTCGCGCAGGCCGATGGGGCCCGACAGCTTGGAGCCATCGTAGAGGTCGCCCACCGGGTCCACGGTGACCTCGTTGTCCTTGATCCGCCAGGCGCCGGTGACGTCGAAGTTCTCGAGCGCCAGGCCGAGCGGGTCGATCACGCGGTGGCACGACATGCACGCCGGATTCGCGCGGTGCTGCTCCATGCGCTCGCGCACCGACAGCGTCCGCCCGCCGGCCGTGTCCTTCGTCTCGTCCAGGCTGGGAACGTTGGGGGGCGGCGCCGGGGGCGGCGACCCGAGCAGCACTTCCATGATCCACTTGCCGCGCAGCACGGGCGAGGTGCGGTCGGCGATCGACGTCAGCGTCAGCACGCTGCCGTGGCCGAGGATGCCGCGCCGGTTCGGGTCGGTGACGGGGACGCGCCGGAAGGCGCTGCCCGTGACGTCGGGGATCCCGTAGTGCACGGCGAGCCGCTCGTTGACGAACGTGTAGTCGCTGTCGAGCAGTTCCAGCGCGCTGCGGTTCTCGCGCACCAGGCTGTCCACGAACAGTTCGGTTTCGCGGCGCATGGCGCGCGCCAGCGTGTCGTCGTAGTGCGGGTACTGCAGGTAGTCGGGGATGATCTTGTCGAGATCCTGCAGGCGCAGCCACTGGGCGGCGAAGCGCGTCGCGAGCGCCTCCGACCGGGGATCGGCCAGCATGCGGTCCATCTGCTTGCGGAGCCCGGCCGGGGTCCGGAGGGTCCCCGCGGCCGCGGCCTTCACCAGCGCCGCATCGGGCACGGTGTCCCACAGGAAGAACGAGAGCCGCGAGGCGAGGTCCTGGTCGTTCAGGCGATAGGGCTGCCCGGCCCGCATCGTGGCCGGCACCTCTTCCAGGCGGAACACGAAGCGGGGGCTGGCCAGGATGGCCTGCAGCGTGTAGCGGATCGCGTGCTCGAAGTCGCCCTTCTTCCGGCCCTGCTCGTAGAAGCCCATCAGGGTGCGCAGATCCTCGGCCTCCACGGGGCCACGGAACGCCTGCGTGGCCAGCGACTTCACGATCTCGGCGGCGCACGTGGGCTCCTCGGCGGCCGATGTCGGCCGGCAGGAGAAGATCCGGCGCCGGCTGATGGTGTCCGACACGCCCGTGACGACGTAGGGGCCGTGGACGGTCATGTCGCGCAGGTGCGGCAGCAGCGTCACCCCGAAGCTCATGCTCACGTCGGCCAGCGTGTTCTCGGTCGGCACGAGCAGGTCCGTGATCGGCGCCTCGAACTTCTGGATGAACGCCGCCGACACCCGGTGCGGGCCGGCCGTGACGTGGATGCGGGCCGTCTTCGGATCGAGGCTGTTGGACGGATCCGACTCGCTCATGCGCTCGTTGAGCTCGATGACGGCGACGCGCTCGCCGTCGATCGCGACGTCGATCTCCTCCTTGATGTCCATGACGCTCAGCGTCGAGCGCCCGTAGAGCCCGCCCAGCGGCTCGTTGTGGAGGTTCACGCCGATGACGTAGTCGCCGTCGGCCGGGAAGATGTGGGTCACGACGATGCCGCCGCGCGTGCCGACCGGCGCGCCGTCGACGTGCCGCATCTGGGACATCGTGCGGCCGACCTTGTAGGTGGCGGCGCCCGGCGCGGCCTCGCGGTCGCCCACGGCGAGCCGGCTGATCTGGCTGGCGGCGCGGAGGTAGCCCTCCATGAGCGTCGCCGACATGCCCTGCACGTCGGCCACGTTGTCGAACCCGTGGCTCATCGTGTCGGCCGGCAGGAACGCGGCCACGTCCACGTCGAGGCCGAGCAGGTCCTTGACGGCGCGCTGGTACTCGGCCCGGTTCAGGCGCTGGAACGGACGCCAGCCGGGGTTCGGGTTCGAGGCCGCGCGTTCGTCCATCCGCGTCTCGAGCGCCGCGGTGAGCGCGTCGATCGTGCCCTGGGGCGGGCGCTTGGCGCCCGCCGGCGGCATCATGCCGGCGCGCAGCTTCCGGATCATCTTCTCGACGACCGCCGGCCGGTCCTGCGCCCGCATCGCGTCGAAGTTCGCCAGCGACAGCCCGCCGGCCTTGGCGCGATCGCTGTGGCACGTCGCGCAGTAGGTGGCGACGAGCTCGGTCTGCCCGGCCGCCGTCAGCGGGCCGGCCTCGTGGCTGGCCGCCGGAGCGGGGGGCGCGGGCGGGCGGGCCGGCGCCTGGCGCGGCGCGGTCTGGACGGTGGCTGCCAGGGCGACGGCGGCGGCCGCCGACGCGAGCAGGGACGTGCGGGAGGTGGGGGTGCGCATGGGGGCGACGCTCGACGGCCTCAGCACGAGACGCACTTGTGGTTGTTCTTCGAGCCCAGCTTCTCGAGGAGCTTGAGCGCCTCGGGGTAGGGCTGCGTGCGCTGCACCGGGCCGTTGGCCATGTCGGCCGTCGTCTGTCCCTCGCGGTTGACGCGCGTGACGTCGGCGCCCTTCGACACCAGGTACTCGATCATGGCCACGTCGCCGCGCGCGGCCGCCTGGTGGAGGGCGGTGTTGCCCTCGTGGTCGGCCGCGTTCACGTCGGCGCCCAGCTCCTCGACCAGGTACTTCACGGCCGCCAGCATGCCGGTCGGCGCGTAGCGGTGCGAGTTGGCGGCGAAGCCCTCGCCGTAGCCGACGCCGGCCGCGGCCTGGAGCGGCGTCACGCCGGGCCCGCCGATGGGAATCTGCGGCAGCCCCGACACGTCGGACCCCTCGCGCACGCCGGCGTCGCCGACGCGCGGGCGCCCGGCGGGCTTCGTGGTGGGGATGCTGGGATCGGCGCCGTAGGCGACGAGCATCTTCATCGCGTCGATGTCCGAGGCGTAGGCCGCGCGCCAGAAGGGCGTCGCGCCGATCTCGTCCACGCCCGACAGGTCGAAGTTGTAGCCCGAGTACCACACCTTGTACTTGAGCCGCGCGTTCGGGTCGGCGCCCTTGTCGAGCAGGGCCTTCAGCGTCTCGAGGTAGGTCGCCTTCTGCTGCAGGTAGGCGCGCGGCTGGGGATAGAGCGCCTTGGGCGCCCACTGCACGTTGAGGAGGGCGTAGAGCGGCGTGGCGCCGTTGTCGCTGGCCGCGTTCGGGTCGGCGCCCTTCTCGAGCAGGTGCAGCGCCAGGTCGAAGTGGCCGTTGACGATCGCCAGGACCAGCGGGCTGCTCTTGTCGCCGCCGCTCACCTGGTTCACGTCCGCGCCGGCCGCGAGCAGCGCGTCGACGCCCTCGGTCGACCCCTGGCGCACGGCGAAGAGCAGCGGGCTCATGCCGCCCTGCCAGCCCACGAGCTCGTTGTAGCGGAAGTTGCGGTCCACGCCCGCCTTGCCGGCGAACGGATTGCCGCGCCGCCCGCCTCCGCCGCCCTGCGCCGGGGCCCCGGCGGGACGCGCCTGGGCCTGCGCGCCCTCCGCCTGTCCCGGAGCGCCGGCCGGCCGGCCCTGCGCGGGGGCGCCCGCGGCGGCCTGGCCGCCCTGGCCCTGCTGCTGTTGCTGCTGCTGCCGGAAGAACTGTTCTTCCGGCGAGGTCAGGGCGGCCAGGTTCACCACCTTCGACATCTTCTTCACGTCGGCGCCGGCCGCGATGAGCGTCCGCATGACGTCCACGCGGGAGTTGGCGGCCGCGAACATCAGCGGGGTCTGCTCCATCGACGACTCGGTGGCGTCCACCTTGGCCCCGGCCGCGAGCAGCGCCTTCACGGCCTCGACGCTGCCGGAGGCCGCGGCCAGCATCAGCGGCGTCGTGCCGGTGGACGTGGCCGCGTCGGCCTCGGCGCCGGCCTCGAGCAGCACCTTCACCACGTCGGGGCGGCCGTTCCTGGCCGCCACGATGAGCGGCGTATTGGCACCGAGGCGGGTCGTGGCCTTCACGTTGGCGCCGGCGTACACGAGCATCTGGGCCAGCTCCGCATCGCCCTTCATCGCGGCCCAGTGGAGGGCCGTCATGCCGTCGCCCTGCGCGGCGTTGACGTCGCTCCCCTGCTGCAGCAGGGTGCGGACCGCGGCGCGGTCGCCGTTCATGGCCGCGTCGGCCACCGGGGCGGCCGTCTGGGCGCCCAGGGTCGCGGTGAGCGCCACGAAGGCGCCCAGGGTGAGTCTCTGCACGGAACGAAGTGACATACCGTCTCCGGGGTCGTGAACTAGAGCGCTGCGGCCGTCGTGTCGGCGGCCGCGTTGAGGTCCAGCGCGCCGGTGCTGTCGCCGAACGACGCCATGTCCTCGTGTCCGAGCACGTGCATCACGCTCAGGAACGCGTTCGCCATCGGCGTCCCGTCGGCCGTCCTGATGTGCAGGCCGCCGGTCAGCCGGCCGCCGGCGTGGCCCGCGAAGAAGAGCGGGCAGCGCTTGTGGTTGTGCACGTTCGAGTTGCCCATCGGCGACCCGTAGATCACGAGCGTGTGGTCCAGCAGCGAGCCGTCGCCGTCCGGCGTGTTCCTCAGCTTGTCGAGGAAGTACGGCAGCTGGCGGATGTGGTACGTGTTGATCTTCTGGAACTCTCGGATCCGGTCCTCGCGGTCCTGGTGGTGGCTCGCCGGATGGAAGCCCGCGTTCGATCCGCTCTCGGGGTAGGCGCGGCTCGATCCGTCGCGGCCCATCTTGAACGAGAACACGCGGGTGATGTCGCTCGCGAAGGCCACGGCCTGCAGGTCGAACATGAGCCGCACGTGCTCGGCGAAGCTGTCGGGCACGCCCACCGGCGCGCCGGGCAGGTCGCGCGGCTCGCCGCTGGAGTTCGAGGCCTCGATCCGCTGGATGCGCTGCTCGATCTCGCGGACGTCGTCCAGGTACTCGCCGAGGCGGGCGCGGTCGGCCGGGCCCAGGCCCTTCTGTAGCTTCGCCACCTCGCCGGTGATGAAGTCGAGGATGCTCTTGTCGCGGGACCGGCGGATGGCGCGTTCTTCCGGGGTCGCCCCGACGCCGAAGAGCTGATCGAAGGCCGCGCGGGGGTCGCGGATCATCGGCAGCGGATCCTTGGGCGAGGACCACGAGATCGTGTCGGTGTAGACGCAGGAATACCCGTAGGCGCAGCCGCCGGCCTGGTCGATGGCCTCGATGCAGAGCTGCATCGACGGGATCGGCGTCTCGCCGCCCACCTTCTTCGCGTAGAACTGGTCCAGCGAGGTCCCGGCCAGCACGTCGCTGCCCTGGGTCTGCTTCGGGTGGCACTGCGTGAGGAACACGGCGCTCGATCGGAAGTGGTCGCCCCCGATTTCCGGCAGTTCGAACGCCTCGGCGTTCCTCACGTCGGTGTTGCTCACGATGGTGAGGTGGTCGCGGAAGGGCTCGAGCGGCGCCAGGCTGGACGGCGACAGGTCGAACGACCGGCCGGTCGCCGCCGGCGACCACATGTTCTTCTCGAGCCCGATCACGGTGGCGCCGGCCGACCCGTGGACCATCTCGATGGCGGCCAGCCGCACCTTCGGGGCGGCGGCCTTCGCCAGGGCGGTGCGGGCCGGCACCATGGCCTCGAGGAAGGGCAGGGCCACGGTGACCCCGAGCCCCTTGAGGGCGGTGCGGCGGGAGAGGTGCTTCTGCGTGATGAACATGTCGGCGCCCTTGTTCGTGAAATCGGCCTCGCCGTCGAGGCCGGGCGGCGGCCCGCCTCGCGGCGGGCGGCCGTCGAACCCTACTGAACGTCGGTGGTGGCCGCGGCCTCCACGCGGCTCATGCGGAACGCGTCGGAATTGACCACCCCGAGGAAGAACGACGACAGCCTGTAGTCGTGCTTCGCGGCGTCGCGGATGATGTGCCGCACCATGGGCATGTCGGCCGCCAGCATGCGGCGGCCGGTCGCGTAGGTGAGGAGCCGCTCGGTGAACCCGAGCAGGAACGCGTCCTTGTGGCGGAGGATCGCCTGGCTCAGGCCGATCGCGCCGTTCATCTTGGTGCCGTCGTAGAGCTCCCCCACCGAGTCGATGGGCACCTCGTTGTCCTTGATGCGCCACTTGCCGGTGACGTCGAAGTTCTCGAGCGCCAGGCCCAACGGATCGATCACCCGGTGGCAGGAGATGCAGGGCGGGTTCTTCCGGTGCTGCTCCATCCGCTCGCGCACCGACAGGTTCCGTCCGCCCTGGTTGGCGCCGGTCTCGTCCAGCGCCGGCACGTTCGGGGGCGGCGTGGGCGGCAGGATGCCGAGCATCACCTCCATCACCCACTTGCCGCGCTGCACGGGCGAGGTGCGGTCCGCCACCGAGGTCAGCAGGTGGATGCTGCCCTGCCCCAGGATGCCGCGGCGCTCGGGCGGCAGCTGCACGCGGCGGAACTCCGGCCCCATCACGTTCGGGATGCCGTAGTGGCGGGCCACGCGCTCGTTCACGAAGCTGTAGTCGGCCGTCAGCAGGTCCAGGATGCTGTGGTCCTCGCGCACCAGGCTGTCGAAGAAGAGCTCGGTCTCGCGCACCAGGCTCTTGGCGAGCGTCTGGTCCCAGTAGGGATAGAGGAGCGCATCGGGATGGATCTTCTCGACGTCCTGCAGCCGCAGCCACTGGTGCGCGAAGCGGGTCGAGAGCGCTTCCGACCTCGGATCGGCCAGCATCCGCCGGACCTGCGTGTCGAGGCCCGTGATGGTCCGGAGCGACCCGGCGCGCGCCGCCGCCAGGAGCGTCTCGTCGGGGCCGGCCGCCCACAGGAAGAAGGACAGGCGCGAGGCCATGTCGAGATCCGACACCCGGAAGGTCTGGCCGACCTTGGCCGTGGCCGGCGGCTGCTCGAGCCGGAACACGAACCGGGGGCTCGCCAGCAGGGCCTCGAGCGCGGTCTCGATGCCGGTCTCGAAGTCGCCGGTCTTCCGGCCGCGCTCGTAGAAGCCCATGAGCGTCTGCACGTCGGCCGGCGACGCCGGCTCGCGATAGGCCTGCGAGGCCAGCCGGGTCAGGATCTCGGTGGCGCAGGGGGCCTCTTCAGCGGCCGTGGTCGGGCGGCAGGTGAACACCTTGCGCCGGCTGACCGTCTCCGACACGCCGGTGACCGCGAACGGGCCGCTGATGCTGAAGTCGCGGACGTGCGGCAGCGTGGTGACGCCCACGCCGCTCCCGATCTGCGAGTCGGCCAGCGTGTAGTCCTGGGGCGCGAGGATGTCGTCCACGGGCGCCTCGAACTGCCGCAGGAACGCGGCGGCCACCCGGTGCGGGCCGGCGCGCACGTGGACGCGCGGCGAGGTGAGGTTCATCCCGTTGGGATCCTGCTCGCTCATCGACGTCCTGATGTCCATCACCGCCACGCGGGCGCCGTCGATCGAGATCTCGATCTGCTCGCCCTTGACGCTGCTGCCGTACAACTGGCCGGTGGGAATCGAGTGCAGCATCACCCGGAAGCTGTAGTCGCCGTCGGCCGGGAAGACGTGCACCACGGCCACGCCGCCGCGCGTGCCGATCGGCGTGCCGTCCACGTGCACCATCTGGGACTGCGTGCGCGGGACCTTGTAGGTGGCCTCGGTGGGCGACGAATGCGGATCGCCGAGCGCCAGCTGCGTGATGCGGCCGGCGGCGCGGAGGTAGCCCTCCATGAGGGTGGGCGAGAAGCCCTGGGCGTCGGCCACGTTGTCGAAGCCGTTGCTGATGGTGTCGGCCGGCAGGAACGTGCTGACGTCCACGTCGATGCCGAGGAGATCCTTCACGGCGGTGGCGTACTCGGCCCGATTCAGGCGCTGGAACGGCCGCCACCCCGGGTTCGGGTTGACCGACGCGAGTTCGTCCATCCGCGCCTCGAGAGCGGTCGTCAGGGCCTCGATGGCGGGGCCATCCGGCCGCTTCGCGCCCGCCGGCGGCATCATCCCGGCGCGCAGCTTGCGGATCATCTTCTCGACGACCTCGGGGTGCTCCTGGGCCTGCATCACGTTGAAGTGGGCCAGAGACAGCCCGCCGGCCTTGCCGCGATCGCTGTGGCAGGTGGCACAGTAGGTGGCCACCAGCTCGGTCTGCTGCACGGCGGTCAGGCCGACGCCCTGGGCGGGCGTGCGGGGCGCGGCGGTGGTCGCCCGCGGGGGCGCCTGGCCCGTGTGGGCCGCTGCCGGCCCCTGCCCGGCGTCAGCATGGAGGCCGATGCCTGCGCCGAGCAGGCCGGTCATCGCGATGGCGTACGCGAACACTCTCATGGAACCACCCCAGGAATCCCTCTAAGTGTTTGAGTATACGGCCGATGCTCTGGCCTCGGCCCGGCCGCTCACGCACTTTCTGGTCTGAGCTTGTCTATGGATGTCATGCCGCACGGTGATGTGGCATCGGGCGTCCCGGCGCGTGTACCTTGACGGGGCGCGGCAGCGTCGAATCCACGAGGTCCTCGCCCATGCAGCTCTCGGCTCTGTTCGGTAGTCACGGTCCAGATCTGGCCGCCTTTCCTCCCCCGGCACGCGACGTGGCGCCAGGGGCCGCCACGCCCCAGCGCGCCATCCTGGCCGGCGGCTGCTTCTGGTGTACCGAGGCCGTGTTCCTGCCGCTCGACGGCGTGATTTCGGTCGTGTCCGGCTACATCGGCGGCGCGGCCGAGACGGCCAATTATGAGGCGGTCTGCAGCGGCGCCACCGGCCACGCGGAGGCCATCGCCGTCACCTTCCAGCCGGACCTCATCAGCTACGGCCAGATCCTGCAGGTCTTCTTCGCGGTGGCGCACGACCCGACCCAGGTGAACCGGCAGGGCCACGATGTCGGCACCCAGTACCGCTCGGCCATTTTCCCGGTCGATGCCGAGCAGCAGGCCGTGGCCGAGGCCTACATCGCCCAGCTCGACGGGGCGAAGGTGTTTCCGGCCAAGATTGCCACCACGGTCGAGCCGATGACGGCGTTCTTCCCCGCCGAGGACTACCACCAGAACTACGCGGCCCGGAATCCCCGCCAGCCGTACGTGGCCGGGGTGGCGCTGCCCAAGGTGGACAAGCTCAGGCGATACTTCGGCGACCGCCTGAAGGGCTGACGCCGCCGTTCCCGGCGGCCCGCGACCGCTCGGGGCCGGCCGGCCGCCGTCGGAGGCCCGAAGGGGAACCCCGGCGGCGGGCCTTCGTCAGGTTCGGTGAGGAGCGATGAGACCGATGCGCACCATGCGAGCCGCGGGGTTCTTGATCAAGGCGCCCGTCATCCTGGCGATGCTGTTCGTCATCAACCTGCTGACCTCGCCCGGTCACTGGTGGGTGCAGTGGCCGGCGCTCGGCCTGGGCATCGCGTGGGTGTTCGCGCTGATTCGGGTGCTGCGCGCCGTGATCCTGGCCGGCGGCCTGGCGGCCGTCGCCGCCTACCTGGCGCAGCGGCACCGGTCCTGACCGCCGGCGCCGGCCGGCGCGTCAGCGGCTCCCGCCCTCGACCGGCAGGGCGAAGACGAAAACCGATCGGCCGGAGGCCACCGCGAGGTGCTGCCGGCCGTCCACCAGGAAGGTCGTCGGATTGGAGCGCACGCCCCCGCCGGTCTGGAACTGCCACAGGGGGGCGCCCGTCCTCGCGTCCAGCGCGTAGACGTTGCCCTCGTTCGACCCGCTGAACACGAGACCGCCCGCCGTGGAGAGCACGCCCGACCACGACGGCGACGGCAGCGGGAAGTCCCACACCTTCTTGCCGGTCCGGGCGTCGAGCGCCCTGACGGCGCCCCACGCCTCGTCCGCCAGGCGCCGTTCACCGCCGCCCGTGAAGGGCTGGCCGCGCTCGTACTCCACCTCGGTCTTGTAGTAGTACGACCCCATCTCGCGGACCGGGACGTAGAAGAGGCCCGTCTGCGGGCTGTAGGACGGGCTCGGCCAGTTGGTGGAGCCTTGCAGGCTGGGATACACGAGCGTCCCGTCGGGCGACGGCGCGGTGTTCGGCAACGCGATGGGCCGGCCCGCCGCGTCCATGCCCGTCGCCCAGGTCTGCTTCGCATACGGCGCCGCGTGCAGGAAATCCCCGGTCTGGCGATCCAGCACGTAGTAGAAGGCGTTCCGGTTGGCGGTGACGAGGGCCTTGCGCACGCGGCCGCCGATCTCGAGGTCCACGAGCACCTGGATCTGGTTCGCGTCCCAGTCGTGCACGTCGTGGGGCGTGTACTGGAAGTGCCACTTCAGCGCGCCGGTGTCCACGTCCAGGGCCAGGACCGACGACGTGTACAGGTTGTCGCCCAGGCGCACGTCGCCGTTCCAGTCGGGGCCGGGATTGCCCGTTCCCCAATACAGCAGGTTCAGGGCCGGGTCGAACGACCCCGTGAGCCACGTGGCGCCGGCGCCGGTCTTCCAGCTCTCGCCGGCCCAGGTCTCCACGCCCGGCTCGCCGGCCGCGGGCACCGTGTAGGTGCGCCAGGCGCGGGCCCCGGTCTTCGCGTCGTACGCGTCCACGAACCCGCGGATGCCCGCCTCGCCGCCGCTCACGCCGACGATCACCTTGTCCTTCACCGCCAGGGGCGCCATCGTGATCGACAGGCCGGCGCCGTTCTCGCCCACCTTCGCCTCCCAGCGCACGGCGCCCGTCTTCGCGTCGAGCGCGAGGAGCACGCCGTCGAGCGATCCCGCGTACACGAGGTCGTCGAGGATCGCGACGCCGCGGTTGGTCGCCGGGAAGCCGATGAGCCGCAGGTCCGAGGGCATGGGCCGCACGTGGCTCCACACGACACGGCCGTTCTTCGGATCGAGCGCCGTGATCGTCGTGGGCGGTTCGGTGACGTACATCAGGCCGTCGGCGACGACCGCCGAGGTCTCCACCTGCCCCTCGCCGCGCACCTGATAGACCCACGCCGGCACGAGCCGGCCGACGTTGGCCGGCGTGAGCTGATCGAGGCCCGAGTGGCGCTGGCCGTCGTACGTGCCGTTGTAGGTCAGCCACGCGCCGGGTTCGGCGGCGGCGTCCACGATCCGGCGGTACGGCACCGTCTGCGCCGCGGCCAGGGCGCCGGCGGCCATGACACCCAGGAGCGTCGTCGTCCACACCCGTCTCATCGCTGCCCTCGCAGACCGGCCAGGTAGGCCACCAGATCGTCGATCTCGCCCGCCGGCACCGAGGCGCCCAGCGCCGGCATCAGGCTGGCGCCGGCCTGCCGTTCGAGCGCGGTCAGGTCGGCCTTGCGGAAGTCGTGCAGCCGCCCCTGCACGTCGCGGACGTGCAGCCCGAACACGTCCTCGCTCACCCGGATGCCGCGGACCGCCTGGCCCGCCGTGGTCCGCACCGTGACCACCACGTGCCCCTCGGGCACTTCGGCGCCGGGGTCGACCAGTGCGCGGCGCAGGTACGCGGGCCCGCGGCGGGTGCCGATGGCGGTCAGGTCGGGGCCGAAGTCGCGGCCCTGTCCGGCCACGACGTGGCAGGTGGCGCAGCCCCGCCGCTCGTACGCCGCCCGGCCCGCCGCGGCATTGCCCGTCACGACGTCCGACCCGCCGCGCCCCAGCCCGCGCACGAACGCCGCGAGCTGCCACGTGCGCTTCACCCCGTTGGCCTGGCCGTAGCCGGGCATGGCGCCGGGAATGCCCACCGAGAGGATCCGCATCAGGCCGGCGTCGTCGGCGACGCGGCTCAACCCCGCGACCTGCAGCGAGGGCCCGTAGCCGCCGCTCCCGTCCACGCCGTGGCAGAGCGCGCACTGCGCCATGTAGGTGCGCCGGCCGACGGCCAGGTCCTCCGCCGTGGCGTCCGAGACGGGGCGCGCCGCGTAGGCCGCCGCGTCGGCCTGGGGCGCCTGGGCGAGCAGCCGGACGGCCGCGGCTCCAGCGACGCAGGCCAGGGCGAAGACGGGGACGACGGACCGGCGGTGTCGCATGCGGATTCCTTCAGGGGACGGCGATGGGCAGGGCGGCACCGTACAGCATCGTCCGATCGTTGTCCTTCGCCGCCCAGGTCAGCAGGGTCCGGACGCTGGGCGTGAGGACGGCGTCGTGCGCGGGCCGCCCGTTCACGGTGACGACCACCGGCTTGGCGAAGTCGATCACGTCGGGAGACAGGAGCAGGGTGAAGCGGGCGACGCCGCGCGTGCGCGCCTCGATCGTGTTGCCGTTGCGCAGCACGTCCACCCGTCCCGAGGGCTTGCGCCGGGCGAAGATCTTCCGCTCGGGTCCCCGCGCGGCCTGCGGCGGGAACGGCCCCTCGAGCGTCAGCCGTTCGCCCGCGCGGTCCACCAGGAAGACGATCGCCGGCCCGGTGTTGCGCTCGAACGCCTGGACGATGGTGGCGATGTCGCTGACGGGCCGACCGTCGATCTCCAGGATCCTGTCGCCCTCGCGCAGGCCCATGCGTGCGGCGTTGGTGTCGGGCAGGACCTGGACGATCCGTGTGCCCTTCTCCTTCTTCGCGTCGCCCCGCAGGCCGAACTCCGGATCGAGCCGGTCCGACACCGTGTTGGTGTCGGCCAGGGCGACGTCGCTCGGCCGCGCGCCGAGCGCGTCGATGACCAGCCAGTGCACGCGGTTGAAGCGGTCGGTCCGCTCGGTCTCCCAGGACAGCAGGGGCGGGTGCGGCATCCTCGGGTGATCGTGGACGAAGCGCTCGTAGAGCGCGCGCTCCGACGGCCACCAGCTCGTGTCGTGCCCGCCGGTGGGTTCCGCCCGGAACACCACGGATACGCCCGCGGCTCGAAGCGTGTCGATGTAGCGTGCGATGCGCGCCGCCGGGTACTTGGGGTCGCGCAGGCCGTTGACGACGAAGAACGGCCGGTTCACCAGGTTCGACACGAAGAGCTCCCCCTCGGCGCCCGTCGTGGGATTGGCCAGCACGCCGAGGTGGCCGATGAGCGGCAGGCACGCCGACCAGAGCGTCGGCTCGCGCATGGCCAGGTAGTAGGTGCCCGTGCCGCCGTCCGAGGTGCCGGTGAGGTAGATCTGCGACTCGTCCACGTTGTATTGCCGCTTCACCCGGTCGACGAGGCCGAGGATGTTGTCCACCTGCGAGACGTGCCACCAGGCGGAGTCGCCCCAGCCAAACGGCTCGACGACGATCTGCGGCTCGCCCGTCAACGGGTTGTGCCTCCGACTGCGCCGCCCCTCTTCCGGGTTCTGCCGATCGACGCTGCCATGGAGCTGCACGCGCAGCGGCCACTTCCGCGCCGGGTCGTATCCGGCCGGGACGTCGATCGTGTTGTCGTAGGCCACGCCGCCCATGGCCGAGATCCGCACGCTGCGCTCGCCGGTCGGGGCCGCGCCGTAGGTGCGCCCCGCCTTCAGGCGGGCGTACGCGTCGTCGAAGGTGATGCCGGTGGCCAGGAGCTTGTCCGCCTCGGCCACCGCCGACCTCGTCGAGTCCGCCCGCCAGAAGGCCTGCCACGCGGCGTCGGCGGACTGGGCGCCGGGCCGGACGGCGGCGAGCGCGTGGCCCAGGAGGGCCAGGGCCAGCCAGGCGCGGAGTGAACGGCGGGACTGATCGGCTCGCATCGCGGATCCTCGATCCCGCGTCGGCGCTCGCGGCGATTCGGCACGTATTCTGGACCACCGCCGACGGCGCGCCAAGCCTCTTCCCGTGTCCCCCCCGCTCCGACGCTCGCGTGCCGTACGGCCGCCGTGGCCGTGGGCCCGCGGCCCCGCGACCGGGCCGGCGCAGTAAGATCGCGCCGTGTCAGGGATGCGCCCAGCGCGCGCCGTCGCGCTCTTCGCCCTCGTCGTGGGCGCCGCCGGCTGGGCATCGCGCGCGGAGCTGGACGAGGTCGTCGTCGCCGGCGTACGCCAGCGCATTGCGCTCGTCCCGTCCTGGCAGCCCCTCCTGGCCTTCGCCGCGCTGGCGCTGTTCGTGGCCGCGGGGGTCGCTTACCTGTGGCGCCGGTCGCGGACGGCCGCGACACGCGCCCGCTTCGCCGACCTGCTGCTGCCGGGACTCGCCCTGGGCCTGCTCGTGGTGCCCTACGTGCCGGTGCTGCCCGGCTGGTGGCCGTGGCTGCAGGCCCTGGCCGGCGAAGGGATCTGGATGATTTGGGCGATCGTGGCGGCGCTCTTCGTGTGGAGCCTCTGGCCGCTGGTTCCGCGCGTGCCCGCGTGGTGGGCCAGGCAGCCGCTGGCGGTCCAGACCCTGGCGGTGGGGCTCGCCGCCGCCGGCGTCATCGGCGCCGGCGCCGCCCGCCTCACCCACACCGTCCTCTTTCCGTCGGGCGACGAGCCGCACTACCTCGTGATCGCCCAGAGCCTGCTCAGGGACGGCGACCTGAAGATCGAGAACAACCACCAGCGCCGGGACTACGCGGAGTACTTCGCGCGCGACCTGGATCCCCACTACCTGACGCGCGGATCCGACGGCGAGATCTACTCGGTGCACCCGGTCGGCATGCCGGTCCTCATCGCGCCCGTCTTCGCGCTGGGCGGCTACGGCCTCGTGGTGTGGGCGTTCGTCGCGATGGCCGCGGCGGCGGCCGCGGCGGCCTGGCGCTGGGTGGCGGTGACGACGGCCGCGCCCGGGCACGCCACGCTGGCGTGGGCGGCCGTGGCGTTCTCGGCGCCGTTCCTCGTCAACGCGTTCACGATCTATCCCGAGATTCCGGCCGCGCTCGCCGTCACCCTCGCGGTCGCGCTCGCGCTCAGGCCCGCGCCCGACGCGCGGCCGTGGCACGACGTCGCCGTGGGGCTGCTGGCCGGCGCCCTGCCGTGGCTCAGCACCAAGTACGCGCCGATGTCGGCGGCCATCGTCGCCGTCACCCTCGGCCGTCGCTGGTGGCCCCTGCACGCGGACGAGCGCCGCGCGGGGGCCGCCGCCACGCTGCGGGTCGTCGCGCCCTATGCCGCCGCCCTCGCGGCGTGGTTCGCGTTCTTCTATGCGTACTGGGGCACGCCGTGGCCCTCGGCGCCGTACGGCGCGCTCACGCAGACCGAGGTCGACAACACCTTCTTCGGGGTGCCGGGCCTGCTGTTCGATCAGGAGTACGGCCTGCTGGCCTACGCGCCCGCGTACGTGCTGGCCATCGCGGGCTTCGGCACCATGCTGCGCCGGCCGGGACCGTTGCGTCGGCTCGGGATCGAGGTGCTGGTCGTTTTCGCCGCGCTGCTCTTCACCGTGGGCGCGTTCCGCATCTGGTGGGGCGGCTCGGCGGCGCCCGGGCGCCCGCTGGCGTCGGGCCTGCCCATCCTGATGCTGCCCCTCGCCGTCCAGATCGGGGCGGCCGGCACGAGCGCGGCGCGCCGGGCGGCGCAGCACATCCTCATCTGGACCGGGGCGGCGCTGGCCGCCGTGCTGGTCCTGGCCCAGAACGGCCTGCTCCTGGCCAACGACCGCGACGGCACGTCGGCGCTCCTCGGGTGGCTCGCGGCCCGGTGGCCGCTCTGGACGGTGGCGCCCACCTTCATCGCGCACGAAGCGCCGCGGGCGCTCGTCGACGTCGCCATGTGGGCGCTCGCCGCCCTGGCCGGCAGCTGGGCCCTCCACCGCGTGCGAACGACGAGCCGCGGCGTCGCGGCCCTGGCCGCGCTGGGGCTCGTGCTCGCCTCGGTGGTGGCCGGGGGCGCGCTCGTGCGGGCGCTGCCGCCGGCCGATCCGCCGCTGCCCGGCATCGACCTCCAGGCGCGGGCGCGCCTCCCCGCGCTCGACAGCTTCGACCGGGTCACCCGGCCGTATGCGATCCGCTACGCCCCCCTGCGCGTGTCGGCGGCCGCGGCGGTGGAATCCATGCTGGCCGTGGGCGTCACGCCCGGACTCCGGACCGATCCGCAGCCGGTGCGCGTCCTCCACAACGGCCGCTTCTCGCTGCCCGCCGGACGCTACCGCGTGGACGTGCGCTGGGCGGCGCGCCGGCCGCTGCCGGCCGGCCCCGGATCGACGCTGGCCCTGCAGATCGGGCGCATCGGTCCGCCCCTCACGACGTGGACGGTGGCCCCGGAGCCCGACACGACGTGGTCCGCGGACTTCTGGCTGCCTCTCGACGCGGCCTTCGTCGGCCTAAGGGGCGACGGCGCGGTCGAGCGATCCGTGGCCGCGATCACCTTCTCGCCGCTCGACGTGGTGGATGCCGGCAGCCGGACGGCGACGCCGCCGGTGCTGGCGGCCGCGCGCTACGGCGAGGTGATGGTCCTCTTTCATGACGAGCTCACGTATCCGGAGCCGACGGGCTTCTGGACGACCGGGCAGCGGCCTTCGCGGATCTCCATCGCGTGTCCCGGCGGGTGCACCGAGGGCGTGACCCTCAGCGTCCACAGCGGCCGGCGGCCGAACCAGCTCCACCTGGCGGCCTACGGGTGGAGCCGCGACGTGCCGCTGGCCCCCGAGACCGTCGTGCACGTGACGGTGCCGCCGCCCCCGGCCGGCGGCGTCCTGGAACTCGATACCAACACCACGACCGGCTTCGTGCCGACCGCCATCGACCCGGCCCTGCGCGACCGACGCTTCCTCGGGGCGTGGATCGAGGTCGCGCTGCCGGCGAAGGAGACGCCATGACGTCCATCGCGGACCTGCGTCGCGACTACCGCGCCCGTGCGCTCTCGGAGCGCGACGTCCACGCCGACCCCATCGCACAGTACCGCCAGTGGCTCGACGAGGCCCTGGCCTCGGCCGTCGTGGACGCCACGGCCATGACGCTCGCCACGGCGTCCCCGGACGGCGCGCCGTCGGCGCGGATCGTGCTGCTGAAAGACGTCGGCCCGGCGGGCTTCGTCTTCTTCACGAACTTCGACAGCGCCAAGGGCGCGGCGCTCGCCGCGAACCCCCGGGCCTGCCTGGTCAGCTTCTGGCCGGATCTGGAGCGCCAGGTGCGCGTCACCGGCGCGGTCTCGCGCGTGGACGCGAGCGTGTCGGACGCGTACTTCGCCTCGCGCCCGCTCGACAGCCAGCTCGGCGCGTGGGCCTCGCCCCAGAGCCAGGTGATCCCGGACCGCGCGACGCTGGAGCGGCGGCTGGCCGACGTCGCGGCCCGCTTCGGCGACGGCCCCGTACCGCGCCCCGAGCACTGGGGCGGGTTCCGCGTGGCGCCCGAGACAATCGAGTTCTGGCAGGGCCGCCCGAACCGCCTGCACGACCGCCTGCGGTACCGCCGCAACGCCCGCGCCTGGACGATCGAGCGCCTCGCGCCCTGATCGCGCTCCGGGGGTGGGACGGGCCCGGCTACCAGTCGATCGTCCCCTCGCCGACCTTCACGGCCGCCCCGCCGACGTGCACGCGCCCGATGTCGCCGGGAGCGCTCGCCTCCACGCGGACCTGGATCCGACTCGGCCGGCCCATCTTCACGCCCTGCACGCTGGCGATCTCGTGCGCGGCCGACACGGGCACGACCTGGTGGCGGACCAGGTAGCCGCCGAGCGGCCCGCTCGCCCCGCCGGTGGCGGGATCCTCGACCACGCCGGCTTCCGGCGCGAACATGCGGCTGTACACGGTCGCCCCGTCGTCGCCAGCCTCGGGACTGAAGACGAAGATCCCGATGAACGCGCCGGGAAACGCGCTGCGCAGGCGGCGGAACGCCGCGGCGTCGGGCTCGCACCGGTCCACGGCCGCGCGCGTCGCCAAGGGCACGTAGAAGAAGGCCGCGCCGCACGAGGCTTCTTCCACCGGCAGGCCCGTGGCCTGCCACGCGGCGCGATCGCCGTGCACGGCATCCACGACGTCGGTGGGCGGGACGAGCGGCGTCCGGAACTCGGGCCGGCCCTGATCCATCCAGGCCCGCGTCAGGCCGCCGGCGCTCCACTCCAGGCCCACCGGCACGGGACCGACGTTCAACCCGAAGACCCAGCGATTCCGATCCCGGGGAATGTGCCCGAGTCCGGCCAGGGCGAACGTGCTGCCGATGGTGGGATGGCCGGCCATCGGCATCTCGCGGGCCGGGGTGAAGATGCGCATCCGGACGTCCGTGTCCGCCGTCTCCGGCGGGAGGATGAACGTGCTCTCCGCGAAGTTCATCTCGTTCGTGAGCCGCTGCATGTCCCGGGCGTCGATGCCGCCGGCGTCCAGGAACACGGCGAGCTGGTTGCCTTCGAACGGGCGCGTCGTGAACACGTCGTAGTGCAGGTAGCGCAGGCTGGGCATGGCGCTACACTAGCAAATGATCATGTCGCTGCCCGCGTCCCCGCTCGTCGTCGCCATCACCGGGGCGTCCGGCGTCGTCTACGGCGTCCGCCTGCTCGAACGCCTGCGCGACGCCGCCGTGCCGTCGCACCTCGTGATGAGCCGCTGGGCCATCCAGACGATGCTGCAGGAAACCGACTACACCGTGGAGGGCGTGAAGCGGCTGGCCGATGAAGTGCACGGCGTGGACGACTTCGGCGCGTCGATCTCGAGCGGGTCGTTCCTGACGCGCGGCATGGTCGTGGCCCCGTGCAGCATGCGCACCCTGGCGGCGATCTCGACCGGCAGCGGCACGAACCTCGTGCACCGGGCCGCCGACGTGGTGCTGAAGGAACGGCGGCGCCTGGTGCTGCTGCCCCGCGAAGCGCCGCTCAGCGACATCCACCTGGAACACATGCTGCGGCTGTCCCGGATGGGCGCCGTCATCTTCCCGCCCGTGCCCGCCTTCTACCAGCGCCCGGCCACGGTGGACGATCTGGTGGACCATACGGTGATGCGCGTGCTGGATCAGTTCGGCCTGCACGTGGACGCGGCGGGACGCTGGACCGGCCGCACGCCGGCGGGCGCCGCGCCGCGCTGACGGCCCCGACGGCTGCTCCGCCGGCCGGGCCCTGGACTACACTCCCGGTATGCGTACGCGAGTGTTCACGTCTGTCGTCGTCCTCGGCGCCCTGGCGGCCTGCTCCTCGCCGCCGGCGGCCCCGGCGCCCGCCGCCGCTCCGGCCTCCGCCGAACGCCAGTACCTCCTGGAGCGCGTGGACGACGCGGCCATCGCCCAGATCTACGCGGATGGCTTCAACGACCTCGCCCTGAACGAGAAGCGGCTGGTGTACCACCTGGTGCAGGCCGCCATCGCCGGCCGCGACATCTACTGGGATCAGCGCTACGTGCACAACCTGGAGATGCGGGGCGTGCTGGAGCAGATCGTCAGCCACAGCGCCGGCATCGATCCGGCGACGCTCGACGAGATCACGCGCTACACGAAGCTCTTCTGGCTCAACACCGGCCCCTACAACACCCTCACCGCGCGCCAGTTCGTGCTGGCGTGCACGCCCGAGGCCTTCGCGGCGGCCGCGGCCAGGGCCGCGGCCAACGGCGCCACCTTCGCCACCGGCGCCGGCGAATCGCTGGAACGGATGCTGGCGCGCATGCAGCCGC
>JBFWXO010000048.1:0-52176 GCA_050187355.1 Vicinamibacterales bacterium
CGAGACGAGTGTCGGCCGACTCGGTCGAGTGCTTGAACGCGTAGTACGTGCCTCGTCCGATTCCCATGCGAACTGGGACCTCGAACCTGATGAAGTCGCGCATCATGTCTGCGGCGGCCCGGGCCGCCCGAATCGACGTTCCCATGTCGACGTACGCGCAGTCCGAGAACACATGCGCTGACACTCCGCCCGTCGTTGAATGGGCTGATATCAGCAGATCTAGAACGCGTTGAAAACGAACGACCCTAGATTGCAAGGGTGTCGTTCCGGAGACCACGAAGCCGTGCTCGTCAGGGCCGGACTCGAAGAGTCGGGTCGGGTTCCGGAGCGTGTGCTGCGCGAACCCGAGCATGTCGACGAAGATCAGTGTCCGTTGCCGGTCCTCGTCTCGTTCAGCCACGGCCTCGGCCCTCGTACTACGCGAATGTGAACACGTCCTTCCAGTCATCGCCTAGGTTCGCCGGCTCGAGCTGGACGAGGGACCTGCCCTCCATCAGGACAAAGTACTTCTGCAGGACAGGCTCCATCGCATCTAAGGCGCGGTGGATGTCCTTGACCCTTACCGCGAGACTCTTAGCTGGAGTGCGGTGCGCCACCATCTGGTTGGCGTACTCAAGCACGGGTTCGGCCGCCGACTCGAGGCCCTCGCGGTCCGCCCGTACGACCGCCGGGTCCAGGTAGTCGTCCAGCGGGTCCGCGGTTGGCCTGATGACGCCCCTGCGCGTGAACTCACGGTCGTTCGCTTCCACCAGCCACAGCTTGTCGGCAGGGATGAATGCGAGGTAGCGCCTTCGCGTCACCACATCCGGCCGCTCGGCCATCTCATCGAGCAACGTGCCCAATGAGATGACGTTTGTGTCGTCATCGAGCTCGCGCCGGATGGCCATGACCGCGTCACGGCCCCAAAGCGTCAGGAGCCAATCCCAGGCTTGGCTACCAGTCGCGTTGAGCCGGGCGTTCTCTGTGAACATGGCCTCGATATCCCGGAACTTGCGGCGCATCTCGAAGAGGTGCGTCAGCTCCAGCTGAACTCGCTCGAATCGCTCCTTCCAACGCTCAAAAATGTCGTCTGGACTCAGGCCGCGCAAGTGCCGGTTCGCCATGCCTTGCAAGGATACCGGGGCGTACTGCTGCGAACAACTGGTGCCTCGACCAAACACCCTTGCAACGTGGCAGAGCGTACGCGGAGCCAGGGGCCAGGTCGGCTACGCCGCGCGTCGCCCGCGCGGCTCTTCGATTCGAGCCAGACTGAGCTTCAGCCTGAACGGCTTCAGCAACCGATTCATCGTGTCCTGCGTCGGATTGTGGCGCGGATTGATCGCGCGCAGCACGTTCGGCCCGGCCATCTTCACCTTCGCGGCGAACTCCTTCACGCCCATGGCGCGGATCACCTTGCCGAGCGCCACCTGAATCGGCACGCCCTCGTCCATGGCCGCCAGCAGGAACTCGCGGGCGAACTCCTGGTCCCGCAGGTCCTGCGCCAGTCCTTCGTTCCAGTCTCGGCTGCGTCGTGCCATGTCACTTCTCCCCGAGGTAGTCGCGCCAGTATTGCTGAGCGCGCCGGATATCCTTCGCCTGAGTCCCCTTCGACCCGCCCACGAGCAGCAGCACCAGCGTCGCGCCGTCCTGGCCGAAGTAGAGGCGGTAGCCGGGCCCGAACATCACCCTGGCCTCCTGCACGCCACCCCCGACGCCCTTGTGGTCGCCCAGGTTGCCCGTCTCGAAGCGAACGACGCGCGCCTGCACCCTCGCGCGGGTAGCGCGGTCCAGCGTGTCCAGCCAGTCCCTGAAGGGGACTTTCCCGTCGGCCGTCTCGTACTCGCGGACCGTCACTGCCATCGTGGAGGCCTCCACTAAACTATCACAAACGATACTTTTGGAGGCGGCGGGACAAGGCCCGTGGAAAAGGCGGCGGGACTACTGCCCCGCCGCCTCCAATATCCCTCCAAAATTCGGGTCGATTTCGGGTGTGTCCCGAGGACGCCGGTGAACTCGGCGAACGGCGGCAACTGCCACCAACAGAACGTGTTAGCCCCAGAAGTCGCGCGCCATCAGCAAATTACCGATCTCGCGCTTTTCGCGTTCAACTCCCGCCGCCTCCACCACCTTCGCTCGCGATTCCGGCGCAGGTTGCCCACCGTAGCCTTCGGCGAAGGTGGGCCTGCATCTGTCACCTACGCGTGCACCGGGAGCACGTGAATGCGCCCGGTCCCGTCCTTCGCGGCGATGCCGCGCGGTTTTTTGCCGGTTCGCCCGCGGCCGGGCGCTCCTCCTCGGCAAATCGAATCGTCCTGGAAGAAAGCAGACGGCCGTGTCCCTAGGCCTGTCCGGGCTGAAGTCGCACCAGATGCCAGTGCGCGGCGCCCGGACCATCGGTCACCGCCCTTCGGTTCCGGGACACTAGTGGACGACGACGAGTACATCCCCGGTTGCGGGACCGAGACCGCCCGAATTCACGGCTCGGAGACGCAAGTAATAGGCGCCCGGAGGCACGTTGGGAGCGACGAAGCTCGGTGTCAGCGGAAGCTGTATGCCGGCCGCGATGTTCGTCAGGCCCGGGGCCGATCCAGCTTCCAACACGTAGCCGGTGGGGGAGCCGCCGCTGGTGGGCGCGCCCCAGAGCATCGTCACCGTGCGAGACCCGCCGACGGTGACTCGAAATTCTCTCGGAACCCCCGGCACCACCGGTGCACCGCCAGCACCGCCAACGCCAATCACGACTTCGCTCGAAGGCAAGCTGACGTCGGTGGGGCTGATCGCTCTCACGCGGGCGTAGTAGAGCCCACGGGGAACACCTGCCGCCGAAACAGAATTCGTCAGACCGAGCCGACTGCCGGCCACGACGTCCGTGCGCCCGGGCCCAGATCCGGCCTCGAGCACGAAACCAATCAGCCCCGGCGCCGACTGCCACGACAGCGTGACGTTGGATCCCGAAACGTCCGCCCGCACGTTGTACGGCGGTGACAAGCAGCCTTCGTCGACAAGACCGTCGCCGTCGTTGTCGACGTGATCTCCACACAATTCGTAGGCGCCTCCCACCGCTGGGAAGCCGCGGATCACGGTGACGTCGGCCCGCGAGCCGGCACCAGGGTAGAGCTCACGGGTGAGGTAGTACTCCCCGCGCACCGGGTTGAACACGCCGCCGCCGGTGTAGCCGATCATTTCTCCGGATGAAGAACCTGGGAGGGTCACGACGTCGTACGGGTCGACGTCCCACGGCTTCTTCAGGCCCTGCTTCACCGCCACGAGATCAGCCAGATCGAACATCTTGGCGACGAGCCTGTACGGATAGCCCATCGGTCCCTTCTGATCGAGCGGATCGCTCAACGAGTAGCAGTAGACCGCGTCGAGATACGGCTTGCCATGATCGGCGGGATTGCGCGTCGCGTAGCCGTAGCAGGTCGGACCGTCGGCCTCACGCTCGATGACCGCGAGCGTCCGCGTGCCGGGCACGATGAACGCCCCTCCGGACTGCTCGGCTCCGTTGTAGTAGATGGGCGACTGCGGCGACCCCCACCGGCTCGAGCACTTCGCCAGGTAGGCATTCGTGACGGGATCCCTCTCAGGGCAGCCGAGGAGGAACTGCATCGGGAATCCGTCAGAGGTTGCGTCCTTCGCCCAGAACGCCGTGAACGCCGCCCCATAGCTCGCCCGCGAGACGATCGACGAGTAGCCGGCTCCCGCGAACAGGTCCCCCCCGAGCATCGATTGCCACTCGGGCGGAATACGGCCCGTCTGGCCCTTCACCAACCCGTTGCGCACAGAGCCCTCGAAGGGCCCGGACAGGTGCGCGACGTCGTACCCGCGCCACCACGTCCTCCGCGGGAGGGAGCCAACCGCGTCGTACGTGATGAAGCCCCCTACCAGAACGCCGCTGTCTGGAGTCTGGATGACCGATCCGAGCAGGGGGAAGTAGCCACCCGCCCCCCCATCGATCTTGGTCAGCTCACTGCCCGGCAGCCCCCGGCACGGCTGCACGAGGGTACTCGCGCCGCCGATCTGCGGGATCTGAAAGGTCGCGATCATGCCTCGAGCCGTCGCGCCTGTTGCCTCGTGATGACACGACACGTAGAGGTATCGGCCGTCCTCGGAGACGCCTACTGCAGCCCCGCCGTAACCGATCATCGCGCCGTTCTGATCGAGGATTGAAATCGTGAACTTGCCAGCCGAGGCCAAACCAGACGAGTCGAATCGGGGGTAGAGGCAGGGACCGCTCGTGCGACCGGCGCACGGGTCTGGAGCCAGGTTCGATACCGGCGAGGGTGGGGAGAGAGAAGGGGAGAAAGCAATCGTCTGAGCCCGGACAACCGCCGGAACGGCCATCGAGACCAGGGCGATGAGTAACAGGCTCGTTCGCGCCACGGCCACGCTTTCGGCATATTGCCACTGACAGTTCACACCCGTCGTTCCGCGAACGCGAGGCCGTCGAAGGCCCGAGAACCCCAAGAACCAGAGCGTGCCAAGAGCAAACAGAGGAACAACGCAGTCGACGAAGAACATCAGGACGCCCCGCACCATGAAAGATCCGGCTCGCCTCTAGCAAATTCGAAGCCAGGCCGGAACGATTGGCACTAAAGCCATGTTTCGCAATGGCTTATAGCCGGCATCCAGATGCGGACAGGCTCAATCGGTGTAGTGGCATCGGACATCGGTCCCGAAGAACCTACACGGTGCTGTCATCGCTTGGGCCATTGGGCGCCTGCCGCGGCCGACGGGCGGCACGCCGGTGTCGGCGGCGGGGTCGGGTTCCAGGCCCTGTCGCGGCGCACTCACGCTCGACCGCGATTTCCACTACGGAGTCCCGCGCGACGGCGCTGTTCGACGTGGTCACGAAGACGTGCGGCACCTAGGTCCCCTGACGCCCCGACCGACTGCAGCAGCCGTTGGAGCCGCGTCGGATCTCCCTTGGTCGACAAGCCGCACCTCCATCGCGGCCACCGTGACCTGGCGAATCGCGCGAACGGCAGCTGCCGACGCTCCGCGTGCTCGTACCGGAAGATGCGACGGGTCGACCGCCACGAGAGGACCGGCCTCCGGCCAGCCAGGTTGCAGAGCACCCGGGACCACGGGCGCCCCGTGCGAGGGTCAAGCGACCGGCCGGCGGAGGCCATGGCGCCCCCGACGCTCAGCGCGCCACACTGGCCGAGTATTCCTCGAACGTGCCCTTGAAGTCCTCGACGCGGCCGTCCCCCACCTTCCAGACCCGCGTGGCCACGGCGTCGATGAGGTCCTCGTCGTGCGTGACGAGGAACACGGTCCCTTCGTATTTGTGGAGGGCCGTGCTCAGGGCGTTGATCGACTCGAGGTCGAGATGGTTGGTCGGCTCGTCGAGCACGATCACGTTCGGCTTCAGGAGCATGATGCGGCAGAACAGCAGCCGCGCCGTCTCACCGCCCGACAGGGCCGCCGTGGGCTTGTAGCCTTCCTCGCCGCTGAAGAGCATCTGGCCCAGCAGGCCGTGGATGTCCTGCTTCGCGGCATCGGGATCGAACTGGTGCAGCCACTCGACCGCCGTGAGGCCGTGCGGAATCGCGCCGGTGTGGTCCTGGGCGAAGTACCCGATCGACACCTCGTGCCCCCAGCGGACGTCGCCGACATCGATGTCCGAGGGTGAGGCGGGCAGCCCCGGACCGTCGGCCAGCAGCGCCTTGAGCAGCGTGGTCTTGCCCACGCCGTTCCGGCCGACGATGGCGATCTTCTCGCCGCGGTTCACCACGGCCTCGAAGCCGTCGATCACCACGTGGCGGTCGAACGCCTTGGCGACGCCCTTGCACTCCATCGCCAGGCGCCCCGAGGGGCGCGCCATCTGGAAGCGGATGTAGGGCCGCTGGATGTTCGACCGCGCCAGTTCGGTGGTCTGGAGGCGCTCCACTTCCTTCTTGCGCGACTGCACCTGGCTCGAGCGGGTGCCGGCCGAGAAGCGCGCGATGAAGTCGTTGAGCTGCTCGATCTTCTTCTCGCGCTGCTCGTTCTGGGCCTCGAGACGGGCGCGGATCTGCGTCTTGGCCAGCACCATCTCGTCGTAGCCGCCGGTGTAGGTGATGATGGTCTGGTAGTCGATGTCGGCCGTGTGGGTGCAGACCGCGTTCAGGAAGTGGCGGTCGTGCGAGATGACCACCAGCGTGCCGTCGTAGCGCACCAGGAAATCCACCAGCCAGTGGATCGAATCGAGGTCCAGGTGGTTTGTGGGCTCGTCGAGCAGCAGCGCGCGCGGATGGCCGAAGAGCGCCTGCGCGAGCAGGACCCGCACCTTCTGGCCGCCCTGGAGTTCCGACATCCTGCGCTCGTGCAGGTGCTCGGGGATGTCGAGGCCGTCGAGCAGGACGGCGGCGTCGCTCTCCGCGGTGTAGCCGTCGTGTTCGCCGATGACGCCCTCGAGCTCGCCCAGGCGCATGCCGTCCTCGTCGCTGAGCGTCGCCTTCGAGTAGAGCAGGTCGCGCTCCTGCAGCGCGTCCCAGAGCGCGGCGTTGCCCATGATCACGGCGTCGATCACGCGGTAGGCGTCGAACGCGAACTGGTCCTGGCGCAGCACCCCGAGACGGTCGGGCCGCGTCACGGTGCCCTTCTGCGGCGGCAGTTCGCCCGTGAGCAGCTTCATGAACGTCGACTTGCCGGCGCCGTTCGGGCCCGTGAGCCCGTACCGGCGGCCCGGAGCGAACGTCGTGCTGACGTCGTCGAAGAGCACCTTGCTGCCGTACCGCATCGATACGCCGCTGACGGAGATCATCCCGAGGTCCTTCCCTGCGTGGCAGCCGCCCTGCGCGGTCGCGCCGGGCCCCCTGCAAACCTCTTATCTTAGCAGCCGCGTGCCCCGGGGCGCGCCCAGCCGAGGTTCGCCGGTCGGGGGGCCCCCGCCGCCGGACGCCGCCGGCCGCGGCGGATCTGGCGGCCGGGACGGGCCGTCACCCCTCCACGACGCGCTTGACGAGCGAACCCGCCGACAGCCGCTCCCCGGCGTCGTCGAGCTGGTTCAGTACGGCGAGCACGCGCGTCGGGACGGCGGATGGATACTGGCGGCTCACCTCGTCGAGCGTCATCGCACGGCCGATCCGCACGATGTCCATGCGCTTCGGCGCCACCGCCAGCATCGCGGCGTCGGTGAGGGGCCCGAACCCCCGGACGATGCCCTCGAAGGCGCCGCTGTACGCCTGGAAGCTGGCCGCCGGCGCATAGGTCACGATCTGGTAGGTCCGATCGCCGTACGGGATGTGCGCGCTGAGGCCGCGCAGCACGCCCTGATCCGTGCGCGCCTCGAACACACTGACGCGCGCCTGGAGGCCGTGGATCGACTCGGTCGCCGTGCGGAGGGGCGTGATGCCCGGCTGCGCCAGGAACTGACGCTGGGCCGTCCCGGCATCCGTCGAGGCCGCGAGGGTGAGTTCCATGGCCGCGTCCTGCCGGGGAGACACGGCGACGACCGCGCCCGGCAGGTTCCGGCCCTGCCACTCGGCCGGCAGCGGCAGGCGGAACCGCAGGTCGGGGTGGTAGAAGACGCCGTCCTTGAAGAACCCCTGCCGGGGGTTCTCTCCGTAGACGAGCCCGTCGATGCGAGTGAGATACTCCGCGCGACGGACCACGGTGCCCCGCGCGCCCGGCGGGAGCTTGGCCGCACGCGCCTGGATCGTCTCGATGCGCTCGGCCTCCGAGGGGTGTGTGGTCAGCCATCCCGGAAGGCTGCCGCCCTGGTCGCCGAGCCGCTGCAGCGACTCGAACACGTCGGCCATTTCGCCGACGTCGTAGTCGTGGCGCAACGCGTACCCGAAGCCCAGTTCATCGGCCTGTCGCTCGTCGTCGCGGCTGTGCCTCAGGAACAACAGCTGGAGCCCGGCGCCGATGGCCTGTCCGAAGGGCTGAATCTGGGGAAACAGCGCGCCGCCAAGTCCGAGCCCCACCTGGGCGAGCTGCTGCTGCGAGATCTGCGAGACGGAGTGGCGGGCCGTCACGTGTCCCACTTCGTGCCCGAGGACCGACGCCAGTTCGGCCTCGGACTCCATCAGGTTGACCATGCCGCGCGTGACGAAGATGAATCCGCCTGGCAGTGCGAAGGCGTTGGGCGTGGGATCGTCCACCACGGCGAAGCTCCACGGCAGCGTCGGCCGCTCCGAGTCGCGGGCCAGCGCCAGTCCCACGTCGCGCATGTAGCGCTGCAGGCGGGCATCGTCCACGAGCCCGATCGTCCGGCGCACGTCGTCCGCCGCCGCGCGGCCCATCTCGACTTCCTGGGCCTCCGAGACGAGCGAGAGCTGCCGCTCGCCCGTGACGGGATTGATGGCACACGCGGCGAGCATCGCCGCGGCTGAGATGGCGACCGCATGGTTGAGGCGCATGGCATTCCCCCTGCCAGGTCGAGAGAGCAAGAAGGGCTCCAGCCGCGCGTCTCGGAGCGTGCCGACCAGGCGGCGCCGCAGGCTCAGGCGTCTGCCTCGAGCACGGCGGCCTGGGATCGGGACCGGCGGTGCGATGTCGTTGGTTACACAGAATCGAGCGCCGCCGACCCAGGCGCGCGCTCGGATGCCCGCCGGGCTCAGGCGCCGCGGGCCCAGGCGGCCACGGCCGGGCCCGCGTTCTGGTAGAGGATGAACACCGCCATCACCAGCAGGAACACCGAGAAGCCACGGCGCAGCACGGGCTGCGGCACTCGGCGGTGCAGGGCGACGCCCAGCGCGATGCCCGGCGCCGTGCCGGCCGTGACCAGTCCCACCGAGGACCAGTCGATGGCCGCGTGTCCGAGGTAGCCCGCGAAGCCCACCGCGCAGTTCACGGCGATGATCGCGAGCGACGTCCCCACGGCCTCGCGCATCGGCACGGCCAGGAGCACCAGGGCGGGCACGATCAGGAACCCGCCGCCCACCCCGACCAGGCCGGTGAGCACTCCCACGCCCAGGCTGAAGCCGACGAGCGCCGCCGCGCCGAGCGGCGCGGCGGGCCGCGCGTCGGACGCCTCGCCGGCGGGGCGGTCGCGGAACATGAATGCCGACGCCAGCAGCATGACCACCGCGAAGACGGCGAGCTGCACGGCGCCGCTCACGTGGGCGGCGAGACGGGCGCCGCCATAGGTGCCGACGCTGGCCACCAGGCCGAACACCGTGCCGACGCGGACGTTGACGTTGCCGGCCCGCCAGTGTCCGGCCACCCCGATGGCGCTCGTGGCGCCCACGACCGCCAGGCTCATCGCGATCGCGTCCTTGGCGGCGAAGTGGAGCACGTAGACGAAGATCGGCACCGTCAGGATCGAGCCGCCCCCGCCCAGCAGGCCCAGGGCGATCCCGATCACGCCGCCGAGCGCGACAGCCATCGGTCGGGCCGCGCTAGAGGCGCCCGCGGAGCATGCCGTGCCAGTAGATCTGCGGCAGCAGGTGCGCCTTCACCATGTACATGCTGAAGCGCTCGCGCCGCTGGTCGAACGGGAACGACTCCACCGGCGTCTTGTCGTAGCCGAACTCCGCCATGATCAGCGAGCCCCGGGCGGTCACGACCGGGCACGACGTGTAGCCGTCGTACCGCGCCTCCAGCGGCCGGCCGGCCCGCGCGGCGAGCAGGTTGGCGACGAGCACCGGCGCCTGCTTGCGAATGGCGGCCCCCGTCTTCGACGTCGGCAGGTTGCTGCAGTCGCCCAGGCTGAACACGTCCGGGTAGCGCACGTGCTGCAGCGTGGCCTTGTGCACCTCGACGAAGCCGTCGGCGTTCGCGATCGCGCTCGTGCGGACCACGTCGGGCGCGCCCATCGGCGGCGTGACGTGGATCATGTCGTACGGCACCACGTCTTCCGCGCCGCTCTTGACGTCCTTGAAGACGGCCTCGCGCGCCTCGGGGCGCAGCCCGACCAGCTCCTTCCCGAGCTGGGCTTCCATGCCGCGCGAGCGAATCACCGCTTCGATCGCGGGCACGTAGTACGGGGACGTGAAGATGACGCCCTTCGCGTTCATGAACACGAGCCGGCTCTTGTCCCGGACGCCCTGGCGCCGGAACGCGTCGTCGGCCAGGTACATGATCTTCTGCGGCGCGCCGCCGCACTTCACCGGCGTCAGCGGCTCGGTGAAGAGCGCGGTGCCGCCGCGGAAGTCCCGAATCGCCTGCCAGGTGGAGTTCACCGTCTCGTACGAGTAGTTGCTGACGACGCCCGAGCCCGGCTTCCCCACCGACTCGGCCAGGCCCGGAATCTTCGACCACCACAACTGCACGCCCGTCGCCACCACGAGGGCGTCGTAAGTGAGCGGCCCGCTCGCGGCGGTGTGGACCGTACGGGCATCGGGATCGATGGACGACGCGGCGTCGCGGATCCAGGTCACGCCGTCGGGCATGAAGTCGGCCTCGGCGCGCGCCGAGTCTTCCTGCGCCGCCAACCCGCCGCCGACGAGCGTCCAGAGCGGCTGGTAGTAATGCGTGGCCGAGGGCTCGAGCACGCCGATGGCCGCTCCCGCGGCCCGCGGCGCGAGCTGCGCGGCCACGGTCAGGCCGGCGGTCCCCCCGCCGACGATCAGGATGTCGTAGTGGCTCTGCACGGGTGGCTCCTCCAGGACGAGGCCCTAGGCACGCGCGGGCGCGGCGTCGAGCTGCGCCCCGACCCGCTGCGCCACGGCCATCAGGAAACCGAGGGCCCGCTGCACGTCGGGCTGGCCCAGGGCCCTCCACAGGCCCATCGGTCCGAGCGGCGGCGCGGGCGCGGCCGCGGCGTCGGCGAGGGCCTGCCCCACGGCCCCGACAATCCGCAGGGCCGCCGGATCGAGGACGCCCGAATTCAGGAGGGCCTCCAGGGCATCCACCTTCCGCGCGTCCATCGACGCCCCGAAGCGCAGCGCGGCGCCGGCGCCGTTGATGAGGCCGCGCTCGACGTCCACGCCGCGGCCGGCGGCGGTCCGGACGAGCTCGTCCACCGAGTCGCCGGCCATGGCCAGCATGGCTGGCGCCTGGTGGATCAGTGCCACCACGGGACGCAGGGCGTCGATGACCTCGGCCATCGAGGCGACCTGCGCGTGCAAGGTGTCGAGCGACACGGCCGGGGCCTGGCCGGCTCCGGCGCTCGCGGCGGGGTGCATGTCGTGCGCGTTCATGGCGTCCCTCACGCGCTGGCGCCGGCTTCGCGTCCGGCCTGGTGGTAGTTGGCGAACATGTCGTTGACCTGCGCGGCCCGGAAGCCGCGCTGCTCCAGCAGCGACACGACGGCGGCCGAACGGGCGCCGCTGTTGCAGTGCACGAGCAGGGGCGTGTCGGTCGGCAGCTCGGCCAGGTGCTGCGTGATGCGCGTGTGCGCGACGTTGATGGCGCCAGGCACGTGGCCCGCCTCGAACTCGGCGCCGCCCCGGACGTCGAGGACGCGGCCCTCGCCGGCCGCCCGGCGCTGCTCCAGCTGGGCCATGTCGATGAGCTCGGTGCGCGCCAGCGTGCCGCCGGCCTTGGTATACGCGGCCAGGGTGTCCGGCGTGATGTAGCCGGCCACGCGGTCGAGGCCGACGCGGATGAGGGCGCGGACGGCTTCCTCGACCCGCGCCGCCTCCACCACCAGCACCAGGGGCGTGTCCTCCTCCACGAACGACCCGGCCACCGAGCAGAACTGGTAGTCGAGCTCGGCGAGGATGGCGCCCGGCAGGTGGCCGGCGAAGTACGCCGTCCGGGGACGCGTGTCGAGCACCACGGTCCGCCGGTCGGCCACGACGCCGTCGATGCCCGCGGCGTGGATCGCGGCGGGCGCCGGCAGCGCCGGCAGGAGCGCGGGACCGCGGCGGTTGTCGCGCTTCATGCGCGCGAAGTACATCGGCGGTTCCGGTTGTCCGGCCAGGATGAAGTCCACGAACGTCTGCTCGTCGGACGCCGCCTGGATCGACCGGTTGGTGCGCAGCTCGTACCCGACGGTGGACATCGGCACGTCGCCGAGCGCCTTGCCGCAGGCGCTGCCGGCGCCGTGGCCCGGCCACAGCTGGAGGAACTCGGGCAGGGGCCGGAACTCGTGCTGGATCGAGGCGTACTGCAGGCGCGCCGAGGGCTCCATCACGCCGGCGACACCCGCGGCACGCTCCAGCAGGTCCGGGCGGCCGACGTCACCCACGAACACGAAGTCGCCGCTGGCGATGGCCACGAAATCGGAGGCACCCGCGCCGGCATCCCGCACGAGGTAGCTCAGGTGCTCGGGCGTGTGGCCGGGCGTGTGGACGGCCCGGAATTCGATGAAGCCGACCGCGAACGTGTCCCCGTGCCCGAGCAGGCGGTGCGGGTAGGTCGAGTGGCGGAGCCACTCGTACTGCCAGTCGGCCCCGCCCTCCTTCGAGGCGTACACCGTGACGCCGCGCTCGGCCATCTCGCGCAGGCCCGACAGGTAGTCGGCGTGGATGTGGGTGTCGGCAGCCGCTACCAGCTTCAGCTTGTGGCGGGCGGCTTCCGCGAAGTAGCGGTCCACGTCCCGTTCCGGATCGATCACGATCGCCTCCCCGGACCGGGGGCACCCGACCAGGTAGGCGTACTGTGCGAGCTTCGTGTCGACGATCTGGCGAACGAGCATGGGACCCCCCTTGAAGCAACCGGCTCCACTGAAGATGCAGGAACCGTCGAAAGGTGACACCACGCCCGGTGGACGAGAGGCGGACAGCCGGGCAGCACCTCGTGCCGCCGCGTCTTCGCAGGATCTTCGCCCTATTCGTGAGGGCGGCCGGCCGCCGGGCGCCCGGCCGCGCAGCGGGGACCGCAAGGGCCGCCCCGGCGTCGTACCAAGAAGACGATGCCCAGGATTCAGCCCGCCATCCCGTTGAGCCAGCCAGCGGCCGCCCGCGCGACGCGAGTACCGCGGACACCGGTGGCACACGACGCGCCGCCGCGAAGCCCCGATCGTCCGGAGAGCATGCACCGGGCCGAGGACGACGACGGCGCCCGGGCCGCCAGCCGCGACTTCGCCGACGACGTGCCGAAGCCGAGCGAGGACTAGCGGGGTGCCGGGGCTCGAGACGCCGCGGCGATCTTTACCTTCTCGCTGAACTCACCGACGGCTGCACGCCGGCGTGTGTCGGGTGGCGTGGGGGCCCTCTGGACGTTCGGCGCCCTGCAGGACGGCCTCGACGACGCTCGGCGGGCCGACGGCGCTCACGTCGTGAGGCGTGCGGCGCGCAGCAGCAGGTACGTCCGCTCGGCGGTACTGGCGGTGCCGCCGGCTGCGGCACGGTACGCCTCGGCCGCCTCGGCCCGGCGCCCGGCGCGTTCCAGCAGGTGCGCGCGTGCCGCCGGCAGCCGATGGGACGCGGCGAGCACGGGATCGCGCGCCAGGTCGGCCAGGGCCGAGAGCCCGGCGTCCGGGCCCTCGACCATGGCCGTCGCGATGGCGTGACTGAGCCGGGCCATCGGGCTGTCGGCCACGGTAATCAGCCGGGCGTACAGGGCCCGGATCTGCCGCCAGTCGGTGGCGTCGATGTCCGGGGCCTCGTCGTGGAGCGCCGCGACGGCCGCCTGCAGCAGGTAGGGTCCCGGCCGCCCGCGCGCCAGGCCGATGGCCGTCTCGAGCCACGCCGTTCCAGCGGCGACGGCGTCGCGGTTCCACGCCGTCCGGTCCTGCTCGTCCAGCGACACGAGTTCGCCCAGCGGCCCCACGCGCGCGGGACGCCGGGCATCGGTGAGCAGCATCAGCGCGAGGAGCGCCGCGGCCTCCGCGTCCTCCGGCACCGAGGCCACGAGCAGCCGCGTGACCCGGAGGGCCTCGGTCGTGAGATCGATCCGCACCGGCAAGGCGCCTTCGCTCGCCGCGTACCCTTCGCCGAAGATGACGGCCAGCACGCGAAGCACCGCTGTCAACCGCAGGCGGCGCTGGGCCTCGCCGGGCTCGGCGAAGCCCGTGCCCGACTGGCGGATGGCCTGTTTGGCGCGGCTGATCCGCTGCGCCATCGTCGTTTCCGGCACGAAGAACGCGCGCGCGATCTCGGCCGTGGTCAGGCCGCCCACGGCGCGCAGGGTGAGCGCGACCTGCGAGCTGGTCGTGAGCGCCGGATGACAGCACATCACGTAGAGATCGAGCGTCTCGTCGCGCGCGTTCGAGGGCATCCGATCGGCCGCCAGGGCGATCTGCTCGTCGGCAGGCACGAGGCTGACGACGATCTCCTCGCGATGACGCCGGGCCGCGTCGGCCCGCACCTCGTCGGCGAGCCGGCGGGTGGCCACCCGCAGCAGCCAGCCGCGGGGGTTGTCGGGCCGGCCCTCCCGCGGCCACTGCCGCAGGGCCGCGATGAGGGCCTCCTGTACCGCGTCTTCGCAACCCGCGAAGTCGCGGTAACGCCGCCGCAGGATGCCGAGCACCTGCGGCGCCAGCGTGCGCAGGAGGTCCTGCGCGTCGCCATCGAGCGTCATCCCGTCGCCGCCAGGTCAGTCCGTCGGCGGTCCGCTCATCACCTGACGGACTTCGATCGCCAGGTGGAGGGGTGCGCCCCCGGCTCCCGGGGCCATCGAGGCTTCGGCCGCAACCTCGTAGGCGCGCTCCGCCGACTCGACTTCGACGATCCAGTAGCCGACCAGGAACTCCTTGGTCTCGGGAAACACGCCGTCAGTCACGGGCTCCCCGTTGGCGCCGCCGCGCACGAGCTTCGCCTGGTCGGGACCGGCCAGGCCCTCGGCCGCGACGAGCTCGCCGCCGGCGCCGAGGCGCCCGGCGAAATCGCGCATGAAGGCGATGTGCGCTTCGAGGTCCGCCTTCGGCCAGTCGAGGATCTGGTACGGCGTCGTCCCGGGGGCGTGCATCATGAGCATGTACTTCATCGACGTTCCTCCAGCGGCTCCTCGCCGCGATGCGCGCGCTCGAGCGCGGCCAGGTCGATCTTCTGCATCGCGAGCAGGGCCTTCCCCACACGCCCGGCCCTGGCCGGATCGGGGTCGGACATCAGCGCGCCCAGCGAGGCCGGCAGCACCTGCCACGAGAGGCCGAACCGGTCCTGGGCCCATCCGCACTGTACGGCCGTCCCGCCGCCGGACGTCAACGCGGCCCAGTAGCGATCGATCTCGGCCTGCGTGGCGCAGCTCACCACGATGGAGACGGCCCCGGTCAGCGTGTAGTGGGGGCCGCCGTTGATGGCCGTGAAGCGCTGGCCCCCGAGCTCGAACGCCACGGTCATGACGCTGCCGGCAGGCCCGGGGCCTCCGGCGCCCCAGCGGGTGGTGGCGGTGATGCGGGCGTCCGGAAACAGGGTCGTATAGAACTCGGCGGCCTGCTCGGCGTCGCGTTGGAACCAGAGAAACGTGCCGAATTGCGGGGTGACGGCGGTCATCAGTCAGCTCCTGTGCCGTGGGCTCCCGGAATGGGAGGTCTACCCCACGGTCGGAGCCGACCGGCGATTCTCGACATGCCGCGAGCACATAATCGACCACGCGCGGACAGCGCCGCCCGGTCCCCGGTGCGCGCCGCCCTCCGCCGGCCCTGACGCCCGCCCCGACGTGTCCCGGCGCCGAGGCCGCGCCGGACCGGGTCATCGACGCCTCGTCGGGGAACGCCGCCGTCAGCGCGGCTCCCGGCTGGCCTCGACGACCTGGACGAGCGCCGCGAGCGCCTGGTTCACGGGCGTCGCGATGCCGTGCGCCGCGCCCCGGCGCGCGACGAAGCCGTTCAGGTGCGCGACCTCGGTGGGGCGGTGCGCGAGCAGGTCCTGCGCCGTGGACGAGAGCGCGCCGGGCATGACCTCGGCGATCGCGCGGACGGCCTCGGCGAGGCCGGCGCGGGTCACGGGCACGCCCTCGGCGGCCGCCACCGCGGCCACTTCGTCCACGACGCTGGCCATGAGCATCCGGATGCCGGCGTCGTGGGCCAGGCGCCCGTAGCGGAGCGTCGTCAGGGCCGACGCCGCGTTGTAGGCGCAGTTGGTGGTGAGCTTGGTCCAGAGTTCCACGCGCACGTCGTCCGAGGCGTGGCAGGCGATGCCCGCCCGTTCGCAGAGGGCCACGAGGCCGGACAGCCGCCCCGCGGCGCCGGCGTCCCCGGCGGCGAGCGGCGCGCCCACGATCAGGCGGCCGCCGCCGTTGTGGCGGAGCCGGCCGGGTCCGCTCATCTCCACCGACACGTAGACGACGCCCGGCGCCACGGGCTGGCGGAGCTGCTCGCGCAGTCGCCACGCGTTGTCGACGCCGTTCTGGACGCTGACGACCAGGGTGTCGTCGCGAATCACGGGGGCGAGCGCCGCGGCGGCGGCCGCCGTGTCCGTGGACTTCACGGTCACCAGCACCACGTCGGTGTCCGCCAGGACCTGCGGGTCGGCCGAGGCCGTGACCGGCACGGTGTCGTCGCCCGCCGGCGACTGCACGTGCAGTCCCTCGCGGGCCACGGCGTCGACGTGCGCGGGCCGCGCGACGGCCGTCACGTGAGCGCCGGCTCGCGCGAGGCGGGCGGCGAAGAACCAGCCGACGGCGCCGGCGCCCATCACGCCGACGCTCGGCCCCGAGGAAGGCAGAGGCGAGGTCACGGCGGGCATTGTGTCACCGCCCGGCCTCTACGCGAGCCCTGGGCGGCCCGGGGGACGCACGGAGGCTCAGCGCGCCCGGATGCCTCGCACGATGCGCCCGGCGTCGTCCGCGCCGAAGCTCCCCGTGAGGCGCGCCGACTCTCCGAACGGCGAGCGCACGGTGGGCGCCATGACGACGAGCCCGTCGATCAGGACCGCCACGGGGCGGTGCAGGTGCGCGGCTGTCGCGGCGCGGAGCCGGGCGGCCCCGACCGGCGTGAAGACGACCTCCACGGCGGGATGCCCGGCGTCCTCGCCCGGCACGATGCGCGCGCCGGCGATGTCGTCGTTGGTCAGGAGCGCCTCCTCGTGCAGGTAGACCAGGCGCGGCTGCGCCCCGACCGCGGCTGCGCGCAGCCCCGGTCCCGGGCGGTCCTCGGCCAGCCGCAGTTCGAAGCGGACGGCGGCGTACGCCGGCGCCGCCACCCAGGAGCGGAGCGAGGGCACCAGGGCGAGCCCGCCCAGCGCGGCGGCCACGAGCACCGCCACCCGCCGCCGCCCGGCCGGCCACGGGCGCGGGCGCGACGTTCCGGCGCTCGCGGCGAGCACGGCCCGCCGGACGTGCGCGCGTGCCTCGGCCGACGGCGCCGGTTCGATGTGGAGCGGGTCGGCGTCGCGGAGCCGGTCCTGGATCGTCGTCATGTCGGTCACTCCTTCGGGGCGAGGGCGCGAGCCAGATCCCGGCGGGCAGCGGCGAGGTGCCAGCGCACGGTGACGCGGCTGAGGCCGAGCAGCGCGGCGATCGCCGCCACGGGGTGGTCGTCGAGCTCGTGCAGGACGACCACCGCGCGGCGCCGCGGCGACAGGCGGTCCAGCGCCCGCCAGACCGCATCGCGCGCGAGGAGCGCCGGCTCGGGGTCCTCGGCGTCGGCGGCGGACGGCGGGGCGCGCCGGCGGACGGCCTCCCGCCGCCACTGGTCGCGGCGCAGGTTCACGAGCACGCGGACCAGCCACGGCGCTTCCCCCTCGCCGCCAGGAACGCGTGCGGGCGCCGCGGCCGCGCGGAGGAACGTCTCCTGGACGAGGTCCAGCGCGTCGTCGGCGCTCGGCGCCAGCCGGCGCGCCAGCCGGTAGAGCCGGTCGTAGTGCGCGTCGACGAGCGCGCCGAGCCGATCCGGGGCCGCGGCGCCGACGGCGTCCGGCGCGAGGCCGGCCGCGGGCAAGGCGTTCATACCTCTCCAAACGCGCGACGAGGCCGAAGCGTTGGCGGCAGAGGCCTGAGCGGAGCCGGGACTTGGAGTAGACTCGCCGCGTTCACGCCAGGTCCGGTGCTCGCGGCGTACGTCTCCGGAGGTCCGATATGGCTCGCACGCGTAGATTTCGACCGGCGATCTGGGTGGCAGCCCTGGTCGGGCTCGGTCTCGGCCAGGCCGCGCTCGACCAGGTCGCGGCGGCCCGCAGCCAGGGCGCGAAGCAGGCTCCCCGCTTCGAGGTGGACCCGCTGTGGCCCAAGCCGCTGCCCAACCACTGGGTGCTCGGCAATGCCATCGGCGTGTGGGTGGACGAACGCGACCACATCTGGATCATCCACCGCGGCAGTTCCACGCTCGACCCGAACGAGAAGGCGCTCGAGCTCAAGGCCGGCGACTGCTGCCAGGGCGCGCCGCCCGTGCTCGCCTTCGACATGCAGGGCAATCTCCTCCACAGCTGGGGCGGCCCGGGCCAGGGCTACGACTGGCCGACCGGCAACCACGGCATCTTCGTCGATCACACCGGCCTCGTCTGGATCGGCGGCAACGGCCCCGGCGACTCGCACATCCTGAAGTTCACCCAGGACGGCAAGTTCGTCGCGCAATACGGCAAGCCGAACGCACGCCAGACCGGCACGAACAGCCAGGGCCAGCCCGTCTACGCGCCAGGCAGCAGCGACCCGGCCAACTTCGGCCGCGTGGCCAAGATCTTCGTGGACCCCAAGGCCAACGAGGCCTACGTGGCCGACGGCTACCTGAACCGCCGCGTGGCCGTGCTCGACGCGGCGAGCGGCAAGATGAAGCGCTTCTGGGGCGCCTACGGCAAGCCGCCGAACGACGCGCCCGAAGGCCGCTACGATCCGGCCGCGCCGCCCTCGCAGAACTTCCGGAATCCCGTCCACTGCGCGGATCTGTCGAACGACGGCTTCGTCTACGTGTGCGACCGGCTGAACGATCGGCTCCAGGTCTTCCGGCCCGACGGGACGTTCGTGAAGGAGACCTTCATCGACAAGCACACGCGGGCCTCGGGGTCCGTCTGGGACGTGGCGTTCTCGAAGGACGCCGCCCAGCGCTTCCTGTTCGTGCCCGACGGCATCAACAACCGCGTGAACATCCTCGACCGGAGCTCGATGGAGGTCCTGACGTCGTTCGGCGATGGTGGCCGACAGCCCGGCCAGTTCTACGGCGTGCACTCGATCGCCATCGACTCGCAGGGCAACCTCTACACGACCGAGACGTGGGAGGGAAAGCGCATCCAGAAGTTCGTGAACAAGGGCCTCGTCCCGGTCACCACGCTGCACCAGGGCACCGTCTGGCCGACCACCGCGACAAGACGCTAACCCAGTGCCCCGCCGTGAGGCGACGTCCGGACGATCCCTTCCTCCGGCTTCGCCAACTGACGCTGTACGATCATCTCCGCCGGACGAAGGGATCATCCGTACGCCGCCAGGAGTGGCGTGACGCACCGCACGCGCTGGCGGCACACCACATGTCGCGGGCGGCCGGGAACGGGCGTCCGCGTGCCGAGCGAGCGTACTAGCGAGCGAGCACGTGGGCTGTTCCCGAGCCGGGGACCCGCGATGGCCCACCGTTGCCGCCGGCACCCGGCGACGTCGAGACGCACGCTTGCGGTGACAGAATAGGCCCGCAATGTCGAACACCGCGCGCGACCGTCGAGGCGTCATCGGCCTGCTCGTCCTCCTGTTCGCCCTCCTCTACCTCGATCGGGTGTGCATCTCGGTGGCCGGGCCGCGCATGCAGGAGGACCTCGGCATCGATCCGGTGGGCTGGGGCTGGGTGACCGGCATCTTCACGCTCGCCTACTGCGTGTTCGAGATCCCCACCGGCGTCATGGGCGATCGCCTCGGGGCGCGGCGCGTCCTGACGCGCATCGTGGCGTGGTGGTCGGCGTTCACGGCGCTGACCGGCGCCGTCACCGGCTACGCGCAGCTGCTCGCCGTCCGCTTCCTGTTCGGCGCGGGCGAGGCGGGCGCGTTCCCCAACTCGTCGATCGTGGTCGCGCGCTGGTTCCCGGCCGCGCAGCGCGCCACCATCTCGGGCATCAACCTCAGCGCCAGCCAGATGGGCGGCGCCCTGGCGCCGCTGCTCGTGCTGCCCATCCAGATGCGCTACGGCTGGCGGATGTCGTTCTTCATCTTCGGGTCGCTCGGCCTGGTGTGGGCGGCGGCCTGGTACTGGTGGTTCCGCGACTCGCCCGCCGAGAAGGCCGGCGCCCCGCCGTCGACCGACGACGGGGAGGCCACGTCGCACGGGCACGCCCACGGCTTCCCGTGGGCCGTGGCGTTCCAGTCGGGCACGGTGTGGGCGGTGCTGGGCCTGGCCTTCTGCTACATCTACGTCTACAACTTCTTCCAGACGTGGTTCCACACGTTCCTCGTGCGGGGCCGCGGCTTCAGCGAGAGCGGGCTCATCCTGTCGGTGCTCCCCTACCTCGTCGCGATCGCCGCGAACCTCGCGGGCGGCGCGACGAGCGACCACCTGGCCAGGACGCTCGGCCCCAGGCGCGGCCGCCGGATCGTGGGCGTCTGCGCGCTGGCGTCGGCCGCGGTCTTCACCGTGGCCGCGATGCTCACGTCGAACGGCGTGCTCACGGTGGTGTTCCTCGCGCTCACCTACGGCAGCATCACCTTCCAGCAGTCGGGCGTGTTCGGCGTCTGCCTCGACATCGGCGGCCGCTACGCCGGCGCGATGGTCGGCCTCATGAACACGGCCTCGCAGACCGGCGGATTCGTGGGCTCGGTGGCCTACGGCTACCTCGTCGAGCGGTACCAGAGCTACGATGCGCCGTTCGTGCCGATGGCCGCCGTCCTGGTCGTCGGCGCGCTATGCTGGCTCCGCGTCGACGCGTCCCGGCCCATCGAGGCGCCCCCGGCGTGAACGCACGGCGCGCCCGGACGGGCGCAGGAGGAACCTGGCCATGACCCGTGTCCCGACGTCCCTGCTGCTCGCCTCCGGCGCCGTCGCCTGCCTCGCGCTGGGCGCCTTCGCGCAGTCGCGGATCAACCCGACCGATCCCCAGCCCACGTGCGAGATGTGCCCGGGCACCTACATCCCGCTCGCCGAGCTCGAGGGCTACACGAAGAAGGCGATCGCCGAGAAGCTCATCGACCAGCAGGTGCGTGACGTCTTCATCGGCAAGGCGCACGTCGGCATCGGCATGGTGTATCGCGGCCGCCTCGACGCGCCCGCGCCCGACTCGGTCGCCGAGCACGATCTCGTGAGCGAGGTGTACCACGTCATCTCGGGCTCGGCCACGCTGGTGCTCGGCCCGGACATCGTCAACCGCCAGCGGCGGCCGGCCACGCTGAAGACCGTCGTGGAGTTCAACGGGCCCGGCAACAACGGGACCTCCATCCGGAACGGCGTCGCCCACGAGCTGAAGCCCGGCGACGTGATCGTGATTCCCGCCGGCACCGGCCACTGGTTCACGAAGATCGACGACCACATCAACTACCTGATGGTCCGGATCGATCCCGACAAGGTCACGCCGCTCCGGAGCGAGGCGCAGTCGCGGGCGTACCTGGCCGGCAAGGGCGATTGAGGCGGCGGCGATCGTGGCGACGACACGGCCGCGGCGCGGCGTGACCCCGGACGAGTTCGCCGCGCTCGCGCTCGCCCTCGAGGGCGCCGAGCAGGGCGCGCACATGGGCGCCACGGACTTCCGGGTGGGCGGCCGGATCTTCGCCACGCTGGCGTCGGTGACGGAGGGCTACGGCAACCTGCTGCTGTCACCCGAGATGCAGGCCGCCTTCATCGCGGACGCGCCGGATCTCTTCCGGCCCGTGCACGGGGGCTGGGGACGCATGGGCGCGACGCACCTGCGGCTGGCGGCGGCCACGCGCGACCAGGCGGCGGGCGCGCTCGAGGCGGCCTGGCGCCTCAGGATCGAGAAGAACGCGGGGACGCGGGCACGCCGTCCCCGGACCCGGAGCGCGCCTCGGCCGCCCGCTCGGCGACGTCCTTGACGAGGGCCAGCAGCCGATAGCCGCCGTGAACGACCTTGCCGAAGGGCACCGCCAGGAACAGCGCGAGCACCACGCCCAGATGGACCACGAGCAGCCACGGCATCACCGGGCGGGTCCGGAGCGCCAGCAGCAGCAGCCCCGTCGCGCTCGTGAGCCAGAGGAGCAGCAGGAACCCCGCCGTGCCGTGGTCCTGTGCCGGATCGCCGAGCGCGGGATCGCGCCTTCTGTGGGAGTGCCACTGCCCCACCGGTCCCACGAGCAGCCCGAGACCGCCGGCCACGCCGAGCACCACGGGGAGGCTGCCGGGCGCGTACGGCGCCACCCAGCCGAGCGCGTGATACAGCGCGGCCACCGTCGTCGACGCCAGGCACAGGCCGAGCCCGCCGACGGTCACGTGGTGCCAGCGGCGGCGCCACGGCGGACGCGCCTCCTCCCCGGACACGCACCCGGTGCCCTCGCCGTGGAGGTGACGTAAGGTCAGGCCCTCCCGCACGGCCTGGAGCACGACGGCCGCCGACAGGGGCCCCGCCCCGCCAATCGTGCGCCAGTACCCCCGCAAGGCGGTGAGGAGCGCCGCGATCGTCACCAGGGCCGCCGCCCCGAACAGGCCCACCAGCGTGCCGTGCGGCACGACGGCATAGAACCGGGCGTCGGTGGGCGCCGACGAGAGCGCGCCCGGCGTCATCCACGCGGCGGCCGCGGCGACGACGACCGCGCCCATGACGGCCAGCGCGATCGCCCCGCCGGGGCCCAGCCGGCGGAGGGCCGGCGCCAGCGGCCGCGGCCGGCAGGCGTCCTCGTAGGTGGCGAGGCGGATCTCGGCGAACAGGCGCGGCACGTCGATGCCGAACTGGTGCGGCGGCGCGAACTGGCAGGCGTAGAGGCACTCGCCGCAGTTGTGGCACAGGTTCGCCAGGTAGGCGAGCGTGTCCGGGTCGAACGCGGTCCGGCGCTCCATCGCCGGGAAGACGGGGCAGTACTGCTCGCAGTAGCGGCAGGCATTGCAGACCGTCAGGGTCCGCTCGCCGCGGGACGCGAGATCAGGCCGACGCATGGCGTGCCGCGCCGGCGCCGGCGATCCGGCCGAAGACGGTCCCGATGGTCATGCCGATGCCGGCCGTGTAGCCGCGGCGCAGCACGTTGCCGGCCATGATCTCGCCCGCGGCGAAGACGTTGGCGGCGGGCCGGCCATCGGCCATCCGGACCCGGGCCTCGGGGTCCACGCGCAAGCCGAGGTAGGTGAAGGTGATGCCGGGCCGCAGCGGGTAGGCGTGGAAGGGCGGGGTGTCGATCGCCCGCGCCCAATGCGACTTCGGCGGCGTGAGGCCCGAGGTGGCGCAGTCGTCGAGCGCCGTGTGGTCGAAGCGTCCCGGCCGCACGGCCGCGTTGAACGCGCGCACCGTGGCGTCGAGCCGGTCGGCCGGCAGGCCGAGCGCGGCGGCGAGCTCGCGCACGCTGCCGGCCGCGATCGGCGGGAACACGGGCGGCATGTGGAGACCGGCCGTCTTCGCGTCCACGATCGAATACGCGATCTGCCCCGGCTGCTCCGCCACGAGCGTCCCCCAGCTGGCGTAGCGCTTGGGCCACTGGTCCTCGCCCTCGTCGGCGAACCGCTCTCCGCGCCCGTTGACGACGATGCCCAGCGGCACGGTGTCGAGGCGCGTCACGATGCCGCCGTCGAATCGGGGCGCCCGCGCGTCCACGGCCACGGCATGACAGGCCCGCTCGTCGCCGATCGGCTGGGCCCCGGCGTCGAGCATGAGGCGCAGCACCCGCCCGGTGTTGTGGGGCGTTCCGCGGACGATGAAGCCGTCGACGGCCGGGCCCCAGACACGGCGCAGCCACTCCAGGTTCGCCTCGAAGCCGCCGGCGGCCAGCACCACGGCCCGCGCGGCCACGGCCATCGATCCGGCGGGCGTGCCGGCGATGACCGTCCGGCAGGTGTCGCCGTCCATCTCGAGCGCGTCGATCGCGGCGTCGTAGCGCACGTCCACCCCCAGGCGCGCGGCCGCGGCGTAATAGGTGTTCATCAGCGCCTTGCCGCCGCCGAGGAAGAAGGCATTCGTGCGCCCGAGGTGCAGCGTGCCGCGCAGGGCCGTCTGGAAGCGCACGCCGTGGCGGCGCATCCAGTCGGGGCAGCCGGCCGACGCCTCGATGACGAGGCGCGCCAGCGGCTCGTCGGTCTCCCCGCTCACCCGCAGGACATCGGCCCAGAACTCGTCGGGCGTGTACCGGTCGGAGAGCACGTCGGTCGGATGCTCGTGGGCCACGCGCAGGTTGCGCGTGTGCCGGCTGTTGCCGCCCCGCAGGTGCCGGGGCGCCGCCTCGAGCACGAGCGTCCGGGCCCCGGCCAGTCGGGCCGTGATCGCCGCGCACAGCCCGGCGTTCCCGCCGCCGGCAACGACGACGTCGTAGGCGGCGACGCTCATGCGGCCGGGCGGGCCGGACGGCGCGCGACGAGCGCCGGCGCGACAAGCACGATCAGGGCCACCAGGAGCAGCACACCCGAGATGGGCCGCGACACGAACACGGTGTAGTCGCCCTGCGTGATCGCGAGGGCCCGCCGGAACTGCTGTTCCGCCAGGGGCCCGAGGATGAGGCCCAGCACCGCCGGCACGAGCGGCACGTCGGCCACGCGCATCCCCCAGCTGACCACCCCGACGGCGTAGAGGAGCCCGACGTCCAGCAGCGAGCGGTTCAGGCTGTAGGCGCCCACCGACGCCAGCACGAGGACGCTCGCGAAGAGCAGCGACCGCGGCACCAGCATCACGCGCGCCCAGAGCGGGGCCAGCGGCAGGTTCAGGACCAGCAGCATCGCGTTGCCGATGTACAGGCTGGCGATCAGGGTCCACACCAGGTCCGGGCGCGTGGAGAAGAGCAGGGGCCCCGGCTGCAGGCCGTACTGCTGGAAGGCCGCGAGCAGCATCGCCGCCGTGGCCGACGACGGCAGGCCGAGCGTCAGCAGCGGGACGAGCACGCCGGCGGCCGAGGCGTTGTTGGCGGCCTCGGGGCCCGCCACGCCCTCGATCGCGCCCTGCCCGAACTCCTCGGGGTGGTCGCTCAGCCGGCGCTCGGTCATGTAGGAGACCAGCGTCGGGATGACCGAGCCGCCGCACGGCAGCACGCCGAGCGGGAACCCGATGGCGGTCCCGCGCAGCCACGGCTTCCACGAGCGCCGCCAGTCCTCGCGGGTCATGCCCGTGAACTCGTGGAGCGTCACCACGTGCTCCTCGTCGCGGCCCAGCCGCCACGCCTGGTGGAGGGTCTCGCCGACGGCGAAGAGCCCGATGACCAGGATCATCACGTCGATGCCGTCGAGCAGCTGCGGGATGCCGAACGAGAAGCGGGCGTTGCCCGTGAGCTGGTCGATGCCGATGAGGCCGAGCGCGAGCCCGAGGAAGAGACTGAAGAGCCCGCGCGTCACCGAGCCGCCGAGCAGGGCCGACACGGTCGTGAACGCGACCATCGTGAGGGCGAAGTACTCCGGCGGCCCGAATTTCAGCGCCACCGACGCGAGCACCGGCGCGAAGAACGTGAGGGCGATGGTGGCGATGGTGCCGGCCACGAAGGAGCCCACGGCGGCGGTCGCGAGGGCGGCCGAGGCGCGGCCCTTCCGGGCCATCATGTGGCCGTCGAGCGCGGTCACGATCGAGGCCGTCTCGCCGGGCGAGTTGATCAGGATGCTGGTGGTCGAACCGCCGTACATCGCGCCGTAGTAGATGCCGCCGAACATGATGAAGGCGCTGACCGGATCGAGCGCGAAGGTGACCGGCAGCAGCAGGGCGACGGTGAGCGCCGGGCCGATGCCCGGCAGCACGCCGACGAAGGTGCCGAGCGTGACGCCGGCCAGGGCCCACCCGAGATGGGCCAGCGTCATCGCGCCCTTGAAGCCCTCGGCCAGCAGGCGAAGCGTCTCGGGCATCACGCGGCCTGGCGGCTAGAGGACGCCGGCGAGCACGCCCGCCGGAAGCGCGATGTCCAGGAGCCGCGCGAAGAGGACGTAGGCCGCCACCGACAGGCCCACGGCGGCGATGGCGTCGCGGAAGGGCCGCGTCGGGTCGAACGCGCGGGCCGTGAGCCAGAACAGCACCGCCGAGGCCACCACGAAGCCGGCGCGCTCGAGGAGCAGCGGGTCGAGCACGGCCGCGCCGAGCACGGTCGCCACCGCCAGCCACTGCACGGGGCCGGCCGGGAACGGATCGACCGGCGCCTCGCCGGCCCAGGCGCGCCGCCGCAGCAGGCCGACGGCCGACAGCGCGCCGGTGACGAGAAGGCCGCCCAGGACGAAGACCGGATAGGCGCCGACGCCCTCGCTGGCGGCGGCCGCGGCCGAGGGCCCGGTGCCGAGGCGCGCGAGAATCCCTTCGACGCGCGCCTCCTCGGCCGCCATGAAGCGCCCGAACGCCGCGCCGGCGAGGTACCGGTCGTTCCAGCGGTACTGCTCGAGGGTCCGGGCCCAGGCCTCCGATCGGACCATGGCCTCGACGAGGTCCTCCAGGCGCTGGCGGTCGGCGACACCGATGCCGGGCGGCGCCACGACGGACCGCCAGTTCTCGATGTCCACGTCCACGCCCTGCTCGCGGAAGGTGGGAATCGCGACCTCGGGCAGCCGCTCCGTGCTGGAGATCGCCAGCGCCCGGACGGTGCCGGCCTCGATGTGCGGCGCCAGCTCGGCCAGGCCGTTCACGCCCACCGTCACCTGGCCGCCGAGGATCGCCGAGAGCGACTCGCCGCCGCCGGAGTAGGCGATGTAGTTCACGCGGCGGGGCTCGACGCCGACGGCATCGGCGAAGAGGCCGGCGACGATCTGGTCGGTGCCGCCCGCCGACCCGCCTCCCCACGAGATCGACTCGGGGGCCGCGCGGAACGCCGCGACGAGATCGGCCAGCGTCGCGATCGGCGAGGCGGCGGGCACGACGACCACCTCGTACTCGCCGACCAGGCGGGCAATCGGCGTCACTTCGCGCAGGGTCACCGGCGACTGGTGGGTGACCACGGCGCCGAGCATGATGAGGCCCGACAGCATCAGCACGTCGCGGCTGCCCCGCTCGGTCCCGATGAAGCGCGCGAGGCCGATCGTGCCGGCCGCGCCGGGGATGTTCTCGACCGACGAGGTGTGCACGAGACCGGCCGCCTGCAAGGCCGCCTGCATCGCCCGGGCGGTCTGATCCCAGCCGCCGCCGGGCGCGGCGGGCGCCACGAGCCGCAGGTGCTCGACAGCCGGCGGCCCGGCCGCCGCCGGTGCGGCCAGGCCCAGGACGATCGCACCGCACCAGGCGGCGGACGCGGCAGCTCTGGCGATCCCTGGGCGGCGCATGCCGCGCGATTGTGGTGGCCGGGCGCGGGTCTGTCAATCCGCCGGCGGTGTGGACGCGGCCACCCGCCGGCGTCTCACTCGCCGCGCGACGCCAGGACGGCGACGAGCGGAACGACGACGACCGACAGCGCCAGCGCCCCGGCAGCCCAGACGACGGGCCCAGGCAACGCGGCCAGGCGGAGGGCGACGGCGTCGGAGGCAGGCGCGAGCGCGCCGAGCCATGCCCACGCCCGCGCCGCCGCGCCCTCGGTCGATGCCGCCGCGCGCGCGATCCCGAGGCCGGACGCCCCCAGCACGACCACGGCGAGCCCCTGAGCCCACAGCATCGGCCGCGCGGCCCGCTCGGTGTCCTCCAGCCGCGCCCGGACCACCGTGCGCCACCAGACCTGGCCCGCCGACGGCACCCGGACGTCGGTCCGGAGCTGCGACGGCCCCTCGTGCAGCAGCGCGGCGATCGCCGCCACGTCCCGGCACACCGGACACGCGGCCGCGTGCGCGGCGAGCGGATCGTCCCGACCGTCCAGTCCGTGTCCGTCCCGCACGGCCGCCGCGACGGCCGCCTCGTGCACGCAATCGATCTGCGCCGCCTCCTCGCGCGTCGCGCGGCGGCCCGGCGTCACGACCGGCCTCCCCGGCCCCGGCCCGCCTGATGGAGAATTCGCAGCAGTCGCTGCCGCGCGCGATACAGGAGCGGCTTCAGGCTGGTCACCTTCACACCGACGGCGGTCGCGATTTCGTCGTACGAGAAGCCCTGCCCGTACGCGAGGAGCAGCAGGCGCCGCTCCTTGGGGGTGAGCGCGCCGAGCGCGCGATCCACGTCCAGGCGGTCGGCGACCACCTCGGCTGGCGAGGGCCGCCCGTCGGCCACCCGCGCCTCCATGGCCTCGGCGCCGCCGCCGTCGGGCCGCACCCGCCGCCGGCCGTCGTGGACCAGGTTCGTGGCGATGCGGAACAGGTAGTGCCGGCGGTGCTCGTCGCTCTCGAACGCCGCGGTCGAGCGCAGGAGACGGTAGTAGGCCTCCTGCAGCAGGTCGTCCGCGTGGCGCCGATCGCCGGTCAGCCGCGCGAGATACAGCCAGAGCGGCCGGGCCGTCCATTCGTAGAACACACCAAAGGCGTCCTCGGTCATCCCCAGCGTCCGCTCGGCGTCGGCGTGGGCGGCGACCGCCTGGAGGTCGGCGGCGGTGGCGTCACTCATGGCCGGCCTGGACCGCGCCGGGCACGAGGCCCGCTCTCGCGCTGATCGCGTAGGCCGCGATGCTGGCGAGCACGAACCCGATGCCCAGCGACAGGACGATCGTGCCCATCACCCCCACGCCGGCGGCCACGTCCTCCGCCACCTGGGTCTGCGCCGAATACAGCCCGATGCCGAGGGCCGTGAGCACCACACCCGCCTGGACGGACCAGACGATGCGTGAGATCGGCGCCGAGGCGGGCCGGGCGTCGGCATCGAGCGCGATCGGCGCCGACTCCAGGAAGCGGCGGCCCGGCGGCGTCTGGATGTACGCCAGCAGGTCTTCGTTCGAGGCCAGCCGGTCCATGAGCCGCGTGTGCACGTCGGCCTGCACGTTGGCCATCCGGAGCCAGCGGCGGTGATCGATGAGGGCACGCACGAGCCAGGCGATGAGCGCGAGAATCGCGCCCATTCCGGTCAGGACGGCCAGCCCGGCCAGTACGCCTTCGAACAGCTCGACGGAGGCCTGCGCCGCGGTGCGTTCGGACGGCACCGGCTGACCGACGAAGAAGCCCGGGTTGCGGGCCAGGTCCGGATGGCGCTCCACCAGCCGCGCGAGGGCCGGATACGGCGCGAGGTACTCGCGATTGGTCAGGAGCGAGGGGTCGTGGCGGACGGCCTGGGCCACCGGCGACGGCACCTGTCGCAGGCGCTCCCAGACTTCCGCCCGGAGGGCGTCGATGTCCGACGAGTCGTCGGGGGTGGCCGTCGCGGCGACGGCGGACGGCGCCTGCGGCGCGGCCGGCGCGGCGGCCGGGGGAGGGACGGGGGCCGTCTGCCCCGCCGAGGGCGGCGCCCCGCACAGGAGGAGCGCCGCCACGAGCGGCAGGCGCGCAATCGCGGGAAGGTCTCGTGTCATACCCCCCAATACGTGACAGCGGCGGCGGAGGTTAACCGCCGCGTCCCGAACGCCCAGGCCGCCGCGGGGACTGGCCGCTGCACGCCGCGGCGCCCTCCGGCGCAGGGATACCGACGGTCCAGGCGGGGCGGCCATCCAGGAATGCCGGCGGCCGGTCGATACAACGGGGGCCGGTCGACGTTTGCCCCCCGCGTGCTAACGTGCCGACGGACAGGACACGCGATTGACGGATGAGATGCGCACCTCGTCGCGGCCGCCGGGGACTCCGACGGTCCCCGACAGCGCAGCCGTCGTGTGTCAGGTGACGGAGCGGTGGGCCGGGTAGTCGCCACTCCGCTCGGGCCCGTGAGCAACGCCGTGGACGCGGCGTCGCGTCCGACGGCACCCCGGCCCGTGGACGGGTCGCTGGCGACGCTCGTCGCCTCGGCGCCGTGGTGGATGCGCTGGTCGGCGGTCGCGCTGGTCGCCTACTCGATCCTGCTCCTCACGCCGAGCGGCCGGCGCCTCGACGGCGGCCCCGTGGAACTCGTCGCCCTGGCCACGCGCCTCGGCATCGAAGGGAGCGCGTTCCTGTGGGCGGCGGGACGGGCGGCCCTGCCCCGCACGCTCGTGCTCGCCCTCCGCATCACCGGCTGGGCGTCGATCCTCACGGGCGTCGACTACCTGGCCTCTCTGCCGCAGTACTACGGCGGCCAGCCGTGGCTGTCGGCCACGACGGACTCCTTCCTGACGCTGGCGGGCTATGCCGCGGCGCTCGTGGCGCTGCTCGTCTATCCGCGCACGCCGGCGCGCAGGGGCGAGGGCGTGGCTTTGGTCCTGGACACCGTCGTCACGACGGGCAGCCTGCTCCTCCTCAGCTGGACCCTGGTGACGCAGGTGAGCCAGGACCGCGTGTCCGATCCCGGCGCCGAGCTGTGGATCCAGATCTTCGGGCTCGCGCAACTGGCGCTCATCGCCGGACTGAACGTCGTCGTCGTGCGCGGCGTGGCGGTCCCCTCGCCGCGCGCGTTCTGGTGGTTCATCGCGGGCCAGACGCTCTACGTCCCGGTCACCATCGCGGTGCAGCTCGAGGAAGCCCGCCTCCTGCCGCCGTGGCCCGGGGACCTCGTCTACTACCTCGGCGTGCTCCCGACACTGGCGGCCTGCCTCGCGTTCCGCCGCGATCCCATCGGTCCGTCCTCGCAGCGGGGGGCGCCCGTGTGGCTCGACGATCTCAACCCCCTGCCGCTCTTCATGCCGCCTGCGCTCGGCGCGACGCTGCTCGCGGCGCTCACCTTCGCGCCCCAGCTGCGCGCCGTGCCGCTGGCCGTGGCCCTCACCGTGGCGTCGATGCTCCTGGCCGCCCGCCTGCTGCTGTCGGCCCATCGCGCGGCGGTCGTCGCCCGGGCCGAGTCCGATCGGGACCGGCGCCGGCAGGCCGAGCGCATCCAGGCCGTGGGCCGGCTGGCCGGCGGCATCGCCCACGAGTTCAACAACCTCATGGCGCGCGTCATCGGCAACACCGAGCTCGGCGAGGCCGCGCCGGGGACCGGCGACGAGGCGCGGGAGCACTTCGCGCGGGCGCGCGCCGCGGCCATGCGGGCCGCGGACCTCACCGGACAGCTCCTGGCCTTCAGCGGCCAGCGCCAGGTCCAGCCCGAGCTCGTCGACGTCGAGGCGAACGTCCATGCCTGCTACCTGCGGGCCGCGCGCGCCCTCCCGCCGGGCGTGAGCGCCAGCCTGCATCGAGGCGACGGCCCCTTCGCGGTGCTGGCCGACCCGCAGCAGCTCGACGCGGCCCTCGAGCAGCTCATCGACAACGCCGCCGAGGCGATGCCCGGGGGCGGGACGGTGACCGTCGCCGTGGCCCGCGAGCTCCTGCGGCACCCGGCGCCCATGACCCCGCTGGCGGCGGCGGCTGGCCCGTATGTGGTGGTGTCGGTGACGGACACCGGCACCGGCATGACGCCCGAGGCCATCGCGATGGCCTGCGATCCGTTCTATTCGACCAAGCCCGCCCACCTCGGCGGCGGACTGGGCCTGGCGTCGGTCCACGGCTTCATCGCCGCGCACTCCGGCGGCCTGTCGATCGAGAGCGCGGTCGGACGGGGCACGACCGTCCGCATGTACCTGCCGGCGGCCTGAGTCGGCCTGCCGGGGCACGCGGGCCCCGCGGCGACCTCGCCCGGCGGCTCAGGACGCGCGCGCCTGCAGCCGCTGCTTCATGGTCGGCGGCGAGAGTCCCATCAGCGCGGCGGCATAGCCGATGGGCGAGGGCGCCTCGGCCAGCACGATCTCCAGCAGCAGGTCCTCGGCCTTGTCGGCCAGCGGCGCCGGCGGCAGGTCGGCCGCGGACACGACCGCGCTCAGCGCGGCCCGGACGCCGCCCCACCCGGCAGGACGGGCCGACAGCCCGCGGTCCGTCTCGGCCTGGCGCAGCCGGCGGGCGAAGGTGGTCTGCGGCAGCCCGATGCGGCTGGCCGCGCGGGCGCCGACCCCGGACGCCTGCTCGTGGGCCACGAGGACCACTTCGTGCGCGAGCCACCGGCCCAGCGGCAGCGAGAGCCTGGGCGAGGCCGAGGCGGCGCGGCGCACCTCCTGGACCAGCGCATCGTGGAGCAGCCGCCAGGCCTCGTCGAAGAGCAGGCCGGACGCCGGCGCGGCGGCGGGCGGCAGGGCGGGCACGAGCGGCGGCGCCGCCACGCGCCCCGCCGGCGCGGTCAGGGGGCCGCCGAGGACCGGCGGCGGCACGGTGTCGGGCGCGGGCTCCGGCAGCGTGAGATCGTCCACGCTCAGGCGGTCGCCGTCCGAGAGGACGACGGCCTGCAGAATCGTGTTCTGCAGCTCGCGGATGTTGCCCGGCCACGCGTAGGCGTTCAGGCGGCGCTCCGCCTCCGGCGTGAAGCCGACCACGGCCTTGCGCTGCTCGGCCGCGGCGGTCCTGGCGAAGTGCTCGGCCAGCAGGCGCACGTCCTCGGGCCGCTCGCGCAGCGGCGGGATGTGGAGACGGACGACGTTCAGCCGGTAGAACAGGTCCTCGCGGAAGCGCCCCGCCCGCACCTCGTCCTCGAGGCGCCGATTCGTCGCGGCCACGATGCGCACATCGACCTTGCGCGACCGCGTGCCGCCCACCATCGAGATCGTCTTCTCCTGGACGAAGCGCAGCAGGCGCGACTGGACGTCCAGCGGCAGCTCGCCGATCTCGTCGAGGAACACCGTGCCACCCTCGGCCATCGCCAGGCGCCCGCTGGAGCGCTGCTGGGCGCCCGTGAACGCCCCGCGCTCGTGGCCGAAGAGCTCCGAGTCGATGAGAGTGGCCGGAATCGCGCCGCAGTCCACGATGACGAACGGCTTGGTCCGGCGGCCGCTCAGCTGGTGCAGCGTCTGCGCCAGCATCTCCTTGCCGGTGCCGCTCTCGCCGGTGACGAGCACGGTGGCGTCGGTGGCCGCGACCCGCCGCGCCCGCGTCAGCAGGTCGGCCATGGCCGTGGACTGGAACACGATGGGACTCTGCTGCGACTTGAGGCCCTGCACCTCGGCCTGCAGGCGCCGCCGCTCGTGCTCGGCATGCACGCGGGCGCGTTCGGCCAGGTGCTCGCGGTCCAGCGCGACGGCCAGCTGGCCGGCCACGCCCGTGAGCACGTGCACGTCGGTGCGGTCCAGGTCGAGCACCTCCGGGCTGCCCACGAGGCAGATGGCGCCGAGGGTGCGGCCGTCGGTGATGAGGGGCACGCCCACGGCCAGCTGCGACCGGCGCTCGCCGTCGGGGCCCGTGGCGACGCTGGATCGCTGCTGCACGGTCCCGGCGTCCACCGCGGCCGACACCACGGCGCGCTCGTCCTCGGTGAGGTCGCCGGGCTGCAGCTGGCGGAGCACGGCGCGTTCGTCGGGCCGCTGCTGGCCGAAGAGCAGCCGCTCCCCGGCGTCGCTCGTGACGAACAGGGCCGCGCGGGCCGGGTGGAGCACCGCGAAGAGGCGCTCGACCACCTTGGCGGCCAGGTCGGTCGATCCCGCCGCGCTCGAGAGCACCCGCAGGACGTCCCACAGGAGCCCCATGTTGCGGTAGTCCTTGTCGCTCCGGCCCGTGAAGATGCCGAGCAGGCGATCGGTGGACGGGCCCGGGGACTCCGCGGCCGCGTCGTGCCACAGCACGACGTCGTCGCCGTTCTGCTGGCGGCCCAGCGCCAGCGCCTCGTTGGCGCGCTTCAGCAGATCCAGCGGTTCGAGCGTGTCGGCTTCGAGCGGATCGCACGCCACGGCCCCGACCGCGCAGCGCAGGTGCACGCTGTCCTGCAGGAAGGGCCGGCCGGCCACGTGCTGCCGGACCCGCTCGGCCACGAGCACCGCGGCGTCGGCGCCGACGTTGCCGAGCGGCAGGGCGAAGATGGCGCCGCCGTAGCGCATGAGGACGTCCGAGCGCCGCAGCATGCCCTGCATCGTCTGCACGACCTCGCGGATGAGGCCGTCGCCGGCGCGCCGCCCGAACTGCTCGTTGACCGCCTCGATCCCGAGCGGGTTCACGAGCAGCAGCGCGCACGGCAGCCGGCGGCGCCGCGCGCGGTCGAGGTCGGTGCGCAGGACGCCCATGAGCTCGTGGCGGCCCGGCAGGCCGGTGAGCGGGTCGGTCAGCACCGAGTACACGCAGACGATCGTCGAGGCCAGCGCGTGCGCGACCGCCACCATGGCGCCGCCGCCCAGGGCGCTCACGAGCGGCGGCGGCATGCGCAGCGCGACCCAGCCGGCCGCCGGCGCCATCCGGCGGTGGTCGGCCGAGCGGCGCTGGGCGAACCCGCCCGGCGCGGCGGCGGCGCCCACCCCCGCCCACAGGCTCGTGAGGAGCGGCGCGGCAATGAGCACGCCTTCCCCGCTCTTGCTGGTCACGAGGCCATCGGCCGTCACCGCCTGGCCGTTCCAGGCGCCGGTCTCCACGACCTCGGCCGCGAACGCCTCGGCGGCCGCGGGCGTCGCCAGCTCCGGCAGCGGCAGGTCGCGTCCGGCGTGGACGAGCACCATCGGTGCCGCGGCATTCCACGGAGTGGGCAGGTAGACCGACGCGGAAATCGCGCCGGCTTGCTGGGCTAGGTGGGCGAGCTGCGCCGCCAGTCGCTCGGAACCGATCATCTCCGACTGCTGAGGGACATATCGGCCGCCACCAAGCCACAATTTACGGACGCGAGGAAACTTGCGCAGTTCGTCGCGTACCTGCTCGATCATTTATTTGGCTTGCATGCAGGCGAAATAGTGGCGCTCCTGCCATGAAGCGTCGTGCTCCCACACGCAGCCGCTCGCACGCGGCCGTCGCCCAGGCCCACGAACGCGTGCGGAATCAGCGCGTTGCGGCGACGACGGGCACGATCTCCCGACGACGGCTCGAGATGGCAGGCTCCTTGCGAGAGATGTGGCGGCTCGCTCAATCGATGTCTACGCCCGCCACAACTGCCGTCGAGGCACCAGCCGGCTCGAAGATCCTCGCGCGATACGTCGCGGCGGTGACGGCGCTCGGCCTGTTCGCCATCGCGCAGTCGCTGGCGAGCCTCGTCTCGACGCCGCGGCCCACCGAGTGGCTGCTCTTCTCGGCGCTGGCCATTGCCTTCGGCCGGCTCTCGGTCCGGATGCCCGGCGTGCCCGTGCACGCGTCGATGTCCGACACCTTCCTTCTCACGTCCGGCATGCTGTTCGGTCCCGCGCCGGCGACCGTCGCGATGGCCACCGACGGGTTCATCCTGTCGTGGCGGCGCGGCCATTCCGCGGACCGCATCCTGTTCAACACCGCCAACCCGGCCCTGTCGGTCTGGGTCGGCGCGCAGGCCTTCGTGCTGCTGCTGGGCTACACCCCGGTCGCCGACGGCCCGCTGTCGCTGGAGCGGGTGATCCTGCCGCTCGCGGCCATGGCGGCGCTGCAGTTCTTCGTCCACACCGGGCTGACGGCGACGGCGGCGGCCCTCGAGCGGGGCGGCCATCCGGTGCAGGTGTGGCGCAAGCACTTCGCGATGCTGGGTGTCAGCCAGTCGGCCTCGGCGTCGGCGGCGCTCATCCTGGGCCTCCTGGCCAACCGGGTGGGCGTCCTCGCCCTGGCCGCCGCGGCCCCCATCGTGGTGATGGTGTACCTGGGCCTGCAGTCGCGCCTGGGACGGCTGGCCGACGCGGAACGGCACGTCAAGCAGGTGGACCGGCTCTACATGTCCACGATCCAGGCGCTGTCGAGCGCCATCGACGCGAAGGACGGCGTGACCAGCAGCCACATCCGCCGCGTCCAGACCTACTCGGTCGCGCTCGCCCGCGCACTGGGCGTGTCGGGCAGCGACGAGGTGAAGGCCATCGAGGCCGCGGCGCTCCTGCACGACACCGGCAAGCTCGCCGTGCCCGAGCACATCCTGAACAAGCCGGGCAAGCTCACGGCCGCCGAATTCGAGGCGATGAAGCTCCACGTGGACGTGGGCGCCGACATCCTCTCGTCCATCGACTTCCCGTATCCGGTGGTGCCGATCGTCCGCAACCACCACGAGAACTGGGACGGCACCGGCTACCCGCGCGGCGTGGCCGGCCAGGCCATCCCGATCGGCGCCCGGATCCTGTCGGTCGTCGACTGCTACGACGCGCTGACCTCCGATCGGCCCTACCGGCCGGCGATGACGGCCGAGCAGGCGACGGCCATCCTGCTGGAGCGGCGGGGCACGATGTACGACCCGCTCGTGGTCGACACCTTCCTGGAACTGCTGCCGTCGCTCGGCCGGGTCGTCGAGGCGGAGCCGACGCTGGGCCGTGCGATGCATCGTCTGGCCGCCGCCCGCGAGGCCGCACCCGCCCAGCCGCCCGTGCCGCCGCCGTCGCCCCTGGCCGAACCGCCGCAGCAGACGGCCCTCGACACCCTGGGCCGGCTGGTCACGGGCGCCCTGAGCGTCGCCGACGTCGCGAGCCTGGCGACGGTGGATCTGAAGGCGCTGGCGCCCTCCGCGGAGTTCGTGTTCTACGTCACGTCCCCGGGCGGCGAGCGGCTGCTGCCGGCCTACGCGACCCGCCCGCACCCCGGCGGCGCCAGCTACGACTCCATGGCGTTCGGCGAGCGCGTCAGCGGCTGGGTGGCCGCCAACCGCCAGCAGATCGTGAACTCGGACGCCCGCCTCGACCTGGGGGCGGTGCCGGCCTCGACGTCCTTGCGCTACTGCGTCGCGACGCCCCTCGTGGACGAGGGCCAGATGGTCGGAGTGCTCGCCGCGTATGCGGCGGCGCCGATCGCCCCGGAAGTGGCCCAGGGCCTGGCGCACGTCGCGCCCCAGGTGGCGAGCCTCGTCGCCCAGACCGCCAACGCCGTGCCGTTCCGGCAGGCGAAGGCCCGCCTCGCGCGGTCCGGCCTCCGCGTGGCCTCCAGCCGCTGACCCGCGGCCCTCGCCGCTAGCCCGCCGAGGCCGCCTGCCGTGCCGCCGCGAGCACGGCCGGGATCGTGTCGGCCACGATGTCGACGATCCGATCCAGGTCGGCGTCGCTCGTCATGAGCGGCGGCGCGATGCAGATGCAGTCCATGACGGCGCGCGTGTAGAGGCCCCGCTCCAGCATGCCGTCCATCAGCTTCTGGCTCACGCCGAGCGCGGGCGGGTGCAGTTGTCGGGTGGCCTTGTCGGCCACCAGTTCCACGGCCGCCATCAGCCCCAGGCCGCGGACGTGCCCCACGCCGTCCATCGACTCGAGCTGGCGCAGGCGCGCCAGCAGCCGGGCACCCGCCTCGGCCGCCCGCTGCACCAGGCCCTCGCCCTCGAGGATGTCGAGGTTGGCGAGCGCGACCGCGCAGCACGTCGGGTGGCCCGAATAGGTGAAGGCGTGCATCCACCGCTGCGCCGCCGGGACGCCGTCGATGACCGCGCGGACCTGGTCCGAGACGCCGATGCCGCCGAGGGGCACGTAGCCGCTCGTGATCCCCTTGGCGAACTGCATGATGTCCGGCTCGATGCCGTAGTGCTCCAGCCCGAACCACCGGCCCGTCCGCCCGAAGCCCGTGATCACGTCGTCGGCGATGAGCAGCACGTCGTACTGGTCGCAGATCTGGCGGATGCGCGGGAAGTAGTCGGGCGGCGGCACGATGACGCCGCCGGCGCCCTGCACCGGCTCGGCGATGAAGGCCGCCACCGTGTCCGGGCCCTCCGCGAGGATCGCCGTCTCGAGCCGGTTGGCCATGGCCACGCCCGGGCTGAGCGCCGGCTCGTCGTTCACGAAGCGGTACGGGTCGGGGGCCTCGACGTGGAGGAAGCCGGGCGTGCGCGGTTCGAACATCGGCCAGAACACGGGCAGGCCGGTGGCGCTCATCGCGGCCAGGGTGAGGCCGTGATACGCCCGGTGCCGCGAGATCACCTTGAACTTGTCGGGCTTCCCCTTCGCCTTCCAGTAGAACCGCGCCGTCTTGATCGACGACTCGGTGGACTCGGCGCCGCCGCTCGTGAAGAAGAACGTGTTGATCGACGGATAGGCCAGGCGGCTGAGGCGCTCGGCCAGGCGGATGGCGGGTTCGTTGGTGCCGCCGGCGTAGGCGGAATGGAAGGCCAGCGTGGACATCTGGCGCGCGGCGGCGTCGCCGAGCTCGCGGCGGCCGTGGCCGATGTTCACGTTCCACAGGCCGGCGAGGCCGTCCAGGTAGCGGCGCCCGGTGGCGTCGGTGATCCAGGCCCCCTCGCCTTTCACCCAGACGCGGGTGGTGGCGTAGGCGGAGGGATGGTGGAGCGGGTGCATCAGGTGCGCCTGGTCGACGGCGAGCGGGGTCGTGGCCATGCGCGACATGCTATGCGGACGGCCGGGCCGCCGGCAACGGCCCATCTGGGGCGACGCCGGCGCCCGCCGCTCGACCCCGCCCGGACGCCGGCCGGCCGGCTCCCCCGGCCGCTGGCCGGGCGCGCCTCAACCCGGGTGGGCCGGCGCCGTCCAATCCGCCATGACGCTCGAACCGCTCGTGCGCGCGCCGCTGGCCGTGCAGATCCACGTCGCGACCGTCCTGCCGGCGTTCGTCCTCGGGACCTGGCTGCTGTTCGGGAGCGCCAAGGGCTCGCCCCGCCACCGGACCGTGGGCGCGATCTACCTCGGGCTCATGACCGCGACCGCCGTGGCCGCCACCTTCATCCGGTCGTTCATGGGACTGAGCCTCGAGGTGGGCCCGCTCCGGCTGGGCCTGATCCACCTGTTCGTGCCGCTCACCTTCAACGGGGTCTATGGCGCGCTGGCGTCGATCCGGCACGGCCGGATCCGCAGCCACGAGGCCGCGCTGCGCGGCCTGTACTTCGGCGGCCTCATCATCGCGGGCCTGCTGGCCTTCGCTCCCGGCCGGGTGATGTACCGGATGTTCTTCGGCTGACGGGGCGCGACCCCACGCGCACGACCGCGCGTCGACCAGCGCGCGACTGCGCGTCGCCTAGCGCACGGGCGCCCGTACGCCGGTGCCGGGCCGGGCGGCCGTGATCTCGCCCTGATCCACGACGAGCTGCCCGCCCACGACGACATAGGGGATGCCCGCCGAGGGAATCGAGGCGTCCTCGTAGGTGGCGCGGTCGATCACGGTCGCGGGATCGAAAATCGTGAGGTCCGCGTCGGCGCCGACCTTCACCCGCCCCTTGGACGCCATCGCCGGGACGCGCCGCTCGAGGCGCCGCGCGGGCATGATCGTCATCCGCGAGAGCGCGTCCATGAGGGTGAGCGCCCGCTCGTCCCGCACGTACTTCCCCAGCACCTTCGCGTAGGACCCGGAGGTACGCGGGTGTCCGCGGCCCTGCTCGATGAAACCGTCGCTGGCAATCATCGACAGGGGGCTGGCGATGGCCTTCCGTGTCTGCTCCTCGCTCCGGTCGTGGATGATGACGGTCCCCCCGTCCTTCCTCGCCTGCTCGAAGGTGGCCCGCGTGAGCCGTTCGCCGGTGCGCACGAGCTGATGCTGCTGGAAGCGCGCGTCGGGCCAGGTCCTCCAGTCGTCGAACAGCGCCGACTGGATCTCGGTCATGCCCGCGCCGTAGGGATACGCCTCGGTCGTGACGTCCTGGCCGGCGGCGCGCGCGGCCTCGATGGCGGCCAGGAACTGGTCGATCTGGTCGCCGGACACCGAGTTGATGTGCACGAAGTGCAGCGCGGCACCCGCCGCCCTGGCGGCCGCGATCGTCTCCTCCAGGCCGTGGATGTCGCCGCGCATGTGGATGTGGGCGGAGGCGCCACCCTCGGCCGCGACGCGGAACATCCGCTCGAACTCCGACATCGGGGCGCCGGGCGTGTAGGCGCTGCCGAATCCGACGGCGACGGCGCCCTCCGCGAGCCCCTTCCGGAGGATGGCCTCCATCTCGGCCAGCTGCGCGTCGGTGGCGCTGCCGCTGCCGCCGATGCCCGCCGGCAGGAGCCCGGTCCCGGGATCGCCCAGGACCTTCATCCGCGCCGGGATGTGGCCCACCGACACGCCGTGATTCACGATCTGGCCGGCCTTCCGGGCGTCGTACCACCCGGCCACGTCGGCGGTGCCCACCTCGATCTCGAAGGCGGTGGTCACGCCGTCGCGCACCATCATCCGGTACGACTCCTCCTGCTGCCCGTGCTCGTGGAGGTCGATGAATCCCGGGGCCACGACGTGGCCGGCCGCGTCCACGACGCGCGCGCCCTGGAGCGGCGTCTCGGAGAGGGCCGCGATCGTCCGGCCGTTGATGCCCACGTGCCGCACCGCGTCGAGCCCCGACTCCGGGTCCATGACCCGGCCGTTGGCGATGACGAGGTCGTAGGTCGGCGCTGGCGGCGGCGACGCACAGGCGGCCAGGGCTGCGCAGAGCAGCGTAGGGATCAGGGACCAGGGTCCAGGGACCAGGAAAGACGCCCGCACGGAACAACGATGTGACATCAGTACCTCCGTCCGGTGTCGATCTGATCCCTGGTCCCCAGTCCCTACGGAAGGTTCACGCGGCCATCCCTAGGCGCTGGCCCTCACCTCACTTCGCCCGGGCCAGCTCGTAGACGACGTCGTACTGGAATCGCACGAACCGGTGCAGCTCGGAGACGAGGATGCGCTCCTGGTCGCTGTGGGCGCCGAAGCCCTTCTGCGCGTCCTCGCTGTCGGTCGCCGGGCCGATGCCGTAGCACTGCGGGCCCTTGGCGCGGACGTTCGACATGTCGGTGGCGCCCGTGCCCATCGTGGGCAGCGTCACCGTGTCGTAGTGCCGGGTCACCATGGCCTCGATCGCGGCGAAGGCCTCGGTGTTCAGGCGGGATCCGCCGGCGGGCCGGTAGCGGTCGCGCGCCCAGCGCACTTCCACCTTGTCGTCGTTGACGACCTTGCGCACCTGCTCGAGGAACTTGTCCTGGTCTTCGTCGGGATGCAGCCTCACGTCCACCGTGGCCTTGGCTTCCGACGGGATGACGTTGTAGCGGAAGCCCGATGTGAGAATGGTGGGCACGAGCGACGTGTGGGTCATCGACCAGTGCTGGGGCTCGTTGACGAGCATCCAGTCCTCGACCGGACCGTGCACCTTCGGGTCGGGGTTGAGGAGATCGCGGTACTTCTGCGCCACCTCCGGCTCCGCCATCGTCGTCAGGCGCTTGAAGTAGGACGCCGTCGTCTCGTTCAGGCGCAGGGGCGGCTTCCAGGAGCCGATCTTCCCCACCGCGGCGGCCACGGCGAGCACGGCGCTGTTCTGGTTCGGCACCGATCCGTGGCCGGCGGGTCCCGTCACGATGAGCTCGATGGGCCGCGGCTCCTTCTCGGTCGTGCCGACGTTGGCCTGCACCACCTTCCCGCCGCGGCGGACCACGCCGCCGCCCTCGGCCAGGCAGAACTCGGCGTCCACCGCGTCGAGGTGGTTGTCCACCATGTATTGGGCGCCGACGTCGGGCGCCCCTTCCTCGCCGGCCTCGGCCAGCAGGATCACGTCGCGATCCAGGGCGGCCTTCGAGCGGTGCAGCTGCAGCACGAGCATCAAGCCGGCGACGAGGTTGTCCTTGTCGTCCACGGTGCCGCGCCCGTAGACGTAGCCGCCGTCCACGGTGCCGCCGAACGGCGGGAACGTCCACTTCTTCGGATCCACCGTGACGACGTCGGTGTGCCCCATCACGAGCACCGGCCGCTTCCTGCCGTTGCCCTTGATGCGCACGACGAGGTTCGGGCGCTGGGGATCCTTCGCGAACACCTGATACGGGATCCCCTCGGCGTCGAAGACCTGCTTCAGGTACTCGACGGCCCGGATCTCGTTGCCGGGCGGGCTGCTGGTGTCGCGCTGCAGCAGCGCCTGGAAGTGCTTGAGGGTCTCGGCCTCGAAGGCCGGCGTGCCGGGACCGGCGGTCTGGCCGTGCGGGAGCGCGGCCGCCGCGGCGACGGCGGCGAGGGTCAGGGCGACACGTCGAAACATGGCGACATGTTACACGGGCTCCGCCGTCGGGCCGCGGTCCGCCCGCCGGCCTACGAGGCCTCGCGCCCGGCCGTCCACCAGCGCTCGAACCGGGGCGTCGCCCAGAGCACCCAGGGCACGAGCGCCGCGCCGGCCAGCAGGTCCACCACCCAGTGATGGCGCAGGTAGACGGTGGAGACGAGGAGCGGCACGACGAAGGCGAGGAGCACCGGGAAGAACCCCCGCGCGTAGCGCCAGGCGTACACGAGGCTCAGGCAGCTGATGGCCGAGTGGAGGCTGGGGAACGCCGCCCGGGCCGCGTGGTTCGGCATCATCTCGATGAGCGCCTGCTGGGCGCCCGTGATCATGCCGCCGCGCAGGGGCACCGTGAACAGCCCCAGGGACTCGAAGTAGAGGCGCGGCGGCGCGGCCGGGAAGAGGACGTAGAGCACGTAGCCCGAGTAGAAGCACACGATCGTGCCGAGCAGGACCTGCCGGGCCCGATCGTGGCGGCCCCGCAGCCACAGCACGACGACCACCGACGGCGCGACGAGATAGAAGTTGGCGTAGAAGAGGTTGAAGACCTCGGTGCGGGTGGGCGTGATGTACGCCTGGGCCCAGATGACGGGCTGCCCCCCGAACAGCCACTGCTCGGCGGCAGCCAGGTACTGGTGGATGTCGTGCGGGTTGACGAACCGGACCGTGTCGTGGAGGTTCGTGTAGACGGCGATGCACATCACGAACGGGAGCGCCATCCGGAAGAACTCGGCGACCTGCCGCCACCGGGCCCCGGCCGCCGCGCGCTCGAGGTAGCGGTGGATCCCGAGGACCACGCCGGCCAGGATCAGCACCGCCAGCAGCCGCACCAGGCCGCCCTCGATGCGGCGGGAGCTCACCCCGCGGGTGGCCAGATCGACGTTGGCGTAGATCGTCACGAGCGCCGAGGCGACGAAACCGACGACGAGCAGGCCCTCCTCGGGGCGGAGCCGGCGGAGCTGGCGCATGGGTGCCGACAGCGTACCACCGCCGCGCCGGCCGGCGGCGGAACCGGGTATGCTGATGCTTCGGCGCAGGCCCCGGGGCTGGCGCCCACGAGGAGACGGCGCGTGGTCCAGCGAACACGACTCACCGGGACGGTGGCGATCATGGTGGCGGCGGCGGGCATCGCGGTGCTGGCGGCCGACCGCATCTTCACGAACCCCAAGCCCCAGGCCCACCTGAAGGCGCTCTTCCCGAACGCCGCCGCCTTCTCGCCGCTCGAGGGCACGCCCCTCCACTTCAAGGCCTACGCGGCCGATCCCAAGACCACGTCCAACCCGCCGCTGCTCGGCTACGCCTTCTGGACGACCGACCTCGTGCCGCAGGAGTACGGCTACCACGGCCCGATCCACATCCTGGTCGGCATGGACCTCACCGGCATCCTGAGCGGCGTCGTCGTGGACTACGACTCCGAGCCCTACGGCTACTTCTCGGTGCAGCCGCCCGAGTTCGCCGCGCAGTTCGTCCGCAAGAGCATCCGCGCCCCGTTCCGCGTGGGCCAGGACGTCCATGCGGTGTCGCGGGCCACGATCTCCATTTCGAGCGCGACGCGCGCCATCCGTGACAGCTCGCGGGCGATGGCCAAGGCCTTCCTGAACCCGGCCGACGTGAAGCCGTGATCCAGCCGGGCGATCCCTGGGGCTTCGAAGAGGAAGCCGTCGAAACCTGGGGCGATCTCCTGTCGGCCCAGGCGCCGGACCTCCTCGCGCTGACCGCGTTCCTGCTGCTGGCCTACGTCAGCTTCCACAGGAAGAGCGTCCGCCTGAAATACGTGACGCTGGCCGCCTCGGTGGCCTACATGGGGTTCTACAAGAGCAACCTCCTGTCCATCACCGACATCTTCCGCGTGGTGGACTGGAGCTTCCCGCCGCTCCGCCACAACCTGGCGTGGTACCTCTTCGCCGGCGTCACGGTGACGACCACGGTGCTCTTCGGCCGCTTCTACTGCGGGCGCGTGTGCGCCTACGGCGCCTTCACGCAGCTGATGGACGCCGTGCTGCCGCGCGGCTGGCGGGTGGACGTGCCGAAGGCGCTGGAGCAGCGGGCCGCGTGGATCAAGTTCGGCATCCTGGCGACGGTGCTCGCCTACTACGCCGCCACGCACAACACGATGGTCTACCGCTACGTCGAGCCGTTCTGGATGTTCGGCCGCTCGGAGACCTCACCCGTCCTCTGGACGGGTCTCGCCCTGCTCGTCCTGGCGACGGTGTTCGTCAGGAACCTGTACTGCCGCTTCCTCTGCCCCCTGGGCGCCACGCTGGGCGTCATCTCGATGGTGACGGTCTTCAAGATCAAGCGGTGGTCGGAGTGCTCCACCTGCCGCATCTGCGAGAAGACCTGCGAGTGGGGCGCCATCCAGGGCCCGCGCATCCTGCAGACCGAGTGCGTCCGCTGCGACGACTGCGAGCGCGTCTACGCCGACACGAAGAAATGCCCGCACTGGCGGATTCTCGACTACAAGGCCCGGAAGGCCGGGGGCGCGATTCCCCTGACCCCCGTCAGGGGCTAGCGCCCGGGCGGTTCCGGGGCCCTCTGAAGTAGGCTGTCGCGTCATGCGGCCTCTCGCCCTGGTCCTCGTGCTCACCGCCGGGCTTGTCGACGTGCACGCCGACACGTACCCGAAGAACCCGCGCGTCGACGCGCTCAACTACACCTTCACGCTCGAACTGCAGGATGGCTCCGACCGCATCGCCGGCGCGGCCGACATCGACCTGCGGTTCGTCGGCGAGGGGGAGAGCGCGCTCCGGTTCGACCTCATCAACCGGCAGGCGGGCACAGGGCGCGGCATGACGGTCAGCGCGGTCTCGATGGCCGGCGTCGGCCTCCCGTTCACGCACCGCGACGACGCCCTGACGATTCAGCTGCCGCGCCGCTACAAGGACGGCGAGCGGCTGCGGCTGCGGGTGGACTATGCGGGCGAGCCGGCGTCGGGCCTGAAGATTGCCGACAACAAGCACGGCGAGCGCACCTTCTTCAGCGACAACTGGCCGGACAAGGCCCGGCACTGGCTGCCCACCATCGACCATCCGTACGACAAGGCCACCTCCGAGATGATCGTGACCGCGCCCGCCCGCTACCAGGTGGTGTCGAACGGGCTGCTGGTCGAGGAGACCGACCTGCCGGGCGACAGGCGGCGCACCCACTGGCGTCAGTCGGTGCCGATCGCCCCGTGGCTCTACGCGCTGGGCGTGGCCCGCTTCGCCGTGCAGCACGTGGGCACGTTCGACGGCGCGCCGATTCAGACGTGGGTGTACGCCCAGGACCGGGACCGGGGCTTCTACGACTTTGCCGTGCCGACGCGCGACGTGCTGGCGTTCTACGCCGACCGGATCGGCCCGTTTTCGTACGAGAAGCTCGCCAACGTGCAATCCAACAGTGTCAGCGGCGGCATGGAGGCGGCCAGCGCCATCTTCTACAGCGAGGGTTCGGTCACGGGCGACCGGAGCATGCGATGGCGGAACGTCGTCATCCACGAGATCGCCCACCAGTGGTTCGGCAACTCGGTGACCGAATCCGACTGGGACGACGTCTGGCTGAGCGAGGGCTTCGCCACCTACTTCACCCTGCTCTTCATCGAGCACCAGTACGGCCGCGACGAGTTCCTGCGCGGCCTGGCGGACAGCCGCGAGCGCGTGCTGGCGTTCGACCGGGAGCACGCCGACTACCGTGTCGTGCACGACAACCTCGACGACATGTCGAAGGTGACGACCGGCCAGATCTACCAGAAGGGCGCCTGGATTCTCCACATGCTGCGCGGCATCGTCGGCGACGAGGCCTTCTGGGCGGGCATTCGCAGCTACTACCGGGCGCATCGGAACGGCCACGCGACCACGGCGGACTTTCGGGGCGAGATGGAACGCGCCTCGGGGCGGGACCTGCGCGCCTTCTTCGATCAGTGGCTGCTGCGCGGCGGGCTCGTGCGCCTCGATGGGGACTGGCACTACGATCCGGCGGCCGGCACCGTGACCATCCGGCTGACCCAGCGGGACACCGCCCGGGTCTTTGCCATGCCGCTGCAGGTCGGCGTCTACGCTCCCGGCAGCGCGACGCCCGTCATCACCACCGTCGACCTGTCCGGCCCGTCACAGACGTTACGGCTCCCGGCCGCGGCGCGGCCCGACCGCGTGGTACTCGACCCGCATCAGCTCGTGCTGATGGAGGCCGCCTTCGCCGAAGCGACGCGCTGAGCCGCCCGGCACGCGCCCGCGTCAGGGCAGGCGCGCCACGCGCGACAGGATGCCCTCCGTCTTCATCACGGCCTCGATTTCGTCCGGCGTGCTGGCGAGGGCGGCGGTGAAGTTCTCGATGCCGTCCCGGGTGACGAGGATCGTGTCTTCCATCCGCACGTAGAGCGTCTCCTCGGGGATCCACATCATCGGGTCCACGGTGAACACCTGGCCCTCCCGGAACGGCTGGCCCCAGATGGTGCCCGGGTCGTGGACGGTCATGCCGACGTGGTGCTGCAGGTGCCCGCGGAAGCTCAGCATCGCCTCGGCGGCCTTCCGGTGCGCCGGCGACGCGAACGCCGTCCTCGCCAGCACGGGCTCCATGTCGCGGCGGGCGCGGACGAGCACGTCCTCGGGAGTGACGCCGGCCTTGATGTACCGGAAGAAGGCGGTCCGGTAGTCGAGGATGAATTGCGCCAGCCGCCGCTGCTCGGCGGTGAAGGTGCCGCTCACGGGCCACATGCGCGTCACGTCGCTCGTGTAGTAGCGGAGGTCGGGCGCGTAGTCCATCAGGATCATGTCGCCGGCCTTCAACCGATCGAGATTCCGCGAGTAGTGCCCCATCCAGGCGTTGGTGCCCCCGCCGGCGATCGGGTTGTAGCCTTCGAACCTGGCGCCGTTGGCCAGGAACGTGAAGCGTGCCGCGGCGGCCACCTCGTATTCGTGGACGCCCGGCCTGGTGCTCTTCATGGCCTCGAGCAGGCCGAGCCCCGCGAGCACCGAGGCCTGACGGATGAGCGCGATCTCCCGCTCGCTCTTGGTGGCCCGCAGCGTGTCGAGGATGGGCGACAGGTCGCGCCGCTCGAGCGCCGGGTAGCGCTCTTCGAGCAGGCGCAGGAAGTGGGCTTCCCGGGACGGCCGCCCGTCCCAGGGATCGGCCGCGACCCCCGCCTGATGCCCGAGCAGTTCGTCGCGGCTCTGCGCCTCGCCTTCGGCCGGGCTGAAGGGCACGTAGAGCAGCGGCCGCGGCGGCCGCAGCATGGCGCCGAACGTCTGCCGGGACAGCACGTCGATGGGGGCGACGGCGTCGACGCCGGTCAGGCGCAGGACCTCGGCGCCGTCCTCCACCGACCACATCCGGCCGGTGCCCCGTTCGAGCGCGTCGTTGCGATGGGACAGGTACAGCGTGCTCTGGCGGGAACGGCCGTCGAGCACGAGGTAGGCGTGCGGCGTCTCCAGGCCGGTCAGATAGTAGAACTCGTTGGACTGCCGGAAGACCTTGAAGCCGTCCACGCCCGCGGCCCCCTGCACCACCGCGATGGCCCCGGCGCCGATGGCGTCCATCACGCGGCCGCGCCGCTGGACGAACTCCTCGACCGGGAAATCGCGCTGGAACGGCGGGACCTCCTGCGCCCTCAAGGGCGGCAGGGCGGCGACGACGAGGGCGCCGAGCACGACGTTGCGTGCCCTGGCGGCGCCCCCGGGGGGCCCCATCCGGCGAGGGCGGCCGGGCGCCGCCAGGAGGCCCGGTGCGATCGCGCGACGACGGTGAAGCCGAACCGTGGGGGTGGGGGTCCGCATGCGGCGCATTCTACGCCTGGCCATCCGCTCTCCCCCCCGCCAGGGACCGCTAGGAGGCCGGGACGAGCAGTTCGTCCAGCTGCGAGAACGTCTCGGCCAGGGCGTCGGCGGCGCCGGTGCCGGCCGCATCCAGCGCGTCCTTCGAGGGATACCGTTCGCGCATGACCAGCAGGGTCGTGCCGTCCCGCTCCTCGAAGGTCACCGTGGTGATCTGCCCGTCCTCGCCGGCGTCGTCGTTGGTCCACACGAGCCGCGCGTAGGGCGTCACCTCGAGGTATCGGCCGAAGAATGCCATCGGCGGGGCATCGCCGTGCGCGAAGACCAGGCGGTACGTGCCGCCGGTGCGGGCGTCGATCTCGCACTCGACGAGCGACATGCCCATCGACCGCGGCGCCCACCATTGCTTGAACAACGCCGGCGTGGTCCATGCGTCGAAGACCAGGCGCGCGGGCGCGTCGAACGTGCGTGTGACGACGAGTTCGCGGTCGGATGTCCGTTCCACCGTGGTTGGCTGCTTCATGCGGGTTCCCTCACCTTCTCTGCTTGCGTGCATCGGTCTTCTGCCTGCGTGTCTCTCGTTCGAGCACCCTGTCCAGCTCGTCGAAGCGCGCCTCCCAGAGCTGGTGGTACTTCTCGATCCAGGCCGTCGCCTCCTCGAGCCGCCGGCCAATCCTGCAGGTCCTGACGCGTCCGACCTTCTCGGTGGCGACGAGTCCCGCCTGCTCCAGGACCGACACGTGCTTCTTCATGCCGGTGAGCGTCATTTGAAACTTCCCGGCGAGGTCCGTAATCGAGGCCTCTCCTCGCCCGAGCTGCTCGAGCACGCCCCGACGTGTGGCATCGGAGAGCGCGGCGAACGCCGCGTCGAGATGGGCGCTCTGATACTGCACCATGTGGTTCAGTATACGAACGGACGCCGGTGGGTGCAACCGCTCATGTTCCTGGCGAGCCCTGGTCCCGGGTCCCTACGGCGTCAATGCCCCCGTCATCCGCAGCCGGCCGCGCAGCCCGCTCGAGACCGACACCCGGTTGTCGGCGCCCACGATCACGGCCTCGACGCCGGGCAGGCGCTCCACCAGGGCCATCCCCTTCTCCGGACCGAGGATGAAGACACCCGTGGAGAGGGCGTCGGCCAGGAGGGCCTGCGGCGAGACGATGGTGACGCTGCGGCTGGCGCGCGCGGGCTGGCCCGTGTCCGGATCGAGGATGTGGTGGTAGCGCACGCCGTCGTGGATGAAGAACCGCTCGTAGTCCCCGGAGGTGGAGAAGGTCGCATCGGTCAGTTCGAGCGTGGCGAACGAGCTGCCGGCGGGACCGCGCGGGTCCTGGATGCCGAGGCGCCAGGGGCCGTCGTCGGCCGCGCCGCCGACGTACAGATCCCCGCCCGCCTGGATCAGGAAGTCCGTGATGCCGGCCGCGCGCAGCAGGGCCGCGGCACGGTCCACGGCCAGGCCCTTCCCGATGCCGCCGAGGTGCACGCGGACGCCCGGCCGGGCAATGGCCGCCGTGCCGGCGCCGTCATCGACCGTCACGGCCATGTGATCGACGCGCGGCAGGCGCGCGGCGATCTCGGCCGCCGACGGCACCCGGTCGTCCTGGTCGTGATCGAATTTCCAGATCTCGGCCAGGGCGCCGAAGGTGACGTCGAACTTCCCGTCCGTCCACTCGCTCACCCGCTCGGCGGCGTGGAGCACCTCGCGGGTCTCGGGATGGACCGGCACCGCGCCCTGCCCCGCCGCGGCGTTCAGCCTGACGACGTCGCTGCCGTCGCGCCAGACACTCAGCAGGCTATCCAGGCGGTCGAACTCGGCGAAGACCTGCTCGAAGGCACGGCGGGCGGCGGCCTCGTCGGCGGCGAATGCCGTCAGGTGCAGGAGCGACCCCATGGCGAGCCGCTCGGCGTCCACCCGGTGCAGGGCGGGCGCGGACGGCGCCCCGCATCCGGCCATGTCGGCGGCGAGCAGCGCGGCTGCCAGCCAGCCCATCGAACGGCGCACCTACCTATGGTAGAACCCCCGCATATGTTCTGGACGATCGCACCGGCGCTCCCCACCCGCGCGGCCCGCGCGCTCACGCTCGGCCTGGTCCTGCTCGCGGGCGCCGCCGCGCCCCCGCGGGCCGAGGCCGGCGTCACGCGGCTCGAGGTCACCCGGCGCGAGCCGGTGCTCGGCGGCCGCCCCTTCGGCGCGGCCGGCCCCTACGAGAAGGTGGTCGGCACCGTGCACTTCGCCGTGGATCCGAAGGCGCCCCGCAACCAGGGCATCGTGGACCTGTCGCTCGCGCCGCGAAACGCGGCGGGGCTGGTGGAGTTCTCGGCGGACTTCTACCTGCTGAAGCCCGTCGATCCGGCGCACGGCAACGGGCGCCTGTTCTACGAGGCCGGCAACCGCGGCACCAAGCGCATCCTGCCCGTGTTCCAGGACGCGGCGAACTCGGCCGATCCCACCACGCCAGGAGACTTCGGCAACGGCGCCCTGATGGCGCAGGGATTCACGCTGCTGTGGATGGGATGGCAGTGGGATGTCCCCGAGGGCCGGATGCGGATGGACATCCCGATTGCCACCGAGGGCGGGCAGCCGATTACCGGACTCGTGCGCGGCAACTTCATCCCTGGTGCGAACGCCACGACGGCCCGGGTGGCCGACCGCGGCCACCAGGCGTATCCGGTGGTCGGTCCCGGCAGCGCCGATCACGTGCTCTACGTCCGCACGCTGCCCACCGACCCGCCGGCCGTCGTGCCGCGGGCCCGGTGGCGCTTCACCGACGCGGAGACGATCGCGATCGACGGAGGTTTCGAGGCGGGGCGCATCTACGACGTCGTCTACCGCGCCCGCGATCCGCGCGTCGTCGGCCTCGGCCTGGCCGGCACGCGCGATCTCGTGAGCTTCTTCAAGCACGCCACCGCGGCCCAGGGGAACCCCTCACCGGGACTGCGCCACGCCATCGGCTGGGGCGTGTCGCAGACGGGACGCTTCCTCCGGCACTTCGTCTACCAGGGATTCAACGAGGACGAGCAGGGCCGGATCGTGTTCGACGGCGTCTTCGATCAGGTCGGCGGCGCCGGGCGCGGCTCGTTCAACCATCGCTTCGGGCAGCAGTCCCGCGATCAGCTTCAGCACTTCAACATCCAGTACCCGGTGGACATGTTCCCGTTCACCGACGAGGAGCAGACCGATCCGGTGACCGGCGAACGCGACGGCCTGCTCGCCCGCGCGAGACGGACGAGCACGGTGCCGAAGTTCTTCCACCTCCTGACCAACTCGGAGTACTTCAACCGGGCCGGCTCGCTCGTCCACACGGACCCGGCGGGCACGCGCGACATCGAGCCCCCGCCCACGAGCCGCATCTACATGGTGTCGTCGGCCCCCCACATCGTCGGCCCCTTCCCACCGGCGCAGTACACCGATCCGGACTTCGTCGGCCAGGCCGACATGAACCCGCTCGTCTACACGCCCGTCATCCGCGCGCTCTTCCGCGCGCTGGACCAGTGGGTCGTGGACGGCGTGGACCCGCCCCCCAGCCGGTATCCGCGGCTGGCCGACGCCACGCTGGTGGCGCCCTCGGCCGGTGCGTGGCCGACCATCCCCGGCGTCACGATCCCGCCGGCGCCGATGACGACCTATCGCCTGGACTTCGGCCCGGAGTGGGCCCAGGGCCGTGTCAGGTTCGAGCCGCCGAAGGTCGGCGCGCCGTTCACGAGCCTCGTGCCCGCCGTGGACGACGCCGGCAACGACCGCGCGGGGATCCGCATGCCGGAGATCGCCGTGCCCCTGGCGCAGCACACGGGGTGGAACTATCGCCGCCCCGAGATCGGCGCGCCCGATCGCCTCGCCAGCGAGATCGGCGGCTACCGTCCCCTGCCCCGCACCGCCGAGGACCGCGCGCGTACCCGCGACAGCCGCCGGTCGATCGCCGAGCGGTATGCGAACAAGGACGAGTACCTCGGCCGGATCGCCGCCGCTGCCGTGGCCCTCGTGCGCGAGCGCTACCTGCTGGCCGACGACGTCCCGGACGTCATTGGCAGGGCCGCCGCTCACTACGACTGGGCGGTGGGGGCCCCCGGCCGATAGACCGGCCGCCGTCGCGGCTCACGACACCCGTCCGGCCGGCGGCAGCCGGCGCTCGCCCGCGACGCGAACATTCCGGAGTCGCGGGTGGCGGCGCCGTGCCGCCGTTTCCGATGTCACATGTAGGAGGCACATGCTCATGCCATACGTGATGACGTCCACCCGCCTGAAGAAGATCCTGACCGCCGCCCTGCTCGTCCTGGGCGCGGCGGCCGTCACCGCGCTGCCCACGGCGGCCGCGGGAGCCGCCCGCACGTGGTCGGTGGCCGCCCACTACCAGTACGAGAACGGGTTCGAGTTCGACTACGTCTTCGCCACGGGCGTTCCCACCGAGGACTTGCCGGCCATGCTCGAAGCGTGCGGACGGTCCCACTCGACCGGGTCGGTGGTGCGATACCACTGCTTTCCCATCCCTGAATGATCGGCGGCCCGGGCCGCGCGCGTCGCGGCGGCCCGGACCAGCGCCCCCTGCCACCCGCGCCCCTGGAGTAGACTCCAGCGCGTGTTCCGGACGCACAGACCCGTGTCCGCCGTCGCGCTGGCCGCCATGCTCGCCGCGGCTCCGGCCAGGGCCGCGCAGTCACCGCAGGCTCCCGTCAAGGCGTGCGATCTCCTGCCCAAGAGCGAGATCAAGACGCTCATCGGCGCCAACCAGTACTTCGAGGCGGTCCCGCCCGACGACGAAGCGGTGCCCGGCGGGACGTCGTGCACGTACGCGGAGGTGACCGTGCAGGTCCTGACGTTCTCGCCAGCCCTCATCGACGCCGCGCGCCGGCGCGGCGGGCTGCAGACGCTGGCCGGTGTCGGCGACGAGGCCTACACCTGGGACAACCCGGCCGGTTACGTCGAGGTGTACGTGAAGGTCGGCCGCCGCTTCGTCACCGTCCAGCGCGACGTGCCCGTGGGCCGCGCCGCGGCCGCCGTACGGCCCGGGGCGATCGCCCTCGCCAAGGCGCTGGCCGCCCGCGCGCGCTG
>JBFWXO010000049.1:0-51541 GCA_050187355.1 Vicinamibacterales bacterium
CGATCGCATCGTGCGCTCCATCGGATCGTTCGCGCTCTACGGCTTCCCCGAGTCCCACGCGGCGAGCTTCGCGCTCATCGCCTACGCGAGCGTGTATCTCAAGGCGCACTACCCGGCGGCCTTCTACACCGCGCTCCTCAACAACCAGCCGATGGGGTTCTACCATCCGGCCACGCTCGTGAAGGACGCCCAGCGCCGCGGCGTGCGCTTCGCGCCCATCGACGTGCAGGAGTCCGACTGGGACTGCCGCGTGGACGTGGACGGCTCGATTCGCCTCGGCCTGCGGTTCGTGTCCGGCCTGCGCGCGGACGTCGGGCAGGTGATCGCGTCGCGGCGCAGGGACCAGGGACCAGGGGCCGGGGACCGGGGCGGCCCACGCGAGGATCTCGGTGGCATTCGGCCCAGTGCCAGGCCCGCCGAGCCCCCGCCGCTCCGGTGCCCGAAGTGCGGCAACGACGATCCCTCGATGCTCGAGACCACCGCCGGCCGCAGCGTCTCGTCCCTGCGCGTCGCCGAGCCCCCCTCCGCATATGGCGCCGCACATGTCCCCGGCGGAACCGGCCGCGTGACAGCGGGACACGCGGATGGGCGTGCGTCCCGGGCCCCGGGCCCCGGTGCCCGGTCCCTGCCCATGTCTCTGTTCTGCGCCGTCTGCTCGCACCAGTGGACCGAGGGCGTCGACGGCCGGCGCTTCCGCTCCATCGACCACTTGATCACGGCGACGGGCATGCGCCGCGACGAGGTGACGGTGCTGGCCGACATCGGGGCCCTGAACTCCCTGGGGTACGACCGGCGGAGCGCGTTGTGGCAGGTGGAACGCGTCGTGCGACCTGCTGGAGAGCTCTTCTCAAACGAAGACATGCGCGAAGAGCTGGAGACATCGCAGGGACCAGCCGGCCTCACTTCTGCCTTGGAACTCGCGTCGCTGGCTGACTCGCCGTCTCTCCAGGAAGAATCGAGGTCGATGCAATCAGCATCGACACCGGTCCCTGGTCCCCGGTCCCCGATCCCTGGTCCCGGTAGTGAAAGCCCCCTCCCCCCAATGTCCCCGGGCGAGCGCCTGGTGGCCGACTACGCCGGCACCGGGCTCACGGTGGGACCGCACCCGATGGCGTTCCGGCGGCACGAGCTGTCGATGAAGGGCGTGCTCCGGGCCATCGATCTGCCGAAGGTGAAGAGCGGTCGGCGCGTGCGGACGGCCGGGATGGTCATCACGCGTCAGCGCCCCGGCACGGCGAAGGGTTTCGTGTTCCTCACGCTCGAGGACGAGACCGGCATCTCCAACGTGATCGTGCGTCCCGACGTCTACGCGCGCGACAAGACCATCGTGGTGGAGTCGCCGTTCCTGCTGGTGGAAGGCTGGCTGCAGGTGCAGGACGGCGTCACCGCCATCAAGGCCGAACGGATGCAGCGCCTCGAAGGCCTGCTGTCGTCCATGGCCGTCGAGTCGCACGATTTTCGGTAAAGGACGGGTAGGGGGTGGGAACAGACCAGTAGGTCCCCGGTCCCTGCTCCCTGTTCCACAACCCAGCCCCCGACCTATTCCGCCCGCAGCGCCGCCGCCGCGTCGGTGCGGGCCGCGCGACGCGCCGGGACCCAGGCCGCCAGTCCGAGCGTGGCGGCGAAGAGCACCACCGCGCCGCCGTAGCTGGCGGCGTCCACGACGTCCACGCCCACGAGCTGCGAGCGCAGCAGCGTGCCGACGCCCACGGCCAGGGCCAGGCCGGCGGCCGCGCCGACTCCGCCCAGCCACAGGGCATCGCGCAGCACCAGACCGCGGACGTCTCCGGTGGACGCCCCGAGCGCGAGACGGATCGCGATCTCGCGCCCGCGCTGCGTCACCAGGTACGCCATGAGCCCGTAGAGCCCGAACGCCGCCAGGCCCGCGCCCGCGGTGCCCGCCAGCGCCGCCACCCAGGCCGTGAGGCGCTGCGGCAGCAGGCCCAGGCCCGCGGCCTCGTCGAACGGCTGCAGCAGCAGGAGCGGCACGCTCGCGTCCACCTGGCGGATGGCCGCGCCGAGCTCCGCGCCCGGCGCGCGACCGGGCGCGTGCTTCACGTAGAACGTGACGTCGTTGACGGCCGACTGCGCCAGCGGGACGTAGATGAAGGGCTCGGCCGCCTCGCTGATGTAGTGCGTCCTGGCATCGGCGGCGACGCCGACGATCTCGAGCGGCACCTCGGTGGTGCGATCCGCCTGCAGCACGCGCTGCCCGAGGGCCGGCCGTCCCGGCCAGGCGCGGCGCGCGAAGCTCTCGTTCACGATGGCCACCTTCGTCGCGCCGGCATCGTCGGCCGCGCGGAAGGGCCGGCCTTCCACCACGGGCAGCCCGAGCGTCTGGAAGTACCCGGGCGAGACGATGTCCCAGTCCGCGTCGAGCGTGTCGCCGCCGGCCGGGTTCTGGTAGCCCGGCACCCGCAGATCGCCCAGGCCGAACCGGCTGCCCTGCAGCGGGATCATGCGGGCGGCGGCCACCGACTCCACGCCCGGCAGGCCCTCCAGACGCGACCGGATCCGGTCCACCAGCGCGATCGCCGCCGGCCCGTGGAAGCCGGAGAGGGAGACGTCCACCGAGGCCAGCATGATGTCGGCGGTCGAGAACCCCGGGTCCACGCGCGAGGCGTTCACCAGCGTGCGCACGAAGAGGCCGGCCGTCACGACCAGCATCAGCGACAGCGCCACCTGCGCGGCCACCAGCACCTGCCGCGTCCGGCGCCGCCGGCGGTCGCCGGTGGCCGCCTGGCCGTGCAGGAGCGGTGCGAGATCCACCGCCAGGGCGTGGCGTGCCGGCGCCAGGCCGAACACCAGGGCCGTGACGAGCGACACGCTCAGGGCGAAGGCGAGCACCCGGCCGTTCATGGCGACGGGCAGGTTGATGGCCACCGGCAGCGCGGCCGGCAGCAGCGTCTCGATCAGCCGGATGCCCCCGATGGTGAGCGGGATGGCCACGAGGCCGCCGCCCAGGAAGAGCACGGCCGTCTCCGTCAGCAGCTGGGTCACGAGGCGCGGGCGGCTCGCCCCCATCGCCAGGCGCGTGGCCATCTCGCGGCGCCGCGCGGCGGCGCGCGCCAGGAGCAGGCCGGCCACGTTGCTGCAGGCGACGGCGCCGAAGGCGATCGTGAGCGCGAAGAGCGCGCCGACGAACGCTAGGAACGGCGCGCGCATGGGGCCCGGCACGCGGCCGGTCGGCGCGATCGCGACGGTGTGGCGCTGGTTGGCCTCGGGCGTGGCCTGGAGGTACTGCGCCATCAGCGTGTTCAGCTCGGCCAGCCCGGCGGCCCGCGACACGCCGGGCTTCAGCCGTCCGAGCGCCATGTGCCACACGGCACGGGGACTCGTCAGCAGGGCGGACGACTCGAGGCCGCGCGCCGCGGCCACCATCGCCATCGGCATCCACAGGTCGGTGCCGATCAGGGTCGTCCCCTCGAACCCCGGCTCGGCCACGCCGACCACCGCGAACTCCCGGTTGTTCAGCCGGAGCGGCCGGTCGAGCACGGCCGGGTCCGCGCCGAGCCGCCGCGTCCAGAACCGGTGGGTGAGCACCACCACCGGCCGCGCGTCCGGGACCGTGTCCTCGTCGGCGCGGAAGAAGCGGCCCAGCGCGGGGCGCACCCCGGCCACGTCGAAGTAGTTGGCGGACACGAGCGCGCCGAACACACGCTCGCTGGACAGGCCGAGCGTCAGGCCCATCGGGCGTCCGCCCATGTCGACGGCCGCGAGGCCCTCGAACGTCGTGGTGTGAGCGCACAGGTACTCGAAGGCCGGGTGCGACATGTTGTCGAACCCACGGCCCTCGTTCCCGCGTCCCACGTCCACGACACGGCCGGCGTCGCGCACGCCGTCGGGCACCGCCAGCAGAGCGTCGGCCAGTCCGTAGATGGTCGTGCTGGCGGCCACGCCGAAGGCGAGGGACAGCACGGAGACGACGGCGAACTGCGGCGCCTTGGCGAGCAGGCGCATCCCGTGGCGGGCGTCGGCCAGGATCGACATGGCCGCTTAGACGGCCGCGGCGCCCGGGATTGTTTCAGTCCGCGGGTGGGACGGCCGCGGGGACGAGCGCGCCGATCCAGGCGGCCACGTCGTCGGCAATCGCCGCCTCGGCCGCCGGCTGGCGCGTGCCGGCCGAGGCCAGCACCTTGAGCGAGTGATCGCCGGTCGGCACGTCGCGCACGGTGAGGCGCGAGGTCCCGGCCTCCGCCGCCGCGCGGCGCACGTCGTCCGGTCCCCCGAACGGATCGCGCGTCCCCTGCACCACCAGCACCGGCGCCGCGAGCCTGGCGAGGTGCGAGACGCGGTCGCTGCCGCCGCCGCCAGGCGGCCGCAGGGGATAGCCGTACGCCACGGCCCCCAGGAGCGGCACGGCGGCCGTCCAGGCGTCGGGCTCGGCCGCGAGGTGCGTCGCCATGCGCCCGCCCATCGACTTGCCGCCGACGACGACGCCCGACAGCGCCGCATCGCCCGCCGCGATGGCCGCGTCGACGGCCGCGCGGAACGCCGCCAGGAGGACGGGCGGGCGATCGGGCGCCTTCCTGCCGCGCGCCAGGTAGGGGAAGTCAAAGGTCAGCACCGGCACGCCCCGCTCGGCGGCGAGGGCCGCGTGCCGGCGCATGAAGGGACTGCGATGGCCCGCGCCGGCCCCGTGGGCGAACACGAAGCAGACGCGGCCGGGCGAGACGGCAGGGAACCACTCGCCGGGCAGTGGACCGTCGGGGGTCGGGATCTCGATCGCGGTCGGTGGCATGGCGCGTCGCGGGACCGCTATAGTAGCGGCTCCGCCGCCGCGCGGCACGGCCCGTCCACGCGCCGTGCCGCTGCGAGGCCGGCGCCCGTGGAGGACGGCCGCAGCGGCTCCCCGCGACGCCGGCGGGCGACACCACTCGCCGATGATTCCGCACACCATCCAGACGCCCACGCACGGGCGCTACCTCGTCGACGCGCCGGCCGGCAGCGGGCCGTTCCCCGTGCTCATGGGCTTCCATGGCTACGCGCAGTCGGCGGCCGTCCTGATGCCCGACCTGGCGCGGCTCGATCCCGATCACGCCTGGCTGCGCGTGAGCGTGCAGGGGCTGCACCGCTTCTACTCGCGCATGCAGGACGTCGTGGCCTCGTGGATGACGCGCGAGGACCGCACGCTGGCCATGGCCGACAACCTCGCCTACGTGGGCTCGGTGCGCCAGGCGGTGGCCGGCGCCTATCCCGCCGCGCCGGCGTACGTGGTCGTGGGCTTCTCGCAGGGCGTCGCCCAGGCCTACCGGACGGCCCTCGCCTTCGGCGACGCGTGCCGCGGCGTCATCGCGCTCGGGGGCGACGTGCCGCCCGACGTCGCGCCGTCGGCCTCGCGGCTGCCGCCGGTGCTCGTCGGACGCGGGACGCGCGACTCCTGGTATCCGGCCGATCGGCTCGCGGCCGACCTCGCCTGCCTGCGAGAGGCCGGGACCGACGTGACCGCGTGCGAGTTCGACGGCGGGCACGACTGGGACGACCGGTTCGTCGCGGCGGCCGCGGCCTGGCTGGCCGGCCGGCACCGCGCCTGAGCGGCGTCAGGCGTCCCCGTCGAGGGCGGCGTCCTCGCCGGCGAGCACGGCGGCCACCCGTTCGGCGAGGGCCTCGATCGTGAGCGGCGAGGAGCCCTCCGCCTTGTTGTTGACGAGGACGTAGACCTTGCGGCCGCGCGCGAGCGCCCGCCGCGTGAGCGCCACGACCTCGTCGCGCATCGGCTCGTCGGGCGCGACCAGCCGGTCGAACGGCTTGAAGCGATCGCGCTGGTCCTCGTACCACGTGCCCGGCTTCAGGAGCAGGCGCGCGATCAGGAAGGGCTGTGCCTCCGGCGCGACGACGGCCGCCTGCGCGAGCGGCATCGGCATCGCCGACCAGTAGTTGTAGGTGTGCGCCACGCCGTGGCGGGCCAGCAGGGCCGCGTAGGCGGGGCCGAGGAGCGTCCGGTCGCGGATCTCCACCGCGTACTGGAACTCGCGCGGCAGGGTCTCCAGGAAGGCGTCGAGCCGCTCGAGGAACGCCGCCGGCGCCTGGTCCCTGGCCCGGGCCCCCGGCGGGAACTCGAGCACGATCGGGCCGCAGTGCGCGAGGAAGCCCGCGGCGATCGGCGCCAGGAGATCGGCGACCAGCCGGTCCACCGACAGGAAGTCCGGGTTGTCGGCCGGCCGTGCGTCACGCGCGGCGCCGAACGACGGCAGCACGCGCGAGGTCACCGAGGCCGGCGCCTTGATGCACGCGAGGAAGCCGTCGGGCAGGGCGTCGGCGTAGGCGGTGAGGTCGTCGAGCGGCAGCGGCGCGTAGTACGAGCGATCGATGCCCACGGTCCGGAGCAGCGGATGCCGCGCGTAGTGACGGAGCCCCTCGCGTCCGAGCGCCGCGCCGGTGAGGCCCCGCGGGTAGACGAGGCCGGCCCAGCCCGGGAAGGTCCAGGAGCTCGTGCCGAACGCGAGCGTCTCGGGCAGGCGGGCCGCCAGCGCCCGGCCGTGCGCGTGGCGGTCGGCCAGCCGCCGGTCGACGGGGTGCGGCTCCACCGGCGGCGGGTCCGGCGCGCCGAAGAGGGAGAGCTGATCGCTCACGGCGCGGGCGGCCGCGGGCCGCCGCCTCCTCTTGTCAGGGATCGCCAGACGCGGGACACTACGGCGATGTCGGGGGAGGCCTCCTCCAGCGCGGATCCCACGGGCGCCGACGACGCGTCGATCGACGCGCTCGCCCCGTACGGCTGGGACGCGCGGTGGGCGGCGGCGTTCGCGCCGCACGCCGAGGCCGGCCTGGCGCCCGCCCGCGTCGCGATTGAATTCAACCACCTGCTGCGGCTGCGCACGGCGTCGGGCGAGGTGACGGCCCAGCACGCGGGACGCCTGCGCCACGAGGCGGCGGGGCGGCACGCGCTGGCGGCCGTGGGCGACTGGGTGGCCGTGCGGCTGACGCCGGGCGAGCGGACGGGCACGATCGAAGCGATTCTGCCACGCCGCAGCCAGTTCTCGCGCAAGGTGGCCGGGGGGCTGACCGAGCAGCAGGTCGTCGCCGCCAACATCGACGTCGTGTTCATCGTGATGGGCCTCGACCGCGACTACAACCCGCGCCGCCTGGAGCGCTACCTGGTGCTCGCCGCCGAGAGCGGGGCGACGCCGATCGTGCTGCTCACGAAGGCCGACCTGGTCGATGACGTCGCCGGGCCGGTGGCCGAGTGCCTGACCGTGGCCGCCGGCCGCGACGTGTGGGCCGTGAGCGTCCGCGACGGCCGGGGCATCGAGGACGTGCGCCGGGCCATCGCCCCCGGCCGGACCGGCACGCTGCTCGGCAGCTCCGGGGCGGGGAAGTCCACGCTCATCAACCACCTGATCGGCCACGATCTGCTGGCGACCGGCGAGGTCCGGCCGTCGGATTCGCGCGGCCGCCACACGACCCGGCACCGCCAGCTCGTGCTCCTGCCGGGCGGCGGCCTGCTCATCGACACGCCGGGGATGCGGGAACTGCAGCTCTGGACGGCACCGGAGCCCACCGAGACGAGCTTCGAGGACATCGAGGCGCTCGCGCAGGACTGCCGCTTCTCGGATTGCCGGCACGTGAGCGAACCGCGCTGCGCCGTGCGGCAGGCGGCCGACGAGGGCCGCCTCGATCCGGCGCGGCTCGACAGCTACCTGAAGCTCCAGGCCGAGGCGCGATCGCTCAACGCGCGGCTCGACGTCCGCGAGCGCGTCGTGGAACGCGCCCAGGCCAAGACCGTGGCGCGGTCGCTCAAGCAGCTCTACCGCGCGCGCGACCGCCAGTGAACGGCCCCCGTCCATGCCCGTCCGCCAGCGTCCCCTCGACCACCAGCGCCTGACGCCCGAGGAGTCCCTCGCGCGCGCCCGGGCCTTCGCGGAGCACGCCGCCCGCCGGCGCACCGTCCGCGACTTCTCCGACGAGCCGGTGCCGCGCGCCGTCATCGAGCAGTGCCTGGCGGCCGCGGGGAGCGCGCCGAGCGGCGCGAACCTCCAGCCGTGGCACTTCGTCGCGGTCGGCCGCGAGGACGTGGAGCTCCGGCGCCGCCTCCGCGCGGCCGCGGAAGACGAGGAGCGGGAGTTCTACGCGCACCGCGCGCCGAAGGCCTGGCTCGACGCGCTCGCGCCGCTCGGGACCGACGCCGACAAGCCGTTCCTCGAGGCGGCGCCGTGGCTCATCGCGATCTTCGTGCAGCCGCACGGCCTCGCGCCGGACGGGAGCGTGGTCAAGCATTACTACGCGACCGAGTCGGTCGGGATCGCCACCGGGCTGCTCATCGCGGCCGTGCACGCCGCCGGCCTGGTGAGCCTCACGCACACGCCGAGTCCCATGGGCTTCCTGAACGAGCTGCTCGGCCGCCCGGCGCACGAGCGCGCCTTCCTGCTGCTCGTGGTGGGCTACCCGGCCGCCGGCGCCCGGGTGCCCGACATCACGCGCAAGCCGCTCGCGGGCATCGCGACGTTCCTGCCCTGAAGGTGCGCGAGGTCGCCGGGCCGATCGACGGCGGCCAGCATCTCGAGGCGCGCCACTTCGCCGGCCTCGATTGCGGCGACGGTGTCCCAGCGGCGGCTGGTCCTGTCGTTGCGGTGGCCGATGCGGGCGTACAGCGCCTCGAGGTCGGCGGCGGATCGCACGTCCGGGTGATCGATCAACTCGACGACGTGCTGCAGTTCGTGGGCGATGAAGCCGACGGCGTCCTGCCGGCGCTGGCCGGGGCGGATCGAGACGCGCACGATGCGTCCGGTCGGCGTGGCCGCCATCCACGTGAGGTGCGCGGCGACGCCGGCCGGCAGATCGCGGCGGACGTCGAGGTAGACGATGACGTCGCCGCCGGCGATGCGATCGGCGAGCGCGGCGGCCGTCGCCGACGTGGCCACGGCCATCTGCAGCCACCGCTGCATCAGCTCGCCCTGGGGGCGCAGCGTGTCGAGCGAGACGGCGCCGGCCGGCGCGGACCAGACCGGGCAGAGCGCAAGGGCGACGAACGCAACGGCGCGGAGCGGCATGGATGTCCTCCCGCCTCCCACTCCTCGCCGTCGTGCAGCACGCCGCCCCAGGCGGGCGGCAATTGGCGGGTTGGACGCGAGGCCCCGTGCGGCGGTTCGCCGCGCCGCGGCGATGCCGGGGACCGGCGCTGGGACCGCGCGTCGAGGGGCACTACAATCGCCCGACGGAGGGACGAACGATGCGCCGTGGGGGATTGATGGTGGGACTGATGCTGGCGGTGGTCGCGGCCGACACGCCGTCCGCCTTCGCACAGGCGCCTGCACGGCCGCGCCCGACGCCGGCCCAGGCGAGGCCCGCGGCGCCGGCGCCCTTCGTCACGCCGCTCCGGCTGGACGAGATGCAGGGCAAGCAGGCCGTGCTCACGACGACGCTGGGCGAGATCGTCATCGACCTTTTGCCCGAGCACGCCCCGAACCACGTGGGCCTGTTCATCAAGACGGCGCGCGAGGGCGGCTTCGACGGCACCACCTTCCACCGTGTCGTGCGGCAGGGCATCGTCCAGGGCGGCGATCCGCTCACGAAGGATCCGGCCACGCGCGACAAGGCCGGCACCGGCGGCCTGAACCTCGTGGCCCGTGAGGGCCTCACCGAGAAGCACACGCGCGGCGCGGTCTCGGCCGTGATCGTCCCCGGCCGGCCGGACAGCGGCGGCACGCAGTTCTTCATCTGCATCGTGGACCAGCCGTCGCTCGACGGACAGCACACGGTGTTCGGGCGCGTCGACGAGGGCCTGCGCGTCGCACAGCGGATCTCGGAAGGGGCCGCCGACGACAAGGGCGTGCCGCTCGAGCCCGTCACCGTGACCTCGGTGGTCATCCGCGAGAAGCCCGTGGAGGGACCGCCGCCGTTCTCGACCGAGACCATCGACGCGCTGGCGCAGGTGAAGGCCGTGCTCGAGACCTCGGCCGGCGACATCACGATCGGCTTCACGCCCGACAAGGCGCCCGAGCACGTCCGCAACTTCCTGCGCCTCGCCTCCCTCGGCGCCTACGACGGCACGACGTTCCACCGCGTGGTGAAGGGCTTCGTCATCCAGGGCGGCATGATGAACACGCGCAAGACGCCGTTGACGGATCGGCAGGAGCGCCAGATCCACCAGCTCAAGGCCGAGTTCAACGATCAGCCGCACGACCTCGGCGTCGTGTCCATGGCCCGCCAGGCCGAACCGGACTCCGCCAGCACCTCGTTCTTCGTCGTGACCGCCCGCGCCGAGTCCCTCGACGGCAAGTACACCGTGTTCGGCAAGGTGCTCGACGGGATCGACGTCGTCAAGGCGATCGAGGGCGTGGCCGTGAACGGCGAGGCGCCGGTGGAGGAGGTGCTGCTGACGCGGGTGCGGGTGGTGACACCCTAGGGAGCTTCGCTGTAGGGACCAGGGACCAGGGACCAGGGATCAAGGACGTGGAACCAGAGACGAGCCGGGCCTGTCTGGTACCCGCGGTCCCTGATCCCTGATCCCTGATCCCTCGTCGTCTCTGTGCCGCTCTTCGAGCGCAACGCATCAGGCGCCCTCGAACGGCAGCCGCGGCAGGTCCGATCCCCGGCGCTGCGGGCGGGGGATGACGGGGGTGTCCAGCAGGTTGTGCACGCTCACCCCGAGGAGGCGCACGGGCCGGGTGCCGGCGGCGGTCCTGGTCAGGAGCTCGAGGGCGCGTGCTTCGATCGACGGGCCGTCCCTGGTCGGGTCCGCGCTGTGGCTGCGCGTGACGGTCTCGAAGTCGTTGTAGCGCACCTTGATGGTGACCGTGCGGGCGTAGAGCTGGCGGCGCTCGAGCCAGGCGGCGGCGTCGGCCGCCATCTCGCGGATTTCCTGCTGGATCTCGTCCAGGCGCGTGAGGTCGTGCTCGTAGGTACACTCCGAGCCCGAGGACTTGGTCTCGCGCTCGGGTTCGACGGCGCGGTCGTCCCGGCCCTCGGCCAGTGCCTTCAGCCAGTCCGCCAGCGAGCCGACTATGGCTCTGAGCGTGTCGGGCGGCGTCGCGCGCACCTCGACGAGCTTCGTGATGCCGTGCTCGGCGAGCTTCTTCGCCGTGACCGGGCCGACCCCCCACAGGGCGTCCACGGGCAGTTCCTGCAGGAAGCGCTCGACGCGCTCGGGGGCGATCACGGTGAGCCCGTCGGGCTTCTTCCAGCCCGAGGCGATCTTCGCCAGGAACTTGTTCGGCGCGACCCCGGCGGATGCCGTGAGCCCGGTGGTCTCGCGGATGGCCGCCTTGAGCCGGCGGGCCACCTCCGTGCCCAGCGCTTCGCCCCAGGCGTTCTCGGTGACGTCGAGGTACGCCTCGTCGAGCGAGAGCGGCTCGACGAGCGGCGTCACCGACCGGAAGATCGCGAACACCTGCTGGGAGACCTGCCGGTACTTCTGGAAGTCGGGCCGGACGATCACGAGCGATGGGCAGAGCCGTACGGCCCGCGACATCGGGATGGCCGACCGGACGCCGTACGCCCGCGCCTCGTAGCTGGCCGCGGCCACCACGCCCCGCTTGTCCGGCGCGCCGCCGACCGCCACGGGCCGCCCGCGCAGTTCGGGGTTGTCCCGCTGCTCGACCGACGCGTAGAACGCGTCCATGTCGATGTGGAGGATGCGGCGCATGAGGGACCGCCCGGGACCCGCGCGGACGTCGCACGCTAAGATAGCTGCGCCGCCCCCCGTGTGACCAGCACGGCCGCCCCTCATGCACCTCGTCGTCACCGGCGCTGCCGGGTTCATCGGCCGCGCCGTCGTCGAGGCCGCGCTCGCCCGCGGCCACCAGGTGACGGGCGTCGTCCGGACGCCGAACGGCACCCTGCCGGCGGGGGTGAGAGAGGCCGTGGCCGACCTCGCCAGGCCTGGGCCCGTGGCGCCGCACCTGGCGGGCGCTGACGCCGTCATCCACTGCGCGGCCTCGCTCGGGGGCGGGGAGGCGGAGCAGCAGCGCGACACCGTGTTGGCCACGGCCGAGCTCGTACGCGCGATGACGGATGCCGGCGTCGGCCGGATCGTGCTCTCGAGCTCGATGGCCGTCTACGACTTCGCGCGGATCGAGGTCGGCGCGCTCCTGGACGAGTCGTCGCCGCTCGACGACGCGGGCCGGAGTCGCGGGCCGTACATCGCAGCCAAGCGCGCCCAGGAGGCGGCCGTCTCGGATCCGGCCGCGGGCCTCGACTGGCGGATCCTGCGCCCGGGCCTCGTCTTCGGGCCCGGCCGGACGTGGTTCCACGATCTCGGCCTGGCCCTGCATCCCCGCCTCTGGGTGTCGCTCGCGGGCGCCGCGCGGCTGCCGCTCACCTACGTACACAACTGCGCGAGCGCCTTCGTGGCGGCCGCCGAGTCCGACGCGGGGCCGACGACCGCGCTCATCGTGGATGACGACCTGCCCACGAGGCGTGACTACCTGTCGGCGCTCGCGCGCCACGCGCGTCCGACGCCCGTCGTGCTGGACGTCTCGTGGGCCGTCGCGAGCGGGGGCAGCCGGATCGCCGGCCTCGTCGGCGTGACGCCGGGCGTGCTCCATCCGGAGCGCCTGGCCGCGCGGTGCAAGCCCTTGCGCTACTCGAATGCCGCGGCCAAGGCTGCATGGGGCTGGTGGCCGGGCGTCGGCATGGGCGACGCGCTGCGGCAGTCGATCGGCTAGGCGGGCGCCCGATCGCTCGCGGCGCCGCCCTCGTCGACGTCGGCCAGGACGGCGGCGACGGCCGCCTGCCCGAGGGCCTCGAGCGTCGCGTCGTCCCGTGAGTTCGCCGGGTACGCCAGGCCGAGCGCCAGGGCCCAGCCCCGGGCGCGCCTCCACGTGTGTTCGTCGAGGGGCCCGGTCGGGTCGCGCGCCTCGCGGCGCCGCGTCTCCCGGCCGATCGCGGCGGCAGGAGTTCAGGCCCACCGCGGGCGACACGTCCTGCCTCGCGGCGGCGAACCACACCCGTGACTGGCGCGTCACGAGCTGACGCCTGACGCTCGACGTGCCCGGCCGGCGAGCGGCCCATCGCCGGACCAGCGCCGACCCCCGGCGGCACGGGCGCCGAAGCCACGCGCGTCCGACGCGCGTCGGGGCGGGATTCGGCCGGGCGTGACCCCGTCGCGCGGTGTAGACTGCGCCCGTCCACGACGCGACGCGCGCACATGCGGGTCTTCATCAGCTTCTCGGGCCGCCGCAGCCAGCGGATCGCCGAGGCCTTCGGGACGGCGTGGTTCCCCGCCGCGTTCGGCGGCGCCGTCACGACGTTCCTGTCCTTTTCGGGCATCCAGAAGGGCGAGGACTGGTTCGCCCGACTCACCATCGAACTCCAGGCGGCGGACGCGGCGCTCGTGTGCCTCACGCCCGAGAACCTCGCGTCGCCGTGGGTGCACTTCGAGGCGGGCATGGTCTCCCGCATGGGGCGGGGACGCGTCTTCACCTATTTCCTCGGCGAGGAGGCCGCCGCCATCAAGGACCCGCTCAAGCAGGTGCAGGTGACGGTGGCCACGAAGGCCGACACCGCGCACCTCGCCGCGTCGCTGGCGGCCCTTGGCGGGATGTCGATGTCGGACGTGGCACCCCGGCTGGACGGGGCCTGGACCGCGCTCGAGGCCGTCATGCGGGACGCCGGCCCCGTGCAGATGGATGACCTCGTCCCGGGATTCGAGCTGATGTTCGCGGGCGCGGCGTTCAGCGACGCGATCGACGCGTCGACCGATCAGCGGTGGGTCGAGCGGTTCGCGTCGGTGCACGACGTGGTCCGGACGCTGGCAGCCCACCGCGAGGTGGTCGTGGCCGCGGTGGCGCCCTGGCAGGCGTGGATCTACGACAACCTGTCCCGCCACGTCACCGCGTATGCCGATGCCCTGTGCGAACACCTGCTCGTGGAGCGCCGGTTCGACTTCGACGACGCTGGTCGGCTCGACTTCGCCACGCCTCGAACGCCCCGGGTCGAGCCCGCGCCCGCGCGCCTTGGGGCGGTCTGCCAGCGCCTGTGCCGCGAAATCCGCCACGACGTGTTCTGCCTGTCGCGGATGGCCGGTGCGCCGGTCCTCCCGTCCGCGCTGGCCTTCTCGCGCCTGCCGCTGGATCAGTTGAACGACAAGAAGAAGATGATCCACGCCCGGGGGCTGCACGTGGACTGGCGGACGCTCGGGCTGGGCCGCGAGGCCGACCTCGACCGCTGCGCCGAGAGCATGTGGGACTTCGACCGCATCATGTTCTACTGCGCCGTCGACGCCGCCTCGATCGCGCCGGCCCGGATGCTCGGCCTGGCCTGGCAGGAACTCGAGCGGGCGCGCGCCGACGAGGGCGGCACCAACATGCCGCTGCACTACGCCGTGAAGGCGCTGGCGCGCGTGCTCAGGCGCGGCACGGCGGATCTCGACTGCCGCGAGGCCGTGCGTTTCGCGCACGCGGTGGGGGCGTACCTGGACGAATCCGGCCCCGCCGACCGCCACCCTGAGATCCGGCAGAACCTCGGCGACATTCGGGACGCACTCGGGGCGGCGTAGGTCACGTCCGCGAACGACGCCGTGTCAGCGGGCGGGAGCGCCGCCGCCGGCGGCGGCAGACGCACCGGAGGTCCGCATGGCGCCGTGCGGCGTTGCAGGCCGGCCGCCGGTGCCTGCCGTGCGGCGGGGCGCTACAGCCGGCCGGCGGCGAACTGGTCGGCGATGTGGTGGCCGGCACGCGCCGACAGCGCCATGATCGTCAACCCCGGGTTCTGATACGGCGACGTCGGGAACGCGGCCGAGTCGGTGACGAACACGTTCGGGGCGTCCCAGCACCGGTTGTGCGCGTCGAGCACCGACGTCCGCGGGTCGGCGCCCATCGGCGCTCCGCCGGCCTCGTGGATCGCCGATCCCGGCAGGAGGGCGCCGTCCTTCGTGTAGACGAGGCGGCGCGTCAACTGGTAGACGGCGCGGCCCACGAGGCTCTCGCGGCGCAGGTGATCCACTTCGAGGCCGCACGTCCCCGCCAGGTCCATCAGCGTCGTGCGCATGTCGCGCACCATGGCGGACTCGTTCTCGCCGTGAACGCAGCGGATGCGCGCCGCGGGGATCCCCCAGCGGTCGACGGCGGCCGGATCGAGCGTCACGCGGTTGGCCGGGTCGGCCAGCATCTCGCCGACGGCCATGAAGAACCAGCCGGGCTCGATGCGTGCGACCGAGCCGAGCAGCGCGTAGCCGCGGAGGAACGGCGCGTCCCGCCGCCCGTTGGCGTTGCGGAAGCTGGGGACGTAGATGCCGGACTGTGCGCCGAAATCGTAGGGGTCGGTCCGGGGCGCGCCCTCGATGGGGTGCGGCCCGGCCTCGAAGATCATCACGTGATCGGTCAGGCCCGTCCCGAGGAGGCCGGACGAGTTGCCGAGGCCCCGCGGGTGGGCGGGCGAGGTGGAGTGGAGCAGGATCCGCAGCGTCTCGATGGTGGACGCGCAGAGCACGACGGCACGCGCGCGTGCCTGGCGCCGCTCCCGGGTGGTGCGCTCGACGTACTCCACGCCCGTGGCCCGGCCGTCCGGCCCCGTGAGCACCTTCGACACCACCGCGTCGCTCTGGAGCGCGAGGCGGCCGGTGGCGCCCGCGGCGACGATGGGCGGCGGGATCCGCCCGGGCGCGTGGCGCACGATGCGGCACGTGGTGGCGGGACGATCCGTCCAGGCCGTGGCGAGGCGGTCGAGAATGCCGCGCTCGGCGCCCGTGATCGGCAGGGGCTGGTCGTAGACGCCGTCGGGAATGCTCGCGACGCCGGCGGGGCTGCCGTGCACGCCGAGGAAGCGCTCCACCTGCTCGTACCAGGGCGCGAGGTCGTCGTAGGACAGCGGCCAGTCTGGCCCCACGCCGTCGGCGCGGGCCGCGTGGAACTGCTCGTCGCCGATGCGCAGCGCGTTCCGGCCCCAGAGGTGGAGGCGGCCGCCGACCTGCCGGCCGCGATACCAGTTGAAGGGGGCCCCGGGCTCGGTGGCGTACGGGTTCTCGCGGTCGTTGACGAACAGATGGCGCGTCAGGCGGCTGAACGACATGCACCGCGCCTGCATCTGCTGCCCGTCGAGGAACGCCCGGGCGCGCGTCATCAGCTGCAGCTTCGAGCGGTCGGCGGGCGGCGGCGGCGGGAAGTCCCGGTCGGGATCGAGCGACCGCCCGGCCTCGAGCAGGAGCGTGGAGTGCCCGCGCTCGGTGAGCGCCTTCGCGGCCCAGCTCCCGGCGGCGCCCGACCCGACGACGATGGCGTCGTACTCGCCCGCGCCGGTCACTAGCCGCGCCTCGTGACGTAGCCCCAGACTTCGCCGGCCGTCCACGCCACGAGCAGGGGCAGCATGACGGGCGCGGCCTGCCAGAAGCGCGACGCCTGGCCGCGCCGGGCCTGCGCCGCGGCGTGCCGGCGGAAGAGCACGAGCGGCAGCACGGGGCCGGCCGCGATGAACTTCAGGCGCTCGACGGGGGACACGTTCTTCGCGCGGATGTAGCCGAAGAGCCGGCCCCACTGGAACCGCTCGGGCAGGACGCCGAGCAGGCTCGTGTACGGCGTCCTGTAGTCCACGACGGCCTCGGGCGTCAGGTAGAGGGTCTCGCCGCGCTCGATGAGGCGCCAGTGGACCTCCGGCTCGTGGAAGCGCGTGTGCCACAGATCGCGCGTGAGCTCGACGGCCCGCCGCTTGTAGCAGACGTTCACGTCCGACACCCACTCGCGCGGGCCCGCCTCGAAGGGCGGCGCGTAGCGGCTGAAGTCGCAGGCGTAGAACGCCCAGTTCAGCCGGTCCGCGGCCGCGCTCTCGATCGCGCCGCCGATGACGGCGTGCGGCAGCTCGGCGTGGAGCCGCGCCATGGTGGCGCACCAGTCCGGCCGGGGCGGCGCGCGATCCTCGAGGATCGCCACCAGGTCCCCGGTCGCGCGCTTGAGGCCGGCGGCCCGGCGCCGGTCGAAGAGCTCGTGCTGCCCGCCGGCCGACGCGATCGGGTGGGCCGGCTGCACGGCGCCGATGCTGAAGAACTCCACCTCGGGGAACTCGGCGGCCATCGCGCCGATGTCGGGCCGCGAGTCGTCGTAGGGCGCGAGCACCTGCAGGGGCGGGGCCCCGCGCTGGGCCCGCAGCGCCCGCAGCATCCCGCGGAGCGTGTCGTGGCCGTCGACGATCGTGATGACCAGGCTCATCGTGCCGGGCACGACAGCCACGGGCGCGCTGGTGCTCATGCGGGCATGCGGCCGAGGACGGGCAACCGGACCGGCGCCCCGGACGCCGCGCTGTCGCGCACGGCCTCGGCCACTTCGGCCGCCCGGAGGCCGGCGTAGCCATCGGCAATCGTCAGATCGCGACGCCCGTCCGCCAGCGCGAGGAAGTCGTCCAGTTCCTCGCGGAACGACTGGAGCGCCGTGGTCTTCCAGGAGAAGAGCTTCTCGCGCAGGATGATCTCCGGGTAGTAGCGCTCCTGCTTCGACCGCGCGCCGCCCGGGCGGTCCATCGTGATGAGCGTGTTGCGCATCGGCGCGTAGGCCGCGCGCACCATGCCCTTGTCGCCGTAGGCCTCGATGAAGAACCCGTAGCCCTTCCACTCGGTCCACGTCGCGTGGTACGAGGCGGCGACGCCCTCGGGGCTCTTGAAGACGGCCATGGCGTTGTCTTCCGACCCGGGCACGTGCCAGATGCGGTTGGTCGAGATGCCGTACACGTCCGTGATCTCGCCGAGGAAGTAGCGCGTGAGGTCCGTCATGTGGATCCCCACGTCCCACATCGCGCCGCCCCCGGACATCGGGGCCTTGAACTCCCAGTCGTGCACGAACTTCGGCAGACCCTCGTGCCCGCCGTAGACGCGGAAGTGATCCACGGTGCCGATCCGGCCCTCGGCGATCGCCTCGCGCATGAACTTCACGGCGGGGTAGTAGCGGAGGTTGAAGCCCACGCCGAACGCGCGCCTGGCCGCGATGGCGGCGTCCACGAGGCGGCGGGTGGTGGCGGCCGTGTTGGTGACCGGCTTCTCGACGAGCAGGTGCAGGCCGCGCGCGAACGCCGTGAGGCAGGTGTCGTCGTGGACGTGCACGGGCGTCGAGACGACCACCGCGTCCATGGGCACGTCGAAGAACGCCTCGAGCGAGGGCGCCACCACCGCACCCGACCCCGCCGCGGCGCGCCGTGCGCTCTCGGCGTTCACGTCGTGGACGGCGACCAGTTGTGTGGAGGAGTGCTCGCGAACGGTCGTGGCGCGGAGCTGCCCGATCTTGCCCGTGCCGACGACGCCTATGCGCATACCGTCGGACCCATGCGATCCTCGCGAGAATACCACACGGATCCGGGCCGATCGGCGGTCTCGCGGTCCGGGTCCGCCGCTTTCGGTGCCTTCGCGCGCGAGCCGGCGCAGCGGCGTGACGGGGCGCCCGGGACGCGCCGGCGCCGCGCAGGCGTCGTCATCTGGCGCGGGCCAGCCGGCAGGCCTCCGACAGCAGGTGCCCGGCCCAGTCGTAGACGGTGTGGGACAGCACCTCGTGCCGGAGGGCGCGCATCCGGCGGCGCTGCTCGTCCTCGGGCATGACGAGGGCCTCGTGGAGGGCGCTGGCGAACTCGTCGGGCGCGAACGGATTCACCGGAACCACGTCGGCCAGGGCCCGCGCCGCGCCCGTGAACTCCGACAGCACCAGCACGCCGGCCTCGTCGGCCCGGGCCGCCACGAACTCCTTCGCGACCAGGTTCATCCCGTCGTGCAGCGACGAGACGACGCAGACGTCGGCCGCCCGGTACAGCGCGCCCACGTCGGCCGGGGCGTGGTGCTCGTGCCGGTAGACGACCGGGGTCCAGCGCGACGTCCCGAAGCGCTTGTTGATCGCGGCCACCTGCGCCTTGACCTCGTCGCCGAGCGTCCGGTAGCGGTCGATGCGGTCCCGCGTCGGCGCGCCGATCTGCAGGAGCACCACGCGCCCGAGCCACTCGGGGCGCTGGTCGAGCAGGCGTTCGAACGCCGTGAGGCGCTCGGGGATGCCCTTGGTGTAGTCGAGGCGGTCGATGCCCATCACGAGGCGCACGTCGCTCCGCAGGCCGAGGCGCCGCCGGGTGGCGGCGACGTCGCGCTCCCAGTCGCGCCCCGGGGCCACGGGGGCCCACAGCGTGGGATCGATGCTGATGGGACTCGGCTTGACGAAGGTGCGGTGCCCGCGGCGGTGCACCGCGAAGTGCTCGCGATCGACGCGGGCTTCGAGCGTGCGGTCCACCGTCTCGAGGAAGTTGTTGCAGTGGTACTGCAGGTGGAACGCCAGCAGGTCGTTGCCCAGCAGCCCGTCGAGCAGCTCGTCCTTCCAGGGGCAGATGCGGAAGGCCTCGGCGTTGGGCCACGGGATGTGCCAGAACTGGCAGACGACGGCGTCCGGCCGGGCCGCCTTGATCATCCGCGGCAGGAGCGCGAAGTGGTAGTCCTGCACGAACACGATCGCGCGCCCGTCGCCGAGCTCGTCGACGACCGTGTCGGCGAAGCGGCGGTTCACCTCGACGTACTGGCGCCAGTCCGGCTCGTCGAACACGGGGCGTGCGTAGGCGATGTGGCAGAGCGGCCAGAGGGCGCTGTTGGCCAGGCCGTAGTAGTAGCCGTTCTCCTCGCGATCCGTGAGCCACACGCGCCGCAGCGTGTAGGCGGGCGCGTCCGGCGGCACCGCCACCCGGCCGTCGGCGTCGGCGCTCTCGCGGTCGCCCGATCCGCTGCCGTGCGCGACCCACGTCCCGCCGCAGGCCCGCATCACGGGGTCGAGCGCCGTCACGAGCCCGCTGGCCGGCTGCATCCAGGAGAGGCCGTCCTCGGCGGGCCGGCCGAACAGACGGCCGAGCACGCCCTGCCGCCGCACCTGCCGCACGTGGATGTAGGGTTCGCGGTTCGCCACCACGATGAGGCGGGTATCGCCGAGGCGCGACGCCACCGTGCGCGCCAGGACGGCGCCCGTCATCGGGCGGCCTCCACCACGTGCGTTCGTCGCTCGTCTCCGGCCATCGGTCCCTCCGCGCCGATCCGGCACCCGTTGGGCGAGGTCGGCGACGCGGCGCCCGCGAGTGATGCGCGGGCGATCGACGTGACGCAGGGCGGCGGCGCGGCCGACTCGAACCAGGCGGGGAGCGGTCGGAGTCGGCGTGGTCCGGGGCTCGGCGGGCAGGCCGTGTCACGGCCGCACGAGCGCCCGCGCCCTCACGCCGTACGTGGCATGAAAGCGCCCGCGGGGTCGGAGCCATCCTAGATCGGGTCGTGCGGCGCCGCCAACGGACCGCCCGGGGGCCACGGCCCGGCCGGGACGCCGCCGGCTCCCCTAGTCTAGTGCCCTGTGCTGCCGAAGCCGCCGCGCGAGGGGCCCTCGGCCGCGCCCTCCACGAAGCTGACGCGCGGGGCGGCCAGCACCATGCCCTGGGCGATCCGGTCCCCCCGCTGGACCGTCACCGGGGCATCGGTCACGTTGATGACCTGGATCTTCACCTCGTCGGCGGGGCCGCAGTAGTCGCTGTCCACCACGCCGACGCCGTTGGCCACCATCAGCCCGCGCTTGAGCGGTGTGCTGCTCCGCGCCAGGATGGCCAGGAAGTACCCTGCGGGCACCTGGACGACGAGGCCGGTGGGCACGAGCCGGATGCCGCGCGGCGGCACCTCGACATCGGCCGCCGCGGCCAGGTCGAAGGCGGCGGCTCCCGCCGTCTCGTAGCGGGGCAGGGACACGTGAGGGACGAGCCGTGTGACGGTGACAGTCATGGCCAGCGATTCTAGCGGGGCCGTCCGGGCGCCCCCTACGTTTCGGGGCATGATGGTGCCGCACGGGACGAACCGCGGCCGCGGCTGCGCCGTCTGAAGGACACCCATGACCTCACGCTTCCGGTTCGCGTTCCTCGGCCTTTCCCTGTTCGTCCTCGCGCTGGCTCCCCGGCCGTCGGGGCAGGCGTCGGCCCCGGCCATTCCGGTGCCGCGCCAGGCGCCGGCGGTGGTCACGGCCCCCGACGCGCGGCTGCCGCTCGACCCGGCGATCCGCGAGGGCCGGCTGCCCAACGGACTCCGCTACTTCCTGCGCCAGAACGGCCGGCCGGCCAGCCGGGTGTCCCTGCGGCTGGCCGTCGACGTCGGCTCGATCCAGGAGGCCGACGACCAGCGCGGGCTGGCGCACTTCCTCGAGCACATGGCGTTCAACGGGAGCGAGCACTTCCCGCCGGGGGCGCTCGTCTCCTTCCTCGAGTCGATTGGCGCCCGCTTCGGCCCGCACGTGAACGCGTCGACGTCGTTCGACGAGACGATCTACATGCTCGAGGTCCCCACCGATCGTGACGGCTACGTGGCCAAGGGCCTGCTGGCGCTGCGCGACTTCGCGGGCGGGGCGCTGCTGACCACCGAGGAGATCGACAAGGAACGCGGGGTCGTCATCGAGGAGTGGCGCGGGCGGCTCGGGGCCAGCTCGCGCATCACCGACCAGCAGCTGCCCGTGCTGTTCGCGAACTCGCGGTATGCCGACCGGCTCCCGATCGGACTCCCGGAGACGCTGCGGACGTTCCCGCCGGAGCGGCTGCGCGCCTTCTACAAGACGTGGTACCGCGCCGACCGCATGGCCGTCGTCGTCGCCGGCGACGTCGGGCTCGACGAGGCCGAGCGCCTCGTGCGCACGACCTTCGGCGACATGCCCACGCCGGGTGCGCCGCCGCCGCCCGTGGATCGCCGGGTGCCGGCGCACGCCCAGCCGCTGGAGAAGATGGTCGTGGACGCGGAGGCGCAGCAGTGGAGCGTCACGGCGGCCTTCAAGCGCACACCCGAGCCCGAAGGCACGGCCGGCGCCTACCGCGCGTCGGTGGTCCGTTCGCTGGCCTCGCAGATGCTGAACGCCCGCCTGGCCGAGGTGGCGCGCCGGGCGGACGCCCCGTTTCTGGCGGCCGACTCCGGCACCTCGTCGATCGGCCGCAACCTGGCCATCTACGAGCTGAGCGCGCAGGTGACGGCGGGCAAGACCGCGGAGGGCCTCGACGCCGTCATCCGCGAAGCCCGGCGCGCGGCGCAGTTCGGGTTCTCTCCGGCGGAAGTGGACCGGGCCAAGCGATCGGTGCTCGCCGACTACGAGCGCGCCTACAACGAACGCGGTAACAGCGAGAGCCCCTCGCTCGCCAACGAGCTGGTGCGGCACTTCCTGACGGGCGAACCCGCCCCCGGCATCGCGTACGAGTTCGAGCTGGTGAAGGCCTTCATGGCCGGCGTGACGGCCGACGAGCTCACGGGCGCCCTCAAGGAGCTGCTGTCGGGGAGCCGGGTGGTGCTGGGCGTGGCCCCGGCCTCGGCCGGCACCGCCGCGCCGACCGACGAGACGCTGCGGACGGCCCTGGCGGCGGCCTTCGCCGGTCCGGTGACGCCGTGGGCGGACGAGACGGCCGGACGCGCGCTCGTGTCGGACGTGCCGGCTCCCGGGAAGGTGACCGGCCGCCGGCAGATCCCCGAGATCGGCGTGACCGTGCTGACGCTCTCCAACGGCATGGAGGTGTGGCTGAAGCCGACGGACTACAAGGCCGACCAGGTGGTGTTCAGCGCCTACGCCTTCGGCGGCGCCTCGCTGGCCCCGGAGGCCGACTACCAGGAGGCCGAAATGGCGCCCGTGCTCGTCGGCCTCGGCGGCGTGGGCGGCTTCACGCCAGTGGACCTGGAGAAGGTGCTGGCGGGCCGGATCGCCTCGGCGTCGCCGGACATCGACACCTACACGCACGGCGTCTCCGGCTCGTCCACCCCGAAGGACCTGGAGACGGCGCTGCAGCTCGTCTACCTCACTTTCACCCAGCCGGACATGGACGACGCGGCGTTCGCGCTGCTCAAGCGGCGCCTCGGCGCCATCATCGAGAACCGCCGATCGAACCCGCGGGCGGTGTTCGGCGAAGCCGTGCGCCTGGCGACCACGTCGGGCCACTACACCGCCAAGGCCCTCACGCTGGAGGACGTCGGCCGGCTGGATCTCGACGTCATGCGGCGCGGCTACGCCCAGCGCTACGCCAACGCCGCCGACTTCACCTTCTTCCTCGTCGGCGCGTTCACCGAGGCGGACGTCGAGCCCATGATCGCCCGCTGGCTGGCGTCGCTGCCGTCCATCGGCCCGCGCCGCACGGCCTTCAAGGACGTCGGCGTGCGGTTCCCGTCGAAGGTCGACCGCGAGGCCGTCACGATGGGGAAGGAGCCGGCCAGCCAGACGGTGATGGCCTTCTTCGCCGACACCGGCCTGGACGAGATGGAGATGCACCGCGCGCGCGCCGCCTCCACGCTGGTCGGCATGCGGCTCCGCGAGATCCTGCGCGAGCAGCTCGGCGGGACCTACGGCGTGAGCGTGGCGTACGGCGACACGGCGCCCCAGCCGGGCTACGGCACGATCACGGTCTCGTTCGGCAGTGCCCCCGACCGCGTGGACCTGCTCCAGAAGGCCGTCATCGACGAGATCACCCGCCTGCGGGCCGAGGGGCCGTCGGCCGACGACCTGCAGAAGGTGCAGGAGATGGAACGCCGCGATCTCGAGACCTCGGCCCGCCAGAACCAGTACTGGCTGGGCTCCCTGCAGACCGTGCACATCCTGGGCTGGGACGCCCGGTCGATCGCGCGCCGCGCCGCGCGTACGAACGCGCTCACCGTGTCGATCCTCCACGACACGATCACGAAGTACTTCCCGCTCGACCGGTACGTGGTGGTGACGCTGCGGCCCGAATAGCGACCAGGGACCCGCAGGGACCGGGGACCAGGGACCGGGGATGGGAGCGCGCCTTGCCGCGCCTCGGCGCCGCTCGATACAATTGCCCGTTGCGGAGTCGAATCGGAGGGCAACAGCGCCTGGATGCACCGGAATCCTGGTCCCTGGTCCCTGGTCCCTGGTCCCTGATCCCCAGTCCCTACAGGTCGGCACTCACCACATGCAATTCGTCTACACCATGAAGGGGCTCGGTAAGGTGCACGAGCCCGACCACCAGGTCCTCAAGGACATCTGGCTGTCGTTCCTGCCCGGCGCCAAGATCGGCGTGCTCGGCCTGAACGGCGCCGGCAAGTCGACGCTGCTGAAGATCATGGCCGGCCTCGACCACAACTTTCGGGGCGAGGCGTTTCCTGGCGACGGGGTCACGGTGGGCTACCTGCCGCAGGAGCCGCAGCTCAACCCCGCGAAGGACGTGCGGGGGAACGTCGAGGAAGGGGTGGCCGAGATCAGGGCCGTCCTCGATGCCTACGACGCCGTCAACATGAAGCTCGGCGAGGACCTCTCGCCGGAGCAGATGGACAAGGTGCTCGAGGAGCAGGCCCGGCTGCAGGACAAGATCGACGCGACCAACGCGTGGGATCTGGACAGCCGGCTGGACCTGGCGATGGACTCGCTGCGCCTGCCGCCGGGCGACGCGGACGTGTCCACGCTGTCGGGCGGCGAGCGGCGGCGCGTGGCGCTCTGCCGGCTGCTCCTGCAGTCGCCGGACCTGCTGCTCCTCGACGAGCCGACCAACCACCTGGATGCGGAGTCGGTCGGGTGGCTGGAGCGGTTCCTGAAGGAGTACGCCGGGACCGTGGTGGCCGTGACGCACGACCGCTACTTCCTCGACAACGTCGCCGGCTGGATCCTCGAGCTGGACCGGGGCAGCGGCATCCCGTACCAGGGGAACTACTCGGGCTGGCTGGAGCAGAAACAGGCCCGCCTGGCGCAGGAAGAGAAGGCCGAGAGCAAGCGCCAGCGGACGCTGCAGCGCGAGCTGGACTGGATCCGCATGTCGCCGCGGGCCCGCCAGGCCAAGGGCAAGGCCCGCCTGAACGCCTACGAGCAGCTGCTGGCCGAGGACACGGGCGAGAAGCTGGACCGCGTCGAGATCTACATCCCGCCCGGTCCGCGCCTGGGCGACATCGTGGTCGAGGCCCGCGGAGTGAAGAAGGCGTACGGCGACAACCTGCTCTTCGACGACCTGACCTTCACGCTGCCGCGGGGCGGCATCGTCGGCGTGATCGGGCCCAACGGCGCCGGCAAGACGACGACGTTCCGCCTCATGACCGGGCAGGAGCAGCCGGACGCCGGGACCATGCGCCTCGGCGACACGGTGCAGATCGGCTACGTCGACCAGAACCGCGACGCGCTGGATCCCAACAAGAACGTGTGGGAGGAGATCACGGGCGGCGAGGACGAGATCGAGCTCGGCCGGCGCAAGGTGGCCTCGCGCGCGTACGTGTCGTGGTTCAACTTCAAGGGCGCCGGGCAGCAGCGCAAGGTCGGGACGCTGTCGGGCGGCGAGCGCAACCGCGTCCACCTGGCGAAGCTCCTGCGCAAGGGCTGCAACCTGCTGCTCCTCGACGAGCCCACGAACGACCTGGACGTCGACACGCTGCGGGCGCTCGAGGACGCGCTCCTCGAGTTCCCTGGCTGCGTTGTCGTCATCAGCCACGACCGCTGGTTCCTCGACCGCATCGCCACGCACATCCTCGCCTTCGAGGGCGACTCGCAGGTGACGTGGTTCGAGGGCAACTACCAGGACTACGAAGCCGATCGGAAGCGGCGCCTCGGCGCCGCCGCCGATCAGCCGCACCGGATCAAGTACCGCAAGCTCACGAGGACGTAGCCGCTAGCCGCGAGCCGCTAGCCGCTGATCGGGAGGCAGACCATGACCCCACAGGAAGCACGGGCAGCCGCGAACATCATCGGGACGCAGCTGCAGCACGAGTGGATGACGACGGCGAAGGTGCTCGAGGCCATTCCCGACGCCAACAAGGACTGGAAGCCGGAGCCGAAGAGCCGGTCCGCGTGGGACCTGGCCGTGCACCTCGCCGGCGCCGACATCTGGTTCCTCACCGCCATCCTCGACGGCAAGTTCTCGAGCGACCCGGACGGCGACGCCAAGCTGAAGGCCGCCGCGCCGACGCCAGCGACGCTGGCGGCGTGGTACAAGCAGGAGTTCCCCAAGAAGCTCGAGCAGGTGCTGGCGCTGCCGGACCACAAGTTCACCGAGATCATCGACTTCTACGGGATGAAGAACCCCGCGATCGTCTACCTCAACTTCTGCCTGGTGCACGGCGTCCACCACCGGGGCCAGTTGTCCGGCTATCTGCGGCCCATGGGCGGGAAGGTGCCGAGCATCTACGGCGGCAGTGCCGACGAGGTGTGGCAGGGGCCCGCGGCCTGACCGGGACCCGGGCTCCGGGATCAGGGCACGGGGACCAGGACGCGCGCTCCGGCCGCCGCGTCGGCATCGCGTCCCGGCGCCTCGTCCTCGCGGCGCTCGCGCTCGCCGCCTCGACCTGCGGGGACGCGGGTGCGCCGGAGCTCGTCATCACCCACGCCCGGGTGTTCACCAACGACGTCGAACGGCCCTGGGCCGAGGCCGTCGCCGTGCGCGGCGGCCGGATCGTCACGGTGGGGAGCAGCGATGACGTGCGCGCGGTCGCCGGGGCGTCCACGCGCGTGATCGACGCCGGCGGCCGCGTGCTGGTGCCCGGCTTCAACGACGCCCGCGTGGACCTGCCGATGGGGCCCGACTGGACGTCGAGGGTCGAGACCCTGTCGGCGCTGGATCGGCGGGCGCTGAGCCGCGGGGTCACGAGCCTCCAGGCCGTCGCGGGCGGGCCGATGACCGAGGAGGTCACGGCCGCGCGCGCCGCCGGGGGGCAGGCGCGCTGGCGCCTGATTCGCTCGCCGGCCGACGGCGAGCGCCCCGACGACGACGAGCCGTTCCTGCCGCCACAGCCCGGGCCGCGCCTGTTCGCGAACGGCGTGTCCTGGACGATCGATCCCGGACGGGCCCTGCGCCGGCGCCGCCCGCTGCCGACCGACGAGATCGACCTCGTCGTGAACTGGTCGTACGGCGCCGAGGACCCCCTGATCGCGGCCGCCGGTCCGAATGCCGCGCGCGTGCTGACGTCGCTGGGGCGGCGCGGCGTGCCGGGCGTGTGGCAGCGCAAGCGGCCCCGCCTGGATCTCACCGGTCCGCTCGGCATCGACATCATCGGACGGCTGCTCGAGTTCGGCGTCGTGGTCACGTGGCTGCCCGGCACCGCCGACCCGGCGGCGACGACGGTGGGCGTGACCGCCGGCACGCTGACCGACCAGGGCGTCGTGGTGGCCCTGGGATCGGCGGGCACGCCGGATCCGATGACCGTGCTGGCCGCGGTGACGGCCGCCCGGCCGTCCACGAGCGGCCGGCCGTTCACGCGCGAGGAGGCGGTGCGCGCCCTCACGTGGGGCAGTGCGTACGCCGAGAAGGCCGAGCGCGACAAGGGGTGGCTCGGGGTGGGCAGCCTGGCCGACCTCGCCGTCCTGTCCGAGGACGTCTTCAGCGTGCCGTCCGAGCGCCTGGGCGCCATCACCAGCGTGCTGACGGTGGTGGGCGGGTCCATCGTGTACGATGCTGGCGTCCTCCCGGGTTCCTGACCCGCACCCGCCCGATGCTTCCCGACCTCCGCACCTTCCTGGATCGGCTCCGCGCCGACGCCGATCTCGTCACCGTCACGGCGCCCGTGGACGCCCACCTCGAGGTGGCCGAGATCCATCGCCGCGTGATCGCGGCCGGCGGTCCGGCCCTGCTCTTCACGAACGTGAAGGGCCGCGGGTTCCCGCTCGTCACGAACCTGTTCGGCACCGGGAAGCGGGCCACGCTCGCCTTCGGCGAGCAGCCGCTGCGGTTCATCCGGCGCCTGGTCGAGCTGGCCCAGACCCTGATGCCCCCGGACCCGGCCAAGCTGTGGGCGGCGCGCGACGTGGCGGCCACGCTGGTGAAAGTGGGCCTCAAGCGCCAGAGCCTGGGGCCCGTCATCGACGTGGTGAGCCGCGAGCCGCGGCTCGATCGGCTGCCGGCGCTCACGTGCTGGCCCGACGACGGCGGACCGTTCGTGACGCTGCCGCTCGTGTACACCGAGCATCCCGGCGGGCACGGCCACAACCTGGCGATGTACCGCCTGCAGGTCTTCGACGCGGCGACCACGGGCATGCACTGGCAGATCGGCAAGGGCGGCGGCTTCCATTACGCGGTCGCCGAGCAGATGGACCGGCCGCTGCCGGTCACGGTGTTCCTGGGCGGGCCCCCCGCGCTCATCCTGTCGGCCATCGCGCCCCTCCCCGAGAACGTGCCCGAGCTGATGCTGGCGTCGCTTATCGCGGGCGAGCGCCTGGCGCGCGTTCCGGGCTCGTTCGGGCACCCGCACCCCCTCGTCGCCAACTGCGAGTTCGCCCTGATGGGCGAGGTGCGCCCCCGGGAGCGCCGGCCCGAGGGGCCGTTCGGCGACCACTACGGCTACTACTCGCTGCGCCACGACTACCCGGTCTTCCACGTGAAGACCGTGGCGCACCGCCGGGACGCGATCTACCCGGCCACGGTGGTGGGGAAGCCGCGGCAGGAGGACTTCTTCATCGGCGACCTCCTCCAGGAGCTCCTGTCGCCGCTCTTCCCGCTCGTCATGCCCGCGGTCGAGCAGCTCTGGTCGTACGGCGAGACCGGCTATCACTCCCTGGCCGCGGCCGTGGTGAAGCAGCGCTATCCGCGGGAAGCCATGGCCAGCGCCTTCCGCATCCTGGGCGAAGGCCAGCTGTCGCTCCAGAAGTTCCTGCTCCTGACCGACCGGCACGTGGACGTGAAGGACTTCCGCGCCACGCTCGAACACGTGCTGGCGCGGACCGATCCGCGCACCGACCTCTACGTGTTCGGCCACCTGTCGATGGACACGCTCGACTACGCGGGACCGGCCGTGAACCGCGGCTCGAAGGGCGTCTGGATGGGGCTGGGCGATCCGGTCCGGGACCTGCCGCGCGAGTTCCGGCCGGCCGTCCCCCCGCCGTCCGACGTGACCGACGTCCGCGTGTTCTGCGGCGGGTGCCTGGTGGTGGGCGCCCGGCCGTTCGCCGAGGACCGCGACGCGGCCGCCCGGCTGGCCGCGCACCCCGCCTTCGAGGGCTGGCCGCTCCTCGTGATCTCCGACGAGCCCGCGCGCGCGGCCCGGAGTGCCGTCAACTTCCTGTGGACGACCTTCACGCGGTTCGAGCCGGCCGCCGACATCCATGCCGCGCGGGTGTCGCTCGAGCGCAATCACGTCGTCTTCACGCCGCCGGTGGCCATCGACGCCCGGATGAAGCCGTGGTACCCGGCCGAGGTGTCGTGCGACCCCGACACGTCGGCGCTCGTGACCCGCCGGTGGCGCGAGTACTTCCCCTACGGCCGTGTCACGATGGGTGACGCCGAGCGGGGGCACCTGGACTAGTGGAGACACTGTGAGCGATACCGTCACCCGCGGGATCCGCGTGGAAGTCCGCAGCATGTACGTCGCCGAGCGCAGCGATCCGATGCAGCGGCGCTACTTCTTCGCGTATCACATCCGCATCGCCAACGAAGGCACCGAGACGGTGCAGCTCCTCAGCCGGCACTGGATCATCACCGACGCCGATGGGGAGGTGCAGGAGGTCCGCGGCCCCGGCGTGGTCGGCGAGACCCCGATGCTGGCGCCGGGCGCGTCGTTCGAGTACACGAGCTTCTGTCCCTTGCCCACTGCGGTCGGCACCATGCAGGGCAGCTACACGATGGTGACCGCGGACGGCGAGAGCTTCGAGGCCGCGATCCGGCCCTTCACGCTCGCCATGCCGCACGCCCTCAACTGAGCCGCGGCCGGCCATCCCGGCGCCGCATTGGCCCCGGGCCGTTCGCCTGATTCATACTTGGGGGATGGCCCTGCTCCGTCCACCCACACCCAGTGCCCGCCGGGCCGAGCGCGTGGGGGCGCCGCCGGCCGTCTCCAGCGGGCCCCCGGAGAAGAAGAAGGTCTCGCCGTCGGCAGCGTGGCGCGAGGCGCGGCAGCTCATCCGGGCCCACCGGGGCCGCCTGCTGCTCGGCCTCGGCCTGATGCTGATCAGCCGCTTCGCCGGCCTCGTCCTGCCGGCCTCGTCCAAGTACGTCATCGACGAGGTGATCGGCAAGGGGCGCCACGAGCTGCTGATGCCCATCGCCCTGGCCGGGGGCGCGGCCACCATCGTGCAGGCCATCACGTCGTTCGCCCTCTCGCAGACGCTCGGCGTGGCCGCGCAACGCGCCATCACCGACATGCGGCGGCGCGTGCAGGCGCAGGTGATGCGGCTGCCGGTGCGCTACTTCGACTCCACGCAGACGGGCATCCTGGTGTCGCGCATCATGGCCGATGCCGACGGGCTGCGGAACCTCGTCGGCACGGGCCTCGTGCAGCTCGTGGGCGGGCTGGTCACGGCCGTGATCGGCCTGGGCGTGCTGCTGTATCTCAACTGGCAGCTCACGCTGGTGACGGTCGTCGTGCTCGGGGCGTTCGGCGGCGGCATGGCCTACGCGTTCAAGACCCTGCGCCCGCTCTTCCGCGAGCGCGGGAAGATTTCGGCCGAGGTCACGGGGCGCCTCACCGAGGCGCTCGGCGGCATCCGCGTGGTGAAGAGCTACACGGCCGAGAAGCGCGAGGAGATCGTCTTCACGCACGGCGCCCACCGGCTGTTCCGGAACATCGCCCAGTCGATGACGGGCGTCTCGGCCACCACGGCCGGCAGCACCGTGATCGTGGGCGTCGTGGGCGTGCTGATGGTGTGGCTGGGCGGCAACGACATCCTCGCCGGCCGCATGACCCTCGGCGACTTCGTGATGTACATCTTCTTCATCGGGCTGGTGGCCGCGCCCCTGGTCTCGATTGCCTCCATCGGCACGCAGATCACCGAGGCGTTCGCCGGCCTCGACCGCATCCGGGAGATCCTCGACATGAAGACCGAGGACGACCTCGACGCGGCCAATGCCGAGGTGGGGCCGATTCGCGGCGACGTGGCGTTCGAGGACGTCACCTTCGAATACCACCCGGGCCAGCCGGTGCTGAAGGGCGTCACCTTCACCGCCCCGGCCGGGTCGACGACCGCGCTGGTCGGATCCAGCGGCTCCGGGAAGAGCACCCTCATCTCGCTCGTGATGGCGTTCAACCGGCCGTTGTCCGGCCGGGTGCTCGTGGACGGCCGGGATCTCACCACGGTGAAGCTGCACGGCTACCGCGACCAGGTCGCGTCGGTGCTGCAGGAGAACTTCCTGTTCGACGGCACCATCAGCGAGAACATCGCCTACGCGAACCCGCACGCCACCCGCGCCGAGATCGAGGAGGCGTGCCGCCTGGCCCACTGCGAGGAGTTCATCCTGAAGTTCCCCGAGGGCTACGACACCGTCGTGGGCGAGCGCGGGATCAAGCTCTCGGGCGGCCAGCGGCAGCGCGTGTCGATTGCCCGCGCCCTGCTCGCCGAGCCGCGCATCCTCATCCTGGACGAGGCGACCTCGTCGCTCGACAGCGAGAGCGAGGAGATGATCCAGGACGCGCTCAAGCGCCTCCGCCAGGGCCGCACGACGTTCGTGATCGCCCACCGGCTGTCCACCATCCGGAGCGCGGACCAGATCCTGGTGCTCGAGGGCGGCGAGATCGTGGAGCGCGGCACCCACGACGAGCTGCTCGCCCGTCCCGGCCGCTACCGCCAGCTGTACGAGAAGCAGTACAAGATCGAGACGAACCGCTTCGTGAATCCCGGCGAGGACTGGACCCCGGAGCCGAAGCGGCTGGTCATGCCGAAGCCGGCGGCGGGGCGGCTCTGATCGCCGGCGTCCCGCGTGCCCCGCGATGATCGCGCAGGCGTCGTCGCGCGGTATGCCCTGAACAGCCACGGAACCTTTCCCGGGGCCGCGCGGTATTCTTGTGAGCAGGAAGGAGCCACGCCGCTGGACGGAGACCAACTGCTCGAGATGTTCGTCCGGGGCGCGCTCGGCCGATCCGGACGCAAGCGCGCCCGCCGGGCGCAGCGATTCCTTGGCGGGAACGGCGGGTTCCTGACCGCCAGCACCGTGATGGCGGCCGTTGGCGTCGCCTGGGGCCTCGACGACGCCATGCGCGCCGAACAGGCCGGTGCCGCGGCGTCCGGCGGCGGCACGGGCGGCGCCGGTGCCGTGCCGTCGCTCGTCGTCCCCCCGAACGTCGCGCGCGTGGTCCGCCTGGCCGTCTCGGCCGCGTCCGCGGACGGCACGCTGAGCGAGGCCGAGCGCGCGGCCATCCTGGCCGAGGCCGCCAGGGCCGGCGTCGACGTCCCGGCCGATCTCGAGCTCGCCGCCCGGCGGCCCCTCGCCGAGATCGTGGCCGGCGTGACGGGGGACGCCGAGCGCCGCGACCTCTACGTGCTCGCCTTCACGATCGTGCGGGCGGACGAGGGGGTGTCCGGCGCCGAGCGGATCTACCTGGCTCAGCTCGCGCATGCCCTCGGCCTGGCGCCCGATACGGCCGCCGCCATCGAGCGGGAGGTCGCCGCCGCCATCGACGGCGCCGGCCCGGCGCCCGCCTAGATCACAGACCTTTCGAGGTGGCATTCGGCGGCTCGCGCGGCGCGGCGCGGGCCGACGGCCGACGCGCCGCGCCAGGAGACGACAGCGATGCAGGGCGTGCAGCAGTGGTACATGGCCATCGGCGGCCACCAGGTGGGGCCAGTCGCGCAGGAGGAGATCCTGGCGAACCTCCGGAACGGCAGCATCGACAGGAACACGCTGGTCTTCACCTCGGGCATGGCCAACTGGCAGGCCGTGCAGGACGTGCCCGCCTTCCAGCCGTTCCTCGACGGCGGCGTGGGCACGGCGGCGGCGCCGCTGCCGCCGTCGGTGCCGGGACGGCGCGCGCACGACATCGACTTCACGATTCACGGCAACGAGATGCAGTACGTCGAGGTCGAGCTCGATCCGGGCGAAGCGGCCGTCGCCGAGGCCGGGACGATGATGTACATGACCGACGGCATCCAGCTCGAGACCATCTTCGGCGACGGCAGCAAGCAGCAGAGCGCGGGCGTGCTCGACGCGCTGCTCGGCGCCGGCAAGCGCATCCTCACCGGTGAGAGCCTGTTCATGACGGTCTTCACCAACCAGGCGGCCAGCAAGCAGCGCGTGGCCTTCGCCGCGCCCTATGCCGGCAAGATCCTGCCCATGGACCTCCGGGCCATCGGCGGTCACCTGGTCTGCCAGAAGGACTCGTTCCTGTGCGCGGCCCGCGGCGTGGCGATCGGCATCGCGTTTCAGCGGAAGATCGGCGCGGGCCTGTTCGGCGGCGAGGGGTTCATCATGCAGAAGCTGGAGGGGGACGGGCTCTGCTTCGTCCACGCCGGCGGGTCGATCCACTCGCTGGACCTGAGCGCCAGCGAGACGCTGCGGGTGGATACCGGCTGCCTGGTGGCGCTGCAGCCGAGCGTCACCTACGACATCCAGTACGTCGGCAAGGTGAAGACGGCGCTCTTCGGCGGCGAGGGCCTGTTCTTCGCCACGCTGCGGGGGCCGGGCAAGGTCTGGCTCCAGTCGCTGCCCCTGAGCCGGCTGGCCGACCGGATCTACAAGGCCGCCCCGCAGACCGGACGCCGGAAGGAGGAAGGGTCCATCCTCGGCGGTCTCGGGGATCTGCTGGACGGGCGCTAGCGGGTCCGCCCGCCGGGGCCGGCGCCGGCCGGCCCCGGGCCGCGTTCCTTGCTCATTTTGACGGCTGGCAGGCTAAGATCGCGCGCATGCGTGCACTTCGCGTCGTCGTCGCCGCGGTGGTCCTGGTGGCCGCGGCGGTGCCAGGACTCGCCCAGCCCCGGACCGCCGATATCGACAAGCGCGGGCTCAAGCGGTCGGACTTCCCCCGCCTCGGCAAGATCGCCGAGAACGTCTACACGTTCGAGGGCATCCATCCGCCCAATTTCACGACCGTCAGCCTGATCGTCGTGGGCCGGGACGGCGTGCTCGTGGCCGACGGGCAGGGGTCCCCCGGCGAGACGCAGGCGATGCTCGACGCGATCAAGACGATCACGGACAAGCCGCTGCGCTGGTATGTCGTGGGGTCCGACCACGGCGACCACACCGGCGGGAACTCGGTGCTGCCGAAGGACATCACGTTCATCGTGCACCCGAATTCCCGGGCACAGCTCGAACGCGACGCCGCCACCGTCATGGGGCGGAACCTGAAGGCCGTCGCCGACGCCCTGACGAAGGGCGCCACGCCGCCCACGCCCCGCCCGCCGGTCATCGTGCCGGCGGAGGCGATGACCGGCGACCGCCAGACGGTGGACGTCGGCGGCATCGAGGTCCAGGTCCTGTTCCTGGGCCGGGCGCACACCGGGGGAGACCTGACGGTGTATCTGCCCAAGCAGCGCATCCTGTTCATGAGCGAGGTATACCTGAATCGGGTGTTCCCGGCCATGCGCTCGGCGTATCCGACCGAGTGGGTGAAGACGATCGACCGCGCCCTGGCCATGGACGTCGACCGGTATGTCCCCGGGCACGGCTTCATCGAGGAGCCGAAGGTCGCGCGCGAGGAACTGGTCGAGTACCACAAGGCGCTGCAGTACGTGATCGACGAGGTGCGGCGGCTGCACCGCCTCGACCTCACGCCCGAGGAGGCCGCGAAGCAGGCCAACTGGGGCCCCTACGCGGACTGGATGCTCGCCGACCAGCAGGGCATCATCGCCATCCGCAAGGTCTACGACGAGCTCGAAGGCAAGCTGAAGTGACCAGCCAGTCGGCCGCCAACCACGCGCACCACCCGGTGCCCACCTATGTCGCCTCGGTGCTGTGGCTGGCCGCGGTCGTGCTGCTCGCGGGCGGGCGCTGGCTGGGAGGGAACACGCACGACCTGGGCGTGGGCCTGCTGGCGCTGTCGCTCTTCTTCGTCATTGGCATGAGCCGGTGGTACACGGTGAAGCTCCAGGACCGCATCATCCAGCTCGAGATGCTGGTGCGATGCGCGCGCGTGCTGCCCGCGGGCGACGACGAGCTCCTGACGCAGCTGTCCCCCAAGCAGATCGTGGCGCTGCGCTTCGCCTCCGACGAGGAGCTCGGCGCGCTGCTGCACCGCGCCGTGCGCGAGCAGATGACGCCGAACGCGATCAAGCAGGCCGTCACGAAGTGGCGGCCGGACTACCTCCGCACCTGAGGCCCGGGTCGTCCGCCGATGGCGCGCTTCCAGCCGCTCGACGAGCCCGCGCTCACCGACCGCCAGCGGGAGGTCGCCGGGCGCGTCCGCGCCGGGCGCCGCGGCACGGTGCCGGCTAACGTCGTCGCCTGGCTGCCCAGTCCGGAGCTGGCCGATCGGGCCGCGCACCTCGGCGAGTTCGTCCGCTACGGCACGTCACTGCCGCCGGCGCAGTCAGAGATCGCGATCCTGGTGGTGGCCAGGCACTGGGCCTGCGAGTACGAGTGGGCCATCCACGCGGGTGAGGCCGTGCGGGCCGGTGTGCCCGCCGGAGTCATCGACGCCATCGGCCGCGGCGGCGACCCGCGCCTGACCGGCACCGACGGGCTGGTGGCGGCGTTCGCCCGGGCCCTCGTCGCCACGGGCCGGGTGGACGACGTGGTGCACGCGGCGGCGCTCGAGGCGTTCGGGGCCGCCGGCGTGGCGGACCTCGTCGGGATCGTCGGCTACTACACCCTGGTGGCCTTCACGTTGAACGCCAGCGAAGTGCCCGCGCCTCCCGGAAGCCCCGGCCTCCCGGCGGTCGGTCCGCGCTGACGCCCGGGCCGGCGCTCCGCCCTCACCAGAGCGCGGACTTCAGGCGGGCGATGGCGATCTCCACTCCGGCCAGATCGGCCAGGACCCGTTCGGTTTCGGCGATGGTCTGCGCCAGGGCCTCACCGGGCGGGGTGCTCCCGCGCTTCACCTCCCACGCGAGGTCGCGCGCGGTCTCGGCGCAGGCCCGGCAGATCGCCAGGGTCCGTTCGTGGGCGTCGATGAGGCCCTGCACCTCGCGTCGTTCGTCGTCGGTCATCGCGATGCGATTGTACGAGGCCCCGGCGCCGGGACCAACGCGGCGTCGGGGCGCGGGCGTTTGACAACGCCCCGGAGTTTCTCCATGCTCTCGTCGATTTTCCGCGGGCACGCCCGCCCGCCTGGACAGGAGGCCGTCATGGTTCGTCGAGTGGTTCTCGGAGTTGCGCTGGCGGCGCTCGCCGTCCAGCCGCCGTCCGCGCAGACCGTCAGCTGGCGGCCCACGATCATGGGCACGCACGGGATGGTGGCGGCGGGGCACCCGCTGGCGGCGGAGGTCGGGATGCGCGTCCTCAAGGCCGGCGGCAACGCGGTGGACGCGGCCGTGGCGGCCTGGGCCATCCAGGGCCAGGTGGAGCCCGGCATGACCGGCCTCGGCGCCGACATGTTCGCCCTCGTCTACCTGGCGAAGACGAAGGAAGTGAAGTTCATCAACGGCACCGGCTTCGCCCCGAAGGCCGCCACCATCGACTACTTCAACAGCCGTGGTGGCATGCCGGACGACAGCGGGCTGTCGATTGCGGTACCCGGCGCGGTCGGCGGCGCGGCGCTCCTCCTGCAGAAGTACGGCACCAAGCCGATGGCCGACGTCCTCGCGCCGGCCATCGAGGTGGCCGAGCAGGGCTACGCGATTTCCGAGGGGCTGGCCCGCGGCCTCGAGGGCGCGAAGGCCAAGCTCGCCAAGCACCCGGGCTCGACGAAGATCTGGTTCTCGGGCGGCCGGCCCCTCGTGATGGGCGACGTCGTGAAGAACCCGGACCTGGCCCGGACGCTGCGGGCCATCGCCGCGAACGGTCCGGACGGCTTCTACAAGGGCCCGGTCGCCAAGGCGCTCGTGGCCGGGATGCAGGCCCATGGTGGAATCATCACGGAAGAGGATCTCGCCGCCTACCAGGCCTTCGAGGACGCCCCGATCTCGGTGAACTACCGCGGCTACGACGTCTACGAATGCCCGCCGAACTCCCAGGGCTTCACGATGCTCTACGCGCTGAACCTGCTCGAGGGGTTCAACCTGCGCTACATGGGCCACAACAGCGCGCCGTACCTCCACGTGGTGACCGAGTCGCTGAAGCTCGCCTTCGCCGACCGCAACAAGTACGTGGCCGATCCGAAGTTCACGCCGGACATCCCGATGAAGGAGATGCTGTCGAAGGACTACGCGGCGAAGCGCCGGGCGCTCATCGACCCCGAGCGGGCGTTCGTCGGGGAACCCCCCTTCGGCGATCCGCGCGCCGGCGCGGCCTCGCCCTCGGGCCAGCTCGTGGCCTACGCGGCGCCTGGGGCCGTGCCCGGCGTGGTGAACGAGTGGGACCCGGACAAGGTCATCAACCTCACGACCTACCTCACGGTGGTGGACAAGGACCACAACATGGTGTCGATGACGTCGAGCCTGTTGAGCGGCTTCGGCAGCGGTCTGGTGCCCGAGGGCACGGGCGTGATGATGAACGACCGGATGAAGTACTTCTACCTCGACCCGGCCGACGTCAACTCGCTGCAGCCGATGAAGCGCGTCCGGCAGACGATCAACCCGGCGATGGCGCTCAAGGACGGCATGCCGGTGGTGTCCTTCGGCACGCCGGGCGCGGACACCCAGCCGCAGACGCAGCTCCAGTTCTTCCTGAACTACATCGAGTTCGGCATGACCGTGCAGCAGGCGCTCGAGCAGCCGACCGTGATCAGCACGGCCTTCCGCAGTTCCTACTACCCGCACGCCGTCGACGGCACGCTCCTCACGCCGACGATGCTGCCCGACCACGTGAAGGAGGGCCTGGCCCGGTTGGGCCACACGCTGGACCTGCGCGACGCGCGCGGCGTGGGCTCGGTGAAGGCCATCGCCGTCCACCCGAAGACGGGCGTGCTGATGGGCGGCGTCAGTCCGACGGGGGACAGTTACGTGATGGGGTGGTAGGAGGGCCGCACGGCGTCAGGAATCCCCGGTGCCGCGACGGGCTGGTCCCTGATCGATGGTCCCCACGTCCGTAGACACGAAACGGGCCGGAGCGCCTGCGCGCCCCGGCCCGTTGTCACGTCGGTGTCGCCGCTACCAGTCGAACTTCATGCCGAAGCGCATGATCGTCGGACCGATGATGGCGATGGGCTGCTCGAACGCCGAGCCGCTGCTCCAGGTGATGTTCTGGGCGGCGGCCGAGTTGGTCAGGTTGTAGACGTCCACGAGGACGCCGAGCTTCCGGTTGTTCGGGAGCTTGAACGACTTCTCCATGCGGAGGTCCAGGATCACGATGTCGTCCTGGCGGCGCGAGTCGATCGGCTCGGTCAGGATGCGCTGCGTCCCGTAGTTGATGCCGTTCGCCGCGCCGGCCAGGAAGGTGCGCCCGTACGGCTGGCCCTGCTGGAAGCGCAGTGCCGGCGTCAGGCGGATGCCGTAGCCGGCGTCGTAGCTGCCGTTGATCTTGGCCGTCCACATGGTGAAGTTGAAGCGGCCGCCATCGGTGTTGATGAGATCGTTCGGCGTGGACGGCGTCGTGATGGCGCGGAGGTTCTGGCCGAAGTACGCCGTGCTCTGGTCCTTGTTCCACCGCTGCGAGAACGACGCGGCGAGCGACCACCGGCCCACCTGGCGCCGGTTCACCGAGAACTCCACGGTGTGGTACTCGCCGCTGCCGGGCAGGTTGGTGATGAGGTTGCTGACCGGCCGCGCGAGCGCGGCGGCGTTCAGGTTGAAGCCCGGGATGCCGGCCCCGTCGTCGGCCGTGTTCAGCGCCCCGTCCGGACCGGGGTCGCGGATGACGACCGGGACGTTGAAGTCGGCGATCGGCCGGTTCTGGTTGTAGATGACGCGGAAGTTGTCGATGGCCCGATAGACGTAGCCGCCGGACACCGCCAGGCCGGGCATGAGCTCGTGCTCGACCCAGGCCGAGACCTCGTCGGTCCGCGTGTTCTTCAGGTTGGGATCCAGCGTGCCGCTCGCGGCGCCGCCGCGCTGGGCGATGATCACGCCCTCCTCGCCGGTGTCGTAGACGCCGTTGCCGTTGGTGTCCGTCCACCGGTAGCGCTTGTACCAGTCGGCCGAGTTGTTGTTGACGTCGAACGGCAGGCCGCTGGCGCCGGGGTTCCAGTAGTACTGGGCGTAGTTCGCCTTGAGCACCGTCGTGCCCTCGCCCGTGATGTCGTAGATGAGGCCCAGGCGCGGGACGACGTTGTTGAAGGTCTTCACGTTGTCGATGGCCGCGAACTTCACCTGCGTCGGGTTGAACCGGCCCACCGGCGGCCCTTCCTGCTCGGGTAGGAACGAGCGATAGCGGTCGTAGCGGATGCCGATGTTGATCGTCATCCGTGCGTTGAGACGCCAGGTGTCCTGCAGGTACGCGCCGGTCGTGAACAGGCCCTGCTCGGAGATCGAGGGGCTGGCGAACAGGTACACCTCGGCGGGCACGCCGTTGTTCAGGATGTGCAGGACGTCGTTGGGCACGCTGCCCACGCCGCCGCGGCCCCGCTCGTCGGTGAACGTCTCGCGGAACCACTCGCCGCCGACCTTGAAGTTGTGGTCACCGGCCCAGCCGCCCTTGAAATACGTCATCGATCCGGCGGCCTGGTTCCGGGACGGCGTCCGGAACCAGCCGTCGCGGTTGCCGCCGCTGACGAGGCTGTTCCCGGTGTCCTGGTAGGCCGGCGCGTCGGTGTACCGGCTGTTCGGCCAGACGTACTTGAACTGCCCGCCGCGCACCTCCATGAAGGTGGAGTCGCTGATGACGGTCTCGTAGCCGGCCTTGTAGGTGTGGGCCCAGTAGTCCTGGTTCCACGTCGAGTCCGCCGAGTTGTGGCGGGCCGAGGTGGCGCCGATGACGAACGTGTCCAGCCGGTTGGGCTGCGTCTTGTGGCCCCACATGCCGTACGCCGTGAGCTTGTTGTTCTGCGACACGGCGTAGGTCAGCTTGCCGGTGTAGTTCTGCAGCCCCGTCTCGAACGCCTTGACGGGGAAGTTCGGCAGGAGCACCTTGACCTTCTGATCGCGCAGCGACGTGTACCACCACAGCTTGTCCTGCTTCACGTAGCCGCCGACGTCCCCGTTGACGTCGTGATAGTGCTCGAGGCGGTTCAGATCCGACGGCTGCAGGTTGCCGCAGCGGCCGCCCGGGCACAGCACGGTCATGGAGTTGTCGATGTTGCTGCGCTGGATGTCCTTGCTCTGGTAGTCCGCGTAGAGCTTGGCGTGGTACGAGTTGCCGCCCGACTTGGCCACGAAGTTCGACCACACGCCCGGCCACGGCATCTCGGCGGTGTGGCCCTTGGTCTCGATGGCCACTTCGTCGATGGAGCCGTAGTCGTAGTAGAAGCCCGAGCCGCCGGTGCCCTCGGTGTTGACGATGCCCTCGACCATCGGCCGGTGCTGGTCTTCCTTCGTGTCGTAGACCGCGTAGCCGGTCTGCGTGCCCGCGGCGCTGCCGCCGACGTCGATGCGCGTCAGCACGACGGCTGGCGCGGCGGCGAGCACCGTCCAGAAGTCGCGCGCGTTCGGCAGGGCGGCGAGGCGTTCCTCGCCGAAGCTGGCGGCCGTCGTCGTCGACGAGACGTCCACGACCGGGGACGCGCCGCTGACGGTGACGGTTTCCTGGAGGCTGGCGACGCCGAGCTCGATGTTCACCGTGGCGGTGAATCCGAGGCCGACGCGCACGCCTTCGCGGTTGACCGTGCCGAAGCCGGCCAGCTCGAACACCAGCTTGTAGTCTCCTGGGGGCACTGCGGGGAAGCGATACTCGCCGGACTCGTTGGTGACGTCCGTGCGCACGCCCTGCATGCTCGGGCTCGACGCGGTGACGGTGACACCGGGCAGCACGCCGCCCGTGTTGTCCGTGACCTTGCCGTTGATCGAGCCTGTCGTTGCAGAAACCTGCGCAAACGCCGCCGACGACGCCAGGAGCATGCCGAGAACAAGAGCGCACACTCGTGCCATGCCGTACTCCTCCATCCCTCCCGTGACGATTCGGTCCTTGGGCACCGGAGGGTGCTGCGATGTCCAAGGCCCCGCAGACGCGCGCGGGTCCCTCGGCCACCCGCGACGATGGCATGGCTGAGGTTGCGGTATTGTAGGTACTGGTTTTCAGGTATACAAGCCAATAAAAAGCCTGTAGTAATCACATGCAATTGGCAGTAGTACCTGCAGGCCAGAGCCGCTGATCACGGCCGACATCCGCAGAATTGGATCGACTTGAGCCCTTGCAGCTCGTCCGTAAGGCCGTGGGCGGACCCGCAGAAAAAAGAAAAAGGCCCGGCGGGGAGCCTCCCCACCGGGCCTGACGGGCCGGAACCGGCCGGTCAGCCGCCTCGCGGCGGCTGGCCGGGGCCGCCTACCAGTCGAACTTGAAGCCGAACCGCATGATGGACGGGCCGATGATGCTGATCGGCTGTTCGAAGGCCGAGCCGCTGTTCCAGGTGATGTTCTGGGCGGCCGCGGAGTTGGTCAGGTTGTAGGCGTCGATGAACACGCCCACCTTGCGGGCGCTGGGGAGCGCGAAGGACTTCTCGAGGCGCAGGTCGAGGAGCGTGATGTTGTCCTGCCGCCGCGAGTCGATCGGCTCGGCCAGAATCCGCTGCGTGCCGTAGTTGATGCCGTTGGCGGCGCCGGCCAGGAACGTCCGGCCGTAGGGCTGGCCCTGCTGGAAGCGGAGGGCCGGCGTGATGCGGATGCCGAACGGCGCGTCGTAGCTGCCGTTGACCTTGGCCGTCCACATCGTGAAGTTGTAGCGGCCGCCGTCGGTGTTGATCAGGTCGTTCTTGGTCGACGGCGTGGTCAGGGATCGCAGGTTCTGGCCGAAGTAGGCCGTCGACTGGTCCTTGTTCCAGCGCTTGGCGACCGCCGCCGACAGCGACCAGCGTCCCGCCTGGCGCTTGGTCGCCGCGAACTCCACCGTCTGGTACTCGCCGCTGCCGGAGAGGTTGGTCGCGATGTTCCGGACCGGCAGGGCCAGATTGGCGGCGGCCAGGTTGAAGCCGGGAATGCCGGCCCCGTCGTCGCTGGTGCCGAGGACGCCGTCCGGACCGGGGTCGCGGATGGTGATCGGCACGTTGTAGGCGTCGAGCGGCCGGTTCGCGTTCGCCAGCACGCGGAAGTTGTCGATCGAGCGATAGACGTAGCCGCCCGACACCGCGAAGCCGGGGAGCACCTCGTGCTCGATCCAGCCGGCGAACTCGTCGGTCCGCGTGTTCTTCAGGTTCGGGTCGAGCGTCGCCGACGCCGCGCCGCCGCGCTGCGCGATGATGACGCCCTCTTCACCCGGCTGGTAGAGCAGATCCCCGTTGAGGTCGGTCCAGCGGTAGCGCGTGTACCAGTCGGCCGGGTTGTTGTTCGTGTCGGAGGCCAGGCCGGTCCCGGGGTTCCAGTAGTAGAGGCCGTAGTTGGCCTTGATCACCGTCCGCCCTTCACCGGTCAGGTCGTAGATGATGCCCAGGCGCGGCACCGGCGTGGAGAACGTCTTGACGTTGTCGATCGCGGCGAACTTCAGCTGCGTCGTGTTGAACTTGCCCACCGGCGGCCCTTCCTGCTCGGGCAGGAACCCGCGGTAGCGGTCCAGGCGGATCCCGGCGTTGATGGTCAGGCGCGAGTTGATGCGCCACGTATCCTGCAGGTACATCCCCAGCGTGTACAGCCCCTGCTCGGACACCGACGGGCTCGCGAACAGGTAGACCTCGGACGGGTTGCCGTTGTTCAGGATGTGGAGGACGTCGCCGGGCACCGAGCCCTCGCCGTCCACGCCGCGCTCGTCGGTGAAGGTCTCGCGGAACCACTCGCCGCCGATCTTGAAGTTGTGCGAGCCGGCCCAGCCGCTCTTGAAGTAGGTCAGCGACGCGCCGACCTGGTTGCGCGAGGGCGTGCGGTACCAGCCGTCGCGATTGCCGCCGCTGACGACGCTCGTGCCGAGGTCCTGGTACGGGACGTCCTGCGTGTACCGGTGGTTCGGCCAGACGTAGCGGAACTGTCCGCCGCGCACCTCGAAGAACGTGCTGTCGCCGAGCACGGTCTCGTAGCCGCCCTTGTAGGTGTGGGCCCAGTAGTCCTGGTTCCACGTCGAGTCCGCCGAGTTGTGCCGGGCCGAGGTCGCGGAGATGGCGAACGTGTCGAGGCGGTTGGGCTGGTGCTTGTTGCCCCACATCCCGTACGCCGTCAGCTTGTTGTTCTGCGAGATGGCGTACGTCACCTTGCCCGTGTAGTTCTTGAGGGCGGTCTCGAACGGCTTGACCGGGAAGTTCGGCAGCCGGCCCTGCACGTTCTGGCTGCGCCCCGAGGCGTACCACCACACCGTGTCCTTCTTCAGGTACCCGCCCACGTCGGCGTTGACGTCGTAGTACTTGTGGATCCGGTTCAGGTCGGAGGGCGTCAGCTCGCCGCAGTTGCCGCGGGGGCAGAGCCCGGTCTGCGAGTTGTCGATGTTGCTGCGCTGGATGCTCTCGCTCTGGTAGTCCGAGTAGAACTTGCCGTGGTACTCGTTGCCGCCCGACTTCGAGACGAAGTTCGACCACACGCCCGGCCACGGCATCTCGGCGGTGTGGCCCTTGGTCTCGATGGCCACTTCGTCGATGGAGCCGTAGTCGTAATAGAAGCCCGAGCCGCCGGTGCCCTCGGTGTTGACGATGCCCTCGACCATCGGCCGGTGCTGGTCTTCCTTCGTGTCGTAGGCCGCGTACCCGGTCTGCGTGCCGGCCATGCTGCCCCCGACGTCGATGCGCGTGACGACGACCGCCGGCGATGCCGCCAGGACCGCCCAGAAGTCGCGCGCGTTGGGCAGCGCCGCGAGCCGCTCCTCACCGAAGTTCTCCGAGGTCGTGGTGGTGGAGACGTCCACGACCGGCGACGAGCCGCTGACGGTCACCGTTTCCTGAAGACTGGCGACGCCGAGCTCGATGTTCACCGTGGCCGTGAAGCCGAGGCCGACGCGCACGCCTTCGCGATTGACGGTGCCGAAGCCGGCCAGCTCGAACACGAGCTTGTAGTCACCGGGCGGAACCGCGGGGAAACGATACTCGCCGGCTTCGTTGGTGACGTCCGTGCGCACGCCCTGCATGCTCTGGCTCGACGCGGTGACGGTGACACCGGGCAGCACGCCGCCCGTGTTGTCCGTCACCTTGCCGTTGATCGAGCCAGTGGTTGCAGAAACCTGCGCGAACGCCGCCGACGACGCCAGGAGCATGCCGAGAACCAGACCGCACACTCGTGCCATGCCGTACTCCTCCCTGAAGGGATGCGGGGGAATCGCGTCTGACGAGACCGCAGTTCACGACCCGCACATGCGCTCGTGGGTGTCTCGCGCTGTGTTCAACGAAGCGTCGAGACGCGGCGTATTGTAGGCAGGCGATGCACCGTATACAAGCGCCGAAATACCCTGTACGAAGGCAATCCGCGATCGCTGCAGCGCCGGCGTGGCGCGGACGGCATGTCGTCGCTGGCGCATCCGTGGCGTTGGACGCGAATCCGCGACGTTGGATTCGTCAGAGGGTCGGTGGGTGTCGCTCGAGTGCCGTATCCCAGAAAGTATGTATATATGACCATTGAAAGTCGGTAGTGATCACTGACATGCGTGCGTGCGCCCACGTCGAGTGCGTCACTACTGAAGAGATGGATGCGGGACGGGTGAGGCCCCGGCGTGCCGGCGTGCCTGCGGAAACCGATCTGCGGCGAGGCCGCAGCCAGAGACACGAAGGGCCCGGCGGCAGCACCGCCGGGCCCTTCGCGCGCGGATGGCGTCCCGGCCGCCGCCTCGCGGCGGCCGGGCGGTGTCGGTCTCTACCAGTCGAACTTGAAACCGAAGCGCATGATCGTCGGGCCCACGATCGCGATGGGCCGCTCGAATGCCGAGCCGCTGCTCCAGGTGATGTTCTGGGCGGCGTCGGAGTTCAGCAGGTTATAGCCGTCCACGAAGACGCCGACGCGGCGCGCGCTGGCGCCGAGGTCGAAGAACTTCTCGAGCCGGACGTCGAGCAGGACGATGTTGTCCTGGCGTCGCGAGTCGATGGGCTCCGCCAGGATGCGCTGCGTGCCGTAGTTGATGCCGTTGGCGGCGCCCGCCAGGAACGTGCGCCCGTACGGCTGGCCCTGCTGGAAGCGGAGGGCCGGCGTGATGCGGACGCCGCCCGGCGCGTCGTAGCTGCCGTTGATCTTGGCCGTCCACATCGTGAACTCGTAGCGGCCGTCGGTGGTGTTGATGAGGTCGTTCATCGTCGACGGGGTGGTCAGCGCCCTGAGGTTCTGGCCGAAGTACCCGGTGTCGTGGTCCTTGTTCCACCGCTTGGAGAACGCGGCCGCGAGCGACCACCGCCCGGTCTGGCGCTTCGCCGCCGAGACTTCGATGGTGTCGTACTGGCCCTTACCCGGCAGGTTGGTCGTCAGGTTCTGGACGGGCAGTCCGAGGTTCGCCGGGTTCAGGTTGAAGCCCGGGATGCCGGCGCCGTCGTCGCCGTTGCCCAGGACGCCGTCGGGCCCGGGGTCGCGAATCGTGATCGGCACGTTGAAGGCGTCGATCGGACGGTTGGCGTTGGCCCGGACGCGGAAGTTGTCGATCGTCCGGTGGACGTAGCCGGCCGAGATTGCCAGGCCGGGCACCAGCTCGTGCTCCACCCAGGCGGCGATCTCGTCGGTGCGCGTGTTCTTCAGGTCCGGGTCGAGCGCCCCCGACGCCGCCCCGCCGCGTTGGTCGATGATGACGCCTTCCTCTCCTGGCTGGTAGAGGAGGTCGCCGTTGAGGTCGGTCCAGCGGTAGCGCGTGTACCAGTCGGCCGAGTTCGGGTTCGTGTCGGCCGCTACGCCGTTGGCGCCGGGATTCCAGTAGTAGATGCCGTAGTTGGCCTTGATGACGGTCCGTCCCTCGCCGGTGACGTCGTAGATGAGGCCCAGACGCGGCACCGGGTTCGAGAAGGTCTTCAGGTTGTCCACGGCCGGGAAGCTCACCTGCGTGGCGTTGAACTGGCCGACGGGCGGCCCCTCCTGCTCGGGCAGGAACGCCCGGTAGCGGTCGAAGCGGAGGCCGACGTTGATGGTGAGGCGCGGCCCGACGCGCCAGGTATCCTGCGCGTACAGGCCGAGCGTCTGGAGGCCCTGCTCCGAGATCGACGGGGTCGCGAAGAGGTACACCTCCGACGCGCGCCCGTTGTTCAGGATGTAGAGCACGTCGCCGGGGACGTTGCCGATGCCGCCCCGCCCGCGCTCGTCGGTGAAGGTCTCGCGGAACCACTCGCCGCCGATCTTGAAGTTGTGCGAGCCGGCCCAGCCGCTCTTGAAGTAGGTCAGCGAGCCGGCCACCTGGTTGCGCGACGGGGTGCGGAACCAGCCGTCGCGGTTGCCCCCGCTCACGAGGTTGTTGCCCACGTCCTGGTAGGACGGCGCGTCGGTGTAGCGGGAGTTCGGCCACACGTAGCGGAACTGCCCGCCGCGCGCCTCGAAGAACGTGCTGTCGCCGAACACGGACTCGTAGCCGGCCTTGTAGGTGTGGGCCCAGTAGTCCTGGTTCCACGTCGAGTCCGCCGAGTTGTGCCGCGCGGCGGTGGCGCCGATCCGGAACGTGTCGAGGCGGTTGGGCTGGTGCTTGTTGCCCCACATCCCGTAGGCCGTCAGCTTGTTGTTCTGCGAGATGGCGTAGGTGAGCTTGCCCGTGTAGTTCGTCAGGCCCGTCTCGAACGGCTTGACCGGGAAGTTCGGGAGGCGGCCCTGGACGTTCTGCTTCCGGTAGGACCCGTACCACCAGAGCGTGTCCTTCTTCAGGTAGCCGCCGGCGTCGCCGTTGAAGTCGTAGTAGCGGTAGATGCGGTTCAGATCCGACGGCGTCAGCTCGCCGCAGTCGCTGCGCGGGCACAGCTCGACGGCGCTGTTGTCGATGTTCGTGCGCTGGATCGACTCGTTCTGGTAATCCAGGTAGACGCGGCCGTGGTACTCGTTGCCGCCCGACTTCGAGACGAAGTTGGACCAGACGCCCGGCCACGGCATCTCGGCGGTGTGGCCCTTGGTCTCGATGGCCACTTCGTCGATGGAACCGTAGTCATAGTAGAAGCCCGAGCCGCCCGTGCCCTCGGTGTTCACGATCCCCTCGACCATCGGGCGGTGCTGGTCCTGCTTGGTGTCGTAGGCCGCGTAGCCGGTCTGGGTGCCCGCGGCGCTGCCGCCGACGTCGATGCGGGTGACGACGACCGCCGGCGATGCCGCCAGGACCGCCCAGAAGTCGCGGGCGTTGGGCAGTGCGGCCAGGCGCTCGGATGTGTAGTTCGACGTCGTCGCGGTGGTGGAGACGTCGACCACCGGCGAAGAGCCGCTGACCGTCACCGTCTCCTGGAGGCTCGCCACGCCCAGCTCGATGTTCACCGTGGCGGTGAAGCCGAGGCCGACGTTCAGGCCCTCGCGGTTGACGGTCCCGAACCCCGCGAGCTCGAAGACCAGCTTGTAGGTCCCCGGGGGCACGGCCGGGAAGCGGTACTCGCCGGCCTCGTTCGTGACGTCCGTGCGTACGCCCTGCATGCTCGGACTCGACGCGGTCACGGTGACACCGGGGAGCACGCCCCCGGTGTTGTCGGTCACCTTGCCGTTGATCGAGCCCGTCGTTGCCGAGACCTGCGCGAACGCCACGCAGGGTGCCAGGAGCAGGGAGAGGGCAAGTGCGCTGGCTCGTACCATGCGGGGAACCTCCTTGGTTGCGACAGCCCGACGACTTCTCAGGCGCAAGGCCGAACTGTGTCAGCGCGAATTTCTACAGCGCTGGCACAGCCATCACAATCCTGTGAAGGGCGGCGGCAATTACAGGATCGCGGCGGCGGCCCCTACCGGACTTGCGAGGCCGTCGTCCCGTGCGATCGCGCGAGAAATGCAGCCGTCCGCGCCAGCACGTCTGCAGGGCGATCCCGGTGCGGGCTGTGGCCGCAGCGGGGCAGCAGCGCCGTCTCGACCGTGCCGGCCGCCTGGGCCGTAATCGCCTCCACCTGCGCCACGGTGCCGTACTCGTCGTCGACGCCCTGGAGGATCAAGGTGGGGCACACCACCCGTTGCAGGGCCGGCTCGATGGTCCAGGCGCGGAAGGCCGGGTCCAGCCACACGCCGTTCCAGCCGAGGAAGGCCTCGTCGACGTGCTGGTGGTGGCGCGCGAGCCGGGCGCGCAGGTCGGAGGCCGTCCACAGGTCGCGCATGCGCGCGATGCTCGCGACGCTGACGTCTTCCACGAACACGTGCGGCGCCTCGACGACGAGGGCCTCGATGCGGTCCGGCACGGCGGCCGCGGCCACGAGCGCGATCGACCCGCCGTCGCTGTGGCCGAAGAGGACCGCCCGGCCGATGCCCGCGGCGTCCAGGACCCGGGGGACGACCGCCGCCTCGGTCTCCATGAAGTCGAGGGCGAGCCCGCGCCCCCGGGCGGCCGACCGTCCATAGCCGCGGCGGCTGTAGGCGAACACGGGACGGCTCGTGGCCGCGGCCAGTCCGGCGGGGAAGTCGCGCCACAGCGACACCGATCCGAGGCCCTCGTGCAGGAGGACGATCGGCGCGGCAGGGCCCGGCGCGGGCGCCGGCCACCACCGGGCCTCCAGGGTCACACCGTCCACGACCACGTGGTCCGCCACGGCCACGTACAATAGCTGTGCTCGGACCCGGGTCCGACGCGGACTCGGGGTCGGAGGAACCATGCGCAAGCCAGTGGTGCTCATCACGGGCGCCGGCGGAGAGATCGGACACGGCCTGATCGCCAGGATCGCGGCGGCGGGCGGGCAGGGCATCGTCACCCTCGACCTGAACCCGCTGGAGCCCGACCTCGGGCGCCTCGTGCAGCGGGAATTCACGGGGTCCATCCTCGACGCTGCCCTCCTGGAGCGCATCCTGGCCGAGTTCGAGGTGGACGCCATCTACCACCTGGCCGCCCTGCTCTCGACGCGGTCCGAGTTCACGCCCGTCACCGCCCACCAGGTGAACGTGGAAGGGACGCTGACCCTGCTGGAGTTCGCCCAGCGGGAAGCCGAGTCGCACGGCCGGCCCGTCGTCTTCGTCTATCCGTCGTCGATTGCCGCTTACGGCCTGCCGGACCTGCCCACCAAGGCGCGGGCGGGCCGCGTCCGCGAGGACGACTACACGACACCGACGACCATGTACGGCTGCAACAAGCTGTACTGCGAGCAGCTGGGCCGCTACTACGCCCGCCACTACAAGCAGCTCTCGGCCGAGCCGCAGGCCGGACGCGTGGACTTCCGCTCGGTCCGGTTCCCCGGGCTCATCAGCGCGGTCACGGTGCCCTCGGGCGGCACGAGCGATTACGCGCCGGAGATGATCCACGCGGCCGCGCGCGGCGACGCCTACGCCTGTTTCGTGCGTCCCGACACGCGCATCCCCTTCATGGCCATGCCGGACGGCGTGGACGCGCTCCTGGCCCTGGCCGCCGCGCCCCGGGAGGCGCTGACGCGGACGGCGTACAACGTGGGCGCCTTCAACCCGTCGGCGGAGGAGATCGAGCGGACGGTGTCGGCCGCGTTTCCGGCCGCCCGGATCAGCTGGGCCACCGACGTCAAGCGCCAGGGCATCGTGGACTCGTGGCCGGCCGACGTGGACGACACGGCGGCCCGACGGGACTGGGGCTTCGCGCCCGCCTACGACTTCACGCGGGCGTTCGACGAGTACCTGATTCCGACCATTCGGGCGCGCTACGCGTCACGGTGAAGGAGCGAGGATGCGCAGACGGAGCGTGATCGGGGCACTCGCGATCGCGATGGCCATCGGCGGAGGAGGCTGCTTGCGGAAGCCCATACCCACGTCGGCGACCGACCAGGCGGCGGCCGAGACCTACGTGCGGCTCGTGCTGGCGCTGGGGCGCCATGACGCCAGCTTCGTGGACGCCTACTACGGGCCGGAGGCGCTCCGGACCGAGGTCGAGCAGGCGGCGTGGCCGCTCGAGGAGATCAACAAGCGCGCGGCGGTCCTGGAAGTGGATCTGCGGGGCCTGCCTCCCGTGGCCGACGGGGCGCCGGACGCCGAGCTCCTCCGGCTGCGCCGGGCGTATCTCGCCCGGCAGCTGAACGCGCTCCGCGCCCGGGTGTCGATGCTGCAGGGGCAGCGGTTTCCGTTCGACGAGGAGTCGCGGGAGCTCTACGACGCGGTCGCGCCCCGGAACGACGAGGCGTCGTTCCAGGCCACGCTCGACGCCATCGGCGCGCGGCTCGGCGGCACGGGCGACCTGCCGGCGCGCTACGCGGCCTTCCGGCAGGCGTTCGTCGTTCCGCCCGATCGCCTCGACGCGGTGTTCCAGGCCGCCATCGCCGAGTGCCGCCGCCGCACCCTGAGCCACATCGCCCTGCCGGCCGGCGAGCGGTTCACGGTGGCCTACGTCACCGATAAGCCGTGGAGCGGCTACAACTGGTACAAGGGGAACTTCACGAGCCTGATCGAGGTGAACACGGACCTGCCGGTCTTCATCGACCGCGCCGTGGACCTGGCCTGCCACGAGGGCTACCCCGGCCATCACGTCTACAACACCCTCCTCGAGCAGCACCTGGTGCGGGACCGGGGCTGGACGGAGTTCTCCGTCTATCCCCTGTTCTCGCCGCAGTCGCTCATTGCCGAGGGGACGGCGAACTACGGGATCCAGGTGGCCTTCAGCGACGAGGAGCGCCGGGCCTTCGAGCGGGCCACGCTGTTCCCGCTGGCCGGGCTGGATCCGGCCCGCGTGGACGAGTACTACGAGGTGATGGCGCTGGTGCGCCGGCTCTCCTACGCCGGCAACGAGGCAGCCAGGGGCTACCTCGACGGCCGCATGGACGCGGCGCGCGCAGCCGACTGGCTCGTGCGCTACGCCATGAACACGCCGGCGCAGGCGGCCCAGCGGGTGAAGTTCTTCGATGCCTATCGCAGCTACGTCATCAACTACAACCTTGGCGAGGATCTCGTGAAGGCCTACGTCGAGTCGCAGGCCGGGGGTCGCCCGGCGGGGACCGGCGGCGACGACCGCGCCAGGCGCTGGGAGGCGTTCGCCGGCCTCCTTTCCTCGCCGCGCCTGCCCTCGGATCTCCATGTCGCGGGGGGGCGGTGATGCGCGCGGTGGAGATTGGCGCGTTCGGTCCGCCCGAGGGACTCCGCCTCGTGGACCGGCCACGTCCGGACCTCCAGCCGGGCGACGTCCTCGTCGCAGTGGAGGCGGCCGGCGTGAACCGGCCCGACGTCCTGCAGCGGCTGGGCAAGTACCCGCCGCCCCCGGGCGCGTCCGACCTCCCGGGCCTCGAGGTGGCGGGCACGGTCGTCGAGACACGGCCGGCCGACGACGGCACCCCGGGGCGGTGGAAGCCGGGCGACGCGGTCTGTGCGCTGGTGTCCGGCGGCGGCTACGCGGAGCTGTGCGCGGTGCCCGCGGTCCAGTGCCTGCCCGTCCCGCGGGGCTATTCCATGGTGGAGGCCGCGGCCGTGCCCGAGACCTTCTTCACCGTGTGGACCAACGTGTTCGAGCGCGGCCGGCTGGCGCCCGGTGAGACCCTGCTCGTCCACGGCGGAACGAGTGGCATTGGCACGACGGCCATCCAGCTGGCGCGCGCGTCCGGCGCGCGGGTGTTCGCCACGGCCGGGTCGGCCGCGAAGTGCGCGGCGTCGGTGCGGCTGGGGGCCGAGGCCGCCTTCAACTACCGCGAGGAGGACTGGGTGGCGGCCGTGAAGGCGGCCACCGGCGGCCACGGGGCCGACGTGGTGCTGGACATGGTCGGCGGCGACTACGTGGCAAAGAACCTCGAGGCGATGGCCGTCGAGGGGCGCCTGGTGCAGATCGCGTTCCTCAAGGCCGCGCGCGTCGAGATCGATCTCATGCAGGTGATGCGGCGCCGGCTCACGATCACGGGCTCCACGCTCCGGCCGCGCAGCCCGGCGGAGAAGGGCGCCATCGCGGCCGCCCTCGAAGCGCGCGTCTGGCCCCTGCTCGAGGCCCGCACCGTGGCGCCCGTCGTCCACGCGAC